>CAZLJK010000004.1:0-82128 GCA_964559825.1 uncultured Sulfuricella sp. | reverse complement strand
AGCAGAACGTGTTCCGGGTGCGCATTGTCGCCTCCCCGGAAATCTGCGCCGAACGAGTCGCGCAGAAACGGCAGATCAGCCGGGAAGAAGCCCACAAGGAAGTGGCCCGCGTCAACGAGGACAGGTCCAGGTTCGTCTGGGATGTTTTCAAAAAACGGCTCAACGAGCCTACCGCCTTCGACCTGGCGATCAATACCGACCATTTGAGCAAATACGAGGAAGTGGCGGAAACCATCATCTTCGCCATGCAATACCATCACCGCCGCATTTCCCGAAACTAGTCAGGTCCATTCCGGCGATGAGCGCCCCCATTCCAGCCGCCACCCTCCAGGTCAACATCGTCAGCCTGCAAGGTGAAATCTACTCCGGCCAGGCGCTGCGTGTCGCCGCGCCCGCCCTGCTCGGTGAGGTGGGCATCCACCCGCGCCATGCCCCGATGATTACACCGCTCAAGGAAGGCGAAGTGTGCATCCTGACTCCGGGCAACACGCTGGAACTGATTTACGTCTCGGGCGGCCTGCTTGAGGTGCAACCGACACTGGTGACCATCCTGGCCGACACCGCCGCGCGCGCGGAAGGCAGCGACCGGGCCGCAGCCGCGGAGGCCAGAAGGCTGACCGCGGAAGCGATGCGGCAACTGGATCATCTAACCACGCATGACCGGGTTTACGCAGAGCTGCTTGCCGGCATTGCGGAAATGATGGCGGAAGGCGAACGGCTCAGGAAACGCCGCCGCTGGTAGGAACATCGATCTTCCTGGGTCTTCCGCGCCTAAAAGCGCTCATGCGGCGCCAGATAACGCCATTGTCCAGGCGGCAATTTGGCCATCGACACCCGCCCGATCCTGATCCGCTTCAGGGTCAGCACCTTGAGTCCGACGCTGTTGCACAGATGCGCGATCTGGCCGGGTTGCGCGCCCTTGAGGGCGAAGCGCAGCCGGGTTTCGTTTTGCCAGCTGACCTTGGCCGGGGGCAGGGCCCGGCCGTTAAAATCGAGCTTGCGGTTGAGGCGCTTGAGCCCGTCGGGTGCTATTTCGCCGGCAACCTCAACCACGTACTCCTGTTCGACGGTGGCGGCATCGTCGATCAGCTTGCGCGCCACCCGCCAGTCCTGGGTAAACACCCGCAAGCCGCTGGCGTTCGCCTCTAGCGGCGCGACCGGGGTCAGGCGCGCAAAGTGTTGCTTGAGCATGAGGATGCCGGAAGGGTCGTCTGCCGCCCGCGTGTCGGCGGTAAGCAGTTGTTGCACGGAACTCGCACCCATCCCGGCGTCATGGCCGGATGGTTGGTGCAGCAAAAGGGTTATCGGCTCCACCGGCGCAAGGCTGGCATCGGGATGAAGCTCGACCTTCTGCTGCGACACTTTGAACTGCGGCTCTTCCACCACTTGACCATCCACCGTTACCCAACCACCCGAGATATAAAGCTCGGCCTCCCGGCGCGAGCAGGAGACTAATTCGGCAAGGCGCTTGGCAAGGCGAACGGGTTCTGTCATGACAAGGATATCCTGGACGGGTAAAAGCATCATTGTAACCGCCCTCGTCAAGCTGAAACGCGGTATTCTTACGAACATGAAAAGCTGAAAATTGGGAATCAACCCAATACACTTAGAGATATCCTGATCATGATCGATTTGAAAACAGCCACCGAGACGGCGAAGCGCTTTGTTGTGCCAACGCTATTGGCGCTACTCATCCTTGGCGTGCTCCTTGGCGTGCCGCTGGGATACCAATATTTCAAGCTGCAAAAAGAAAGAAGCGCATTAACGGTTGAGCTGGAAAAGAAGAAAACCGAGCTTGACGCAATAAGCGCCGGCCGGCAAACCGATCTGGATAAAAAATCGGACACACTCAGCGCAAAGGAAGCCGAGTTGAACGCCATGGCGGAAAAACTCAAAAAATCGCTGATATTGTTGAACCAAAACGAAAGCGAATGCCAGGCCGCACTCGCCAAGCTGCAGCAGGAGCAACTCCTGGCACGCCAGAAGGGAAAGCCGGCCCCCCTGAAAGGAGCCGCGATCCAGCAACCGAAACGCGCCGCGAGCCTTTACAGGAAAAAATCGCTCTCATCGGCCAAGAAACCCAAGAAACCCGTTGTGGCCAAAGCACCCCCCGCAGCCAGCCCTCCCCCTGTCGTCCCTCCCCCTGTCATCCCTCCCCCGGCAGCCCAGCTTGTGGAAAGCCTGCCTCAAGCAAGAACCCCGGGCGCTTGCGCGTCTGCCGACGCCACCAGAGCGATCCCTCGCCTCAAAAGAAAAATTTCCGCTACGCGCTTTAGCGTCAACTATCGCCCCGCCGACCTGATCCCGAACATTCGATCCGGCCTACCCGAAGATATCTTGCGGAGGCTGGGGGAAAATGTCGAGTTTCTCCCGCGCAACGGCACCCTCGGGATCGGATCTCCGTCATTGCAAACTCAACCCGATTCACTCTCGAGCACCGATGCCGCGCGGGATGTTGCATTTAAAACCGGAAGCCAACTCATCTTGTCCGGCGTCATCGATGCCGGCATCGGGCGCACGGATTACGGTCACTGGATCGAGGTGGAACTCGATGCCTATGACGGCCTTAGCGGAGTGCGGGTAGCGCAAAGACGCCAGGGCATGGAGATTGCCGGCGAAAGCGAGATTGAAATCAGATCGCTCTTCGGTACTACCCAGTATTTCAGTACGCCTTTTGGAAGGCGGTTCGATGCCTTGATGAAATCCCTCGTCGATGGCATCAGCAGCGACCTGGCCTGCCTGCCCTTCACGGCAAAAATCACCGATATCGATATCGGCAACAATAAAATATATGTCGATGCGGGGGCTGCCTCCCTCGTCGCGCCGGGGGACAAATTCGTGGCCTATCATTCCGTGAAGCGGGTTCAGTCGGAGTCGGCACCCAATAAATTGCTGGGCACCCCAACCATTCCCGTTGCGTCGCTAACCATCCGGCAGGTATTCCCCTTGTTTTCGATCGGCGAACTGTCTACCGACCCTAAAAAAACAGAGCTTCATACGGGTGACTTCGTCAGCGCGCAAAAGATAAATTGGGTGAAGCAGTAGCGGCTAAAAAACCTGGCTGTACTGACAATGGCTGGCCACCTGCGGGTTAAGGAAGCCCGCAAGGGATGCAAACCGCCAATGCCATAACCAAAAGGGCGAATATAGGGAAGCAAACCCGCCAGAGAGACGGCGTCTCGCTTTCCCGCTGGTTCGTTCCCAATCAGCCGAGCTTGTTGTCGGCGATGTGGTAGTGCGGGTCTTCCTGCACGTTCAGCTCGATCATATCCTTGGCCTTGTCCAGCACCTCCAGGCAATCCGGGCTGAGGTGGCGCAAGTGCAGGCGCTTGCCGAACTGCTGATAGCGGGTTGCCAGCATATCAATCGCTTCCACCGCAGAATGATCCATCACCCGCGCACGGCGAAACTCGACCACCACTTCATCCGGGTCGTCATGCGGGCTGAACAGGGTCTGGAACCCGGCCGCCGAGGCGAAGAACAGTGAACCTTCCAGTTCGTAGATTTTCCAGCCCTTGTCGTCGATATAAGTTTTCACGTTGATCTGTTTGGCGTGCTGCCAGGCGAACACCAGCGCTGCAATCACTACGCCGAGCACGACGGCGATAGCCAGGTCGGTAAAGACTGTCACCACTGTTACTGCCACCACGATCAGTGCGTCGGAGCGGGGGATCTTGCGCAACGCCTGCAAGCTGCCCCATTCGAAGGTCTTTTCCGCCACCACGAACATCACGCCGATCAGCGCGGCCAGCGGAATCTGCTCGATCAGGCTGGAGCCGAACAGGATAAAGGACAGCAGGAACAGCGCCATGGTAATGCCCGAGAGGCGTTTGATGGCGCCATTGTTCACGTTGATCAGGCTTTGGCCGATCATCGCGCAGCCGCCCATGCCGCCGAAGAAGCCGGTCACCACGTTGGCCGCGCCTTGCGCGAGACACTCCCGATTCGGCTTGCCGCGCGTGCCGGTTATTTCGTCGATCAGATTCAGCGTCAGCAGCGATTCAATCAGGCCAATGGCCGCCAGAATCAGCGCGTAGGGAAACACGATCTTCAGCGTTTCCCAGTTCAGCGGCACGTCCGGCAGGTGGAACAGCGGCAGCCCGCCGGCAATTGAGCCGAGGTCGCCGACCGTCTTGGTGTCGATGTCCAGCGCACTCACCAGCGCCGATACCGCCAGTATGCCTGCCAGCGTGGCCGGCACTGCCATGGTCAGCTTGGGCAGCAAATAGATGATCGCCATCGTCAACGCGATCAGGCCCAGCATGGTGTAAAGCGCCATGCCCTGCATCCACTGTGGGGCGCCATCGGCAGCCAGTACCTTGAAGTGACCAAACTGCGCCAGGAAGATCACGATAGCCAGTCCGTTGACGAAACCCAGCATCACCGGGTACGGCACCATGCGGATGATCTTGCCCAGCTTGGCCACTGCGAACAGGATTTGCAGCAGACCCATCAGCACCACGGCAGCAAACAGATACTCCACGCCATGCGTGACTACCAGCGACACCAAGACCACGGCAAGCGCGCCGGTTGCACCCGACACCATGCCGGGACGACCGCCGAAGGCCGAGGTAATCAACGCCACGATGAACGCTGCATAAAGGCCGGTCAAGGGCGAAACATGGGCAACCAGGGCAAAGGCGATGGCTTCCGGCACCATCGCCAGCGCGACGGTGAGGCCGCTTAATACGTTTGTTTTGATTTCTTGCAGGTTAAGTTCGGACAATATTTTTCTCCGGATTTTGAATACGCAATACTGCAATAGCCCAGCCGAAAGGCGGGATACGGCAGGGTACAAAAAGTTAGCGTGTCAGGACGAATCGCGCGAAGGCAGGGAGCATTGGGGCGCGAAAGAGCGATAAGAGGTGAGGGGAATTACATCGGACTGGTTGGCTGTTCTAAATTCAAGGCTTTAAATGTGGCTCGAAGTATACCATCCTGATGGCTCTCTTGATGTTCTGAAATCGCGGCTGTCCAACGCTGACGCTGATTGTGCCGCCAAGTGTATTCGGATCACTCTTCTGCCGTCTTCTGCTGCCATCAAAGCCCCGAGGGACCTCACTGGTTATCCGCGTCCACGGCCATTTGCAGCATTTTGAAAACATCCGGGATGGCGGCGCTGACCCGGTTCCAGTTCGGAATCAGCGGCGTCACCATCGGATTTTCAATAAACACCTGGGTTGCCATGGCGATGGCCCGGGTAAAGGCTTCCACCGCCATGGCTTCCTCGTGCCGGTCAAACTGGAAGCCGTTGATTGCCGCATCCGCTTCGTATTTCATGATCGTGTCTTCGGCCTGCCGCAGGTAGGATACCAGCAAGGATTTGAACAACCCGTCCGAAAACACGACCCCTTCCGATGCCAAAGTCCTGAAGATGGATTTGCAGATGTCCACCGTCATCTTCATCAAACCCTTGCTCGCGTCATCGGCGGAGAGCGCTTGATGCTTATGGTCATAGTTCGCCGCGATATCCACCTGACAGACCCGGCGTGGCGAAAAGTTCCGGTGCACCTCGGCCAGGGAGCCCACCTCCAGCCCCCAGTCCCAAGGGATCCGGTTCACCCGGGCCAGGTCCGTAGACATGCAGAATTCCCCGGCCAGGGGATAACGGAAGCTGTCGAGGAAAGCGAGGAATTCATGCGGCCCGACGAGTTGCTGGAGGGCTCTGACCAGAGGCGTGACCAATAGCCGGGTAACCCGCCCGTTAAGCTTGGTCGAGACCCGGCTGTAGTAGCCCTTGCAAAACACGTAGTCCAGGTTCGGGTTGACCACCGGGTAGCACAACCGCGCCAGCAGTTCGCGGCTGTAGGTGACGATATCGCAATCATGCAGGGCAATGACGTCAGACCGCCCGCGTGCGAGCACGTACCCGTAGGCCATCCAGACGGAACGCCCCTTGCCGCGCTCGCCCACGTCAAAGCCGTTGCGGGCAAACATCTCATATATTTCGCTGATTCTTTTACCGTCGTTATGGATGATCTTGACTTCCGTGGAAATCGGCGACATGAACTCCCGTACCCGCTGAAAATCCTTCTCTGTTCCCTTGTCCAGGACCAGCACGATTTCATTCAAATACTTTACCTTGGCGAGCTCCTGGACTATCCCCGGCATGGCCGGGCCTTCGAACTCTGAATACAGTGCCGGCAGCACCAGGGCCACCGGCCTGGTTTTCGAAAAGCCGTACAGCTCGGACTCCAGCCTATCCAACGAGGGCTTACCCAACTGATGGAGGGTAGTAATGATGCCTGTCTGGTGAAAATCGGACATGGATTTTTCCTTCAGTTAACTTGAAACTTGCGGAGCGATTCGTTTGCCCCCAAATCGAAACAAGCGCCCTTCTCGTTTGCCTCCTCTCCCGTTTGCGGGAGAGGATTGAGGTGAGGGTAACCCGCTTGCAGGAGAGGGTTGGGGGGAGGGAAACAGGCATGGCGTCCTCATAGGGGCGACATTCCTGCCACGCCCGTTAGAGGTGTTCGATGTCATCCTTGGCTTCTTCGGAGCGTTTTTCCAAAGCTTCCCGTTCGATCATCCGTCTCGCCGCGTCAATGCCGCCGACGCCGAAAGAGATCGAGAGCGCCACCACGATCCCCCCGAAAACGATCGAAAAGGCAGCGAGCACGATGCTCGGCGCAATCTGGAGCTGTTCCATGGCCATGGCCAGAATCAGCACCATCAGCAAGGTGCGTATGGCCTTGGCAAGCAGCTTGGAGTAGGGATAGCCGCTGTTTACCGCGGCAATCAAGACTCCCTGGCTGATAAAACCGGCCAGCACATAGCCGATAAGCAGGATCATCGCAGCGGAAAAAACACGTGGCACGTAGCTGAAGAACTGCTCGACCAGACTGTCGATGGCGGGGATATTGAGCGCACTCAGGCCGATCATCAGGGTGACGATGATCAGCAGCCAGAAAATGACCGCACCGAGAGTGGCGGAGGGCTTTGCCCACAGGTCGCCCTTGCGCATCAGCGTGGTAAAGCCCATCCGGTCGGACCAGCTGTCGAAGTTGATGGCGGTCAGGGATTTAATGAGGATAACCCTGACGATTCGGGCCAGAACGATGCCCAGCACCATGATCACCAGCATGGCCAGCAAGTTGGGCAAAAAGACTTTGAACTTGAGAAACACCTCTTGCAAGGGTTCGAGTATCAGGTTCAGAAAATCCATCATGATTTATCTCCTTAAAATTATTTCCAGCTAGTGACGAGGTAATCCTTGTTGCTTTCAAATTCCATGCAAAGCTTTTCGATTTCGGCTTCTGCCTCATGCCCTTCCATGTGTTCGGCGGCCAGAATAAACGATGCGGTTTTTCCCACATAGAGCGGAGTCAGGGACTTTATGAGATGCTCGCGCGGCAGCTTTTTCTTGTGGAAAGCGATGGCATAATCGTAGATGATCCGCGTCCACAGGTTGAGGGGGAAATCAAACTCCCCATCATCCAGGGCGCCCAACCGTTCCACCTCCCTGAAATCCCCGGTACCGAGGATATCCAGCCAGATTTCGCGCAGGTTTTTCAGGCCTTCGCGAAACAGGCCCAACATTCTGGCGGTATTGACGTTGACGTGTTCGAGCCCGACCGTGTATTCGAAGCCGAAGGTCGTTACCGGCTCGGACCCGCGGATCGGCATCCACACGTCGGCATGGTTCTCCATCAGGTCGAAGGTGGCGCTCACCACCTGATAGAGCATGCTGCTCAGGTCGGCGCCGGGGTCCTTTGCATCGTGTATCTTGGCGCCGAGAAAGGACTGAGCGACCTTGAAGCCATTTGCGATCGCCGTCGTGGTCATCCAGATGTCGATGCCGAAACGCGCGACGTCCGATTCCCACACGTCCTGGGTCAGATAAAACTGCGCGAGTTTGCCGGAAAAGCCGAAATCCCCGCCGATGGGTTGCCGCACGCGCTTGCCGTAGAGCGTCCGGGTGAGCGGGTAGACGATGCTGTTGGTAATCGTCCCGTCGAACTTGTGCCGGTGGTAGAGCGGAGCCACGTAATCGAACCCCCCTTCCAGCACCGGCTTCACCAGCAGCTCGATCCACTCGGGCGTAATGCTTCTGAGATCCGAATCAACCACTACGCAGGCCTTCGCATCCAGCTTCTGGGCAATTTCGAAGATGCTGCGAAAAGCGCTCCCCTTGCCGGGGATGCCCTCATAGGGGAACGCGATCCTGGAGATCGGCTCGACGCGGTGATGAAGAAGGATGGCGTTGAAATCCACGGCAGCCGTATTCTGCACGACATCGATGGTCCCGTCGCTGGAGCCGCCGTCGGAATTCACGATCACCGCGCGGTGAGCGGGAAAATACTTGGCCAGTCCCGCCTGTATTGCCCGCACGACATGACCAATGGTTTTTGCGTTATTGAAGCTCGGGATCCCGACCACGATTTCGGCGGAACCGATATGGTCGAGCTGCTCGAGCACATCGGATCTTAAGGTAACGGCGCTCATCTCAGGACGGCCCTTCCGGTTTTTTCGCGCAGATCTGCATCGCTCTTTTCCAGCAGAATGATCTGGAGGTCCATGACGTTCGTTCCCGTCGGCCCGGTCATGAAATGGCTGCGCCCCCCGGACAGGGTGTCGAGTTGTTGAAAAAACCCGTAGGAATCGTTGTTATCCAGGTAGGCGGCAGGCTCCATGCCAAGCCGGCGCGCCCGTGCTGCCGTGCCGCCGTCGACCAGCGCGCCCGCCGCATCGGTCGGCCCGTCGCCGCCGTCGGTACCGGCGGAAAGCAGGGAGATGCCTTCCTGTCCGGCGATCTCCAGGGCAAAAGCCAGGGCCAGCTCCTGGTTTCTGCCGCCTTTTCCCGTTCCCCTGACGGTGACCGTAGTTTCGCCGCCGAACAGCAGACAACGCCGTTCGCCCGCTTGCAGACCGGCGTACGTCATGCGTGCGGTATGCGCCAGGAAACGCGCTGCGTCGCGCGCCTCGCCCTGAAGCTCAGCGGTGACAATCTCCACAGCCAGCCCGAGCTGCCGGGACTTTTCCTGCGCAGCCGCCAGAGCCTGGCTGATTCCGCCGACAATCACGTTGCGGGTTCCGCGCAGACAAGGGTCGCCGTCCTTTACCGTTTCCGACGCCAGTCCATTGATACCCCGCTGCAGGTAATCCACGACGCGCACCGGTATTTTTTCCTTCAGCCCGTATTTCTCAATCACCGACCAGGCATAGTCAAAACTCGATCCGTCTGGCGCGGTCGGCCCGGAAGCGATGACATCGAGCCGGTCTCCGATCACGTCGGAAAGGATCATCGTCACCATCTGCGCCGGGTAGGCGGCCTGCGCGAGTCTGCCGCCCTTGACGGCTGAAAGATGCTTGCGCACGGCATTCAGTTCGCCGATGGCCGCGCCCGCCTTCAGCAGCAAAGCGGTAACTTCCTGCTTGTCTTGTAGCGTCACCCCCGCGACGGGTGCGACCAGCAGCGCTGACGCGCCGCCCGAGAGCAGGCAAATAACCAGCGTCCTCTCGTCGGCGGCCTGCACCATGTCCAGGATGCGCTGCGCGCCCTTCGCCCCCGCCTCATTGGGCACGGGATGGGAAGCCTCGATCTGCTCAACCCTGTCCAGGCTTGCCGCGTGGCCTTCTTTGACGATAATCAGCCCGGTGGAAATCCGCTTTTCGAGCAATGCCTCGATGGCCAATGCCATGCGTGCCGCGCCCTTTCCCGCGCCGACCACCACGATGCGACGAAAGGATTCAAGCTCGTAGGCGGCACCGGCAACAGTCAGGCAGCCATTCTCAAGCTTTGCGGCGTTGAGCACCGCCTGGAAGGGATCGACGGCAGCAAGAGCAGCGCTAAAAATGTGGGTGAGAACAGACGCCGACGTTTCTTCCCCGGCCTCCCCCGCGGACAGCAATTTCAGCACCGCTTCGTTCCAGCCCTGTGGGCCTGGGCTTTGCGTCTTCATCAGACCGTCTATCACGATGCGGGAATCAAAACTTCCGTCCTCGTGCCGGATCAACACCGGGCGGTCCACGGCTTGGAGCAGGGGCAGGTCGTTCAAGCTGTCGCCCAGGCCGATGCAGGAGATTTCGCCATACTCGCGCAGGTAGAGCGCCTTCAGGGTTTTCACGGCAAGGCCCTTGTCGTGTTTGCCCATGATGTGGAAAACCCGCCCCTGGGTCCAGTGCAGGCCTGCGTCTTCTATGGCTTGCAGAAAGCGCGTGTCAGGTGCGCCCTCGAAGACGAAAGGTTCGTCGAAATCACGCTGCTTGGACAGGGCCGCGTCATCGCAAGAAAGGCCCGTCAATTCGGCGACCTCCTCTGCCGTCATGTCTGCGAAGCCGCGTACGCTTGCTCCAAGCCGTTCCCGGAGAGCAACGAAGTGGCGCCTGATCTCGGCATAGGGCAGGCCGAGAATGATGCGCTGATAGCCGTTCACCGGGTCAGCCGGTGCGGAGAAGTAGCCCTGAGGAATGAAGATTCCGCCACCGTTTTCAGTAATGAAAGGGTGGAAATTGTGCATGCGCTGGCGGCAAGCCACGATCTCGGCGCGCGTCTTGCTGGAACAGAGAACCAGCGGAACGCCGTGCGCCTGAATCAGGCTTAAGGCCGGTAGTGCGTCATTGAAGGAGTACCTCACCGCGTCGAGCAGGGTTCCGTCCAGATCGCTGAATATGATGGTTTTCTGCATTTCCCTCCACGTTGGCGCTCGTCACGCCTTGTGCTCAAGGCATGGCATATTGAAAGCGCGCCAGAATTATTTCATTACAGCGATGCCAGGTAGGCAGCGAATTCCTCGCGAAATTCCTCATGTTTCAGCCCGAAGGCAACCTGTGCCTTGAGGTATCCCAGCTTTGAGCCGCAATCGTAGCGCGTGCCGCTAAAACGGTAGGCCAGCAGCTTTTCTTCCTGCAGCAGCGCGGCAATGCCGTCCGTCAACTGGATCTCGCCCCCCGCGCCCGCCTGCGCCCGCGCCAAATGATAAAAGATGCGCGGTGTCAGGATGTAGCGACCGACCACCGCCAAGGTGGAAGGCGCCTCTTCCGGGCGCGGTTTCTCGACGAGGCCATTCACCTGCTCCACACCCGGTTCCAGATAAGTTGCGCTGACGATGCCGTATTGACTCGTTTGTTCGCGGGGCACGTCCTGCACGCCCAGCACGGAACACTGGTGGCGCGCAAACACATCCACCATCTGCTTGACGACAGGCGGCTCGCCATCGATCAGGTCATCGGCGAGAATTACCGCGAAAGGCTCGTCCTGCACGACCGGCTGTGCGCACAGCACGGCATGGCCCAGCCCGAGCGCCTCGGACTGGCGGATGAAGATGCAGTTCACGTGTTTCGGAATGACATCCTGCACCGCGCGCAGCAACTCATGCTTGCCGCGTGCGGCGAGTTCCGCTTCCACTTCGTAAGCGGTGTCGAAATGGTCCTCTATGGCGCGCTTGTTGCGCCCGGTGATGAACACCATATCGGTGATTCCGGCCGCGACTGCTTCTTCCACGGCATACTGGATCAACGGCTTGTCCACCACCGGCATCATCTCCTTGGGACTGGCCTTGGTGGCAGGCAGGAAACGGCTGCCCAGACCGGCCACCGGGAATACGGCTTTCGTGATTCTTTTCATCGTTTGCACTCCATGGACTCTCTAATTTTTCTCCGCCGCATTCCGGCCTATTTCATCATAGCCTCGCGTACGCACAAAAATCATCTGCTTACAGATTCTGTGCAACAGGCCGTTATGAATCAAGAAACACGCCTTATTTTTCCACTGCCATGGATGAAGGGGTGGGCGACAGATCGGACGAAATCAGGTCTGAAAGCGGTTTCATGGCAGACTCCTGGTCGCTGATCTCGATCTCGTCCAGCACCTGAGCGAGACTCCTGTTCAGGTTGTCCAGCACCTCATCCGGCAGTCGATTGAGGGCTTCCGGAAGCACGCCCCGCGCTGGCTGCGGCGCATTTGCGATAATTCGCATCCCTTCCTCGGTGAGAAACAAATGGACTATCCGTTGGTCGCGGTCATTGCGCTCCCTGCGAATCAGGTTGCGTTTCGCCAACTTGTCGAGCAGGTTGCTTGCCGTCGACAGGTGCACGGACATGGCCTTGGCGAGATCGGAAACCCGCCGCCCGGGATGCCCCGCCACCTCTCTCAGCACCCACAATTGGGCTCCGCTCAGCCCGCATTGATCCTCGATCCGACGGAAATGCTGTTGCGCCGAGCTGACGATTTGGCGGAATTTTTTCAGCGCTTCCAACGATTTCTCGCGCAAGCCGGATTCCTGGGTGGCCCTCATGCGGGTTCGAGTCGATTCATTTTCCAAAGGGGATTATAAATATATTTGTACAAAACCATTTTTACAATGCCTAATTTTTCATGATTCCTCAAGCCTTTTTCACCAATTTTAACGCGCCATAATAATTATTTAATTATAAATCATCGAGTTAGCAAATTGCTGAGAAAGCTCCGGCTTTGGGAAAGAAGTCCTTCCCGACATCAAGTGTAGATCGTGCCGAATTAATTGGCGCTTCTTGAATTAAGCTAGAATACGCTTCACGAAAAATTTACAGGGGGATAAAAAAATGAATCTGGAAAAAGTGGTCTTCGCGTTTTTTATCGTCCTTGCACTGACCCTGAACTTCGGCTTTTTTCTGGGCGGCATCGACAATCCGGTCCACCACAGCGTTTATGAGCTGTTTGCCGCCATCGTCGTCAGCCTGATCGCCACCATCCTGAAATTCGGCGATCGCACCCATCTCGGTGCGGTGCTGCTCGCCACCAGCCTGGTGGCCGACTTGCAACTGATTACGGCAGCGGTGGTGTGGACGGTGGCAGAACATGTCACGCATACCGGGCTGACGCCTTACATCATGACGATCATCGTTTCCCTGTCCGGCGGTGCGCTGCTCGCCAATATCACCTCGGTGGTGCTGCTGGTGGCCGAAACCATCGCGGTGCGCCGCTAACCGGCCGGAAAGACCCCGCCATGCACAATCTGGTGTATGTCCTGCTGCGGCGCATCCATGTCCCGCTGATCGTGCTGGTGTGCGTCTACGCCGTTGCCATTCTGGGTTTTGTCCTGATTCCCGGCATGGACGACAAGGGAAACCCGTGGCGCATGGATTTCTTCCATGCCTTCTATTTCGTCAGCTTCATGGGAACCACCATCGGCTTCGGCGAAATCCCCTATCCGTTCACCGATGCACAGCGGCTGTGGGCCACCCTCTGCATCTACGGCACCGTGTTTGCCTGGCTGTATGGCATCGGCGCCGCGCTGTCGCTGCTGCAGGATTCGGCCTTCCAGTCGATCCTGCGGGTACATGCCTTTCGTCGGGCGGTCAGGCTGATCACCGAACCGTTCTATCTGGTTTGCGGCCACGGCGACACCGGCAGCACGCTGGTGCGCGCCCTGTCCGAGGCAGGCTACCGCTCGGTGGTAATCGAAATCGATCAAAGCCGCATCACCGCGCTGGAACTGGGGGATCTGGCAATGCCCGTGCCCGGGCTCTGCGCCAATGCCGCCGAACCCAAAAACCTGGTGCTGGCGGGGCTGAAGCGCCCCAATTGTGCCGGCGTAATCGCGATAACCAATATGGACGACGTCAACCTCAATGTCGCGATCACCGCCAAACTGCTCTGCCCCCGCCTTCCCGCGATCGCCCGTGCGGAGTCGCGTTCTGTCGAAGCGAACATGCTTTCGTTCGGCACCGACCAGGTATTCAATCCCTTCGATACCTTTGCCGGCCGTCTCGCCCTTGCGCTGCATTCCCCCGGCATGTTCCTGCTGTATGAATGGATGACCGCCGTGCCCCACGAACCGCTGCGCGAGCCCCTGTTCCCGCCGCACGGACGCTGGATCCTGTGCGGGTATGGCCGTTTCGGCAAGGCGGTGCATGAGCGGCTGATTGCGGAGGGCGTCCAGGTCACCGTGGTCGAAGCCATGCCCGCTGCCACCAACGCACCGCCCGGCACCATCGGCGGCTCGGGTACCGAGGCCGTCACCTTGCTCGAAGCCGACATCAAGGGGGCGGTGGGCATCGTGGCCGGCACCGACAACGACGCGAACAACCTGTCCATCATCATGACAGCGCGCGAACTCAACCCCGGCCTGTTCATGGTCGCGCGCCAGAACCAGCACCAGAACAACATCATTTTCGAGGCGGCCCGACTCGATCTCGCCATGAAACGCGGCACCGTCATCGCCAATAAAATTTTTGCCCTGACCACCACGCCGCTCCTGGCCGATTTTCTTCTGGCGGCCCGGAACAATTCCAACGCCTGGGCAAACCTGCTGGTAAGCCGCATCGGCGGCGTTTCCGGTGACGAGGTGCCGCAGACCTGGGCGCTGAAAATCACGCCGGCAGATTCCCCGGCCCTGTATGCCAGCATCGCGGAGGGCAAGCAGGCCCATATCGGCGACCTTTGCCGCGACCCGCGCAATCGCGATGACTGCTTGCCGTGCATTGCGCTATTGATCAAGCGCGGAGAAGCCGAGATCCTGCTGCCGGAAAACGACGAAATACTGGAGCGGGGCGACCGCATCCTGTTTTGCGGCCGCTTCGGCGCAGGCCGGCAAATGGAATGGATCGCGAAAAACTACAACGTGTTCGATTACCTCTATTCCGGTGAAGAACGCGCCAGCGGCAGCGTCTGGCGCTGGCTCAAGCGTGAAAAGGACCATCCGGCCAATTTAACCCTTCCCCAAAACGACAACGATGCGGCTACGTAACCTTTTTTCTTTTCTCTTCCCGATGCAGACCGCTGTCGGCCACCGCGAAAAAATCCTGTCCGGCATTGGCGGCCTGATCACCATTATCATCACGGGCTGGATCAGCCGTCATTTCATCGACCCCAGCCTGGCGCCGATCCTGATCGCCTCCATGGGCGCTTCGACAGTCCTGCTACTGGGCGCGCCACATAGTCCGTTCGCCCAGCCCTGGTCGTTTGCTGGCGGACATCTGGTTTCGGCGCTGGTCGGCATCACCTGCGCAGCGCTGATTCCCGACCCTTATCTGGCATCCGGCGTGGCGGTTGGCCTGGCCATTGTCGCCATGTACTACCTGCGCTGCCTCCATCCACCGGGCGGGGCGACCGCACTCCTGACCGTAATCGGCGGCGCGCAAATCCACAGCCTGGGATACCTTTTCATCGTGACCCCGTTGCTGCTGAACATCGCCATCCTGCTGGCAACCGCTTTGATCTTCAACAAGCTCATCCCCGGGCGGCGCTACCCGCTTGCCCTCCATCTGCCCGGAACGGAAAACACCCCGACATCCGGCACGAAACCGCCGGTCAAGCTGAGCTTCGACAGCGAAGACCTGCGCAGCGCGTTGCGGGATATGGATGGGTACATCGACGTCGCCGAAGAAGACCTGACCCGAATTTATGCCTTGGCCACGCTGCACGCCCATCGGCGTGGACTGGACAGCACGACGTTGCACAACATCATGACGCCGGAGGTGGTCACGGTAGAAGCCGATGTCCGCCTGGAACAGGTGTGGGAACTGCTGCGCCGCCACCATATCCGCGGCATTCCGGTGGTCGACAAGGAGCGCCGGGTGATCGGCATGATCTCCATCGCCGACTTTCTCAAGCAAGTGAACTGGCGCATGTGCGAGACCCTGATACAGCGTCTGAAACTCCTGTTCAAGCGGCAGTCGAAAGTTCTGGTGCGCGAGGTCATGTCTGCGCCGGTGATCACCGTATCGGTAGATACCCCGTTAACCACGGTGTTCCTGATTTTCGCCGAACATGGGATCAACCACCTGCCCGTGGTAGACGGCGACAACCGGCTGACCGGCATCGTCACGCGCCTGGATTTGCTGGCCGCGCTGTACGGCGACAGAACCGATTCCGGACAGCCCCCCAGCAGGCCGGCAGAATCGTTATAATGCCGCCATGCCGAACCCGAATATCCATCTTGCCATCCTATTCGCCGACATAAACGGCAGCACCCGCCTTTATGAAACGTCGGGCGACCAGGAAGCAATGGCGCGCATCGAATCCTGCCTGTCCATACTCTCTGCGCTGGCGCGCCAGCACGGCGGTGAAACCATCAAGACCATCGGCGACGAAATCATGTGCGCCTTTTCCGACGGCGGCTCGGCTTTCCACGCGGCACGCGCCATGCAAATGGAAATGGCGATGCAATTCGTCAGCGGGAAACTGCCCCTGCACATCCACATCGGCATGCATTACGGCCCGGCAATCCGGGAAAATAGCGACGTTTTCGGCGACGCGGTCAACATCGCCGCCCGCCTGACGGCAATCGCCAAAGCGGGACAGATCATCACCTCCCAGCAGACCGCCGACACCCTGCCCGCGGAACTCAGAACCGACATGCGCAAACTGGGTAACGCCGCCCTGAAAGGCAAGCGCGAAGAAATCGACATCTGCGAAATCATCTGGCAGGAGGCAGGCGATCTGACCCTGATGCCGGGCACCGCCTTCAAAACCGAGGCCTTCGCCGGAAGCCTGGTACTGCGCCACGGCGGAACGAGTCTGGTGATCGACAGAAGCAAATCGGCGACGGTGCTCGGCCGCGACAAGAACAACGACCTCGTTGTCAACACCCCCCTTGCATCGCGACAGCATGCGCAGATCGAATGCCGTGGCGGCAAGTTCATCTTCATCGACCAGAGCACCAACGGCAGCTATGTCTTCACCGAGGACGGCCGGAAATCCTTCGTCCATCGGGAAGCGTTCCCGCTCTCCGGCTCCGGCTCCATCAGCCTGGGCCAGGACACTGAAGGCGACGCGACCTCGCCTCCGGCCGTCCTGTTTGCCTGCGAATAGATACCGCATGACCCATTTCGGTACGATCATCATCGGCGACGAACTGCTGAGCGGCAAGCGCCAGGACCGGCACTTCCAGCACGTGGTCGAGACGCTGGCGCAACGCGGCCTGGAACTCAAGTGGTGCCGCATCATCGGCGACGACCCCGCGCTGATCGTTGCGACCCTGCGCCAGACCCTGGCGCAGGACGACATCGTGTTCAGCTTCGGCGGCATCGGCGCCACCCCCGACGACCACACCCGGCAGTGCGCCGCCGAGGCTGCCGGCGTACCGCTCTACCGCCACCCCGAGGCGGTGGCGGAAATCGAGGCGCGCTTCGGCGCGGAAGCCTATCCCCGCCGCATCCTGATGGCCGACCTGGCGCAGGGCAGCCGCATCATCCCCAACCCGTTCAACCGCATCCCCGGCTTTTCCCTCGGCCGCCACCACTTCCTGCCCGGCTTCCCGCAAATGGCCTGGCCGATGATGGACTGGGTGCTGGATACGCTCTACCCCGAGATTCGCAACCAGGCACCGGAAACCGAAGCCTTGATCACCGTTCTCGACGCCATGGAAAGCCCGCTGCTCGACCTGATGAACGAATTCGTCATGCGCTACCCCGACCTGCGCTTTTCCAGCCTGCCCCACATCGGCGAAGAGGGCGAACGCAAGGTGGAATTCGGCTTGCGGGGGGCACGACCCCACGTGGCGCAGGGCGCCGCCTTCCTGCAGCAGGAAATCGGCAAACTGGGCTTTAAATCTGAACAAACCGCCGGCTGACCCCTCACCCGCCCTCGCTTTATCCTACAATTAAATCGAGTCTGGATTTCCAGCGAGGGATTGAGCATGAAGCCGTTTATCGATATCGCCAGCAACGTGAGCGATGAGTTATCGCAAATCCTCGAAGCCGCTGCCAACGACCCGGACGCCGAAGAAGCCCCTACGCTCGGCTCGGTTCGGGAAATCGTATCCAAAATGACGGCGAACGAACAATTCGAAGCCGATCGCCTGCATTTCGACCAGAACCGCTCGCTCCTTGATGAAATCGATGACCTGATCGAACAATTCGGGGAGGACGCCCCCGCCATCGATTTCGTCACCGTCACGGCCAGCGAAAGCCTGACGCGCATCATCTCGGCACTGATGGACACCGGCGCCAGCACCCCGCCGACTTTGGGCGTGGTGCATGACGCCATGCTGCGGGGACTGGTCGCGAGCCTGGTCGGGGATGGCATCATCGACCCGGACGAAGACGAAACCCTGTTCGCAGAGATCGAAACCCTGATCGCGCGCTATGGCAGGAACGCGGCTGCGGAAGAATTCATGCGTTACGAATGACTCGCCCGGCAATCGCCCGGCAACAATCCCATTATTTTTTTCCTATACTGCAACTTCATCCCTCGCGAGGGGGCTTTTAAAACACACCCTTACCTTTAAAACACACCTACCTTCGGAGTGTCTCAATTTCAGGCCGTTAGGCCTTGCTGCCGGGGCGGGTGCATTTCACCCAGGAGTATAACCATGAAGAAGTTTTTGCTTTTGCTGACCAGCAGCCTGTTCATTGCCAACTTCGCCGTTTCCGCCCAGGCTGCGGATTATGGAAAAGACAAGATGATGATGGGTTCCTCGAAAATGATGGGCACTCACAAGATGACCGGTACCGTAGACAAGATCGACCACGCCAAAGGCACGCTAATGCTGAAGTCCGGCGTGGCCGACATGGCGCTGCACTTCCCGCCACCCGCCATCAAGGACCTTAAGGACGGCGACACCATCACCGTTGAACTGGGATTCACCAAGGAAGGCGCCATGAAATAACCCCGCGTGCCCCACAAGGAAAAGCAAGCCCGGGAGGGCTTGCAGAAGGTGCATTATCATGAAAAAACTATTTTTTCTGCTGGCAGCCGCAATGCACCGATAGCCAATCGGATCGCGGCGGAACCATATCGTTTTCGGCCAGTCATATGCGGGTCGCTCCGACATGCGTAAAATAGCCGTCCATGGAACCCGCCAAGAACATCTTTTCCCACCGCAAATACTGGGCCAAGCGCTTCGGCACCGCCCCGGTGCTGCCGATGTCGCGCGCCGAGATGGATCAGCTCGGCTGGGACAGTTGCGACATCGTCCTGGTCACCGGCGACGCCTACATCGACCACCCCAGTTTCGGCATGGCGCTGATCGGGCGGCTGCTGGAGGCGCAGGGATTCCGCGTCGGCATCATTGCCCAGCCCGACTGGCACAGCCCGGCCGCCTTCAAGGCCCTGGGCAAACCCAACCTGTTTTACGGCGTCACTGCCGGCAACATGGATTCGATGGTCAACCGCTACACTGCCGACCGCAAGATCCGCTCCGACGACGCCTACACCGCCAATGCCGAAGGCAACAAGCGCCCGGACCGGGCGGTGATCGTCTACTCGCAGCGCTGCCGCGAGGCCTATGCCGACGTGCCGGTGGTGATCGGCGGCATCGAGGCATCGCTTCGCCGCATCGCCCACTTCGACTACTGGTCGGACAAGGTGCGCCGCTCGATCCTGCCGGATTCCAAGGCCGACATCCTGCTCTACGGCAACGCCGAACGGGCGCTGGTGGAACTGGCCCACCGTCTGGCCAAGGGCGAACCCATCGCCAGCATCGCCGACCTGCGCGGCACGGCCATTTTGCTCAAGGGCATTCCCGCAGACCGGCGCGTCATCGATTCGACCTCGGTGGACACGCCGGGCAAAATCGCGGCGCACATCAATCCTTACGCGGATACGTCCGCAGCCGCCTGTGCAACCGAAGGGGAGACCCAGACGGTGCAGTTTCACCCGCCGAAAAAGGAGGAGGGCCGCACCCATGGCGTGGTCCGGCTGCCCTCATTCGAGCAGGTGCGGGATGATCCCGTTCTGTACGCTCACGCCAACCGCGTGCTGCATCTCGAAACCAACCCCGGCAATGCCCGCGTGCTGGTGCAGGCGCACGGCGACCGCGACGTGTGGATCAACCCGCCGCCGATCCCGCTGACCACCGAAGAGATGGATGGCGTCTTCGACCTGCCCTACAACCGTCGTCCGCACCCGGCCTACGGCGAGGCGAAGATTCCGGCCTACGAGATGATCCGCTTCTCGATCAACATCATGCGCGGCTGCTTCGGCGGCTGCACCTTCTGCTCGATCACCGAACACGAGGGGCGCATCATCCAGAACCGCTCGGAAGCCTCGATCCTGCACGAAGTGGAAGAAATCCGCGACAAGACGCCGGGCTTCACCGGCATCATTTCCGACCTGGGCGGCCCCACCGCCAACATGTACCGGCTGAAGTGCCGCGACCCCAGGATCGAATCCGCCTGCCGCCGGCTTTCCTGCGTGTTCCCGGACATCTGCGAGAACATGGGCACCGACCACGGCCCGCTGATCCAGCTCTACCGCAAGGCGCGGACGCTGCCCGGCATCAAGAAAATCCTGATCAGCTCGGGCGTGCGCTACGACCTCGCGGTGACGTCGCCGGAATACGTCAAGGAACTGGTCAGCCATCATGTCGGCGGCTATCTCAAGATCGCACCGGAGCACATCGCCGAGGGGCCGCTGTCGATGATGATGAAGCCGGGCATGGGCGCCTACTACAAGTTCAAGGAGCTGTTCGAGAAATTTTCGAAAGAAGCCGGCAAGGAACAGTACCTGATCCCCTACTTCATCTCCGCCCACCCCGGCACCACCGACGAGGACATGCTGGAACTGGCGCTATGGCTCAAGGCCAACGGCTTCCGCCTGGACCAGGTGCAGAACTTCACCCCCACGCCGATGGCGATCGCCTCCGCCATGTTTCACACCGGCAGGAACCCGCTGCGCAAGGTCAGCCGCAAGGGCGAAGAAGTACCGATCCCGAAAAGCGGCAGGGCCAGACGACTGCACAAGGCCTTCTTGCGCTACCACGATCCCGAAAACTGGCCGCTCTTGCGCGAGGCGCTCAAGCAAATGGGCCGCACCGACCTGATCGGCGGCAGCAAGAAGCACTTGGTGCCGGCCTGGCAACCGGTGGGAACCGGACGCGCGCCGGCGGCAAGCCGCCGCCCGGAAACCGGCAAAGGCACAGCCCGCACCCAGCACACTCTGGACCGACCTCGAACCGCCCGCCGTACCAAGTAAAACCACCTCCCCGCCCGCAAAAAAAATACCCCGGCATATTGCCGGATGGATTTTTTTGCTCTAAACTTCAATACAATATGTTGATATAAATAGAAACGTCCTACCCATATATTGTGGTCAGGAAATAACAAACAAAATCAACCATGGAGGTGTTTTATGCCACAACCTGAGGTGATTTTCGCGGAAGACCCATCGTCCGCACCGGAAGACCAGACCGTCAAACTCCGGCTCCTTCCCGGCGGGCGGCGGCCACACAAAGGCGAGATGCGCAACGCACGGCGCATCCCCATCAACTGCCAGGTGAAAATCCGGGTTACGGAAAACGGAGAAACCGTTTACGGCACCACCAAGGACCTGAGCGTCGATGGCGTTTCGCTGATCACCGAATATGTCCCGCGCTTTGGCCAGTTGCTCGACATCCACGTGCTGCCGCCCCAGGGTTCGACCATCAAGCCGCTGCGCGCATTGGTCCAGGTTCGGCGCTGCGTCCGGGTGGAAAACAGCCGTGACTATGAAATCGGCACGGCGATCCTGAAAATTCGGGAATAAGCCGGGTTAACCTTCTTCATCCAGTGTGGTGACGATATCGCTATCGCGCCGCCTTCCCTTCCTTCTTTCCACGTCGCTGCGGGTGTTCAGAAAAGGCTGCCCGTGCTGCAGGCGGCGGCACAATTCACGACGATCATTTTTAGCACGTTTCTCCGGTTGCACCGCCGCGAGCACGCTTGCCACCGCTTCAACCCTTGCCTTTGGCCGGAAATGCTGGATCACCTGCGGCACAAGCGTGCGCGGCTCCACCGGCCGGACTGGCCGGACAGCCCTGATCGGGCGTACCCCCTCTTCTTCCTTTACCGAGGGAAGCGGCGGCAGGCTGGGGACATAACGCATCACGAAACCCTCTGAACTCTCGGCTTTAAATATAGTCACATGCGGACTGTCTATCAACCCGATAAAACGCTATAATTCCGCCTCTTTTCCTGATTAAACAATCCGTTGCCATGACCCTGCAAGAAGAAATCCGCCGCCGCCGCACCTTCGCCATCATCTCCCACCCGGATGCCGGCAAAACCACGCTAACCGAGAAAATGCTCTGGTTCGGCGGCGCAATCCAGATGGCGGGCGCGGTGCGCGCACGCAAGTCTGACCGCCACGCGGTGTCGGACTGGATGGAACTGGAAAAGCAGCGCGGCATTTCGGTGACCTCGTCGGTGATGCAGTTCCCCTACCGCGACTGCATCGTCAACCTGCTGGATACCCCCGGCCACGAGGATTTTTCCGAGGATACCTACCGCACCCTGACGGCGGTGGATTCGGCGGTGATGGTGATCGACTCGGTGAACGGCGTCGAGGCCCAGACCATCAAGCTGCTCAACGTCTGCCGCCTGCGCGACACGCCCATCCTCACCTTCATCAACAAGCTCGACCGCGAAGGCAAGGAACCGATCGACCTGCTCGACGAAATCGAGTCGGTGCTCTCCATCCAGTGCGCGCCGATGACTTGGCCGATCGGCATGGGCAAGCGCTTCCGCGGCACCTATCACCTTTACAACGATGTCGTATCGGTATTCGACCCGAATGCCGAGAAGGGCACTTCGGAAACCATCCAGGGCATCGCCAACCCGCGCCTGGACGAGCTGATCGGCGACCAAGCCGACGAACTGCGCATCGATATCGAGCTGGTGCGCGGCGCCTCCCACACCTTCGACCGCGAGGCTTACCTCGCCGGCAAGCAGACGCCGGTGTTCTTCGGTTCGGCGATGAACAACTTCGGCGTGCAGTCCTTGCTCGACGCCATCGTCGAGCTCTCCCCCGCGCCCCTGGCGCGACCGGCGCAAAGCCGCGCGGTGGAACCCGACGAGCCCAAATTCAGCGGCTTCGTGTTCAAGATCCAGGCCAACATGGACCCCAAGCACCGCGACCGCATCGCCTTCATCCGCATCTGCTCCGGACGCTTCGACCGCGGCATGAAACTCAAGCAGGTGGCGAGCGGCAAACTGTTCACGGTGAGCAACGCCATCACCTTCATGGCGCAGGACCGCAATACCGCCGACGAGGCCTACGCCGGCGACATCATCGGCATCCCCAACCACGGCACGATCAAGCTGGGAGACACCTTCAGCTCGGGCGAGGACCTGAAATTCACCGGGATTCCTTCCTTTGCGCCGGAAATCTTCCGCCGCGCCCGGATCAGGAACCCGCTGAAGATGAAGCAGCTGCAGAAGGGCCTGCATCAATTGGCGGAAGAAGGCGCGACCCAGCTATTCCGGCCAATCGCCAGCAACGACCTGATACTGGGCGCGGTCGGCATGCTCCAGTTCGACGTGGTGGCGCACCGCCTGCAATTCGAATATGGGGTTGACGTGCTGTTCGAGCCTTACGATGTCGCCACCGCACGCTGGCTGCGCGGCCCGGAAGCCGATCTGAAGAAGCTCGCCGACAAGCACGGCTTCAATGTTGCGCTGGACGGCGCCGACGATTATGTCTATCTGGCGCCGAACCGGGTTAATCTGAACCTGACCCAGGAACGCTTCCCGGATATCCAGTTCCTGGAAACGCGGGAAATTTTCTAAGGGCGCTTACCCATCGGCTGGTTTACGACGGGCTAGCGCCCGTTGCCGTAAACATGCGGCTCCTTGACTTCCAGATTGCTAACCTCGCACTCTTCCTGATAATGGACGAAAGCGAGGTGAATGCGCTCCAGCCAGTCTCCCCCCAGGCAAAGGCAGATGTCGGAAATTTTCGTCTCGATTTGTTCGGCCGTCACCTGCAACAGGTCGTAGGTAATCTCCACCCTGTCGCCCTCGGAAAAAACCTGCTTCACGCCGGTCATGGTTGTCAGCGCGTCGCTCAGGAGCAAGGCCTGTCCGGCTGAAAGCGCGGAAGCCAGATGCAAACGGCGGCGCTTCAGCACTTCCCTTCCCTCCTGCTTCGGCGCCTTGCGTCCGGGCAAACCCACGTACAGGTGGGGATGTGCGACAAAACGATCCCGGCATTGTTGCGAACAGAACGCATAATGGATGCCCAAATAGACGGTTTCATTCTGGCCGGCATTCACCTCCGCTCCGCATACGGGGTCTATCCGATGGTCATTGCGCGTAGTCATCCCATTTCACCTCTCTCGCCCGGCCCGAAATCGCTTTTCCTCCAGCACAGACTCCATACTCCAGCTCCGCGGAAACTTTCCCGGCCTTCATGCGCCTAATTATTACTTCCTCGATAAAGGAATTGACATGTTCAAGCACATCCTCCCTACTTGGCCCGGCTTGTACTCTCCTTCTCATTTCCCCAACCGGATCGTTGCCCAATTGCCGCAGACACGACAGAACCGCTCGGAACAATACCGCTTACTCTTGAGCTCTTTACTCTGAAATTTTTACTATAGTGAAATAACCATAATAAAACCAACCAAACCTGACTGAACTATTGGAGGTGCCATTATGAAAACGCTTCATTTCCCCCACATTCAAGGCTGGGACTCTGTGGCACGCAGCCACATTTCGGTAGCCACGATGTTCTTTTCCTACGTGCTGCCGATGTCTCTCATCCCCCCTCTAATGCTTTATTACGCGGGAACGGCCTACCGTGACAGTCTGCTGCCGGCGCTGGCCCTGAACGTCAGCCAACTGCAAATCCTCAGCATGGTGTTCTTTGTCGCCGAACTGGCAGGCGTTTTCCTGATGGCGGGAGCCATCGAGTTTATGGCCAACACCGAATTGAAGGTAATCCACAGCCGGCAAAAACTGCTGGAATATCCTGCAGAAACACCGACCCTGGACACACCGGCGGATGTACCCAGAGTGGGATATCACGATGCCTTCATGCTGGCGGCCATCGCGCCCACACCGCTATGGCTGGCGCCGCTCGTTTTGTTCGTTCCGAACTTCATGATTGACACGACCATAGGGGCGTTGGCCCTGCTTGCCTCCGCATTGATCCTCTACTATGCGACTCCCGCGATTCTCAAGCTCGATGAAAAAGGCGAAGGGGCTTTATTCCGTTACATCATGGTCACCGGCGGCATGGTGGCATGGGCGGCGATGATGTACCTCACCCTGATCACCTGGAGCATGGTGACGTCCACCTGGTCGCTCTAGCTAGCCTTGCTCTCGGCCATAAAAAAGGAAGGCCGCCGTGCCTTCCTTTTTTCATTCACCGTATGTGCCCCAACTCTAGCCGCCGGTAAAGCGGACGATATGGCGCCGATCGCGCTTGGTAGGGCGTCCCTGGCGCAACTCACCTTGAATAGCCTCCGCCTTCAACTGCGTCGCCAGCGCCTCGCGCGCGGAGCGGCTTTCACCGGTTTCCTGGTAAAGCTTGGCCGCCTCGCAGGCCGGGCCGCGACGGGGGGAAAGGCCGCATACGGCGACGATGAACAGGAACGGACCCAGTCTGATTTCGAGCGTGTCGCCGATGCTGACGGTTTTCGCCGGCTTGACGCGCACCCCATTGAGATGCGCCTTGCCGCCTTCGACCGCCTCCGTCGCCAGCGAGCGGGTCTTGAAAAAACGCGCCGCCCACAGCCATTTGTCGATGCGTAATTTTGTGCCGTCTTCGTTCATCACATCCACATTCTCAGGCAGCACTGCCATTCACGGCTTCCGCCCAGGAAATGGCCGCCAGATGGGCGCCATTCACATCTTCTGCCGTAAATTCCAGTCCGGCAGAGATTTCGTCCATGCGCTGCGCGTCACAATTCTCGCAGGCTTCGGCCAGTTCGAGGAAAGGCCCATAAACCCCCTCCCGCTTCAGCAATGCCCGTGAAATCGACTCCGGGACATGCAGCTTCCCGACCACATTTTCCAGCGGCGTTTCCAGAATTATCCCGAGCATGGACAGCATGCCGACGATGAACAGGTTGTCTTGTTCCTGCCGGGGCAATTTGGCCTTGCCCAGCAGCTCGATGAACCGGCTTCGGGTCAGCACGGTCAGGGTCAGCGCGGGCGGAATAACGCTGCTGCCGGCGGTATAAAGCAGGAGCGCCACCCAGCGGTAAAGCTGGCGGTAGCCGAGCAAGGCCAGCGCCTGGGGGATCCCCGTCACCTTGCGCGACAGCCCCATCGCCGGGGAATTGATGTAACCCAGAATCTTGACCATCAGTACCGGATCGCGCTTGAACACCGCCTCGATCTCCGCCGCCTCCGCGTTACGTCCAACCAGGTTGAGCAGCTCGGTCAGATTCATCTGGCCGGGATTGATGGCCTTTTCCGAAACCGTTTCCGGACGGGCGAAATAATAGCCCTGGAAACAATCGAAGCCGGCATCGTGGCAGAACTTGAAATCGCGCCCGGTCTCAACTTTTTTGGCAACCCGCCGGGCAGAAAACCTTTCCAGACGCCCCAGCACTTCGAATAGCTGGGTCGCATCGTGCTCGTTGACGTCGACCTTGAAAAAATCGGCCTTGCCGAGCAGCGCATTGCCTTCCTGGAGCAGGCCGGCATCGTCCAGCGCCAGGCCGATGTGACGGGCGCGCAAGCCATCGCAAGCGGCGAGCAGCTCCGGGGTGACGGCGGCCTTGCCGTAGATATCCAGCACCACGCGCCCGTCCGGCAACAGCGCCAGAAAATCGGGGTCCAGCAGCATGGCGGCGCTGACATTGAGGAATACCAGCTTGCCTGGCGGCAGCCAGTCTGAATAGAGGCTATTGAGGATGCTCACCAGAACCTGCGCGCTCGCCGCCAAATCGTCCTGCACCTTAGCGGCGGCAGCCTGCGCGCCGGACCGATAGAACAGCTCATAGCCAATGATCTTGCGTTCGCGGTCAAGGACCGGTTGGCGGCCCAGATAATTTTGTTTTTCCATTTTCCTAGAAATCAGCGCGCTGGGCCATTAAATTGATTTAAAAAAACAGTCCTGTCTCAGTAAAACTTGAGAAAACGCAGGGCAAACTCGTCATCCGTCTTGTAGCCGCTGTGAATTGAAGCATCCCTGCCGTAACGGGAAATTACCTGGCTTGTGGCACCCAGCAAATGGGTCGCGCCGATATAGAGCCGGGGATTGATGATTTCATTCCTCTGCGCCGTGCCATTCAGGACAGTTTCGCCGCCATCGTTAAGCTGGCCGCCGACGAAAAGCTGGGTGGCCGGACTCAAACGGTGACGCAAATAGGCGGTTAAAGCCACCGAGGTTTTCTGCTCCAGCTTCGCCCCCCGGTATAGTTGTTTACAGCCGTTCCAGCACCCGATCGCGCAAGGACGGAACCGAAACATCCTGCGCCGAAAACCTCACCCGCGCCACCGGCTTTTCGATGTCCACCACCCGAGACAAATCGGCCGGCGTGCCGAGCACCACCGCATCGCACGGCACCCGATTGATGGACTGGCGCAACTCATCCAGTTGCTCGATGCTGTAGCCCAGGGCCGGCAGCACCGCTCCCAGTTGCGGATATTTTACATACGCCTCGCACAGGGAGCCGACGGCATAGGGGCGCGGGTCGACCAAGTTCGCACCGAGCTGCCGCGCCGCCGCCGCGCCAACGGCATCGGGCAAGCCGCCGTGCGTCACCGACGGACCGTCCTCCACCACCAGCACATCCTTGCCGCGCACCAGTTCCGGCCGGTCCAGCGTCGCTACGGACGCCATCAGCACCACTGGCGCAGCCGGGTTGAGCGCCTGCGCGGCCGCCCTGGCGCGCTCGACATCGGTTCCCGATGCGGCATTGACCTTGTTGATGACGATGATGTCCGCGGCGCGGACATTCGCCTCGCCCGGAAAATAGCCGGCTTCCTCTCCGGGGCGTAACGGGTCGAGCACCACGATGGTTAGATCGGGCCGGTAGAAGGCCATGTCGTTATTGCCTCCGTCCCACAGGATGACCTCTCCCTCGGCCTCGGCGCATGCCAGCACCTGGCCGTAATCCACGCCGGCAAACACCACGCCGCCCTCGTCGACGTGCTGCTGGTATTCCTCCATTTCCTCGACGGTAATGGCGGAGCGAATCACGTCCTCCGTCGTGGCATAGCGCTCGACCGCCTTATCGAAACGGCCATAGGGCATCGGGTGGCGCACCGCAACCGCCTTCCTGCCGGCCTTGGCGAATGCCGCCCGCAGATAGCGCGTGACCGTGCTCTTGCCGGCGCCGGTGCGGGCCGCGACCACTGCGACCACCGGCCGGCTTGACTTGAGCATGGTGTCGTCCGGCCCGAGCAGGTGAAACGAGGCGCCGCAGGAGAAAACCAACGCGGCGAGGTGCATCACCTGCTCGTGGCGCACGTCGCTGTAGGCGAAAAAAACGTCCTGCGCGCCGAAGCGGCGGATCAGGTCGGGCAGCTCGCTTTCCGGAAAAATCGGGATGCCTGCAGGATAGCGCGGCCCCGCCAAGGTAGCGGGATAGGTGCGGTGCTCGATGTAGGGAATCTGGGCGGCGGTGAAGGCGACCACCTCGTAACCGGCATGGCTACGGAAAAACACGTTGAAATTGTGGAAGTCGCGCCCCGCAGCGCCCAGAATAATGGCTTTCCGTGGTTTTTCCATAATTTTAATAAAAGCATCAATGCCGGGTGTGGCTGGCCGGGCCGGCAACATCGCTGGCGAAGACCTGCTCCGCATCCACCGCGTCGAAGACGTAATGGTGATTGCAGAACTCGCAGTCGACCTCGATGTAGCCGATTTCATCCAGCAGAGAACGAATTTCGTCGTGGCCCAGCATGCGCAGGGTATTGGCGACCCGCTCGCGCGAGCAGGTGCAGCCGAAATGCACGGGTGTGCTGTCGAACAAACGGATATCTTCCTCATGGAACAGGCGGTGAATGATCTCGCGTGCCGGCAAGTCGAGCAGTTCCCGCGACTTGACCGTGGCGCCGAGAAGCACGGCGCGGTTCCAGGCATCCGTATCGGCCTCCGGGCCGTCGGGCATTTTCTGCAGCAACATGCCCGCCGCGCCGTGGCTATCGGCAGCGAGCCGGATCCGCGTGTCGAGCTGCTCGGAACGCTGCATGTAGTTTTCCAGCACGGCCGCCACGCTGCCGCCCTCCAGGTCGACAATGCCCTGATAGGTCTGCACCCCCTTCTTCGGGTCGATGGTGATCACGAACCGCCCTTCGCCCACCAGCTCGGGCAGGGTCGCGCCTTCGGCCAGATCGCCATTCCAATGCGCCATGGCCCGCATTGTCATGTCGGCGCCGCATTCCACGACCAGCAGCTTGACCGGCCCGCCGCCCTGAATTTGCATGATCAACGAACCCGAAAATTTAAGTGTAGCGGAAAGCAGCGCCCCTGCCGCCATCAGTTCGCCCAGCACGGTGCGCAACGCCGGCGGGTAATCGCGCCGCTCCAGCACGGCCTTCCAGGTCGCTTCCAGATGAACGATCTCGCCACGCACAGCGGCGTGCTCGAACATAAAACGATGCAGGCGGTCAGATTGCTTCAAATTATTCCTCGTGGCAAAAATGCATTTGCTTTAAAATCGCGTCATTGTACAGCCTTGACCCCGGCACCTTGAATATGGATAAATCCAGAATCACCCATTGCATCGAAGTTCTTTGCCAAAGAGGCTGCAAGGAGGTTTCCCTGGTCATTCTCGCCCTGGAGCGGGGCGAGACCATGGCGGAAATGCAGGCACTCGACGAAGCCGAGCGCCAGGAAGTTCTGCATGAACTCAAGTCCATCATGGCCGTCTATCAGGAAGGCGGCACCTGCTGGTAAGAGTTTATTTCGGGCCGGGCCGGCGCCTGAACTCGAACCCGGCAATGCCTCTGACAATCTCGCTGTAGGGCAGTTCCTGCAGGCCGCCGAACCGCTCCTGCGCCTCCAGCACCAAACCGCGAATATCCTCCACCCGCGCTTCCCCATTCTGTTCCGGCCGCATCGCGGCCTGCAACCCGAGTAGTCCGCCGCATTGGACTTTCACATACTTGGCATGGGGCAGCACCGCATCGGCATGGGTCAGCTTGAGGGCGAACGCCGCATTCTGCCGCAGCATTCCGACCAGTAACGAACAATCCCCCTGCGCCTGGGCGTCAAGGCAGTTCACGGTGTCCCGCTCCGCGATATTGACGCGCTTGGCTTCACGACAAGCACACCGGCAGATCAGGATTGCCTTTTCGAACGGGCAGGCGAGCGGATTGGTTGCCCGGTAGGCATCCTGAAAAGCGCGCTCGTCCACGACGACGGATCCGTCGATTACTTAATAATCATCGCCGGTCATCGGTTCCGGCTCACGCACCTGGTTCAGCAGGTCCTCCGCCTGCAGTTCGTTCTCGGCATAAATCACCTTGACCGTGTAACTATCCGTCGCCGCCATCCCTGCACGAACGGACTTGGCAAAAGCGCCGGCTTCCTTGAAATTGGGGAAGGCATCGATTTTTTCCAGCTGTTTGAAGGGAGGCGTAATTTTATAAACGAAATAAGGCATGTGCCGCTCCTGACTGTGTCCTGATGATAAATTGGATTATAACGGGCCTGTCGCCGCAGGCAAGCCGGCATGCCCTTGTTGTGTTATCCATGCGACATGGTAAGATTTCACCCATATAACAAATGGGGCCGCAAAGGCGCTAAATCAAGCCAAGCCATGAATGCGGAAAATTTCCTAGTCCAGGCGTCCAGCGCAGACCGCGAGCCCACCAACTTCCAGGAAAAAATCTTTCTGGTCATCGACGACGTCGTCAGCATGCGCTCTTCGCTGCGCACCACTATCAGCACGCTGGGCGGCACGCGCATCGACATGGCGGGGAATGGCATCGAAGCCATCAACCGCCTGGAACATCGCACTTACGACATCATCCTGTGCGACTATGATCTGGGCGGCGGCAAGGATGGCCAGCAATTGCTGGAGGAAGCCAAGCGGCGCAAGCTGGTCAAGAACTCCACCATTTTCATGATGGTCACTGCCGAGCGCAGTTATGAGAAAGTCGTCAGCGCGGCCGAGCTAGCGCCCGACGATTACCTGATCAAGCCCTTCGCCGGCGAAGTTTTGCGCCTGCGACTGGAGCACCTGGCGAAGAAAAAAACCTATTTCTCGCCGGTGTTCGCCCTCATGGACATGCAGGATTACCGCCGCGCGGTCCAAGTCTGCGACGAACTGCTGAATTCTCCCAACCAGTACAAGATTGACCTGATGCGGCTGAAGGCTGAAATCAGCCTGTTGCTTGGCGGCTTTGGCGCCGCCGGCGAATTGTACGAGCAAATCCTGGCGATCAGGGAGATTCCCTGGGCGCGCATGGGTCTCGCCAAGTCCATGTACCACCAGAAAAACTTCGCCGATGCCGCGAACATCTTCAAGCAGGTCACGGAAAACACCCCGAATTACATGGAAGCCTACGACTGGCTGGCAAAATCCCATTCCGCGGCCGGTGACGAGCAGGCGGCGCAACGCACGCTGATGGTGGCGACGGAAAAATCGCCGCGCTTCCTGCAACGGCGCAAGACGCTCGGTGAAATTGCCTACCGCAACAACGACCTCGAAACAGCGCAAGACTCCTATGAGGCGGTGCTCGAATTCGGCAAAAATTCCGCCCTCACCTCGCCGGAAGACTACGCTAACCTGAGCCGGGTATTCATCGAACAAGGCAAATGCGACCAGGCCATGACGGTGATGCAGGATGCCCGCAAAACCTTCAAAAACTCACCGGAATCCCTGCTTCATGCGGCCGTCATGGATAGCCTGGCCCACCAGAAGTCCGGCAATGCCGAAGCGGCTGAGGAAGCGCTGCAGCAGGCCCTGGCTCACTTCGAGTCCTGCGACAGCAAGACGGACAGCGTATCCCTGGACATCGCGCGCTCCTGCTTCCAGCTCGGGGATGAGGAAACCGGCAAAAAGGTCGTCCAGGACTTCATCAAAAACAACCACGACAACCAGCAAATCCATCGTCACGCCGAGGACATGTTCAGAAAAATCGGCCTGCACGACAAAGGCAAGGAAATCATCCGCGACTCCTCGCGGGTAGTGATCGCCCTCAACAACCAGGCCGTCAGGATGGCCCAGGCCGGCGACCTGAAGGGCTCGGTCGACCTGCTGATTCAAGCGGTGGTGGAATACCAGGGAAACACCGTGATCGTGCTCAACGCCGTCCACGCCATCCTGGCGTACATGCAGGAGCAGGGCTGGGACGAGGAATTGGGAAAATCGGCGCGGGAATATCTGGCCAGCGTAAGGAACCAGGACCCCGACAACCAGAAATTCCTGATGCTCTCAGAACTGTACAAGGATGTGGCGCGTCGCTACGGAGTCCAGCTATGACCGCCCCGAACCCCATAGAGGCTGCGCGCGAACTCGACGCCATCGATTTCACTGCGCTGTTCGCCGCGCAGATCCACGACCTCAAGAACCTCTTGTTTCCACTCCTCAACTCCCTTGACGAAACCCTGAACAATCGCTGCAGCGGCACAACAATCAGCGCGGACGCCGCATCCCGGCTGGCGCTACTGAAATACAACGGCCAGCTGATCAACGACAAGCTGATCCAGATGCTGTCGCTTTACCGTTTCAACCGGGGACCTTACCCGGTCGATATCGCATACCGCCCGGTAGCAGACCTGTTCGCGGAAATCATCGCCGAGGCGAGTCCCCTGCTCGGCGCCCAAGCCATCGCCATCAGCAGCGATGTCGAGGCGGGACTATGCTGGTTCTACGACCGCGACCTCGCCGCCGGCGTGATCAACAACGCCATTCACAACGCGCTCCCCTGCGCCAAATCGCAAATCCGGCTCGGCGCCTCCGAGGAAAACGGCTTCCTGGCGATCCGCGTGGAAGACGATGGCGACGGCTTTCCGCAGGAAATCCTGGAAAACGGCGGCAGCATGAAAAGCCTCGACCTCTCCGGCGGCAAGACCGGACTCGGCCTGTATTTCTCCTCGGTCTGCGCCCGGCTGCACACCAACAAGGACAAGACCGGCAGCATCGAACTGAGCAACGGCGGCAGTCTGGGCGGGGCGGTGTTTACGCTGTTATTGCCTTGAACAAGAAGCCTTGCATGTCGGCTGGGCGGCCTTATCGCATAAACCAACCTTGTATCGATACGCCCAAGTAAACGGCATTGCCGCCAAACTCACCAAAAGCCACGGGTTCTTATATTGTCAATGCCTGTAATTCAGGGGTAAGATGCCCTCGCACTAAGGTTTTTCCTTAGTATCGACGGAGATTCCCGAAAAAGGCTCTCGACCGAATGGCGGCGGTGCAAAATCCCGACGGCGGAATTGCCTGAAAACAAATCCAGGTCGGGATATGGCTATCATATGATCGAGGAAAAAATGGTCGGAACGATTGAATTGCAACACTCTTTGCGCTTGCATGCCGGCCCAATCTCTCCCGCTCCGTTTCTAGACCCTCCTGGACTCCGCCTCCCCGCGCGCGCCATAAACAGTTCAATAAACAAAATGCTGGAGAAGTAACGATGGAGAGATTCAACAACCTCAGCATCAAGGTTCGTCTGATCCTGATCATGGGATTCATGTCCGTGCTGATGCTTGGCGGCGGCGCTATCGGCCTTGCCGGCATCGTAATGGCCAACAAGACGCTGGAATCCAATTACAAGGACCGCCTGGAGCCCACCAAAATGGTGGGGCTCGTCATGTTGCTGATGAACGAGAACCGCGCCCAGGTCATGCTGGCATTGCAGCACAGCCCGGACAGCCCGTTCTCAAAAATGCACGACCACCCCCTCACGCTGCACACCGACAGCATCATCAAGAACCGGGATAAAATCACCGCCATCGTCGCGGAATACAAACAGCACAACCTGACCCCCGAAGAGCAGGCGCTGGCGGAAAAATTTGCCGAGGCGCGCGCTCATTACGTCAAAGAAGGCCTGGTGGCGGCACGCGAAGCCCTGCTTGCCGGGGATTTCAGCCAGGCCAACGAAATCCTCCTGAAAAAAATCAACCCCTTTTACAAAACCGCGAATGCCGCGGCGGACGAGCTTCTCCAGCAAATCCTGAATGACGCCAAAACCAGTTACGACACCGCCATCACGCGCTATTTTTTAATCCGAAACATCGCCATCGGAGGTACGCTGCTGGGCATTTTACTCGCCGTCAACATGGGCGTTTTGCTGGTTCGTTCAATTGCCCACCCCCTTAGAGCGGTAATCCGCCATTTCGAGGAAATCACCAAGGGCAACCTCTCCTCCACCATCGACGGTCGCCGCAAAGACGAGATCGGCCAGGTTCTCCAGTCCCTGGCAGCCATGCAGGACAAACTCAACAGCATCCTGCGGGAGGTCGAGGACTGCGGGCGCTACATGGGGCAATCGGCGTATCAGGTCGCCACGATTTCAAACGAGATTTCCGAGGTGAGCAAGCAGCAGGAAAATCGCTCTGAGGAAGTCTCCAGCGCAATGCAGCAATTGCATCAAATTTCCTCGCATGTGCAGGCGCAAGCCATCGAAGCGGCGGACCGCTCGCGCCAGGTCGAGGCACTGGCGCGAGAAGGTATCGAGAACGTGCAGCAGAACATCGGTTCAATGGAGGAAGCCACTCGGCAGGTGAGCCGCGCTTCAGTTGAAATTCAGGAGCTGGAACAATCCGCCCAGCATATCCACAACATCGTCAATACGATCAAGGAGATTGCCGGGCAAACCAACCTGCTGGCCCTCAATGCCGCGATTGAGGCGGCTCGCGCCGGAGAGCAGGGCCGCGGTTTCGCCGTAGTGGCCGACGAGGTAAGAAAACTGGCCGAACGCACCACCAACTCGGCAATCGAGGTCAGCAATATCATCGAGCAACTCTCAGGCAAAGTACAACAGGTGGCTGCAACCATGAATGTGGTGGTGCAGAAAGTGAATGTGACGCAAGAGGAAGCGGGGGAAACGGCACACACCATTGAAGGCATGGCCAGCAATGCGGTAGAAACCGCAAGGGCCAACCAGGGAATTTCCAGCGCGAGCCACCAGCAATTGGATCAGTTCGGGTTGCTTCAATCGACGATGGAAACCCTGTTCTCGATTTTGAAGGAAAGCGGGGCAAAAGTTGAGACCACCGGGGCCATCGGCGATGATTTACGCATGGTTACAGGCCGGCTGAACAACATCATGTCCGGCTTTACCTTCAACAGCGGGATCGTGATTGAAGCCGCTCAAAATGAGCATCGCCGCGCGCCCCGGGCGCAAAACAGCTTGCTGGTGAAAATATCGCAGGGCGGCGGCAATATGGTGGAAGCCGTGAGCAGCGATTTTTCCCTGACGGGCCTGCGCCTGCGGCTTCCCCAACCGGTGAACGAGCGCGAGAAAATCGATCTTTCCCTGTACCTGCCCGATGACAACCTGGATCGGTATGAACACCAGGATCCCTTGCGTATCGAGGCACGCGTTTCCTGGCAACGGAAGGAAGCTGGCCACACCCTGTGCGGCGTGGAGTTCGTGAACCTGGATGAAAGCAAGCGCAACATGCTTAAAAAATGCTTTGAGTTTTTCCACAAGAATGCGGAATTTTAAGGCAGGGGTTGATTTTGACCCGGCCAAGGATTGAGCCCATCACATGAAACTCAAGACCAAGATTTGGCTGTTGCTGGGCGTCCTGATGACCTTTGTCCTGGCGGTCGATATTGCATTCAGTTATCAAAAGTTCACCGCCGAGCTACGGGCGGAAATGGAAAACGACGCCACCACCGTGTACGGCATGATGATGTCAATGCGCCGCATCTATCAGCAACAGTTCATCGATAGCGGCCTGCCGGTGAACGACAAGACCATCGGCTTTCTGCCGGCACATTCGATCTCGCGTATTTCCAGGGACTTCCCCAACTGGAACCAGAGCGGAATTACGTTCAACAACGTTTCCGACCGCCCGCGCAACCCCTCCAATCAAGCAGACCGTTTCGAGCTGGGGGCCATGGCATGGTTCCGCGCCAACCCCAATGACGTCAAACGGATGCAAAACATCGTTGACGACAGGGGCGTCGGCTATCTGCACTACACGGCCCCAATCTGGATTGAAAAAACCTGTCTGAAATGCCACGGGGCTACCGAAGATGCGCCGCCCGGCATCCGCAATAATTACTCTTCTGCCTACGACTATCAAATTGGCGACCTGCGCGGCGTGGTGAGCATCAAGATCCCGACCGAGAAATTCGATAAACACCTCCACAAGGTATGGGGTGGGCAATTGATCAAGACCCTAGCCGGCTATGCCGTCCTGTTCCTTGCGCTGGGCCTTCTGCTCGACCGTTTGGTGACCCGGCGGCTGGCCCGCTTGCAAGCCGGCGCAGAGCAGATTGCGGCAGGCGAATACAGCGCACGCGTTGCCCAGGATGGACAGGATGAGATCGCCGGTCTCGCCCGGACATTCAACCTCATGGCGAGCGGAGTGCAGGCGCGCGACCAGGCGCTCGGCAAACTCTCCCTGGCCGTGGAGCAAAGCCCCGAGAGCATCGTCATCACCGACCTTGGGGGGCGCATCGAGTACGTCAATGAAGCCTTTATCCGCAATACCGGCTATTCCCGCGAGGAAGTGCTGGGCGCCAACCCGAGGATGCTCAAATCGGACAGAACGCCGCCGGAAACCTATCCCGGTCTGTGGGCCACCCTGACACAGGGCCAAGTATGGCAGGGAGAATTCATCAACCAGCGCAAGGACGGCAGCGAATATATCGAGTCCGCCGTCATTTCACCGGTACGTTCGACCGACGGGCGCATCACCCACTACCTGGCGGTGAAACAGGACATTACCGACAGGAAACAGGCCGAAGCGCAAATCCATCGCCTGGCCAACTTTGACGCCACCACCGGCCTACCCAATCGTACATTGCTGATGGATCGCCTGGCGCAGATGCTGGCGGTGGGGCGCCGTTCGGGACATCAGGAAGCGCTGCTCCTGCTCAATATCGACCGCTTCAAAAACATCAACGACGCCCGTGGACATACCCTGGGCGATGCCCTGCTCAAAGCCCTGGGCGAACGCCTGGCAGGGCTGTTGCGCGAAGGCGACACGCTGGCGCGGCTGGCCGCGGACGAGTTCGCTCTGCTGCTGCCGGACCTGAATCACCAGCCCGAGCGAGCCAGCCGCCATGCGCTGGCGGTGGCCGACAAGATCCACACCGCGTTGCGTCAGCCTTTTGTCATCGGCGGCGAAGAAGTCACCATGACGGCCACCCTAGGCATCACCCTGTTCCCGGAAATCCCGGACGAGAAGCCCGATCACATCCTGCGCCGGGCTGACAACGCCCTGCACCGGGCCAAGGATGCCGGCGGCAACCAGACCGCCTTCTTCGAGACCGGCATGGGCGATTCGGCGGAGCAGCGCTTCCGCGTAGAGCGCGAGCTGCACCGCGCCATTCCGGCGGGTGAGTTGCGCCTCTACTTTCAGCCGCAGGTAGATGCGCAGGGGAAATTGGCCGGCGCCGAAGCACTGGTGCGCTGGCAACACCCCGAGCGCGGCCTGATTCCACCCGGCGTTTTCATCCCGGTGGCCGAAGAATCCGACCTGATTGTTGAACTGGGCACCTGGGTTCTCGCCGAGGCCTGCCGCCTGATGGCGCAGGAAGACATGGCCGGCTGTCCGTTCCGGCTGTCGGTGAACCTGAGCCCACGCCACTTCCGCCAGAAAGGTTTCGTGCCTTGGCTACGGGATTTGCTTTCCGCCACCGGTGCCGACCCGACCCATCTCACCCTGGAAGTGACGGAAGGACTGATGATCGACAATATTAACGATGTGGTAGCGAAGATGAGCGAACTGACCGCCTTGGGCATCCACTTCTCGCTGGACGACTTCGGTACCGGCTATTCGTCGCTGGCTTACATCAAGCGCCTGCCGATTCATGAACTTAAGATCGACAAAACCTTCGTCCAGGATGCGCCCACCGACCCTGACGACGCCGCTCTGGTGGAAACCATCCTCGCGGTAGCACAACACATGCACCTGAAAGTCGTGGCGGAAGGGGTGGAAACCGAAGAACAAGCGGCCTTTCTTAACGCCCGCGCAACCGTGATCCATCAGGGATACCTGTATGGCAAGCCGGAACCGGCGGAGGTATGGATCGCGCGCTGGCGAAACAATACGGCTATTTAGGGCGAGACGGAGTTCGCCTTATCGCGAAAAAGCGCCCTGACCGCCGGCAGGCGATCCGCCCGCCAGTGAGCGACCGCCCACTTCCAGAAATTATCCGTATCGACGGTCTTCAGTTCCTCCGGCGGTGCCTGGTTGAGGAATGCCAGCACTGCGCACAATTGCGCCACCGAGTTGGCCCGGCTTACCGTCGGCGCCAGCGTCTGCTTGCTGAGTTTTTCGCCGCGTTCATTCACGGCCACCGGCAGGTGCAGGTAAGCCGGGGTAGGCAGGCTCAATAATTTTTGCAGGGTGATCTGGCGCGGGGTGGAATCGAGCAGGTCGGCGCCGCGCACGACGTGGGTGATCGCTTGCTCGGCATCGTCCACCACCACCGCGAGCTGATAGGCGAACAGGCCGTCGGCGCGGCGGACGACGAAATCGCCCACTTCCTCTTCCAGAATCTGGCTGATGCGCCCCTGCAGCGCATCGTCGAAGCCGACCGGGCCAAGGTCAGTGCGCACTCGCATCGCGCGCGGAGCTCGGCCTTCCGGCACGCCGGCCCGGCAGGTGCCGGGGTAAACCGGCCCGTCGATACCGCTGACGGCGGAATCGGCGATCTCCTTGCGAGTGCAGGCACAGGGGTAAATCGCGCCGAGTTTTTCCAGCTCGTCGAGTGCTGCGCGGTAAGCTTCATTGCGGGCGCTCTGGGCCATCACCGCCCCGTCCCAGTGCAGGCCGAAGGCATCGAGCGTGCGCAGGATATCGTCCGCCGCACCGGGCACGACCCGGGTCAGATCAAGGTCTTCCATCCGCACCAGCCACTCACCGCCGCGACTGCGCGCTTCGAGGAAGCTGCCGACCGCCGCCACCAGCGAGCCGAAATGCAGCGGCCCGGTCGGCGAAGGCGCGAAGCGTCCACGGTAAAGAATAAGGGGGTTGTCTTCTGGCATCTTGAAAATCGTAGGGTTCAATCCCATTTCAGATCATAACAAACAATCGTTGGAGGCGACCATGATCATCATCCGCAAAGCCCATGAGCGCGGCCATGCCGACCACGGCTGGCTGGACACCTGGCATACCTTCTCCTTCGCCGATTACCACGATCCCGAGCAGATGGGCTACTCCAGCCTGCGCGTCATCAACGATGACCGGGTGGCGCCGGGGGTCGGCTTCCCCACCCACCCCCACCGCGACATGGAAATCGTCACCTATGTGCTGTCCGGCGCGCTGGAACACCGGGACAGCATGGGCAACGGCACCGTCATCCGCCCCGGCGAGGTGCAGCGCATGAGTGCCGGCACCGGCATCAGCCACAGTGAGTTCAACGCCTCGCCCAGCGAGGCGGTACACCTGCTGCAGATCTGGATCATGCCGGAAAAAAGAGGCATCACGCCGAGCTACGAGCAAAAATTTTTCGATGCTGCGGAAAAGCTCGGCAAGCTGCGCCTGGTCGCCTCGCCCGACGGCAGCGAAGGCTCGGTGACCCTCCACCAGGATGCACGACTTTACGCCGGCCTGATCGACCCCGACCACCCGGCCGAGCATGACCTGCCGCCGGGGCGCCGCACCTACCTGCATGTCGCGCACGGCGCGGCCAGTCTCAACGGCCTGGAAATGTCGGCAGGCGATGGGGCGCGCATCGAGGGCGAAACCGGGCTACACTTGAAATCTGGAAGTTCCGCAGAAATATTGCTGTTCGATCTGGCCTGACAACTACCGCAAAAAAAGCACACACCACGAATGCCAGGAGCAAGCGCCTCTTGGCGCTCGGGATTGATTTTTTATACTATCCAGGAAAATCCATGACCGCCAACCTCTTCACGCCGCTGCAAATGGGCCCATACACCCTGACCAACCGCCTGATCATGGCGCCGCTGACCCGCAACCGGGCCGGCGCCGGCAATGCACCCCAGGCGATGAACGCGGAATACTACCGCCAGCGCGCCTCGGCCGGCCTGATCGTCAGCGAAGGCGCGCAGATTTCACCCTCCGCGGTCGGCTACCCGGCCACCCCCGGCATCCACAGCGCCGAGCAGATCGCCGGCTGGAAGCAGGTGACCGAGGCGGTGCACAGCCGCAACGGCCGCATCTTTCTGCAGCTGTGGCACTGCGGCCGCGTCTCTCACCCCGCCCTGCTGCCCGGTGGCAAACTGCCGGTCGCTCCCTCCGCCATCCGACCGGAAGGCGACGCCTTCACCTACCAGGGCCCGCAGCCCTTCGTCACGCCGCGCGCGCTGGAAACCAGCGAGCTGCCCGGCATTGTCGAGGACTACCGCCAGGCGGCGCAGAACGCGCTGGCAGCCGGTTTTGACGGCGTGGAAATCCACGCCGCCAACGGCTACCTGCTCGACCAGTTCATCCGCGACGGCTCCAACCAGCGCACCGATGCCTATGGCGGCTCGCTGGAAAACCGCAGCCGGCTGCTGCGGGAAGTGGCCGCAGCAGTCACCGGCGTGTGGGGTGCCGACCGGGTCGGCGTGCGCATCTCGCCGATCAACAGCTTCAACGACATGCACGATTCCGATCCACAGCAAACCTTCAACCATGTGGCAACGTCCTTGAGTCCGCTCGGCTTGGCCTACCTGCACGGCATGGAAGCCTCCTTCGGCGCAGAAGCCCGGCCGGCGTTCGATTTTGCCGAGATGCGCCGCTGCTTCAAGGGGACCTATATCGCCAACGCCGGTTACGATCAGGCACGTGCCGAAGCCGCCCTGACCTCGGGTTACGCCGATCTGGTCGCCTTCGGCGCATTGTTCATCGCCAACCCGGACCTGCCGGAACGCTTCGCCAGAAATGCCACGCTCAACGAACCCGACCCGAACACCTTCTACGGCGGCGACGAAAAAGGCTATACCGACTACCCGTTTCTTTCTTAAAAAACCCCAAGGGACAGCAATGCAAACCAAGACCGCCTCAACCCAGGTCGACGTCCATGACCTCATCGCCAGACGCTGGCGCTGCCGCTCCTTCGACGCCGACAAGAAAGTCAGCCGGAAACAGATCGTTTCACTGCTGGAAGCCGCGCGCTGGGCGCCCTCCTGCTACGGCGACGAGCCATGGCGCTTCATCGTGTGGGACAGGAACAGCGATGAGGCCGCCTGGCAGAAAGCCTTCGACTGCCTGGGGGAATGGAACCAGAACTGGGTGAAAAATGCCCCGGTGCTGTTGCTGAGCACCGCCAACAGCCTGTTCCGCAGGGATGGCAGCCCCAACCGCTGGGGACAGTACGACACCGGCGCCGCCGCCGAGAATCTGTGCCTGCAAGCGGTGGCATCGGGGCTGATGGCGCACCAGATGGGCGGCTTCGATGTGGAAAAAACGCGCAGCGCGTTCAACATTCCCAAGGAATTCGCCCTGATGGCGATGATCGCGGTGGGCTATCAGGGCGAACCGGAAGTGCTCAACGACGAGCTGAAGGAGCTGGAACTGGCCGCCCGAGCCAGGACACCGCTGGGCGTGCATTTTTTCGAGGGTGACTGGAATGTGCCGGTGAAAGGCTAGTCCGCGACCCTTCCCCTTGCCTGCTTGGTCTCGCTCCGCTGCCGCTTGGTTTCCAGCCTGCGTTTTTTCGATGCCCTGGTCGGCTTGGTGGCGATGCGCGGCTTGGGCCTCTCGGTGGCATGGCGGATCAATTCCACCAGACGAGCGATTGCGTCCTGCCGGTTGCGCTCCTGGGTGCGATGGCGCTTGGCCTCGATCAACAGCTCGCCCTCGTTGGTCAGGCGGTTGCCCGCCAGCTTCATCAGGCGGGCGCGCACATCCTCTGGCAGCGAAGGAGAATGTGCCACGTCAAAGCGCAACTGCACCGCGGTCGACACCTTGTTGACGTTCTGCCCGCCCGGCCCGGAAGCGCGGATGAACTGCAATTCGATTTCGTTCTCGCCGATGGCGAGCTGTGAAGTAATCCGGATCATGCCCTGCATGGTAACCTGAATGCGCTTCGCCGCGACCTTATTCCTGCGCAGATTTCAGGAGCTTTTCTCTGTCTTCGTGTCCGCAGCAGACTTGGTATATTCCACTCACCCCCAGGGAATCCATCCATTCGTTTTTCGCGTGAAGCCTCCCGGCATCAAGAGCGTCGAGCAGCGTGCGGTCGATAAAAATAAAATTGGAGTACAAAGCCTGGGCACGATTTTGTTTAGCCCATTCAGCATCTTTTTCCAGGAAACAGTGCCCCTCCACACAGCGACAAAGAACTTGTTCTTGATCCACGCTTCACTCCCCTCAACTCAAGCATAGGGGCTGACATGCACACGCATGTCACGCTCCAGCTACGCACACGTCATCCCTATATTTGACGCCTGCGTCCCTATATTTGCGGCCTGGAAACAGCTCCCATGCTTCCAACAAACCCGTCCATATGTAGTTTACCCAATTATAATAATTACCGAAAGTTATCTTACAACGGTTATTAAATAACCGATTGCGATTTAAGCCGATATAGCCGATACCGATACAATAACTGCCATGATGAAGGAACGCATCAAACGGGCACGGCGGGAGCGGGGGTGGAGCCAGGCGGAGCTGGCGCGGCGCATGTCCGTCACTCAGCCCGCAGTGGCTGAATGGGAGTCGGGCCGCAAGGCGCCCAACATGAAAAACCTGGTGCATCTGGCGAAACTGCTCGACGTGGGGTTCGAATGGCTTTCCACCGGACGCGGCGAGACACGCCCGCCACCAACCCTTTACACGCCCGAAGCGATGCCCGCCGAAGATTGGATGCTGCCCGAGGAACGGCGGCTGCTGAAGACCTTTGCGCGCCTCCAGCCGCGCCAGCGCGAGGCGTTGCTAGGGTTCCTGGAATCTTTGGCATAGCAACCCACCCCGGATAAACAGAAAAAAATGCCTGCCCGGATAACCCCCCAAAACATTCTCGACTTCTGGTACTCGGAAGAGGTGCGAGGGCGCTGGTTTTCATCCACGCCGGCGCTGGATGACAAAATACGGGACAAATTCGAGCCGCTGTGGCGCAAGGCCGCCGCGGGGGAATTCGACGGGTGGAAAGAGACGCCGGAAGGCTGCCTGGCCCTCGCCATCGTGCTCGACCAGTTGCCCCTGAACATGTTTCGCGGCAAGGCGAAGAGCTTCAGAACCGAACGGCAGGCGGTCGAAATCGCCAAATACGCTATCGACAAAGGCCATGACCGGCGCTTGTCAGCAGAGCGCCTGGCCTTTCTGTACATGCCGTTGATGCACAGCGAAAGCCTTGCCGACCAGGATCTCTCGGTCAGGATGTTCGAAGCGGCGAAACTCGAAAGCAACCTGCGATTTGCGCGACACCATCGGGAACTGATCCGGAAATTCGGCCGCTTTCCCCACCGCAACCGCATCCTCGGTCGGCAAAGCACGCCGGAGGAAATCGAGTATCTGGCTTCCCGCGAAGCGTTTCTAGGCTAGCAAGCGCCTACTCGAAAAAGCGGCTCAACGGCTTAACAGGCGCGATTCGCCGATCCCCTGAAAGGGGCCGAGCGGGTTCATGTGTTCCTCGCATTCGTGAATGGCCGGCTGGCCGCCGGTCAGCTTGTAGACAACCAGATTATCCTTGATCAGGATGACGCCGTTGAAGCGCCAACCAACAATATCCACTTTGCGCGAGAAGTTAAGGAAATCGGCCCAGAAATTGCCGTTGCGGTTGCGCTTCATGATCCGCTGGTCTATCTCGTAGCCCTTGCACCCCGTCCTGGCCGAAATGCACTCCTGCACCCCGGGATCAAGTTCGTGTGCATTGATCGTCGGGCTCAGAATGGTGGCGCGATGGTCTCGTACGCCTTCTAATTCAACAACAACGAGGCTTAATCAGCCGCATGCGGAAGCAGCATCAGGCTTTAACTTCAATGCGGTTGATTACCTTGTCCACGGCGAACAGGTACCAGGCATCGAGTTCGGCCATTTTTTTCTCCTCCTCGTCGCCGACGAGCCCCTCCAGAGTCACCACCCAATTGTTTACGCTGGCGCGGATCTGGTCGGCGTGAATCAGGGGATCTTTCTCCAGAACCAGGCGCAGGGCGTCGGCGACTTCATCGTCGCTGTCTTCCTCCGGCGGCATTACTTCCAGGCCGTTGACCACATCGCGGCAGCCCGGCGTCCACCATGCCAGCACTCCGGCCAGGCGCTTGTGAGACAGGCTGAGCACTTCGCCGTCCAGGGTGATCACCCCATTTTCCACCGAGGCCATTATCGTTCCCGCCGGTTCCGCGCCGGCATTCCTGAGCGTTTCCGCCCGCTCCTTCTGCCAGACTTTCAGGGTAGCATTGGACAAGGTCGGCTCCTGCAACAGGAAACTGCACACGGCATCGCGAATATCGCCATCTTCCCTATGTTCCGAGGGGACAACCCGCAAGCGGTCTACCACCCCCCTGACGCCGCCTTCCGCCGCAGCCAGCTCCAGGGCGAGTTTCTTCGCGGCGATGTCAGCCACCTCGCCTTCCAGCGTCAGCACGCCGCTGTCGAATGCCATGGCAATGGGATGCCGGTGCAAGTTGACGCGAGGCTCCCGCTCGAAGGCCGCCCGAATTTTCTTCATAACCGCTTCGCCTACATCCATGGCTTGTCTCCTGTTTTTTTTGATGTGCCGATCCCATGCTGCGATAGGGCGTAGAAAACGTTTTCAGTATAGGCAATCTGCGTGTGGCCGTAGGATTCAGTCCCCGCCTCGATGAGGAAAAGATGAGAGCGTAGCCCGGTTTTCCTGCATTGGACGTCGGGAACTTTGCTGCGGGCGGCTTGCCTTAGTTGTTGTATTGACTTTGATCATCCGAGGAATTTTTTTATACACATTCACACCAAGTGGCCAAATTAAATCCCATTCTGATCGCCGCTCTCGCGGCATCCTTCATCCTCCCGGGCTGCGCGGGCGTGGGTTCGGTGCGGATGGCGAAAGCGCAACACCGTCTTGAGCCCCTGACCAGCAAATCCTCCGGCCAGCCTTTATCGAAGGCGCAAATCGGGATGCTGCCGATTGCCCCGCACATCTACGTTGACCGGGAAATACCCGTCGAGAGCGCAAGGCGGTTGCTGAACCTCGTGGAAAAAGCCCGGGTAAGGACCGCCTATTTCTACGGCGGCCTGATTGCCGAGCCGGACATCCTGTTCTGCTCCACCATGGAGTGCTACACGAAATTCGGCGCTATCGGACTCGGCTACACGATCGGCAATACCATTCTGATTTCCCCCTACGGCGCACGGGCTGCAATCGTCAGCCACGAACTGTCCCATGTCGAACTGGCGGCGCGCCTGGGCGGACAGCCGGAGATCATGGACAATATCCCGCAATGGTTTGACGAGGGCACGGCGGTGATGGTCAGCCTGGCCCATGAATTTTCCGACGAAGCTTGGCTGGAAGCCTGCCACAACGGCGCAATCTCGCCTCAGTTGAGCGAGATCGAGAGCATGGCGGGCTGGAAACAGGTCACCGGCGCAAACGGCATCAACATGCAGCTCTCCTACGGCACGGCACGGCAGGAAGTCGTCAGATGGTATGGCATAACGGGGCGCCATGGCCTGGATCAATTAATCCAGGCGCTGAAGGCCAAAGAAAATTTCCATGATGTCTATCAAAGCATAGAAGAGAGTTCCGTTGCCTTGATCCTGGCTGCAAAAAACTGAGTTTTCTTCCGGCGCTTAAAAATACCCGACAAATTTAGTATGGTATGCTATATTTAATGATAATAGTTAAAAACGTTTGACCGTTTTATTCAGTGACTGAAAGGAGACTATCATGAAAAGCAAATGGCTATTGGCTTTGGCATGTTTAGTTATCGGCATGACGGCATTTACCGGAAAAATCGCTTATGCTGGCATGCATTCCGTAGGGATGTACGAAGAAGCTACATACTGTGCGGACTGGAACTTTAACGACCCCAACTGCTCCGCTTATCTAACGGAGTCCAGCGGCAAGGCGGCTTTCGGGGAACCCACCGAAAAATCGATGCTTCCCGGAACCACCCTGAACGCTTGCGAGGACTGGAGCTTCAATACGCCGGGCTGCCCCGCTTATCTTTCGAGGGCTGAAGGAAAAGCCGCATTCGGCGAGACGACAATGCCCCGCTTTGAACCCGCGGCTTACTGCGAAGACTGGAACTTCAACGATCCGAACTGCAATGAGTCCGCTCGCAATTAGTCCGGCATGGTTGCATCGTCCATCAGGACGATGATGGCCCCTTAAACAGAATGCACTAGCGCATTCTGTTTTTTTGCCTCCCCGGATAATAATTGTCAGGCCGCGTACCAAAGCACTGCGAAGAAATGGCACGCGGTACCGGCAATAACAAACAGATGCCAGATCAGGTGGCCATACTTCAGCCGCGAATCGGTTGCGAAAAAGACCACGCCGGCGGTATAAGACAAGCCTCCAGCAAGCAACCAGAGCAAACCCGCCGGTGGCACTCTGGCAAAGAGCGGATCGACCGCGATCACGATAACCCACCCCATCAGCAGATAAAGGCCGGTGGAGAGTACCGGGTGGGAGACCGTATTGAATGCCTTTAGCGCCACCCCGACCACGGCAAGACCCCAAACAACCCCGAAAAGCGTCCAGCCCCATGCGCCGCGCAGCACCCCAAGCGTAAACGGCGTGTACGTCCCGGCGATAAGCAGAAATATCGCGGAATGCTCGATGATCCGAAAAACCCCCTTGGTCTTGCCCATGGGCAACACGTGGTAGAGCGTAGAGGCCAGGTAAAGAAAAATCATGGTCACGGAAAAGATACTCGTGCCGACGATGAATCCAGCGTCTCCGTGCCGCGCCGCATGCACGATGAGAAACGGGGTTCCGACAAGCGCGGCGACCAGCCCTATGCTGTGGCTAAAGCTGTTCGCAATTTCTTCCGCGCGCGATTGCTCGCGCCTGGGGCCTGAAAACAATATGCGCATGCGTTCCTTTCATGGCCTGACCTGCGCAGATGCGCTGACTTTGTGGCACGCTAATGCTACCCCGCATACGCCCGCTTCAGTTCATTGATGTCGATCTTCTTCATTTGAAGCATTGCCTCCATGGCCCTTTGGGATTTTGCATGGCGTTTCTCCTGGTCAGGCCTTAATCATGGATGGCATCGATAAGTATAGTTAACGGAGCCGTCAATTATTCTGGCGCCAAGCGCTTGATGATCGACACCACTCAGTCCATCGTGGTGGGTTCTGCACTGTCTATGGGGCATAATGATGTCTCCTGATTAGCTTCGCCATGACATGAACCCGACCGCCCCCCTTTCACACCGGCTGAGAAGCATCCTGAGCCGCCTTTCCGCCTTGCTGGCGAAAAAATGGAAGCGCGGCTTTTACCTCTATCTGGCCGGAATCTTCACCCTCCTGATCACGGCCGACGCGCTGTTTCTGCACCTCGCCGCCGACATGAAGCAGACCGCGTTCGACATGATGGTGCGCTACCGCGTCGTCGTTCCCCAGCCCGACCCCGACATCGTCATCGTCGACATCAACGAGGCGAGCCTTGCCGCGATGGCCAAAGACTATGGCCGCTGGCCGTGGCCGCGGCAGGTGCTGGGAGAGTTTGTCGAACAGATCGAAAAGCAGCGGCCCAAAGCTATCGTGTTCGACATCCTGTTCAGCGATCCGGACGTGTACAACCCGGACAGCGATGCCTATTTCGATTCCGCCATCGCCGCCACCGGCAACACTTTCTTCCCGATGCTGCGGCTCGACCCGGCCGACGACGCCTTGAGCCGGATCAAGCCGGCCATGATCCCGGGCGTGGTTGCACTGGGCAGCGAGGCGCAGCGCGATGCCACAGTGGCGATGGTGCTGCCGCACTTCAAGGCGGCGCTGGAAGGCGGGCGTCTCGGGCTGCACAATATCTATCCGGACGCCGACGGCATCGCTCGCCAGTACCCGGTTTACCGCGACGACTACGGCTGGAAAATTCCCTCGCTGCCGCTGCGCATCGCCCAGCAACTAAAGCTTCACCAGCCCGAGGCGCAACGGGTGCTGCTCAACTGGCGCGGCCCCCCTTTCACCTATCGTTCGGTGAGCTTCAGCGACGTTTTCGCCGACCTGACCCGCAAGAACAAACAGCGCCCGCCGGACGAATTCACCGGCAAGATCGTGATCGTCGGCTCGACCGCGCCCAGCCTGTTCGACATCAAGCCGACGCCGCTCAGCCGCATGCATCCCGGCGTGGAAATCCTCGCCACCGCCATCGACAATTTCAAGCACGACGACTACCTGCGCTTTCCCGATGCCCGCATCGCCTACCTGCTGCTGACGCTTGCCATCGTCTGGGCGACCGCCTGGGGGTTCTACCGCAACGTCGGGCAGGACAAGTTCGACCGGCTGTTCGGCGCTTCGCAGTTCATCCTGCTGGCCATCTCCTACGCCAGCATCAACTTCACCACCACCTACATCAACCTGACCGGCCCGGTCACCCTCGGCCTGGCCTACTTCACCCTCGCCCGGCTGTACGCTTTCGCCACCGGCAAGGCACTGGAGATAAGCGCGGTGCGGGCTTCGCAGGAACTTGGCGGCGAATTGCACGGCGTACTGATGCTGATCCGCCTGGGCGTGCCGGCAGGCACACTGAGCGAAGCCGCGCGCGAAAAAATCCGCCGCCAACTGGAAAAAAGCGGCAGCGCAACAAAGAGCGTGGAAATCCTCAAGGGCCGGCAAAAAGGCATCTGGGGCCTGTTCGAGGACACCCTGGCAATTTCCTGGCTGCGCCCGGCGGACGACGAGAACAGCCGGCTGCGCATCGCCCGCGATATCAACACAATTTCGCAGGCCATCGAACCTCTCTTGCGGAAGCACGCCGCAAATGCGGATAATGACGTGGACTGGTTCGTCCACGAAGGGCCGATCACCGGCGGGGATGAGGCATGCGACAGCTGGCGCGCACTGTTCGCAGAAACGCTGCTACGCTGGAAAGTGGAAAAAGGAAAATCATGATGCACACGACACGCTATTTTCGTATCCTGTTGGCCGCGCTGCTGCTGGCGGCGCCGGCCGCCCATGCTGGCGAGACCGGCGCCGCGGTCAAGGCGGACGAACTGAAAACCGAACCGTTCCGCGACGCCAAAACCGTCGGCAAACTGGCCCCTGGCGACAAGGTGGAAATCCTGAAGAAGGACGGCGGCTGGTTCCGGGTAAAAAGCGCCCGGGGCAGCGGCTGGGTGCGCATGCTCAGCATCCGCCGCGGCGAGGCGCGCAAAGCGTCGGCCGGCAGGGAAATCGCTGGGCTGGCCGGCCTCGCTTCGGGGCGCGCCGGAACCGGACGGGTGGTCGCCACCACCGGCATCCGCGGTCTCAACGAGGAAGAACTCAAAGCTGCCAAATTCAACGAGGCCGAACTGAAGCTGGCCGAATCCAGCCTCACCAGCCGGGCGGAGGCGAAAAAATTCGCCGCCAAAGGCAAGCTGTCTGCGCGCAAGCTAAATTACCTGCCCGACCCGGCACGGGGAGAACAACCATGAACCGCGCAGTGGTTAAGGATCCACCGATTTATCCGTCGCACCGGCGAAAGCCGGTGTCCAGCATTTTTAATTTTCTAGATTCCGGCTTTCGCCGGAATGACGGTTTATTCTTTAATCAGCGCTTCCTTAAATATTTAACCGGGCTGGGTCTGCTGCTGTGCCTCGGTGCTGCCCACGGCTTCGATCTCGGCCAGGAACTGAAAAAGGCCGCGGGCGAGTTGCAAAAACCGGGCAAGTCCGCCGGCCTGGGCGGCCATTCCGAGACGGAAGAAATCGCCATCGGCCGCGAGATTGCCGGCAACCTGCTCGGCGCCGCGCCGCTGGTGAAAGACAAGCAGCTGCAGAAATACGTTAACAACGTCGGGCGCTGGGTCGCCAGCCAGAGCGAACGCCCCGATCTCGCCTGGCACTTCGGCGTGATCGAATCGGGAGACATCAACGCCTTTGCCGCGCCCGGCGGCTACGTCTTCGTCACCCGCGGACTATACCGGCTGCTAGGCAACGAAGCGGAGCTGGCGGGCGTGCTGGCGCACGAAATCGGCCACGTCATCCGCAAGCATCACCTGAAAATTTTACAGCAAAGCCAGCTGGTGGATCTCGGCAGCAAGCTGCTGGCGAAGCAGGTTGGGGGCGACGAAAAAATCCACAGCCTGATCGGCAGCGGCGCGGAAATCGTCTCGCGCTCGCTCGACAAGAATGCCGAGTTCGAAGCCGACCGCATCGCCGTGGTGCTGGCGGCGCGCGCCGGCTACGACGCCTTCGGCCTGCCCGAAATCCTGCAGGAGATCGGCCATTCCGCTGCCGGCGACAGCGGCAGCGTGGCGCTGCTGTTCAAGACCCACCCCCATCCCGACGAGCGCCTGACCAAACTCGGCGACGCGGTGGGAAGCCGCCTCGACGGACTGAAGGGCCTGACCCTGGACTCGCGTTTTTACCGCCTGAAACCTTAACTTTTTTCAACCAACTTCGGAGAGAAGATCAATGAAAGTACGCTTGGTAACCCTCGTTTGCGGGCTGCTGCTCAACCTGAGCGCTTACGCCGCCAATCCCATGGTCGAGATGAAGACCAATCTCGGCAGCTTCACGCTCGAACTCTACCCGGACAAGGCGCCGAAGACGGTGGAAAATTTCCTCAAATACGCCAAGAACGGCTTCTACAAGGGCACGGTATTCCACCGCGTGATCGACAACTTCATGATCCAGGGCGGCGGCTTCGATACCAAGCTACTGGAAAAGGAAACCTTTTACCCGATCCGGAACGAAGCCACCAATGGCCTGAAAAACGAGACCTACACCATCGCCATGGCGCGCACCAATGACCCACATTCCGCCAAGTCGCAGTTCTTCATCAACGTCAGGGACAACCCCTTCCTCGACCATACCGTTCCGAAAATGCAAGGCTGGGGCTACACCGTGTTCGGCAAGGTGGTGAAAGGCCAGGATGTGGTCATGAAGATCTCCAAGGTGAAAACCGGGCCGCGCGACCCCCTGCCCTCGGATGTACCGCTGGAGAATGTGGTGATCGAGGACGTGAAGCTGCTGCCGTAGTTTTTAAACCAGAGACTAGAGACTAGGGACTTGAGGCTAGGGACTTGAGGCTAGGGACTTGAGGCTAGTAAAAACCCGGCGCGTAGCGCCGACATCCGCTAGCCTCTAGCCTCTAGCCTCTAGCCTCTAGCCCCTCGCCTCTCCCAAGCTATTACCTATCAAATGCCCAACCAACATCCCACCTCCTACACTTGGCCCTCCATCCTCGGCATCGTCCGCGAGCACAGGAAGGACCTGATCAGCGCCCACATCGTCGCCATCCTGGCGGCGGTGGCGAGCGTGCCGATTCCGCTCCTGATGCCGCTGCTGGTGGACGAAGTGCTGCTCCACCAGCCCGGCCGAATGGTAGCCTGGACAAACGGCCATTTCCCCGCCGCCTGGCATGGGCCGGTGCTGTACATCGGCGCGGTGCTGGTGCTGACGCTGGCGCTGCGGCTGACGGCGCTGATCCTGGGCGTGTGGCAGGGCCGCAGCTTCACCCTGATCGCCAAGGACGTGGTCTTCCGCATGCGCGAGCAGATGCTGCTGCGCTTGAGCCGCATCGCCATGTCGGAGTACGAAACGCTGGGCAGCGGCGCGGTCGCCTCGCACTTCGTCAAGGATCTCGATGCGGTGGACAATTTCATCGGCGCCTCGGTATCCAAATTCCTGGTGGCGCTGCTGTCCATCATCGGCACCGCCATCGTGCTGCTGTGGATGCACTGGCAGCTGGCGCTGTTCATCCTGCTGCTCAATCCGGCGGTGATCTATTTCACCACGGTGCTGGGCAAGCGCGTGAAGGATCTGAAGAAACGCGAAAACAGCGCCTTCGAGCTATTCCAGCAGGCGCTCACCGAAACCCTGGACGCGATCCAGCAAATCCGCGCCATCAACCGCGAACGCCACTACATCGCCCAGGTGATCGACAAGGCGCGCGGCATCCGCACCCACGCCGCCGCTTTCTCGTGGAGAAGCGACGCCGCCGCGCGGCTGTCGTTCATGGTCTTCCTGTTCGGCTTCGACGTATTCCGCGCCATCAGCATGCTGATGGTGGTGTACTCCGATCTCAGCATCGGCCAGATGATGGCGGTGTTCGGCTACCTCTGGTTCATGATGGGGCCGGTGCAGGAAATCCTCGGCATCCAGTTCGCCTTTTATGCCGCCAAGGCGGCGCTGGGACGCATCAACCGCCTGCTCGGGCTGAAGGAAGAGCCGCACTATCCGCACCTGAAGAATCCCTTCGCCGGCAAGCATACCGTCGGCGTCGAAGTCGAGAACGTCTGCTTCAGCTACGGCGAAACGCCGGTGCTGAACGGCGTCAGCCTGAAAATCCGACCGGGCGAAAAGGTGGCGCTGGTGGGCGCTTCCGGCGGCGGCAAGTCGACCCTGGTGCAGGTGATCCTCGGCCTCTATCCGCCCGACTCCGGCACGGTGAATTTCGACGGCGTGCCGATGACCGAAATCGGCATGGAAGTGGTGCGCAGCCATGTCGCCACCGTGCTGCAGCATCCGGCGCTATTCAACGACACGGTGCGCACGAACCTGACCCTGGGCCGCGAGCTCACCGACGAACAGCTGTGGCAGGCGCTGGAAGTGGCGCAACTGGCCGCTACCGTGCGCGAACTGCCGAGCGGCCTCGACACCATCGTCGGTCGCCAGGGCGTGCGCCTCTCCGGCGGCCAGCGCCAGCGCCTGGCGATTGCGCGCATGGTGCTGTCCGACCCGCAGGTGGTGATCCTCGACGAGGCCACCTCGGCGCTCGACGCCGAAACCGAGGCGAAACTGCACGACGCGCTGCGCGAATTCCTGAAAAACCGCACCACCCTGATCATCGCCCACCGCCTCTCCGCGGTGAAACAGGCCGACCGGGCCTACGTGTTCGATGGCGGACAGATCATCGAGGAGGGCATCCACGATGAGCTGATCAAGGGTGATGGACTGTACAGCCGGCTGTATGGAAAACTGCAGCACTGATCGGACATCATGATGCTTAAGACCATAAAATCCCTGATCCTGATCCTGGCCCTGGCCGGATGCGCGACCGCGCCGTGGATCGATACGCGGCAGGACACGTTGCGGCAGGAGGCGGGATACCTGTCCGGTCTGGTCAAGGCCAACAAGATCACCAAGGTGCAGGCGGCGGACCGGCTCGACATCAAGCGCATCGAACGGGTCGGCCATAACCCCTACGACGACGAAGTCTTCGCCTATTACCGCCATCTTGCAACGGAGCGCGACCACAAGCGCATCGACCAGGCCGAGGCCCAGTCGCTGATGCGGAAAAAACTGGCCGAAGTGCGCGCCCGCTACCGGCAGGACCCGGGCAAACCCGGCAAGACCCCGGTGTTCACCAATTTCCTGATGGAGCTGTACGGGCTGCCGCCGTTATAAAGAACTTCGAGGCCAGCAATAATCGATTATCTTGGAAAGAATCTTGAACCGCAGAGGACGCGGAGGAATTCAAAGACTTGCGTACCTTGCGCGCTCACGAGGAAGCTAACAGCGCACACCATCAAATCCCATGTTTTTGCGAGTTGGGCTACAAGTCGCCCATCCCTGCCTACCCCGTTTCCTCTGCGTCCTCCGCGTCCTCTGCGGTAAATTGCACTTTTTAGGTATGTAAGATGTTAACCGTGGCAACCCTATTGCTGGTCATCGCCGCGCTGGCCGCCGTATTCCCCTTGATTGTCCGCATCGGCTTCCGCGCACCGCGCATCAGGGAACGGGGCAGTCCGGAACAGCTCGGCCTGGCGTATCGGGAGGTCTCGATCCCGACCGAGAACGGCAAGCGCCTGTTCGCCTGGTTCGTCCCGCCTCCGGCCAGCGGCCCCGCTCCGGCCGTGGCCGTGCTGCACGGCTGGGGCGGCAACGCCGAAATGATGCTGCCGCTGGCGCAGCCGCTGCATCGTGCCGGCTATGCCGTGCTCCTGTTCGATTCGCGCAACCACGGCCGCAGCGATAGCGACGGTTTTTCTTCCCTGCCGCGCTTCGCCGAAGACCTGGACCGCGCGCTCGACTGGCTGGCGTTGCAGCCCGAGGTGGACGCCGCCAGGATGGCCACGCTGGGGCATTCGGTGGGCGCCGCAGCGGCGCTCCTGGTTGCCTCGCGCCGCCCGGAACTTTCCGCCGTAGCGAGCATTGCCGCCTTTGCCGACCCGGAAAGCATGATGCGACGATTCCTCGCCGCGCATCACGTTCCCTATTTCCCGCTCGGGCGCCTTGTGCTGCGCTACGTCCAGCGCGCCATCGGCCACCGCTTCAGCGACATCGCCCCGCGCAACACCATCCGCCAGATCCGCTGCCCGGTGCTGCTGGTGCACGGCAGCGATGACGCCACCGTGCCGGTCGCGGACGCCATGGCGATCTACGCCCGGCGGCCCGGCGAGCAGGTACGTTTGCTGATCCTGGCCGGCGACCACGATACATCCCGCGAGACGGAGCGCCATGCCGGGGAATTGATTGATTTCCTCGACCAAGCGGTCGGACGGAAAAGCGCCGATCAGTTCAAACCCAGCGCCACGTAGCGGATTTCCGTTACATCGAGCTCTTCCTTCCCGCCCGGTGTCTGCAGGCTGATCACGTCGCCCTCGCGCGCCTTGAGCAGCGCCCGCGCCAGCGGCGAAACCCAGCTGATCCGGCCGCGCCCGGCATCGGCCTCGTCCACGCCGACGATGCTGTAGGTGTGTTCAACGCCATCCTGGCCGCACACCGTCACGGTGGCGCCGAAGAATACCTGGTCGCATTCCTCGCGCTCGGCCGGGTCGACCACCTCGGCGTTGTCCAGGCGTTTGGAGAGGAAGCGGATGCGCCGGTCGATCTCTCGCAGCCGCTTCTTGCCATAGATGTAATCGCCGTTTTCCGAGCGGTCGCCGTTGGAGGCGGCCCAGGTGATGGTCTTTACCAGCGCCGGACGCTCCACCTTCCAGAGCTGGTCGAACTCGTCCTTGAGGCTCTGGTATCCCGCCGGGGTGATGTAGTTTTTCAGCCCCAGCGGCAGTTGCTGTGCCGGTTCGAGATCCTCCTCTTCCGCGTCGTCGTTCTCGCGCGTGAATGCCTTGCTCATCGATTCATTCCCAGTTCTTCCAATGCCTCGGCGGCGATTTCGCGCACCTCATTGTCCTCGTCGTCGAGGCAGGCTCGCAACCAGGATGCCACCTGCGGGCCACCGATCAAGGACAGGAAATGGCAGGCATCGGCGCGGGTGAGCGCGTCGCCATTTCGGGCCAGCGCCCCCAATTCAGGAATCATTACCTCGGCAAGCCCACTGCCATGCAGTTCTTCGAGCACCGCGCCTATCCCCAGGCGCACCGCCATGCCGGCATCCGCCCTCTCCATCAAACGCACCAGCGCCCGCAACCGCGACGGCTCCTGCCGCGCCATCTCCTCGACCCTGGCGCGGCGGCCGCTGGTCAGCATCTGAAAGAAATAATCCGCCATGCCATCGAGGCTGTCGGCCTGCTCGGCCCAGCGGCGCAATTCGGCAGGCGCCTGCGCGCCCTCCAGCTCGAACGGGCCGATCCTTACCCACGGCACCGTCCTTACGCCCAGTTCCGCCGCGCGTTCCGGGCGTAGCGCGACATTGACCGCTTCCAGCCGCCCGATCACGCCCTCCTTGAGCAGACCGCTCAAGCCCTCCAGCACCGCCGGACAGTGCGGGCAGCCGGGCGCAAGCAGCAGCAGGGCATCGGGAATAGTGCTTGGATTCATGGCATCACCTGACAACGGCCTCGACAGTAGACTATATTAGCACTTAATGATATTTTATCGCTTTGCGCCGAAGAGCTAGATTATAGCGCCTCTCGGTGCCCACCCTTTTTTGGAGAAACCCGCATGGCAACCGTTGACCTTAACCAGGACAATTTCGAGAGCACCGTCATTGGCAATGATATCGTGATCGTGGATTTCTGGGCGCCGTGGTGCGGCCCGTGCCGCTCTTTCGCCCCCACCTACGAGCAAATCTCGGAGAAGCACCCCGACATCACCTTTGCCAAGGTCAACACCGAAGCGGAAACCGAGCTTGCCGGCCATTTCCAGATCCGTTCCATCCCGACCCTGATGGTGTTTCGCGAAAAAGTGGTGATCTACGCCGAAGCCGGCGCCTTGCCTGCCTCCGGGCTGGAGCAGCTGATCGAACAAGTGCGCGGGCTCGACATGGCGGAAGTGCATAAGCAGATCGAGGCCGAGGAAGCCCAGCGCGGCTAACTTAGCAAGTCCTGCAACAAATCCGCAGCCTGCGCTATCCCTTCGGGCTCGACCGGCGTTGCGGGCGGCAACGCCCACAGTGCTTCCAGTGGCGCCGCGATGGCACCCCGTTCCAGCGCGGCGCGCTCCACTTCCATGCAGCGCCCCTGCCGCTTCAGCCATTCCACCAGATACGGCGCCTCCGGCCAGTCCTTGCGGTCGAGATACAGCACCGGCACCCCATTGCAGGCCGCCTCGGCAAAACTGCCGTAGCCCGGCTTGGTCAGTAGCGCATCGCAGGAAGCCAGCACATCGGTGAAATCCATGTCCAGGGATTCCAGTTCCACCGCGTCGGAATGGCGCGCCTGCCAGGAAGACGGCACCACCCAGCGCACGCCGGAAATGCGCGGCCAACACTCCAGCGGCAGGCGGAAGGCGATGCCGCCCATGGCGATCAGCACCAGCCGGTCGGCGGACGAAATCCCCAGCCGGGCGTCCAGTTCGGCACGGCGGTTGCGTCCCAGCCGGGCAAGCGGGCCGATGGCGCGACGATTCGCCAAATTCTCCATCGCCATGCCGGGCAGGGGCTGGAGAAAGTGCGCCGCGCTGCGGTAGGCAGCTAGCATCTGGCTGTGAATTTCCGGCGCTTCCGGCCGGTCGTGGCAGTAATGGGCGTAGATGTCCGCCCAGTTCAGGGAACACATCGCCACCGAGGGAATTCCCGCACCGGCCGCGGCGGCAAGACTGAGGTAAGGCACATTGGCGAACAGCAGATCGGGCGCAAGCGCCGCCATGTTCTCGGCTTCACGCGCCACCCTGCCCTTCCAGTCACGATGAAAATCCCGATAGGCCCTGGCGCTTTCCTCCACGCGCACCCCCACCGCATCCGCCATCTCCATGCCGAAATCGAGCGCCCTTGAAATCAGCGTGAAATCGCAGTGAAAACGCTGCGCCAGCAGTGCCTGCGGCGCCCCGCTGCGCAACGTCACGCGCAGGCCGGGCAGGCGTTCCGCCAGCGCGTTGACCACCGGCGCGGTCTGTGCGATATGACCGAAGCCGTGATAGGAAAGGTCGACCAGCAAATGCGGCATTGCGGGATCAGACTTCCAGGCGCAATGTTTCCCGCAACAGCGGTACGGTGATGGGGCGCTTGGTTTCGAGGGAATAGCGATCCAGCGTATCCAGCGCTCCCAGCAGCGACGGCAGATCGCGCCGCCAGTGGCGCAGCAGATATTCCGCCACCCCGGCGCCGAGCCGGAATCCGCGGCTTGCGGCGTGGGCGTGCAGCGCCTGCACCTTCTCGTCGTCGCTGAGGCCATGAATTTGATAGATCAGCCCCCAGCCGAGCCGGGTCACCAAATCCGGGCGCATCGGGAGCTGGGCCGGGGCGCACGGCCCGCTGGTCAGGAGCCGCCCCTTGCCCTCGCGCAGCCGGTTGTAGAGATTGAACAGCGCGATCTGGCCCTCGCCGTCGAGCCGGTCGACATCGTCCAGCGCCACGGCGTCGCAACCTTCCAGATCATCCGGCAGCGCCGCGCCGCACTGCACGTAAACCGATTTCAACCCGCGCCGCGAAACCGCCTCCACAAAGGCATGCAATAAATGCGTCTTGCCGCCGCTGGGCTCTCCCCAAAGGTAAATGAAGCGCTCCGGCTGCGCGCCGGCAGCGCTTTCGCTCAGTGCTTGCAGCACTTCCGCATTGCGCCCGGCAACAAAGTTGTCCAGCGTGGGGGTGAAGTCGGGGGAGATTTCGAGCAGTAGCTGTTTCATTTTTTAATGGCAAATCAGGTTATCGATATTCTATCAGCTTGAGCCGTGCCTGCAGCGGTTCGTAAAAACCGGGTATGATTCGGCGTTTCATTCATCCTGTTTTTTCGCCGATGGATTTCACGGATCTGCTTTTCATCCTGTTGCTTGCCGCGCTCGCCGGATTCTGGCTCGACGGCCTGCGCGCCCTCGAAACCGCGCGCAACGCGGGCAAGCGCGCCTGTCTCAGCGCCGGCGTCCAATTTCTCGACGACACGGTTACCGTCACCGCCCTGGCGCTGAAGCGAAATTCACAGGGACACCTGGCAATCCGGCGGACCTATCATTTCGAGTTCAGCGACACCGGCGATAACCGGCTGGAAGGGACGCTCGTGCTGCTGGGTGCACGGGTTGAATCGGTGGAGATGGAACCGTTCCGGTTCATGCAGTGATCCCGGATTTTTCGCGCCGCCAAAACGAAACAAAATCATTCGGAATAATTATCGCTTGACTTGCAAAAATATAAGGCGTAAAAACACACTGGTGTTTGGATTCAAGTTTTTTGCACTATCGGTTTCGCCGTTTGCAGTCTTGGAATTCAGGCATTTTCGCGGGATTTCCCGTATTTTTATTAGCAAGGGACTACGTAATGGCAACTGGTACTGTAAAATGGTTTAACGATTCCAAGGGTTTCGGCTTCATCACTCCGGACGACGGCAGCGAAGATTTGTTCGCGCACTTCTCCGCGATTCAGATGGGCGGATTCAAAACCCTTAAAGAAGGTCAAAAGGTGCAGTTTGAAATCACCCAAGGCCCCAAGGGTAAGCAAGCTTCCAACATCCAAGCCGCCTAAGCATTAGCGCTTGAATGCTACGCCCCGGAGCCAAGGCTCCGGGGCGTTTTTACTTGCACTATGCGCCACAGAGTGATGTGTAGTGTTTGTGCCGATTTGCAAACCAACCTACCGGTACAAGCCGCTTTTCAGGTAGCCCTTCCGCAACACCCTCAGCCCCACCAGCAGCACCGCGCCCATCGGCAATGCCAGCAGCACGCCGAAAAACCCGAACAGCTGCCCGAACGCCAGCACGGCAAAAATAACCGCCACCGGATGCAGGCCGATGCGGTCACCCACCAGCCAAGGCGTCACCGCCACCCCCTCCAATACTTGGCCGGCGCCGAACACGATCCACACCGGCAGCATTCCGCCCAGACTCTGGAACTGCATCAATCCCGCCAGCGTGGCCAGGGTCAGGCCGACGATCATGCCGAGGTAAGGCACGAACACCAGCAAGCCGGCGATGATGCCGATAGGCAAGGCCAGTTCCAGCCCGACCAGCCACAGGCCGAGCGCGAAAAACAGGCTCATCAGCAGCATCACCGAGATCTGGCCGCGCAGGAAGCCGCCCAGCACCTCATCCACCTCCCGCGCCACCGCGCCGACCTGCTCGTGCCAGCGGCGCGGAATCACCTCGTCGATGCCGGCGACGATCCGATTCCAGTCGCGCAGCACGTAAAACAGCACCACCGGCACCAGCACCAGGTTGGCGAAGAAACCCACCAGAGCTAGCCCGCCGCTTCCGAGCGAGGGCAGGAATTGTGTGGCGAAGCCGCCGGCGCTTTGCCAATGCTCGGCCAGTGCCTGTTTGAGATGCGCGCTGTCGAGCTGCAACTCCACGTCGAACCGGGCTTGCAGCCAAGGCGCCAGATGCTGCCTGAACCAGTCCAGATAGCCCGGCAGGCGCTCGATGAACAAGGACACCTGCTGCTCGAACAGCGGGATCATGATCAGCAGCAGGGCGGCGAACAAGCAGAACAGGAACACCATGGCCAGAATGGTGCCGAGGGTGCGGGGGATTTTCAGGCCGTCCAGCCGGTCTACCAGCGGGTTACAGATGTAGGCGAGGATGGCCGCGAACAGGAACGGCGCAAGGATAGCGCTGAGCAGGTAAAACAGCCCGCCTACCGCGGCGACCGGCAGCAGCCACCACAGGTGGTTGAGATTGAGTTCTTCAAGGCGTTTCGTGTCCATTTGAGTTAAAATACCACAATTTCCAAATTTACGCGGAGCCTCCCTTGAACCAGCCCGATCCAACCAAAAACCCCCTGAGCTACCGCGATGCCGGCGTGGACATCGACGCCGGCGACGCGCTGGTGGAAAACATCAAGCCGTTCGCCAAGCGCACCATGCGGCCCGAAGTGCTCGGCGGCCTGGGCGGTTTCGGCGCACTGTTCGAGATCTCGAAAAAATACCAGAACCCGGTGCTGGTCTCCGGCACCGACGGCGTCGGCACCAAGCTCAAGCTCGCCTTCATGCTCGACAAGCACGACACCGTCGGCATCGACCTGGTGGCGATGAGCGTCAACGACATCCTGGTGCAGGGCGCCGAGCCGCTGTTCTTCCTCGACTACTTCGCCTGCGGCAAGCTCGATGTCGCCACCGCCACCGATGTCATCAAGGGCATCGCAGCCGGCTGCGAACAGGCCGGTTGCGCGCTGATCGGCGGCGAAACCGCCGAGATGCCCGGCATGTACCCGGCGGGCGAATACGACCTCGCCGGTTTCGCTGTCGGCGCGGCGGAAAAAGACAAGCTCATCAACGGCTCCACCATCGCTGCCGGCGACGCCGTGCTCGGTCTCGCCTCCAGCGGCGCGCACTCCAACGGCTATTCGCTGATCCGCAAGATCATCGAGCGCAGCGGCATCGACCTGAATGCCGATTTCCACGGTCGCCCCCTGCGCGACGTGGTGCTGGCGCCGACGCGCATCTACGTCAAGCCGATGCTGGCGCTGATGGAACAGCTGCCGGTCAAGGGCATGGCCCACATCACCGGCGGCGGCCTGCTCGAAAACATCCCGCGTGTGCTGCCGGAAAACCTGACAGCCGTTCTCCGGAAAAACAGCTGGGACATGCCACCGCTGTTTACCTGGATGCAACAGGAAGGCAACGTGGCCGAAAAGGAAATGCACCGCACCTTCAACTGCGGCATCGGCATGGCGGTGATCGTCGCCGCTGCGGATGCCGAGCGCGCCATGCAGCTACTGCGCGACGCGGGCGAAACGGTATGGCAGATCGGCAACGTCGAAACGCGCGCCGAAGGGCAGCCCCAGACCGTGGTGCAATGAAGTCCATCGTCATTCTCATCTCCGGGCGCGGCAGCAACATGCAAGCGATCCTGGAGGCCAAGCTGCCGGTCAAGATCGCCGCGGTCATCAGCAGCAACCCCAACGCCCACGGCCTGGAAGTCGCCCAGCAGCACGGCATTCCCGCCCTTGCGCTGAACCACCGCGACCACCAGACCCGCGAGGAATTCGACACCGCCCTGGCCGCCGGGATCGCCGGATTCAACCCCGACCTGGTGGTGCTGGCGGGCTTCATGCGCATCCTCACGCCGAACTTCGTCAAGGATTACAATGGCCGGCTGATCAACATCCATCCGTCGCTGCTGCCGGCGTTCACCGGCCTCAACACCCACGCCCGCGCTCTGAGCGAGGGGGTGAAGATCCATGGCTGCACCGTACATTTCGTCACCCCCAACCTCGACAAGGGGCCGATCATCGTCCAGGCAGCCGTGCCGGTGCTGCCCGGCGACACCGAGGAGATGCTGGGCGCACGGGTGCTGGAACAGGAACACAAGATCTACCCCGAGGCGATCCGCTGGTTTGCCGAAGACCGGCTGAGCGTCACCCCGGATGGCAACGTCATCCTGCAAAATCAGCAGCCTGTGGATATGGCGTCGCGCGAAACCGCTTTGCGCTCGCCGTGGGAAGCGTGATGAAGCGGCTACTTGCCGCACTGTGCAGCCTGTGGATGGGTGCGGCGCTGGCCGCCGCCCCGCACCAGGTCACCGCCACCTACAGCCTCACCAAGCAAGGCCAGCAAATCGGCACCGTCACGGAAAGCTTCAAACAGACCGAGGGCCGCTATCAGATCGAGAGCGTCACCTCCGCCATCGGCGTTTACGCCCTGTTCATGAAGGGGAAAATCCGCCTGATCAGCAACGGGGGGGTGACCAGCCAAGGCCTGCGCCCGCGTCACTTCGAGCACCATCGCGCCGCCGATCCGGCCAAGACCGTCCAGGCCGATTTCGACTGGGAAAAGATGAGTCTCATCCACCGCTTCGACGGCAGATCCGAAAGCGTCGCCCTCGAACCCGGCACCCAGGACCGCATCAGCCTGCAGTACCAGTTCATGTTCGCGTCGCCGGGAAAAGACGATATCCGGCTGTTCATGACCTCCGGCAAGAAACTCAACCTTTACCATTACAAACTGGCCGGGGAAGAAAAAATCACCACGCCGGCAGGGCAATTTCAGACGATCCATCTGGTCAAGCAGCGCACCGCAGATGAGGACGGTACGGAAATCTGGCTGGCGAAAAAGCGCCACTATTTCCCGGTGCGGATCGTCATCGAGGAACACAATGGCGGCAAGCTGGAACAGAACCTGACCTCCCTGACTTTCGAGGGCGAGCTGTAGGGTGGGCACGTTTTTTGTGCTGTGGGAGCGGCGTCCTCGCCGCGAAAATCGCGACCTGGAGGTCGCTCCCACGCACGTGCCCACCCTACCAACCCCATGCCGGATCGGCTAAAAACGCTGCTTTGGGTGCTGGGGCTTTCCCTGGCGGCGCACCTCGCCTTGTTGCTGGGCCCGCAATTTTCCCTGCCGGTCAGCCTGGCCCCCGCCCCGGTTCTGGAGGCCAGGCTCAGCCCCCCTCCTCCTCCGGCGAAACTGGCAGCGGCCAAGCCACCGCCTGCCGCGAAACCCAAACCCCGCCCCGTAAAAAAAACCACCGCCCCGGCCGTGGAAGCCGCGGCGGCACCCGAAATCCAGCCCCATGCCGCGCCATCGCCCGCCGTGGAGCCAGAGCCTGCCGCCCCGGCATCCCCCACCGTGGCGCCAGCCCCGGCACTGCCCGCCATGCCGCAGCGGGTGACGACCCGGTTCACCTTGTTCAAGGGGCAGAACGGCATCAGCGTGGGCCGCGCCGAGCAAGTATGGGCACTCGACGGCGAGCGCTATACGATTTCCAGCGTGGCCGAAGCCAGCGGCCTGTTCTCCCTGTTTGCATCCGGCAAGTTCATCCAGGAAAGCCGGGGGGAAATCACGCCCGCCGGACTAAGACCCGCCAACTACCGGGTTGAGCGGGGAAAAGGCGGCGCGGGCAAGACCGATACCGCCGAGTTCGACTGGAATGCCATGACCCTCACCCTCGCCAGCGGCGGCAGCAAACAGACGCTGAAACTGCCGGAAGGAACCCAGGATCTGTTAAGCTTCATGTACCAGCTCGCCTTCGCCCCGCCGCAAAGCAGCACCGTGAAATTGCAGATGACCAACGGCAGAAAACTCGACAGCTATGCCTACTGGGTCGTGGAAGAAGCGCTGGAAACCCCGATGGGCGTGCTGAACACCCTGCACCTCGGCAAGCATCGCAAAGAGGGGGAAAAGGATACCGAAGTCTGGCTCGCCGCCGACTACCATTACCTGCCGGTCAAAATCAGCCAGCTTGACAAGGATGGCGATGGGCTGGTGCTGCTGGCGAACGAGATCGAATTAACTCCGTGATGGGTGATGGGTAATGAGTGAAGGGAAAAGTCAAAACCCGTGCCGTCGCCGGTTTTCCGCACCACCCATTACCCATTGCCCCTCACCCATTACCCACTGGAACGAATAACCCATGCAACTCTCCACTACCCGCCTCGGCCACGCCGTACACGCCCTGATCGACATCCTGCCGCTGACCCATCCGGCCGATGCGAGCTTGAGCCGCTATTTCCGCAGCAACCACGAGTTGGGTCCCAAGGACCGCGCCTTCGTCGCCGAAACGGTGTATGCCGTGCTGCGCCGCAAGCGCCTGCTGGAGCACCTCGCCGCGCCCCACACCTCGCCGCGCCACCTGATTCTGGCGTTGCTGGCGAAAGTGCAGGGCCTGAGCCTGCGCGAACTGGAGCCGTTGCTGCACAAGGAAGAAAACGTATGGCTGAAGCAGGTCAAGGCGGTGCCCACGGATGACCTGCCGCTGGCGATACGGGTCGACTTCCCCGACTGGCTGACGGAACGGCTGGTCGCACGCATGCCGGAAGAGGAAATCCTCGCCCTGGCGCGCGGCATGCAGCATTCCGCCCCGCTGGATCTGCGCGTCAACACCGTGCGCGCCAACCGCGATGAAGTGCTGGCGATCCTGAAGCGCGACGGCATCCCCGCCGAAGCAACCCCCTATTCCCCGGTCGGCGTGCGAATCAAGGACAAGCCGGCAATCAACCGCCATCCCCTGTTCCTCACCGGCAAGATCGAGGTGCAGGACGAGGGCAGCCAGCTGATCGGCTACCTGGTGGCGCCGAAGCGCGGCGAGATGATCGCGGACTTCTGCGCCGGCGCCGGCGGAAAAACCCTGATACTAGGCGCGCTGATGCACTCCCAAGGGCGGATCTACGCCTTCGACGTGTCGGAAAAGCGCCTCACCCAGCTCAAGCCGCGCCTGAAGCGCTCCGGTCTGTCCAACCTGCACCCCCAGCTGATCAGCAACGAAAACGACATCAAGATCAAGCGCCTCGCCGGCAAGCTCGACCGCGTGCTGGTCGATGCGCCGTGTAGCGGGCTCGGCACCCTGCGCCGCAACCCCGATCTCAAATGGCGCCAGAAGCCGCAGGATATCGAGGAACTGACGCAAAAACAGGCCGCCATCCTCACCGCCGCTGCACGCCTGGTCAAGGTCGGCGGACGGCTGGTGTACGCCACTTGCAGCATCCTTGAAGAAGAAAACGAGCAGATCGTCGAGGCCTTCCTCGCCGCGCACCCGGAATTCGAATTGCATGCCGCCAGCGAGGTGCTGGCGCAGCAGAACATCGCGCTGGACACGGGCAAATACTTCAAGCTCGTGCCGCACGTGCATGGCACGGATGGATTCTTTGCCGCGGTGATGGAAAGAAAGAGCTAAGGTAGACCGTCATCGTTCAGATTTGATCTAACTGAAAATCTCAAAACCCCAATTTCTGACTCTCTAAACTAAGGAGCAATCATGAAACGCAGATTCGACACCCGTAGAATTTTCTCCCTGCTGCTGCTCGGCCTGGCCGCCACCTCGCTGGCAGGAGGCGCGCTCGCCGCCGATACGCCGAAACGCAAGTCCGGTCTGTGGGAAATAAACTCACAAATGGAGGGAATGCCCAACATGGGCGCCATCCAGCAGTGCATCGACCAGAACACTGACGATCTCATGCAGCAGCGTGTGAACAAAGGGAAACCCGACTGCAGCGTGATGGACGTCAAGCCCCAAGGCAACAAGGTCACCCTGCATTCGGTCTGCAAGTTCGAGGGCTCCACGGCGACATCCGATGCCGTATTCGTCGGCGCCTTTGATTCAGCCTACAAGGGCAACATGAAAACTCGCTACAACCCGCCGATGCATGGTCTAACCGAATCGAAAATGACCCTGGAAGCCAAATGGCTCGGCCCCTGCAAGCCCGGCCAGAAGCCCGGTGACGTGATCATGCCGAACATGAAGAACATGAACATCGACGAAATAATGAAAGACCCGAAAATTCAGGAGATGATGAAACGGCAGAAATAAGGGGCCTCGCAAGTCGGGGCGATTATCGCCCAAGACCGACAGAGATTGAATTTCTGCGGTCAGCATCTTCCGTTTTTTAATCCTTTAATGCCAGGCGCGCCATCTCCATCGCCCCATCTTTCGTCTTGTGTCCTGCGACAAAGCGCCCCCGATGGCAGAACACGCAGCCTTGGATGCCGATGACGGCGTCCAGTTCTTCGCCATCCAGCCCGGCCCAGGCCAAAGGCAGGGATTTTCGGTTGTTGAAGCTGCCTGCATGATCCGGAACGGCGGTCACATGCCATTTCGCCTGGGCATCGGGGGAAATCACGTACAGCAGGTGCTCATACTCGTTCGATCCCAGCACGGCATCCTTCCACGGCACGTCGTGCTCCAGCAACAGCACCCGCCCCGCTTCCAGCAAGACTCCTTGCGCCACAATGGCGCGCGCCTTTTCAAACCCGTTGGCATCTCTGATCGTGTTTTGCAGCACAACTGTTGCCATGCTGACGGCACGTTCGAAGGCCTCGTTCCTGGCATCCGCGGACGTGACATCCTGCCAGCCGGGATTGAAGCCGCCAAGGACCGTGGAAATCGACATCAGCGTCACGGGCAGGGTTTCCTTGCTCAAGGTAATGCCGCAATCCATGGCGTCCACGCCTTGCACCAGCCAGCGATCGACCCTGGATGCCGCGGCCTCGGATTCACAAAGCTCGGCCCCCAGTTCACGCCATACCAGGCCGAACGAACTGTAAGGGATACCGTTCTCGCGCGCTTCCTTGTACTCCAGTTGGTGATGGTCGAAGCGGCAGGTCGCCGGGTCAAAAACACGTCCTACATCGAACAGGATGTCCGCCGCATCCAGCTGCACCTGGTCGCGCGTGCGCAGAACGGGCAAAGCCGGATTTACCAGGCGCAATGCCGCCGCCGCCAGTACATCGTCGGCATGAAAGGACCCGGAATGGGTGGCTGCAACGGCGCCAGGGCGCCGGAGGATAAAATAAAGATTCGACACGTGACCTCTTTCTGAATTTTCGGGTTGCAGGTTAGGCTTCAGCCAGCCTGCGATAGCGGATATCGACGAACATTATCCTACAGGATGGCAAAACAAGTTGCGAAACCGGCATTGGATGCCAGGCATTGTTATACTTCAGACCCCCGACAGGTAAAATAGATCGCATCCGCAGGCCACACCCCCGACTTGAAGAAATCATTTTGAAAAAAATACTCATCACCATACAGGGCAAAACCCTGATCCTTCACTACCAGGTCAAGCCTGGACTGGTGCGCAAGGGCTCCGGCTGGGCAAGCTATATCCAGGTTTTGCCTTCCGCCGAGCTGGCCCGGTTCGACCTGAAAGGGCTGACCCCGGAAATGTTTTGCGTGAACATTTCCGACATGGTGAACATTCGCGGCTTGTTCTCCGGCCAGGTGGAAAACGAGCGGCAGGTTACCGTGGCGCGCTGGGAAATCAACCACGAAGATTACCTGCAAGCGATCAGCACCCAAGCGGCGAAACTGACGCACCTGCAAATCGCGGATTTGCTGGCGTCGCTGCCGGGCTACCTTCAGGAAACGGACAACCAGTTTATCGACTTCGAAGAAAGCGTCGTCCCCCACGAAACGGGCGAACCCGGTGCTTTCAGCGGCTACCGGCTGACCATCGTGACCGAAGACATCGAGGACAAGATCGCCCCCTACGCTTATTACAACCTGGACACCCACACGCCGGAAGGATGGCAAGGCTACCCGCCGCCGCAAGCGGACTACGAGCCGATACGAGCCGCGCTGGAGAATAAACTACAAGCCATCCGTGAAGCCGGCGTGCCGCTCACGCAGGTTGACGACGAAACCGATTACGCCATCGCGGCTTAAACCCCACCCCCGTTTTTTCATGCGGGCTGTATAATCGCCCCCTTTTTCGAGTACCCGCCATGTGGTTTAAAAACACCTTCATTTATCGCCTTCCCACCGACTGGGCCATGAGCGCCGCCGCCCTGGAAGAAAAACTTTCCCGCCAGCCGCTGCAGCCCTGCGGCGGCCTGGACAAGCAAAGCCGCGGCTGGGTTTCCCCCCAAGGCGACGGGCCGCTGGTCCACGCACTGAACCGGCAGTTGCTGATCGCCCTGGGCGTGGAGCAGAAACTGCTGCCCGCCGCCATCGTCAACCAGTTCGCCAAGGACCGCATCGCCGAACTCGAAGCGCAGCAGGGCCACCGCGTCGGGCGCAAGGAGACCAAGGAGATCAAGGAACGCCTCGCCGACGAGCTTCTCCCCCGCGCCTTCGCGCTTCGGCGCACCACCTTCGCCTGGATCGACCCGGTCAACGGCTGGCTGGTGGTGGATGCCGCCTCCCCGGCCAAGGCGGACGAAGTCCTGGAACTGCTAGTCAAAACCCTCGACGACCTGCCGCTCAAGCAGCTGCACACCCAGCTCTCGCCCGTCGCGGCCATGACCGGCTGGCTCGCCGGGAATGAAGCCCCGTCCGGGTTCACCATCGACCGCGAACTGGAGCTCCGCTCCATCGACGAGGGCAAGGCGACAGTGCGCTACGTCCGCCACGACCTGGAGGGAGATGAAATCCGCGCCCACATCGCCGCCGGCAAGAGCGCAACCCGGCTGGGCATGACCTGGAACGACAAGATCTCCTTCGTCCTCACCGAGCAGCTCCAGATCAAGCGCCTCGCCTTCCTGGACATCCTCAAGGAAGAAGCCGAATCCCAGGCCGAAAGCAGCGAAGAACTGTTCGACCTCGACTTCACCCTGATGACCGGGGAACTGGCCAGGTTGCTGGCTGATCTGGTCGAAGCGCTGGGCGGGGAGAGAGTTTAGGGAACGGCGGATTTATTCGTCGCACCGGCGAAAGCCGGTGTCCAGCGCTTTGAATTTTCTAGATTCCGGCCTTCGCCGGAATGACGATTTGTCATTTAACCTAAAAACGGCAATTCATCCACGAAAATCACGAAAGACACGAAACAAATCAGCATGTTGTGTTAGCTTGATCGTTCACCTTTTGGGTGACAATCTGTGACTTTCTATCTCTTTGAATTTTTTCGTGCTTTTTGTGTTTTTCGTGGACTAACTGCTTTTTCTAGGTTTAATCAGCGCTTCGTTAGCAGTCATATAGGCAGACGGAATTGCCGTCAGCATCGCTGACTTGCAAAGATGATTTACCGTGGCTACAATAAATAGCGTGAAGATCACTTACGACCCCGCCAAGGATGCCGCCAATCTCAAAAATCGAGGCTTGTCGTTCGATCAAGCGGTCGAGTTGGACTGGACGTCCGCAGTGATCATCGAAGACACCCGCAAGGATTATGGCGAACGCCGATTCCGTGTTTTCGGATACGTCGAAGAGCGGCTTTATGCCTTGGTCTTCACTCCGCGCGGTGATGCCGTGCATGTCATCAGTTTTCGTAAGGCCAATGGCCGGGAGATGAAACGCTATGGTTAAGCATCACAAACCTAACCCCGAACTTATCGACGATGAGAACCCCGAGTGGACGGCGGAAGATTTTCGTCGTGCCAAACCCGCCGCCGAGGTATTGCCGGAGCTCTTCGGCGCACAAAGCGCCGCAGAAATGTTGCAGCCTAAGCGCGGGCGCCCCGCTTCCGGGAGCCCCAAGGCGCATATCAACCTCCGCCTTGACGCAGAAGTGGTTGACGCCTTCCGCGCTTCCGGGGCCGGATGGCAAACCCGGCTCAACGCCGCGCTCAAGGATTGGCTCAAAACCCACTCTCCGGCGTAGTTGTGCGCGGTATTGGCGCATATCCACTGGAAGTTCAACATGCACGGGCAGCTTGAACTTGTCGTGACGCTTTAATTTTCGCAGGGCACATCCCTCTTACTACAGTAATTTTTTGTCACGTAGGGCGGATTAGCGTAGCGTAATCCGCCGAATGGGTTCCACATGCTGCGCTGCAAGCCCAGTCAATAGGCGATCTACAGGCATACGGCGGAGATTCCCGTGTTTATTGGCTTGTAGGCGAGGTGTTTGTTTTATTGATCTTGTGCGCTTCGCGGTTGTTTAGGTGTCGGGGGTAGCCCGACGGGCTAGTCCCTTTCTTTAAACGGCCAAAGAAAGGAACCAAAGAAAGCCGCCCCTATCCGCCGCCCTCCGCTACGCTACGGGTTCCCTGCGTTGCTCGCCAAGCCGGGCTGCTGCGGAACTCGCGCTTTGCGCTCAAACAGTCCTCGCAGAAATCCCCCGGCTTGGCTGCGCTACTCGGCGGCGAACCAAGGGGACCTAAACATCAACACCACACCATCCCCATCCTGACCTTCCCCTTGAAGGGGAAGGAACCACAACAACCCCCTCTCCCCAGCGGGGAGAGGGCTGGGGTGAGGGGAAAATGTAGAGAGTATCGACTCACTCCGCCCACCACCCGCTTCCCCCTCTGCAACCGCCTCGGTTTTCCGGGTGAAGCGGGGGCCGTCGGCTGCGTTTGTCTGAGGCCAAAGGCCGAGTTTAACGCGGCCGCCCGATTTACCCGGAAAACCGAGGGAAGCCCGAAGGGCCGGTGCGGGCGGGTCGCCTTCTTTGGGTTACCTTTCTTGCGATATTATGTAGCAACCGCACAAAACAATAATAAACAAGATGTTGCAAGCCATTATGCGGCAAACGGCTAGTTATATCTCGACTACCAGCTTGGGATTGAAATCGAAGTTTTCTTGTCTGCGATAGGTCACGTACCCACGGGGATTACAGATTACGCGGGTGCTGTTCACTTCATAATCTAGGTTGTCGTGAGTATGCCCGTGTATCCACAGCTCCATCCTCCCAAACAGTCCATCCAGTTCGGATGCGAAGCAGGCCGAGAGCGAGCTATCTTTGAATCGCTCCACTACTGACCGGGCTGACGGCAGATGATGCGTTACCACCACAGTCTTGCCGTCGAACGGTGTATCAAGCTTGCCTTTCAGCCAGACCAGCGACTTCTCGTGAAGTTCAATAGAACGTTGCGGGGTAAAAAGTCCTTGGTTGTCTTCTCGAATCACGCGGAAATCATTTAACCCAAACTGTCCTACTTCCATCATCTGATGCTTTTTGTCATCGCCGAATAGACAAAAATCTGTCCACAAAATACAACCCAAGAAGCGCACGCCGTTAATTACCACCTCATCCTCATCGAGCAGATGCACGCCGCAATCCCGCGCAGCATCCCGTATCGCTGCCAGAGTTTCAAGCCTCTCCGTGCCGTAGAACTCATGGTTCCCCGGCACATACAATATCTCCTTGTCCGGGAATGCGCTGCGAGCCCAGGTGATGCCATTCGATCCCTTGCCAACGTCGCCAGCCAGCACTACCACGTCGGCATCCGTTGCCGGTGGATCGAACGTTGAGAATTCGAGGTGCAAATCACTCATGATGTGAAGTTTCACGGCGGAATACTCCGATTGTTTCGTAGTCCAGATGCCAGCCAACCGGCGCGGATCGCTTTGGCATCGTCTAAAGCATGATGCAGGCGTAGGCTTTTGTCTTCGGCTTGAATCTTATCGACGGTCTCGGCGAAATCGCCACCAGCGATGAATAGATGCTTCTTATCAACATTCTCCGGCCAGGGATCAAGGGTCGAGCGGAGAAAATCGAAATCAATCCCGGAATCACTCGCAATCTGCACGGCGCCCAGCGGTTTAATCCACGCAGCTAGCCTCTGGCGTAGTACGTCGGGCTCCATGACGCACTCGCCACCATCCAGGAGCGGTAGAACATTCGCCTTCACCCAAGGATCAACCTTCTCCATATAACTTTCCGGCACCAGTTCGGCATAGAACGAATGTAGGCCATCATCGGATGCAAGGCCGATGGAGATAAGCCTTGGCCAACGCTGTCCAAGGCCGGTAAATTCAGTGTCGAGGAAAATTATCATCTTAGTAATTAGGGGGTTGATCGCCAGATTGCGTAGCTTTTCTCGATGCCTAGTTAAAAAGAGCCTCAAATGGCTTAATTGCTTTTTTCGCGGTATCCAACCGTTTACGGGATATGTTTCTTGCTTCCTTCAGCATCAACCATCCGTACTCCGCGATCTTCTTTTGAGATTCTGGCGAAGGTATAGGAATTCTAATTTTCTCAAGCTGGAGTTGAGATATGGCTGGATACGAACCACCAGACATCCGTTGCTCGAACTGACTCATACCGATGACAGATCGAAGAATGAAAAAGAGGTAGTCCTTATCGAGATCGCCGCGCGTCCCGGAAATTACGGAAAATCCTGAAGAGCAAACGCAGCCATCCCCCATATCCTCAATCATTGCGATCTTGCCTAAATATGGCCGAGTCATAGAGATAAGGATGTCGCCACTGAAGCACCTATACTGCGCTCGTGAGGGAGCGTCGAACACAGATGTTGGAGTCAGATCAACAACACCATCCGTTTTGTGAACTCCGCCGATCTCCAAGTAGCCAAATTCGCCATCAGGAAAATCATTGGCCTCCCACCCCTCAAAGCGGAAAATTGCTGCTTCACCCAGCGTTAATGCACATGGATATTTGTCAAACCATTCATGGAGTGCGACATAACCTGTACGGAAAAACGGTAAGTCCCATCGATCAAGGCCGCTGAAATCCACCTCTTCACTAAAGCCCTTTTTGCTGAAGCAATCCGGGTTAAAACCAAATTCTATTGAGAGGAATTTATCGAAGGCCAGTAGCGCAATATTTTCCTCGTCTTCCAACATCTTAATTTTAGCCGACTCAAAATGAAAGGCGCCCACCATTTTTTTCTGTTGCGCCAGAGATGGGCGTGGCAGGTGCATTGCTTTGAGGTTTGCAACAAATAAGCGCCTTTTAACCGCACCAACACGATGTATATCTACGAGAGATAAAAACTTTTTTGTCTTAATCAGCACCTCCATGAACTCAGGAAGATAGCCTGATCGAATACGCCAGACCTGATAATCTGGGCTAGTAAGTGCATTATCCTCAACCTCTCTAACACGCCCAAATGAGCCGACATTAGCTCTGGTTGGGTTGTGAACGAAATCACCATACTTGATATGCTTGTACGGCTGGTTGAATTCGCCTCCTGGCATCACGTAAGCCAGCGAAACGCCATTTCGGTTATCCACCCCATATACCGGCCATTCCACAGTAGGCTGGTCAAACGGTCGAATTACCGGCCCGCCTTCTTCAATACACTCATCAAGCGGCTGAAATTTTGGATGTTCTTTTTGGTATCGATAACGTTCAATGGCATTGATGTCCCATTGAATTATTTGTGAAAAATCTGAATGCAATATTTTCACAATGTCACCTAATTACTTACAGGCTTAAACTGCAACGGCGAACCCAAGCGAAATTTTTTGTATTCCGCTAGTACCTCTGGCAATTCGTTTCTGTCGGGCTGCCCTGTTGCTGTGATACCCACATGGTCGACGTGAGCGGCAAACACGGGGTAATTAACGCGATGTTTTAATAATGACCTAGCCTCCCCCTTAATAACAACCTCAAGTTGGCGAAGTAACCGCTCTTTTTCAGCGAGTAAATGGCGCTGGTGAGCTTGATCTTCCACCGTGGCAGACTTATCGAGTTGCGACTGGATAGATTGAAGGTCTTTTTTTAGTTCCTTACGCTGGGTTGGATTAACGCACTGCTCCAAGCTGCTCTTTTTGGTTTGTAATTCTTTAGCAAGCGCCAAGAGATCATTTCTGCCATAACTCATTATTCTTAGGCTGTAGTCAGCCTCAAGTGCTTGGCGCTTTGGCGCGTATTTACGGGTAGTCTCGGCGGTAGCGTTGGAAGATTCCTGGTCATACCGCAATTTCTCATCTTCTAGGAATTTTTGGACAATCAGAATACTTGTTTTTACAGACGCCCCTGTTGAGGCGAAGATGTCTTGTGGAAGCGAAATTATTGCATTGATAAACCCTCTGTCTTCGACATGCTGCCGAACGTCGGCAGTTCGGTCATTATTGAGAATACCTTCCGGTAACACGATTCCCATCGTGCCACCAGGACATAAAAGTTCCAAGCATCGTTCGATAAACAAAATTTCTGTCTTCTGGCTATTCTTCCCTTTGCCAAAAGCATAATTATCCAGATAAGGATGGCTCGATTTTGGTGTGACACGTTTGACCGATGCGCCAAATGGAGGATTTGTCATCAGTTTGTTAAAGCTACCTTCACGGCAATTCGAAGACAGCTTATTGAGGTCTGCGAAGTTAACAAGGGCATCGCTACAAGTGATGTTCGTATGCCCGTCCTCATGGAGGATCATCCCGATCATTGCTACGCGACTGATCTGATCGTTTATTTCAATGCCGTGCAAACTACGCAACGCCCAGTCTTTCCAGTAATCACGCTGCATTGCCTGATCTTTGAATTTATTACGGGCCTCACGCTGAAGGCGCTCCAAGGCATGCAACAAAAAACCGCCCGAGCCACATGCAGGATCAATCACTCTGTCAGTGATATTCGGCTCCAACAAATCGACAATAAACTCAACTACCGTCCTGGGAGTGAAGTATTGCCCCATGTCTCCACGAAACACTGTGCCCAAGAATTTCTCAAAAGCACGTCCTTTTGCGTCCAAGTCACTTTTGTACAATGAAGATCCTTGTAATACTTCAACGACCCGATATATTAGATCATTAGAAATTTCCAAGTCTGTGCGAAAGACATTTGGCATAAGTGCTCTGGAATTGGAATAGATGCTTTTTACTCCATCAGCCACTTCTTTGGGGGTTTGGTTCGTTCCAATTTGGAATTTGTATGGCTCGTCATCAGATGTAAGATGCCTTTCATCCTGAATTTTGCAAAACATCAATTTAGACATTTCATCAAATGCTTGAGCCGGATTCCGGCGGCCACCCTCCCATAACACGTCATGGCACTGCTGAAAGAGGTTTCGTAATTCGTCGAGTTTCTTGGGCTTAATGTCCCACTTCGCATCACCCTTCACGTAACGGAATTTTATCGGAGACCCATAGCGTTCCGGCAAATTGACGGCGTGCAGCTCTTTGTTTTTGCGGTCGAAGGTCTTTGCTTCAAAGGCATACTGGATGCAGCCCGCAACGGCTACTGCATACTTGGCGCCGAGGTTGTTTGCATTTCCCCAGGCCTGAACGATTGCTTCTGAAAATTCGGCGGAATTAACACCTTCTCGCTTAAGTTCGACAACAATGAAGGGCTTCGTTTGCGCCGCATCCTCATAAACAACGATATCCGCAAAGTCCTTTGGCAGGCGTCGGTAAACCTGCACTTCCAAATCGATATTCTCAGGCGGATAGTCCAGCTTATCGATAAGTTCAAAATAGAACTGCGCTCGCACTTTCTCTTCGGGATCATCCCAAACGTAACTTTTAGGCTTGCCGCCTTTATCTGTTTTTAGATAAACAATGCGACCATTTTTCGTGATTTCAAAAAGATCGGGGTGCGTTCTTGGATCGAAATCTTCTTCTACAGGCGAGCTATTATTGGCTTGGCTTGGCTTGGCTTGGCTTGGCTTGGCTTGGCTTGGCTTGGCTTGGCTTTCATAATTATGGGTTCACTTTCCGCGTGTCAAGTTGTTTTTCGTTTTTAAATACATTGCTGTTGGCTACGTTATTCTCACTTGTATTAGTCCCCAAGCCTTAGCGTCTGACACCCGATGACCTCCAAGCACTGCACCATAAACACCGCCGAAAACTTCCCCCGGCTGATCTTGTTGGCAATGTTCTCCGGCGATTCGGTTATACCAATATCCGCCAGTTTTTCTGCCAACTGCTGATAAGTCACTTCCCGGCGTTTTAATTCCGCTTTGAGCAAACCCTTGACCTTACTTTCCCAGTTCTGATCCATGGGCAATCCTCCTTCGATACAGCTTTTAATTTATTTCTTGCGACAGGCTCATTCCATGAGCCTGCGTGAACCGCATACTCATTCACATTGAATATTTGAAACTATAAAAAGCAATTGCATTGCCATACATAACAATATTTACATCATCATACACGATATAAATACCTTGACAAGCGATGTACGTAGTATATCATTTGAGATAAGAACATATCGCAAACGGTGATAACCATGTCCCAGCACTTCCTACTCTCTGCTAAAGCTCGCACCCTCTCTGTGCGCAAGGTCATGGAATTGACCCACGACCAGGCGTTTCATGTTTTCAAGGAACTACGCTGGGGCGCGGGCGAAGAAGTGGTCTGCCCGGTGTGCGGCACCATCGGCAAGCACTACTTCCAGCACACCCGCAAGCAATGGCGCTGCAAGGATTGCAAGCACACCTTCTCCGTGACTAGCGGGACAATCTTCGCCTTCCACAAGCTGCCGCTGCGCGTCTACCTGGCGGCCATTGCGATCTATACCAACGCCGTGAAGGGCATTTCAGCCCTACAGTTGAGCCGCGACCTCGGCGTCCAGTACAAGACTGCCTTCGTCCTGGCGCACAAGATCAGGGAGTCCCTGATGGAACAGCGGGACGATGACGCGCTGTCTGGTGAAATCCACATGGACGGCGCTTACGTGAACGGCTATGTCCGCCCCAAGAATCGCAAGGAAGATCGCATTGACCGCCGCTTGGCGGTGAATCAGCGCCCCGACAAGCGGTGCGTGTTCGTGATGCGTCAGCGGGTTGAAACGGCAAATGATCTGATCAAGGGTTCCAACAAGACGCTGACCTTCATCATCAAGGCCGAGAATCAAACAGATGTAACCCACTTGGCCGATACCTTTGTGAAAAAAGGCTCGGTGATCTGTGCCGACGAATCCAACGCTTATGACGTACTCCACGCCAAGTTCGATACCCGGCGCGTGAACCACGCTCAGGAGTATCGCAGCGAGGCCGGAATCACCAACAATCTGGCCGAGTCCTACTTCTCCCGCTTTCGCCGGATGCAGTACGGCCAGACGCACAAGTTCGGCAATCTCTATCTGGCGAACTATGCCAATGAAGCGGCCTACCGGGAAGATACCCGGCGCTTGCCCAACGGTGAAATCTTTATGGATATTGCGAAGAAATGCGCCCGGACTCGGACACATCATGACTGGTGCGGATACTGGCAGGGGAACAAGCGCCAGGCCGAGCGGCTGGCAGCCTAACGGTGGAGCATCATCGCCCATCCGCTGCGGCATATCCTTGCAGCAGATCCTTTAACCGCTTTTCTACCTCATCGTCAAACCCGATCATGGTCGGGCATTTAATCAAATTTGTGCACCCCGGTTGGAAAAGCTTCTCCTCATCATCCAACGCCAGCCAAGAGCGCTCTTTGTAATCGCCTTTCTCCAGAAACAAGCGTATCTCTTCCTCCCTGCTACCATGCGGGCCTGCCGGGAACTCAATTTCCACCACTGGAGTGATCCCAATAATCCTGGGCCGGATATCTGGCGAAAACAACTCTTGGAGTTTCTCAAACGGCATATCCTCCCGCCAGGTGCTGGTGATCACCACCTCGACAAACTCAAACTCCCGCAGCACCGCTTCCAGCCTCGCTAGATTCGAAAATAACTCCTTCCCCGGCGCCCGAGGATGAAGCACACCGTCGAAATCAAGAAACAAGATCATCTTGGCCTCCATTCGCGTTGCCTAGACCAGCTTCCAAACCAAAGCCATCCCCTCCCGCCCATCTTGGCACACTACGCCTTTCTTCTCGGCACGGCGTAACGTGTCCAGAATGGTGTCACGCACTGATTTGACCTGACTTTCATCCAGCTTCTTTTTGTCAGCTATGCGTTGGGCAATTTGCTGCGTATTGAGCGTTCCGCCCGCCTCTCTCAATACCTCAAGCATGCAACGGTTACTCTCGCCTTGCCTGAAAATCCTGTTCGTCTCTACAAAGCGCTTGGGCGGCAGTGAGCGCAAATCCATTCCCGGCGCGAATAGCTTGATCGTCGCGTCCAGGTGCCTGAGTTCGGCATCCAGCCGGTCAACCTCCTGAACGTAATGCTCCAATGAACTGACCAATTCAGCACGCTTGGATACCAGACCTGAAACAACAATAGATTGAGCCATGATTGCCCCTCAGTCCGCAAGCATCCAACGGATGCTGACGCCATCCATACCGACGCGCTGAACGATGGCTCGGCGCTCGGCAAAGCGGAGTGAGTTGTTCACGCTATCCGTGACCGTCGCCTGCTGTTCGTGCGTCAATCCCTTCTTGTGCATGATGATCTCAGTAATGAGCGTGGTACTCAACACGGCGTCTGCACGACGCAGCGCATCCAGGCAGAGCCGGTAGCATTCTCCCTTCTTGAAGATACGGCTATAGCGACGGTATTCCGTCGCCTTGATAGATCGGATACGATAGGTAGGATCGAAGATGCGGATCGCGGCGTCGATCTGATACAAGCCTTGCCGAAGGCGCTCTATTTCCTTCTGGTGATGTTCGATCATTCCGGCCATCTCTGAACGCTTGCCGACTAGCCCGGATATCGCGTAGGTGTGTCCCATATATCCCCCGTGCAACGATTCTTAGTACAGGGAGATTCTACGGGGATGGGGCGAATTTGCTTTGTGCGGTTGCTACATAATATCGCTTTCTTGGCGAAGCAAGAAAGGTAACCTGCCCGCCGGGCAGCCCCGGCACCTGAACATCTGCGCGTAGCGCACTCAAAACCCATCACTGCTTGTAACGATCCGAACAAAGACCTATAGTGGCCCAATTGTCATAAAAAATAGGCAGCCAGAGTTCTCACTTTCCAACACAAAAAATTTATTCGTGCCTGGCCCCTTTTATATTAGCCCTCACGGTGTTCATGTCTTTCTCTGCTTATTTCTTCGGCCGCTTCAACGTGCATCGGGCTGCAACGCCCGTGTTTATTGGCTCTCCGCATGCCACGTCTGCAGGTCGCCATTTCATGCGCCTTGCCGGCTTGCTCTCGTCGGTGGTTGGTTTGGGTTTTCTTTCTCGTGCGCAGCGCTCGGTGGGGGCACCGTGTTGTCACACAGCGGCGCTGGCTCAATGTCTCTCTTTGCCACCACTGGCGCTTCGTCGCTTGGCAACGACCAAAAGGGTCAGCATCAAATTGATTTGCTGAAACTCTCTCATTCCACAATCTCCTTTGAAAAAGCCATTCCAAGCAGACCGTTAGGGCATTACAACCCCAGCGGTCACGACGGCCAATCCAACTCCCCGCCCAAATCAACGTGCGTCAGATACAACCGCAAATCCAGTTCGATCTGATGATATTCCGGCTCCATATGCGCACAAAGCTGATAGAAAGCCTTGTCGTGTTCCTTCTCCTTCAGGTGCGCCAGCTCATGCACCACAATCATCCTGAGAAACTCCAGCGGCACTTCCCTGAATAAAGAAGCAATGCGGATTTCCCGATTGGCCTTGAGCTTGCTGCCCTGCACGCGGGAGATGGCGGTGTGCAGCCCGAGCGCGTGCTGGATGACCTGAATCCGGCTGTCGAAAGCGACCTTGTTGATCGGCGCGGCGTTGCGCAGGAAACGGTTCTTCAGGCTGAAGACATAGTCGTACAGCGCCTTGTCGGTGCGGATGTCGTGCGCGGCGGGGTATTTTTGCAGCAGGACATCGCCCAGGCGGCCCTGCTGGATCAGCTGGCGCACTTGGGCCCTGATTTCCTCGGGGTAGCCGGTGAGGTATTTCATGCTTGGCATCGGTTTTATTCGAGGAGCGTCAATTGTTTGGCTTTTTGCGCTTCGTCGGACAAATGTTTGCTGATTACGGCGGGCAGTTTTTTGGGCGATCTGATGCGTAGCTGCTTATTGACATTGAATCGGCCAAACACGACTTCAATATCATGGATTGTCACGCCAAATTCCTCTGCCAGGAATCGGACCATATGGTCGGTTGCTTTGCCCGCCACCGGCGCGGCAGTGACGCTGATTTTGAGCTGATTGCCTTTAGCCTTGCCAATCGCATCCCGTTTTGCGCTGGGTTTGCCGAGAATATTCAGCACTAACGTTTCGCCATCCCAGACACAGAAGACATTCATTTCCAATCCTTTGTGCGCCACTCTACCCCCTGCCTTTCACTGATTCCTCATGGTGCGCGGGCTCATTGACAAGGGGCATTGCGCCGGATTTCAGCCCGCGTAGCCCAACCCCATTCCTTCCTCTCCAGCCCGACCCGGCAGACCCGAGTCACCCGGATGCCGGGCCCGACGGCAATCGGGCATGGGCGAGTATCAAGGCAATCGACATCCGGCGCAATGCCCTTCGGTTATTGCACCTGCTCAGGCTTTCAGGGGGATGGCGCCCCGCATTTCATTATTCGGCCAAGGTTCGGTTAAAATGCCTGTCCCGGTACCGATCCACAGCCCTGCGCCGGGTCGAGATCCGATGACGGCGGGGCGAAACCAAGAATGATGGATTGCGGGATTAATGTCCATGACGAGACGACATGAAAATAGCGGTAAGTGAATTAATCGTAAGGTACCTGGAGCGCCTGGGGATCGAGGTGATCTTCGGGATGCCGGGCGCCCATATCCTGCCGGTCTACGACAGCTTGTACGACTCGAACATCAAGAGCGTATTGGTCAAGCACGAACAGGGGGCGGCATTCATGGCCGGGGGCTATGCCAGGGCTTCGGGGAAAATCTCTGCCTGCATCACCACGGCAGGTCCGGGTGCTACCAATCTGGTGACGGGCGTCGCCAATGCCTATGCGGACAAGCAGCCGATCCTGATCATTACCGGGGAAACCTCGACCCATATTTTCGGCAAGGGCGGGCTGCAGGAAAGCTCCGGCGAGGGCGGCAGCATCGACCAAGTCGCGTTGTTTGCCGGTATCACGCGCTACCACAAACTGATCGAACGCACGGATTACCTGCCCACCGTGCTGAACCAGGCGGCCAAACATCTGCTTTCCAGGACGCCTGGCCCCGTGGTGTTGAGTATCCCCTATAACGTGCAGAAAGAAATGGTGGATGCATCCATCCTGGATCAGATTTCCTACACACGTATGACCGGCGAATGCGCGATTGCCGAGCAATACATCGATAAGAGCGTGGCGCTGATCCGCGAATCGAAGCGCCCCCTGATCATCGCAGGCTATGGCTGTATCCGTTCGGATACGCAGGACCACTTACGCCGTATCAGCGAGCGTCTCAATATTCCGGTGACCAGCAGCCTCAAGGCTAAAGGCGCGATCGACGAGCGCTCCGCGCTGTCGCTGGGCAGCCTCGGCGTCACCTCCGGCGGCTACGCCATGCGCTATCTGGAACAGGAAGCCGACCTGGTGCTGGTGCTGGGGGCGGGCTTCAATGAAAGAACCAGCTATGTCTGGGACCAGCATCTGTTGGCGGGCAAGAAACTCATTCAGGTGGATAACAGCGACCAGCAACTGGAGAAGGTCTTCCGCGCCGACCTCGCGGTGCATGCCGACCTCGGCGCCTATCTGCAGGCGCTGGATTCAGCCGTTCAGGCGCAAAGGGTGGCGGCAAAAGAGCCGGTGGACATCGCCGCTTTTATCGCGGCCGCACAAGCCCAGGCCAATACCGCCGGCGAGACGATTTTCAACCGGCAGTTCGACCACGTGCGCGCCTTTTATGGCTGGCTGGAACAACGCTTTCCGGACGGCCTGGTCATGTTCGACGACAACATCGTTTTCGCTCAAAACTTCTACCGTGTATCCGCCAAGGACCGTTTCTACCCCAACACCGGCATCTCCTCGCTGGGCCATGCCATCCCGGCGGCCATTGGCGCCGGCTGCGCAGTCGACCCGCCCCTGTTCGCCATGATCGGCGACGGCGGATTCCAGATGTGCGCCATGGAGATCATGACGGCGGTGAATTACGACATCCCGCTGAATATCGTCCTGTTCAACAACAACACCATGGGATTGATCCGCAAGAACCAGCACCATCTCTACCAGGACCGCTTCATCGACTGCGATTTCACCAACCCGGATTATGCGCTGCTAGCACAATCCTTCGGCATCCAGCATTGCCGCGTGGAAAGCGGGCAGGACCTGGCAAAGCTGGAGGCAATCGATTTCCGCCACGGCATCAATCTCATCGAGATCAAGCTCGATCAGGATGCGTACCCGAATTATTCCTCCCGGCGTTAGCGGCACATAACCGATTTCATGAAAACGCATCTGTCGGAATGCATCTCGCGCTACCAATCCGCCATTCCCGGCCTGGCAGACATCGGCAAGCAACTACCAGACTTTTCCCAATCGACCGGGTCGAGCGCGCTCGATGCGCTCATCGACCTTTATGAGCAGTGTTACCCCTTGCTGGAAAAGGCGATGTGGTCCACCGGGTCGGACTTTGCGCCGCTGCTGGATTGCTACCAGGCCCTGTTCCGCGAGCAGGAAGCGCTGATCCAGCAACGGGGCGACGATGAGCGCCATCACTTCATCCTCAGCATCCCGGTGGCGGATCGCCCGCCCCACCTGCGCGCCTGCCTGGAAAGCATTTACCAGGTCTGCACGCTGTTCAACTATGGCGGGAACGCGTCCGGCGCGTGGGACAAGATCAAGATCATCGTCGCCGAGGACAGCCGCGATGAAAACAACATCCGCCGGCACATCGAGCTGGTGGAGGAATACCGGCAGAAAGGCTTGCAGGTCTTTCACTCCGGGTTGGACGAGCAGTATGAACTGCTGCACTCGCTCCCTCCCCACCAGCGGGGGCGGTTGGGCCATCTGCTCACCACCCAATCCCGGGAAAAGTTCTATCGCAAGGGTCAAGCCGCCAATCGCAACCTCAGCTACCTGAAGTTCCTGCAGCTGACGGAAGACAAGGACAGGACGCTGTATTACCTGGTCGATAGCGACCAGCATTTTTGCGTGAACCGGCGGACGCCATCCGGCGAAGAGGCGGTGTACGCGCTGAATTACTTTCACGCCATCGACAAGATTTTCCGCACCACCGACACCCTGATGCTCACCGGCAAGATGGTGGGCGACCCGCCCGTCTCGCCCTCGGTGATGGCGGCCAATTTCCTCGACGACGTGTATGCCTTTTTTACCCGTCTGGCCACCTTGACCGGCGACCGGGCCTGCCAGTTTCATGGCGCGCAGGGACCGCTGGCAGGCGATGCCGCCTATCACGACCTGG
>CAZLJK010000003.1:0-139302 GCA_964559825.1 uncultured Sulfuricella sp. | reverse complement strand
GCTGACCGCCTTGAATACCTGTGGTGGTCGTGAAGGAAACCACTTCATCGCTTTTCCCCTTTCAAAACAGAATGGCCGCAGGGCGATGCGGTGTCAAGTAACTGTCACTACTGAAGAGTTTCTGACTTTTTCTTCAGGATTGCCGCCAGCAGCGCGCAACAGCATAGCCCCGACGGCTCTGCTACCCCGGGAATCGATGTGTACGACTTCCGTTGTTTCAGTACTCATCCGGCAGCCTTCTCTTTCTGACCACAGGGGTCGGCTTCTCCAATTCGTTTACGAGGCTACATCCGGGTTCACTTGCGTTGCGGCCTGCTGAGGATTGTCGCTAATCAGGTAACATTAAGGGCTCGTAAATGAATAAGTTGGACTTACGTTGTTGCGTATTCGGGATGGATGCAAGGCGCGAGGCGCGGCGAATGGTCGTTCCATTCGCAAGCCTCGCAACGCCGCAGACGCCCGAATACGCAGCAACCCTTCGGGCTGGGGCTGGTTGGGGTGCATTCCGGTGTTGCGAGCCGCTTGTTGTGAATGACACAACGGCGTGTCTCGCGCCTAGGACTGCGCCCCAACCAGCCCCAGCGTAAGTCCAACTTATTCATTTACGAGCCCTAAGTTTGCCGGGGTGGATTTTTCAGGGCGAATACCCTGTTCAATTACGCACCCGATCAACTCGAACGCCAGTCATGAAATCGGAAGATGAAAGCAGACAACCATCGGCGCAAAAGTTGGCAAATAGTGAAATTGCCCGTATCGAAGGGCTCCAGGATTCGTCGTAGTTCATCTTGCATTTTCTGCGGCTTGCCACACGATTTTCGCTGTTGCGCCAATGCCATCGCTTGATGGCGAAACCACTCGAAATCAATCTCAGAAGCCGGGCCGTAGCACGCGCGCTCAATCATTGCGACGATTTCGCTGCCTTCGGTTTCATATTTCCCCGCCCGCCATGCACGCAGCAGCGCACACGGCGTTTTGCTCGACGCCAATTGTCGTAGCCGTAGGCGTCGAGCATGCCAGGCAAGATAGCGTGGCCGGACCAGGTGCCCAGCCCACACCGCAAGGACTAAAACCAATCCACCGCCTGCGCCACGCCACACCCAAGTCATGACGGGGTCTACTGCGTCCACTGCAAGGGAAGGCGTACTGGCAACCCGGATTAGTCCGGTCTCTGGGTCATAATACGGAATATGTACTTCAGGCAATTTCAAGGAGCCTTGTTTCTGTGCCCGGAAAGGAATGGTGACCACCAAGGTCTGGCCAAGCGGAATTTCCCCGGCATTGGAAACCAGTTCCATCCGCAGCGGATAGAAATGCAACTGGGGCGTATCCTGGAACCGCCCCAGTTGCTTTCGCAATCCCTCCGGGCTCAGCCCGCGACCACTGATTTTCAATGTCCATTGCTCAGGGCGCCCGACTTTGGCATGCATGGGCGCGTTGCTCTCCACATCGAGAGGGCCCACGGGAACATGGACCGGCAGATAGCCGGGCACGGGGGCTGCATGCACATAGAGAGCCGGTACGGGGTAGCGCAGGCGCGCCCCGAACTTGCTTGCATCAAGAGGTGAAAAGCGGACGCCGGCGGATCCCGGCCGCAATGGCGTCATTCCCCAGGCAAAACGGGTGACGGTATAGCGCTCGCCTGCCACGGTTTCCTGCCGCTGGGAATCCCGTAGCGGCCGCAACTGGAACCCCGCGCCCTCCGCCTTCGGCGTCCGAAAAAGCGGCCCTCCGTCGTGGTATACATCCACGAACAGTAATGACTCCCGGTGTTGCACAGTGTCGCCTTCGACGCCGCTTCGTATCATCACCTTCGGCACGCCAAAGCCGGATTCGCTTACCCGGATCGGCAAAGGGCGTGTCCTCTTGCCACCTGCCTCAATGATGGGAATGGTGGATACGCCGAGATGCCGTGGGAATAGCTGCAATTCCAAGCGCTGCTGAACAACCTCCCGGCCTCTTCGTGTTTGGCTGCCGCGGCTGTAGGAAACGCTGAACACTTCGAAATCGCGGCCGATGGCTTCCGTCGGGAGTTTTTGAATGGAGTCCCGGATATCATCGGCCTGGATCGTCACGGTTAGCATCTGGCCGAAGGCGATTTCGGTACGGTCGGCCTCGACACGGAGGCCCGCGGCGCAAGCGATTTGCGCCATCAGCGCGAGGCAAAGAATGCCGAAGGCTCGCGCGACCACTACTGCGTGCTCCTATCGGTACGCCGTTCCTGCTCGAATTTGAGCAAAGCGGACAGCAGTTTCGATGGCTGGTCTTCCACCAGCTCCAGTTTTTTTGCTGCGGCCCGGTAGGCGATTTCCCCGCTCAGCCTTCCGGCCGCCTGCCTGATCGCCTCTGACGCCTGGCTCTTGCCTTCGACTGCCTTGCGCGCCAATTCGGATTCGTCGAGGGTCAGCAACGGCCCTTTGTCTTTTTCTTCTTCCATCGTGACCGGCTTGTCCGCGATCTCTTCCCCTGTCGCGCCTCCCACCCCCCGGCCGCGGCGTCCCGGTATACCCTCGGCTCCGGGCGGCGCCTTGGTTGGCTGTTTCGCGACGGCCAGTTCGAGGTTGGCGCGCACCCCCGGATCATCAGGCCGGTAGCGGAGGACGTCCCGGAATGCCTCCACGGCCGTCTCGAAGCGGCCCACCATGAACTGGGCGTTGCCCAGGTTGAAGAGGGCGTCCGCCGTTTCGGAAGGCTTGCGCGCTTCCAGCAACGCCGCGGTGAACTGCTGCGACGCATAGGCGAAGTCCTTGCGCCGGTAGGCGCTCGCTCCCTCGCCCATGCGCCCGGCTACCCCCGGCACCTGGGCATACAGCAACTGCGCGCGCACATAGTCGCGGGACCGGTACGCCTGCCAGGCGAGCTGTTCAGGCTTGTCCGCCGCACGTGCTGAATCCGGCATCGCCAGAGTGAACGCAAGCAACGGTACAGCCAGCAGTGCCAGTTTCCTCACCCTGAAATTCCGCAATGCCAGGATGAGAAGCGCGGGAATGAGCAGCCATGGATAGAGAAGCCGCCAGTTGTCCGGGGAGGGGGGCGGACGGAAGCGGGACGCCAGTGCGCCGATGCCGTCGTCGTACAGCGTGCGCCACTCGCCGTCGCCATCGCGCACCGGCGCATAGGCGCCCTTACCTGCCGCCGCGAGCTCCCGCAGGCGCGCATCCGACGTTCCGTCCGCAACCACCCCGAGCACGAACAGGGCAATCCCGGCATCCTTGACCGCCTTCGCGCCTGCCAGGGCCTCCGCCCCCGTTTCGCCGCCGAACAAGCTTTCATCCGCGTCGCTCACCAGCAGTACGCCCCTGGACACCGCCTGGTCGCCCTTCAACAATTGTGCGGCAAGCGCCAGCGCGCTGCCGGCCTGGCTTCCCCTGGCCTCGATCAGCTTGCCGTCTGAAAGGGAGAGAAATTCCTGGAAAACGGCATAATCGTTCGTCGGGGGAATCACGAGGCCGGGTGTGCCGGCAAATACGACGAGCCCCACCCGCTCGCCGCGCAGCTTGCGCAGCAGGTCTAGCAGTTCGAGCCGTGCGCGGTTGAGCCGGTCCGGCGCAACGTCGGCAGCGGACATGGAATCGCCGACATTGAGCACCACCACCATCGAGACATCCTGCCGCGGCGGTGGACCCTGGCTGGCAGCGGGCTGGGCAGGCAGCCGGGGGCCGGCCAGCGCCAGGGAAAGCAGCAGCCAGAACAGGATGTCGAGCCGCCCGCGTCGGCTCTTCGCCGCCGTTTCATCCGTCACGATGGCCCAGGGGCGCAAGACGGGGCTCGCGTAGGAGAGCATCCTGCCGCGCTTCAAACGCAACAGGAGGCGCATGGCCGCCGGCTGCAATACCAGCAGCAGCGCCCAGGGATATTGCCAGTCGAGCTGGGTGAAGAAAGCGCTCAAACGATCCGCTCCCATATCTTTCCCAGACGCGCTGCCGTCAGCATGGCCGCAGCCAGCAGCGCCGGCAACCAGAACCATTCGTGGCGCTCGCGCCGATTCGTGGGCGGAGTCACGGTTTTTTCGAGCCGGCCGATGTCTTCGACCACCGACTTCAGCGCCTCGGGTGACGTGGCGCGGTAATAGCGCCCGCCCGTTGAAGCAGCTATCTGCGGTAGTGTGACCGCGTCTTTCCCCGCCACCTCCGGCCGCGTTCCGTGGCCGAACAAATCGGTGCCGATGTCGATGGCGTAGACGGGTACTTTCATGCGCGCGGCCACCTCCACCGCCTCGGCGGGTGAAATCGCGCCCGCCGTGCTGTCGCCATCGGTGAACAGCATGAGCGCAGGCCGGTGCCTGGGGTTTTGCCGGAGCTGCTTGAGGGCGAGGGCCAGCGCCTCGCCGATGGCGGTGTCCTGGCCGGCGATGCCCACCGGCAGGCGCTGCACCATGGAGGAAACCAGATCGCGGTCGAAGGTGGGGGGCAGCAGCGTATAGGCGCGCTCGCCGAACACGATGACACCGAACCTGTCGCCCTGCCGCCCCTGGGCGAAACGGGTGACCAGTCCCTTCAATACCGAAAAGCGTTCCACCGGCTGGCCGTCCACCTGAAAGTCGGTGATGCTCATGCTGCGGGAGCCATCCAGCAGCAACACCATTTCCCTGCCCTCGGGCTGGGGCGGAATCCATGGGCCGTCCCACTGCGGCCGCGCCAGCGCCAGGATCAGCAGTACCATTGCGCCGGCGTGGCTGATGCGATCAAACCGGGATTTTTGTCGCGCCGTCCCTGCGGACGGCGCTTCCGCGAGTGACGGGTGCACCAGGCGCAGCGCGGGCAATCCACTTTCGTCCGTTGCCGTGCGGCGGCCCAGCCACCAAGCCAATAGGGCCACCGGGATTGCCGCCAGCCAGAAAGGCTGCGCCAGGGTCAGCATCGCGCCTCCGCAATCCAGCGTTCCGTACAGTCGAACAGGGATGCCATTTCGCCGGGCGTCGCGGTTGCACCCGCCTCATAGCGCAGTGCGGACAGCCGGTCGGCGAACATGCGCCATGCAGCCGCTTCAATTCCCTTGGGCGGAATCCCTGCGTTAATCCCGGACATGCCCAGCTTTCTCCGCAAGCCGGCCGCCAGCAAAAATGCGGTTTCCCGCGCATCGCGCCGGCCCCGTTCATGCTCCGTGCGCAGGCGTGCGACCCAGGCCGTGGCGCGGCGGCGACGGACATAGCGGACAAGCACAAGCGCAACGACAATCGTCAAGACGACGGCGGCAGCAATCAGAGGATAGTTCGCGCCCCCCGCAAGGGGAGACGCCGCCGGTTCGACAATATCGACAAGCACGGCGTCAGCCATGGCCAAGCGCCTTCAACACGACATGGAAGGGGTCATCGTCGGCATGGATGTGCGCGAGTCTTACCCCCATGGCGGCAAACAGGCCGTCTGCGGCGGCTCGTGCCTCCCCGGCGCGAAGGGCGAATTCCCGGCGCAGGGATGCGGCCCCCGTGTCCAGCCACTGGCTGCGCCCTGTCAGCGGGTTTTCGAAGCAGGCATGGCCCATAGCCGGCAATTCGCTTTCGACCCGGTCGAGGATCTGGATGGGAATGAGTTGATGGCGCGCGGAAAGCTGCATCAGTACACCGCCGCAATCCCCGTCGAGGCCATGGAAGTCGCTCGCCACAATCACCCGCGCGCCGCGCTGAAGCCGCACGGCGATCTGCTCCAGAACCTGCCACAGGCTGTATCCCCCCGCGCCATGCGGCAGTGGCGGGGCCGCCGAGGCGGCGGCTTCCACCAGCCGATAGGCTCCCACGTCCCCGCTCGCACACGGCAGCGATAACCCGTCCGGCTGCACCAGCGTGCCGCCGATGCAGGCCCCGCGGCGCATGGCGACAAACGCCGCAATCGTTGCGACCCGCGCCGCCTGCGCCGCCTTGAGCCGCTCGACGGTGCCGAAGCGCATGGTCGGGCCGCGATCCACCACGAGATGAATCTCGGGATGATGCTCCTCGCGGTACACCTTGACGTAAGGCTTTCCGGTGCGGGCAGTGGTGCGCCAGTCCATGCTGCGCAGGTCGTCTCCCCGCTCGTACAGTCTGGATTCTTCGAAATCCAGCCCCGGCCCCAGATAAACGGAGCGGAAATCGCCGGCGTGCCGGTAGTGAACCTCGGGCACTTGCCCGTTGGGCTCGCCCAGCGCATCCACCCGGGCCTGCAGCTCCGAAATCTCGACGGGGCCGAGCAAGGGGGCCTGAACATTCGCCAACTGCGTGGCTGTCTTGCGAAAGGCCCCGGAAATGAAGCGCTCCAGCATGGTCACGGCACGGGCACTGCGGCAGCGATCTGCGCGATGATGTCGTCCCGGGAATGCTTCTGCATGCGTGCCGTGAAGCTTGGTATGATACGGTGCCGCAGGCAGTCCGCCGCCACAGCCTGAATGTCGGCGGGCGAGACGAAATCCCGGCCGGCGAGATAGGCGGCTGCGCACGATGCGCTCACCATGGCCAGCGAGGCCCGCGGGGAGGCGCCCACCTCGATGGCGCCCGCCAGTTCCGGCACCCACTTCGCAACGTCGCGGGTGGCCCCCACCAGCGCCACGACATAGCGCTCCAGCATGGGGTCGATGTGGAGGCGCCGCACCTCTTCCTGCGCCGCCAGCACCGTGGCCACATCCACCACCGGAGCGGCGACAATATTCCCGTCCTGACGGCTACGGTCACGCTGAAGAATTTCATATTCCTCGTCCGCCGAAGGATAGGTCAGGGTCACGTGCAGCAGGAAGCGATCGAGCTGCGCCTCGGGCAGCGGGTAGGTGCCGGCCTGCTCGAGCGGATTCTGGGTCGCCATCACCATGAAAAGCGGCGGCAAGGCGCGGGTTTCCCCGCCCACCGTGATCTGGTGCTCCTGCATCGCCTCCAGCAGCGCCGACTGCACCTTGGCGGGCGCGCGGTTGATCTCGTCGGCGAGGATGACTTCATGGAAGAGGGGGCCTTCCATGAAGCAAAAGCTGCCCTCCTGCGGATTGTAGATGTCCGTGCCGGTGAGATCGCCGGGCAGGAGGTCCGGGGTGAACTGGATGCGCCTGAAGCTCGCATGCACTGTGGAGGCAAGCGCCTTGACCGCGGTCGTCTTGGCAAGCCCCGGCAGGCCCTCCACAAGAATGTGCCCTCTTGCGAGCAAGGCGATGACGAGCTTGTCGAGCAGGTCTTTCTGGCCGACGATATGTGTGTCGAGGGCATTGCGCAATTCGACAATGCGCGCCTGATGTTGCATGTTGACTCCCTTATGTTGGTGTTTGCCTGGGGGTATTGCCGTAGAGCCAGTGTAGTGAACATGCGCGTGCTTGAAAACGTCCATTTGTACTATTTGCCAGGACTAAAATCGCGCGATAGGGTACGCCGCTCCGGTCGCTGAACCGGGCGAATCGGGTTGAGAATGGATTGGCCATCGCCGCGATTTGTGGCCGAATTCGCGCCGAGGGCGGCGCTCCTAACTATAAGGCCTCCTGCGAACCCAGGTGGCTCGCATGGCGGAAACTTCCAGAACCGGGGACCCTTCTTTGCATGAAATACCGGGCCGGCTTCCAGAATCAGAAAGTGAGCACTTTCTCCGCCCACATGGTCCATTCGGCCAGGTGCTCCAGCGTGCTGTGCTGACAACCGGGGATGAGTTCCTCGTCTTTCAGACCCCGCGCTTCCATGCATACCCCGCACACGCCGATTTCGCCGCCACGCTTCAAAATGCTCTGAGCGAAGAATTCGATGTTGTAATAGCCTTCCGGCACCTTCTGCCCCGCCTTGGCACACAGGGCCGCATCGCCCAGCAGGAACACGCGGATTTCGTTGTCCTCGTGCTTCGCCAGCGCCCGCGCCAGGCGGAAGCCGTTGTAGCTGCGCTCTGTGCCGTAGGGCGGATCGTTGAGTATGAAAAGAGTTTTCATGTTGTCCTCCTTTTACTTTTGATGGTGGAGAGGGTAGGAGTCGAACCTACCAGAGACAGGAAACCTGCCTCCCAACGGGTTTGAAGCCCGCGGATGCCAACCGGACGATCATCCTCTCCATGGGTAAAACACGCGCTATTGCTTTCGTTCTCCTGCCTGCTTGATGAACGCCTCGAGTTCGGCCTTGCCCAACGGGCCGATGCGTCGCGCCAGCAGTTCCCCGGAAGGCGCATAGACCAGGTTCATGGGCGTCCCTCCGAACCAGGGGCGAGCGGTAGCGCGCAGATAAATCGCCTTGAATGCGCTTCCATCATCCAGCAGATTGGGGAAGTTTACCCCGTGCCGTTTGATGAATGCCAACGCGTTTTGCCTGCCGCCAAGCCCATCCACTGAAATACCGAGCACGCTGGCATCCGTTTCCCGGTGCGCCTGATGAAAAACCATCAACTCGTGGATTTCCCGGTTGCACACCGCGCAATCGGAAGCCCAGACCGTGACTACCAGCCATTTCCCCCGCCCCGTATATTCGTCGAGCGTATGGGGCTGCCCCTCCAGATCGAGGAGTGACTCCTTAGCCGGCGTAGCCAGAAGCAGTGTCGGAAAAAACACCAGCAGGACGGCCAGTCCTTTGAGTATCCTGTTCATGCCTTTACCATCCTCTCCGCCGAAATCGCCACTCGCCCTTCGCCCTGACGCCGGGTCAGTCCGGTGCGGTCGAAATGCTCCAGCACCTGTAGCGCCAGTCCGCGCCCCACCCCGATTGCGTCCCGAAATTCGGCCAGGGTAAGATTTCCGCGTTCCTCCAGCAGGCGCCGGGCGCTATCGCGCCATGCGTCCATGTCGCGACGGATGAGATATACATCGGAAGCCACTTTCACGATCCTTCCGCTACGCAGCAAGTCGCCCAGAAAACGGGTCAGACGCTGTACAGGCAGTCCCAGCGCCCGTGCCAGCACCTCGGGTTTGGGCGGGGGAGTGCCCCGGCACGCCAGCAGATCCTCCAGCCGCTCCGCCAGGCGCAAATCCTCGGCGGAAAATTGCTGGCGATACCCGACTGGGCACAAGCCGTCGGCCCCTTGCGCTATACGCCCCCCGGATGCTAGGCGCGCCACCAGGAAGCGGAACACCCGGTCATCGAGCCGTGGGCAGGCGATCGAATGCAGGGTGGCGGCCGGCATGGCCGTCATGCGCGGGTTCTCCTCGAGGAACTGGCCGAGAGCCGAAAACAAAGATGCCTCCAGGGCCGACACATCTCTCGCCAGAGCCATCCACAGGGTGCCGCCGACCCCCTCGCGCACCACGTCCCGGCGTAGCGCCAGCCTCTCGTCCAAGCGCTCAGGAAGTTCTCCCAGCCGTTCCGCAAGTTCCGGCAGGAACCATCCGGTAGCGGCTCCAGCCACCAGCCATGCCGTCAACGCCTGCTCCGGATCGAAGGTCTGGAGGTGCTTCAAGCGCGCCAGCCGCTCCGGCCTGCGCGCGCCGCGCCGCATGGCAAATGCATCCAGTACCGCGCCCCCGGCCAGTGTTTGCAAGGCTTCCTCGCTACGCACGATGAAACGGTCGCCATATAAAAGCGGCGTGCCTTCCTCCAGACGTAACTGAGCCAGGCGCCTTCCGGCATGATCTGCTGACTCTTCCAGCCAGGAAAGCCAGGCGAACACCTCCGCAGTGCCGGTGTGCAGCCGGATACGACTGTGATTTTTGGGTATTTTTCCCGCATGGGGAGCAAGCGTCAGGGATACATCCGCCACGCGTGCCGTGCGATCCAGACGGGTGTCTGCCAGCTTCATCCCCCGGCGCAGAGTTTCTTTCCCGCTGCCCACGATATTGAGCGCGCAACGACTGCCAGACGGGGCGCTTTCGGCCGCCTGGTTATGCACCTGGATGCCCCGCACGCGCACGATCTCTCCACCGGGAAGGAGTCGCAGGCGATCGTTTTTGCGCACTTCGCCCGCAGCAATCGTGCCTGTCACCACCATCCCGAAACCGGGCATGATAAAGGCGCGATCGATGGGAAGGCGGAAATAGTCCGACGCCTTGCGCGTCCGGACGCCGCGCAGCACCTCGGCCAAGGCGCGTCGCAGTTCGTCGATACCTTCGCCGCTGCGTGCCGACACGGGGATAACCGCTATTCCTGCCAGGGGCGTACCGGCAAGCAGGGTCTGAATTTCTTCGCTGACCGCGCGCACCCGCTCGGGCGTAACCAGGTCGATCTTGTTCAGCGCCACTACGCCACGCGTGATGCCAAGCAGGGAAACGATATCGAGGTGCTCCAGGGTTTGCGGCATGATGCCGTCGTCCGCCGCCACCGTGAACAGCACCGCATCGAGGCCGGTGGCGCCGGCCACCATGTTGTGGATGAAGCGCTCATGGCCGGGCACGTCCACGACGCCCACGCGACCCATATCCGGAAAATCCAGGTGCGCGAAACCCAGTTCTATGGTCATGCCACGGCGTTTTTCCTCCGGCAGCCGGTCGGTGTCGATGCCGGTCAGACGCTGCACCAAAGAAGTCTTGCCGTGGTCGATGTGCCCGGCGGTGCCGATAATCATGGCAGAGTCCCATTGAATGCACGGATGAGCGGCTCGGCATCGAGCAGAGCGCGCAGGTCGAGCAGTAGTCCGCCGTCGTGCAGGCGCCCGATTACCGGCGGCGAGAGCTGGCGCAGGGCGCGCGCGAGCTGCGCTGCCGAAACCCCCTTCAGCGGCGTGAGCGCAAAAGCCAGCGACGGGAGCGTGGCATCCGGCGCAGCACCGCTGCCCACTTGCGCGCGCGTGGGAACCAGTTCGGCTCGCGCGCGTCCCTGCGCCCAGCGTTCGAGATGGGGTTGCACCTGCCGCGCCAGCGCTTCGATCTCATCCAGGCTACGCGACAGCATGCGGTAGGTGGGAAGTTTCCGCTCCAGCGTCTGCGGCGAGAGATAGGCGGCCAGGGTCGCGTCGAGCGCGCCCAGAACAAGCTTGTCGCAACGCAGCGCGCGCTTCATGGGATTACGCCGGACACGCTTGATAAAAGGCGTGCGCCCGACCATCACCCCGGCCTGCGGGCCGCCCAACAGCTTGTCGCCGCTGAAGGTCACCAGGTCCGCCCCGGCGCGCACCGCATCCTGTACCAAAGGCTCTCCAAGAACCCCATAGCGACTCACATCCACCAGCGCCCCGCTACCCAGATCCACCACCACCGGAATATTTCTCTCCCTGCCAAGCTTCACCAGATCGACCAGCGGCACTTCGCTGGTGAACCCCACCACGCGGTAGTTGCTGGTATGCACCTTGAGCAGCAAAGTACCACCTTCATCCAGTGCCTGCCGGTAGTCGGCGAGGTGGGTGCGGTTGGTAGTGCCGACTTCCATCAGCCGGCAACCGCTGGCCCGGATGATGTCCGGCACGCGGAAACTGTCGCCGATTTCCACCAGTTCGCCCCGGCTCACCACCACACGGCGCTTGTTGGCCAACGTATTGAGCGCGAGATACAAAGCTGCGGCATTGTTGTTGACCACGGTCGCGGCTTCGGCGCCGGTCAGGCGGGTCAGCAGCGCTTCCACTTGCGTATCGCGCTCGCCGCGCTTGCCGGCAACGAGGTCATACTCGAGATTCACCGTGCCTGCGGCGCGCACCAGCGTCGCTACCGCCTCCGCCGAGAGCGGCGCACGTCCGAGGTTGGTGTGCAGCAGCGTACCGGTGAGATTGATGACCGGCACGAGTCCGGGCTGATGCCATTTTGCCACCTTCAGCGCGACTTCCTGCGCGAGTTCATCCGCGCTGGGCGAACGATGCTGTGGATCAGCCCGCAGCGCCTCGCGGTGGAGCGCCAGACTAGACTGTATCCCGGTCACCAGCAGGTCGTGGTCGATATTTTCCGCAAGCGCCTCAATCTGCGGGTGAGCGAGAACTTCATACACTGCGGGCAGCGCCGCAAGGCGCCGCAAGGATTCAGTATTCACCATGGGCTCAGCCCCCAATATCCCGCCTCTTTTGATCAAATTCCTCACGATCGATCTCACCCCGCGCATAACGCTCTTTGAGAATTTCGAGCGCAGTCTTGCCATGCGTGGTTTCGGTCGGCTTCCCGAATATCCACTTCGCCAGTACCGCGATAACCAGAATAATCACCGTCCACATCAGCAGCATAGGCACCATGCCGCCGCTCCCCCAACCATAATTGCCATAATAGCCCCACATGGTTGATCCCTCCTTCAAGATGTAACACCGTCAAACAAAGTACCCGATCACCGTAGCATCTGGAGAAACGCGGCAATATCCTGCCTTTCCTGTTTCGTGCCCTGAAACGGCGGCATCAGCGAAACCCGCTTGCCATTCTGCGCCGTGGAATAGGTCTTGCCAGGGACAATGATGAGGGACGGGTTTGTGATCGATTCGAGCAGGTAATCGGCATGATGAATGCCGCCGACGTAAGTGAGGTTCGGACCCACCGTCGGCTGCGCGGCATTGCCCGGAAAGCTGTGGCAGCCGACGCAGCCCTTTTCCGCCATCAGCCGCTTGCCATTTTCGGCATTGCCGTTTGCCACAGCGGCAAACGACCTGAGATAAGCCTCGTTCGCGGCAGCCTTCTCAAAACGCAAAGCCTGCCAGGCGGACAGGCGCTTCTTGCCGTCGCGTTCCTGCGCCTCTCCGCTCCACAGCGCCAGCGCCAAGGGCACGATCCCCTGTTTCGCGGGGTCGAAACGGACATGCTGCCCGTTCGCCGAGGGAGCGGTGGAGCGCGTGAAGACGACCTGCCACTTGCCGTCACGCCACGCCCCGCTGGCTTTTACGCCACCGGACGGTTGCGCCGTCAGGGTGCCAAAGCCTTCCGCCGCGAGCGTCTCCACGGAACCGTCCGCGCGCCATAGCCACAGCGCCGCCGCTACGCCGCCATGACCCATGCCGACATAAGGCAAACTCACGCCAGAACCATAGCGTAGCGGCCATTGCACCGCGATACCGTCGGCAAACTCGCCGATTGAGCGGGTCGCCGATGGCTTGGCATCGGGCCACTCGACGTGCAGGGCCAGGGTTTTGCCGCTGTAAAGCGCGCGCACCCTGGCGTACAACACGCCATCTTGATCAGATCCCGGTGCAATGCTAGCCTGCGGGTAGAGCGCGACCGGGGTCGGATCAAGCTTCTCCCAGGCCGGATCCAGCGGGTCAAGTGGCGGCTCGGCTCCGCTCTTTTTTGCGCTGATGAAAGTCGCCGCGTCCCCGGCCGACGCAAAGGGGAAATTCATCGCCAGCGCCACGGCCAGCGCGGCCCACAGCCACCCGAATCGTTGCGCAGTCCGCTTCATGCCACCTCTCCCGGAAAATTGCCAGCGGCGATTTCGCGCGTTTTTCTGAATTCTTCCCAGCCCTCCCGGTCTTCCCATGCCAGGACAGGAATGCCCCGTTGACTCCTGGGCGCGGGAGCCGCCTTGGCCTTCTGGTAATACGCGGCATCGAGCTTGAACATCTCCTCATGGCGATAGGCAATGAGCGTCTCCATGAGCTCGGATTTTTCGCCCCGGCGCTTTTTTTCCCGCTCCTGCTCCAGCAGCATCAGCACTTCCGGCACGCGCGGCCCGAAAAAATTGACCAGGACTTCATCCGGGATGCGCCGCTCGCCCGTCAGATTGCCCTCGGCATCGTAGCTCGACGGCGACAGGGGCGGGACGTAGTACACATTCGGCTGGGTGCCGAACTCGGCGTGTAGCGGCAGCGCCACTTTCCATTTTTCCACCAGTTTGTACACCGGGCTTTCCACGTCGTCGAGGTAGCCGACGAAGCGAATCCGCCCCACGCACTGCTGCGCGCATGCCGGCGGCAATCCCTGCTCGATGCGCGGGAAGCAGAAAATGCACTTCTCCGAACGCTTGAAGGTCGGATTGAAATAGATCTTCTTGTATGGACAGGCCTCGACACAATGCTGGTAACCACGGCAGCGCGACTGATCGACGAGCACGATGCCGTCCTCCTCGCGCTTGTAGATCGCCTTGCGCGGACAGGCCGCAACGCAGGCCGGATGGGTGCAGTGATTGCAAATGCGCGGCAGGTAAAAATGATAGCTGTTAGGGTATACGCCCGCGCCCTGATCCTCGTCCCAGTTGGGGCCGTTCACCGGCATCTCCACGGGCGCCAGATGCGGGTGTTCCGCGCCGTCGAAGGAGGGAGGCTGGTCATGTCCGCGAGGATTGAGCGCTTCCAGGTAGTTCATGTCGAACGCCGCACCGTAGTCGCGCCGCAGATCAGGGATGCGCCCGGGTTTCAAGTGCCCGGCGGCGTCGAAACCCCCGCCCGCTTCCTCCCACTTGCGCGGATAGCCTTGGCCCGGACGGGTCTCGACATTGTTCCAGTACATGTATTCGCGCCCGTTGCGGTTGGTCCATTGGGTCTTGCAGGCCGAGGTGCAGGTCTGGCAACCGATGCACTTGTTGAGATCCATCACCATGGCTAGTTGTCGTTTCGACATTTCTTCTTCCTCAGACTTTCGCTACGTCAACAGTGGATTCGTGGGCAAGCTGGTTACCGTCCCATTCCGCGCCGAATTTGAGATGACCCCAGCCGCCCGCAAGCTCGAGCGGAGAGAGCAACCCGGCGACCGGCGCATCCATGCCCATGCGTTTGAGGAACTGATGCGGCTCCCAGGCATGATCCATCATGAGCGTGCCGGGTTGCAGGCTGGGCATGATCCTGGCCATCGCCCGGAATTCGCCGATATCATTGAAAACGCGCACCGTGTCGCCATCCTGGATGCCGCGCTGGGTGGCATCCTGCGGATTGAGGTTGAGATGGGGCACGCCCCGCTGCATGCGCAGCATGTATTTGTTGCTGCGCCAGGTGGAGTGAATGCCCCAGCGCGCATGCGGCGAATAAAACTTGAGCGGGAAGCGCGAGGGGTGCAGTCCTTCCCGCGCCGTGGGCACGCTGCAACCGAGTTTGGCGAATGTTTCCTGGTCGATGTAGAACTGCTGGCGACCGGAGAGCGTCGGGTAGGGGCGCTTGAGGTGGAATTGCTCCTCGAACGAACGGTAAGGCTTGTCGGCATACAGGGGCGAGGTCAGACCGGCGCTGTTGTTAAGTACGAGAAAGCCGCGCTCGATCGCATCCTCGAATTTCCATGGCTGGAAAGCGGGGACATTCTCGATCTGCCACTTCACCACATCCTTGTCGGTGTTGACCTTGCCCTGCATGGTGAAATCGAAAACCAGCGTATCGAGATCGCGCGTGATCGGGATGTCCTTGCCATCCTTCTTCATGGTGAAAAGCGGGTCCTTGATCTGGCCGAGACCCCGCAGCTTCGCTTTCGCCTCGATATGTTCGGCCAGCAGTCGGCATATCTCCCACTCCGGCTTGGTCTCGCCGACCGGCTTCAAATCCTTTGGCGGCACGGTCAGATTGGCGTAACGGTGATAACCGACCTCGCCGCGTATGTCCCAGCCTTCGTAGTGGCTGATGGCGGGCAGCACGTAGTCGGCGTATTCCGCCGAGGAATCCATACGAAAGTTGACGTTGACGTAAAGTTCGGTCGCATCCAGCACGGTCTTGCGGTAATGCTCCGAGGACTTGTTACGGCGGAAAATATTGTCGCCGAACAGGATGCGGATTTTCGGTTCGACATAATTGGTGTGCCACTTGTCATCGCGCGAGCGCTCGGCCAGTTTCACCAGATCGTCCGGTGTGATGCCGGTGCGCTGCTTGAATTCTTCCCCGGCGTAGTGACGCTCGAAAGTCTCCCACATGCGCCCCGAAAACCACTCGCCCAGAAACCCGGATTCGAAGCGCGCGGGTTTAGGCGCGGTCATTGGCCCGAGGCCGCCCAGGCTCCACTGATGCTCGGTGTCCACCGCGTCATGGCCGGTGAGCGCGCAAAACAGGGCTTGCGCCCAGCAGGTGAGTATGCCCCAGGCGTACTTATGCAGCGAGAAGCCGATGGTGAGGCCGGGGTCATGCGCCGCGGCATATTCGCGTGCCAGCTTGGTCACCAGCGCAGGGGAAATGCCGGTCTGCGCCTGCGTTTTCTCGGGTGAGTATTTTTCCGCTTCGGCGCGTACTTTTTCGAACGCGGTGGTGACCGGGATCATCTTGCCGTCGTGGCCCTTCACCTCGTAGCGACCGGTAAGCGCCGGACGAATCGCGCCCAGCCGCAGGGTCTTCCTGAAATGCCCCTGGGAACCGGGCATGACGACGGCTGCACCGCTCACTTCGTCCCAGCAATAAAATACATCGTTCTTGCTATCCTTGCGCAGGTCGGAGAGGCGCAGGAGCATGCCCGTATCCTCGCGCACCAGGAAGGGCAGGTCGGTCTGCTCGCGGATAAAGTCTTCCTTGTACAGCTTTTCTTTCAGCACTACATGCACCAGCGACATGGCGAGGAAACTGTCGGAGCCGGGCGTGATGGGTATCCACCAGTCGGCGTGGATGGCGGTGGGATTATAGTCCGGCGAGATCACCACGATTTTGGCGCCGCGCCACTTCGCTTCCCAAAGATAATGGGCGTCCGGAATGCGGGTCACGTTGGGATTGAAGCCCCACAACACGATGTAGTCCATCTCGAACCAGGCATCGAGCGAAGTGCCCACGTTGGGAATGCCATAGGCCAGCGCGGCGCCGGTAAACATGTCGCCGACCGCGCTGGATGGGTAGAGGCGAGTCGAACCGAGCAGCGACCCCAGGCGCAACGGCCCCGCGCGCCGGCCCTGCGACACGATCCCGGTGCCGGCGTAAAGCAGGAGTCCGCCCGGACCGTGTTCCGCCAGGGTGTCCACGATCTTCTCCGCAATTTCACCCATGGCCTGATCCCAGGAAATGCGCTGCCACTTGCCCTCTCCGCGAGCGCCCGCACGCTTGAGCGGGTAGAGCAGCCGATCCTTCTCGTACATGGCCTGGGAGTGGATGGTTCCCTTGTTGCAGCCGCGCGGATTGGGGTCGGGAATGTCCGGGCTGATCTGCGGGTATTGCGCAAGCTGTTCCTCGCGCGTCACGACGCCATCCTTGGCGAACACGCGAAAAGCGCAGTTGCCCTGGCAGTTGGAGCAGTGAAAGGCAAAACCCTGAGCATTGCCGCGCGTCCCGACGAACTCCTTGCGGTAGAAATCCTCCCACGAGCGGTCGGGGTAGGAGACCAGCGGATCATCCACCGAGAGAATCCGCGCCTGCAATTCCTCGGACAGGCCGAGCGCGAATGCGCACAGGCCCGTGCCGGAAAGTTTCAGAAAATCACGTCTGTCGACCATGGCGTTTGCGTCCCTTTTTTATTGAACGTGGTTTGTTTAACGTGAAGCGCGCGCCGCGAGCAGCGTCTCTACCGCCGCGCGCGCCTCCGCCCCGAACCAGTCGTAATCGCCGGTCACACGATAGGCGATGCGCCCGTCCGCCCCGATCAGATACGACACCGGTACGCCGGAGATGCCGTACTGCCTGCCGATCAGCCCGTCTCGGTCGTGCCACACCGGGAAGCTCAGCTTGAGTTCATCCACATAGGCCTGCACGGTGCGCGCGCTCACCTGATCCTGCGACACCGCCAGCACCACCAGCCCCTGGTTTTTATAAGACTGATGGAGCACCTCCATCGAGGGCATCTCCTTGCGGCAATTCGAGCACCAGGTGGCCCAGAAATTGAGTACCACCACCTTGCCCTGAAAGGTATTGAAGCGTACCGTGCGCCCCGCCAAATCCCTCGTGACGAAGTCGCTCGCCAGCATCTCACCCTTGACGGGCGTGAGCGCTCCCGCAGTAGCCATGACCGGGATAAGCAGGACGAACAGCGCCAGCAACGCGTGAACCGGATACTTCATGATTTGCCCGTTGCCCTCTCTCCTTACTCTCTCCCAGAGGGAGAGAGGGACGCAGGCTCGCTTCGCGAGTTTCATGTTAACGTTCGATAGGTAAGCGCGGGTCGACCGACCACTCTTCCCATGAACCTGAATACTCGACCACATTGTCGTAGCCGATCAGTTTCATCGCCAGAGCCACATCGGTAGAGCGTCCAATGCCGGACTGGCAATAGGTGACGACCTTGGTATCCCTGGTGATGCCGCGCTGGTTGAGTGCCTTTTCGATTTGCTCGGCAGATTTGAAGCTATTCAGCTTGTCTGAAAACCGGGTCCATTCGAGATGGGTCGCGCCGGGGATGTGTCCGCCACGCGAGGCGCCTGGGCGCATGTCCTTGCCAATAAACTCATTGAACGAGCGCGTATCCACCACCATGGCTTCCTTGGTTTGCAGATTTTTCTCCATCCAGGCTCGCGTCACGATGCGCCCGGCGTCAGGCTTTGCGGTAAATTTCTTCCTCTCGGGTGCGGGTACGTCCTGGGTTACAAGGCGGTTTTCCTTCAGCCACTTGCGAAACCCCCCATTTAGCACCTTGACGTTTTTGTGGCCGAAAAAGTCGAGCACAAACCACACTCCCGATGCAGAATTTCCTTCACCGCTATCGTAGATGATGACCTGCGTGGCGGCATCGATCCCGGCAGCGCCGAACACCCTCTCCGCTTCAGCCTGGCTCAGGGGAAAACCGTTTTTCTTGCGCTCATCGAGCCTGGAGAGATCGAGATAGTAAATATTGACCGCGCCCGCAATATGCGCCCGCTGGTAGCCAGCGCCTTCAGCGGCATCAATTAGCCTGACGTTGGGCTGACCGAGAATTTTCGCCAGCTCCTCGGTTTCGATCAAAAGCTCGGGCCTGGCATAATTCTGCCCCGCCGAAGCTGCCGCGCCGCTCAGGGCAAGAACGGCCGCAAGCAGAAAATGCTGGAATCGCCAATGTCCAAACCTCATGTTTTCTCCTGCCACCCAACTGCTGAATATATCGAGACGCTCTGTTTTTACTGCTCTTTTCGATCCCACCCGGGGATCTGGGTTTACAGTCATCCCTTGAAAAATTCTTTGCCGGCAACGGGTTTCAGAATTTTGAGTTGTGCAACCCGTATCTGCTCCTTCTCCCCTTTTTTCAGAATTTCACCCTGGAGCTCGACTTCCTGACCGAATGCTTCGTCGAATTTTTCCTCGGCCACGCCACTCTTGCCGGACAGGTCGATGGCGTAGTAGTCCCCTTCTTCAGTCCAGAACACCATCGGATTTGCCCACTTGAGATAGCACTCGCCGATTTTTCCAAGTTGCGCGCATTTCTCCCCGACGATCCTGCCCTTCAGTTGTGCCAGTTCCCCGCTGAAGACCTGGCTGGTCAGCAGCGCCAGAAACGCTGTGACCACAAACAAAAACCTTCCCGGCGTTCTCGTAAGCATTATTTGTACTCCTTATCTCCGTGCTGGCCGCTATTTAACGTCCTTGATCGCCGCTTTGAGGCCGTCGAAATCTTTTTTGATTTCCATCAGGCGCCCCTGCTGCTCCTGTTTCGGCACACCCTCGATTTCCAGGATATCGGCGATTTCGGCATAGCTCACCATGCCGTTCAGCTCGCCCTCGTCCACCGCGACCAACTGATCGCCGTAGTACACTGCCGGCGCCTTGGCGCCGGCGCCGGCGAATGTCACCGGGATGATCTGAACCGGCAGCTTGTAAATATTGGCCAACTCGGCGGCAATCTGCATGTTGTTGTTGCAACGCACCCCGGGCGGATCGCGACCGATCAGGGTAAGCACTTTCTGGCCGTTGAACACCGCCTGGCCCGGGGGGCCGCCAGCGTAGGAAACATTGGGAAGCGCCGCGAATGCCAGCAGCAGCGCAAGTAAAAATTTGAATTTATTTAACAACATGTCGATCTCCTCGATTTATAGGTATGGATTTGATGTGCCTGCTCTTTACTTTTTGCCAGAACTCCGTATTGCGCGCCGGTAGGCGTCGAACCCGCCCTTTGCTTTCCACTCGTTGAATCCGCCCTGCAAGATGCGCACGTTTTCCATGCCCGCCACGCGCAGCGCCAAGCCGGCCTGAGCGGAGAGCGTGCCGGAATTGCAGTACACCAGCACCATTCTGTCTTCGGGTAGTTCGGCACGGCGGCCGAGAACTTGCCGCCAGTCGATGTTCACGGCGCCGGGAATGTGGGCCTTTTTGTATTGGTCGGCGTCGCGGGTGTCGATCACGTAGACATTTTTCCAGTCTGCGGCCGGGATCTGTTCGGGCAGGATGGTGGCGCCGCCGTATTCGGAGAATTCGAAATACTCCCCCATGGCCTTTACCGCCGCGTTGTCGGCGGCGAGGGAGACTGTCGGCAGCATCAGGGATGAGCATGCCACGAGGAGTAATGAGGAAATGAGTTGAGCCGGTTTCATGAGGGGATCCTGTTAGTTAATTGCGGGCGCGGGGTTGAGCCGCGGATGAGTTTCTTCTCCCCAAATCCGGACGACCAGACCTGAGAGGAACATGCAGACAGCGACGAACCAGAAAGCTTCCTCGATGGCACCGCTAAAGCTCGCCACGATCCCTAGCGCCAAGGCCCCAATGCCATAGCCAAGGTCGCGCCAGAAGCGGTAGATGCCGATGGCCGAGCCGCGCCAGTTGGGGTGGGCGATATCGGATACGGCTGCTGACAGGTTGGGGTACAGCAGCGCCATGCCGAGGCCGGACACGGCTGCCGACAAGGACCACCAGGCGACGCCTTGGCCCAGGAGCATCATCGCCACTCCTGCACCGCATAACCACATGCCCCATACGATGGGCTTCTGCCTGCCGATATGGTCGGAGAGTTTGCCGGTGAAGAACTGGGAACCGCCCCAGACGAAGCCGTATACGCCGATCACCCAGCCAATGCTGGCCAGGGATAGTCCATGGCCGTAAAGAAAAACCGGATAAAACACCCAGACCAGGGCATCCACGAATTTCTCCACCAGGCCTGCCTGGCTGATGGAAGCCATGCGCTTGTCGCGCCACGACATGAGGGAGAATACCTCCCAGGTGGTGGGTTGGTCGGCGATGTTGGCGGGATAGCGCGGTTTCGGTCCGGTGGACTGCCCGGCGGCATGCTTGGCGCCTTCCGCCTTGGCCCAGGGCAAGGTGTCCTTGACCCACAGGATGGTGAGTAGCGCGGCCAGAATAATCACCGCAACGCCAAATATCAGCAGCCCATGGCGCGGCCCATAGGCAGTCGCCATGTAACCGGTGATGATGCCTGCAACTGCCAGACCGACATAGCCGGAGAATTCATTCAGTCCGATCACAAAGCCTCTTTGATCGGGCCGGGTGATGTCCAGCTTGGCGGTTTGGGTCATGGACCAGGTCAGGCCCTGATTCACGCCCAGCAGCACGGTTGCGGCGACAATCCAGTTCCAGTTGGGCGCATAAAGAATCATGAACGGGATCGGCAATGCCGCTGCCCAGCCCAGCAGCAACACCTTTTGCCGCCCGATGCGCTCGGACAGGCGTCCGGCAACGAAATTAAGCGTGCCCTTGACGAAGCCGAAAGCCACCACGAAGGTGGTCAGCAACATGAAGGAGCCCTTGGGCACGCCGAATTCGGTCTCGCCCAGAGCCGGCACTACGGTACGCATCATGCCGATGGTCATTCCGACCAGAAATACCTGAAGCAGCTGGTGGGAAAATTGCGCAAAGTTTTCGCGAATACCATGGCGGTACTCCTGGTATCCATTGCGCAAAGTGTGGCTCATGCCGCCCCCAGATTGACAGCCACGATGCGTTCCATTTCCGCCGGGCGGGGAGGGATGTCGGACAGAATGTAACTGACGAACTCGTCCTTGCTGGTCATTTTCAGGCCGGTATTGAAACGCTTTTCAAATCCAACCGTGGAGGAAGGTTTGCCGGAAATTCCCGCACCGCAAACGCTGCCGGAGGTATGGCCGGGAAAAACCTCCACTTCATCAGGCAGGGACATCAGCTGCGCATGCAGGCTGTCGAACAGCTGCTCCGCCCATTCCCTGCCCTTGCCCGCCAGATCGGGGCGGCCGATGCTGCCCACGAACAGGGTGTCGCCGGTGAGCACGAACCAGGGTTCGGCGCTGCGGCGCTTGTCGGTGACGGTCAGGCATAGGCTGTCAGGGGTATGGCCGGGCGTATGCATCACCTTCACTGCGACGTTGCCCACCGCTATGGTTTCCCCGTCCGAAAGCGCATGGAAAGGGAACTGCACCCGCCCCTGGTTGGCTTCATGCAGGCAGTATTGGGCGCCTGACTTCTCGGCCAGCGCTCGCCCGCCCGAGTAGTGATCGGCATGAACGTGGGTGTCAAAGACATGGGTGATCTTGACGTTTTGCCTGGCGGCCTCTTCGGTAAACCAATCCTCGTCACCCGCAACCGGGTCCACCGCCACCGAAACACCACATGATCCGCAGCCGAGCAGATAGGACAGGGTGGCTTCCTTGGCTAAACGTTGCCTGAAAAACATCTTATCTCCTCCGCGTTACGGGTTAATAATATAATCAAATGAATATTTGAATATATTATTCGGCAATAACCGCAAAGTCGTCAAGCTAATTTTCTGGATAGCTAGACGACCTGGAGATCGACGCTAGTTGGAACGATTTTTGTAAGGGGAATTAGCGGCCGACAGGAAGGTGATCGACCTTCCACTCTGGGAAGCCGTCTTCCAGTCGGCGGGCACGGTAGCCGAGCTGGCGCAGCTGTTCAACCGCATCGAAGGCCAGCATGCAATAAGGGCCGCGGCAGTAGGCAACAATCTCCTGATCGTGAGGCAATTGGCTTAGCCGGTCCGGCAGGGATTCAATCGGGATATTGACCGCCCCTGCAATATGGCCGGCATCATATTCAGCGGAGGGACGAACATCAATCACCATCGCCTCCCCGGATTTCACCAACCCTAGAAGCTCATCTCGACGGACGGGAGTCAAGTTGTCACGGCTCTCAAAGTTCTCGCGGACGATGCGCTCCACTTCAGCCAAGTGTTGTTCAGCCACATTGCGGATACCCGCCAACAGTGCAAGCACCTTTTCGTCGGTCAAACTGTAGATAACCTGAGTGCCCTCCTTGCGCGACTGGACCAGTCCGCCTCCGCGAAGGATTTGCAGGTGGTGGGAAGTATTGGCTACCGACATGCCGCTGGCTTGCGCCAACCCATCCACGCCACGCTCGCCTTGTGCAAGAGCCTCCAGCAATTCAAGCCGATTGGCACTGGCAAGCGCTTTCGCGACCAGGGCGAAGTTCTCGAAGAGTTTCTTTTTGGGGGTGACGGCAGCCATAGAAATAATTTATAAATTCAAATATAACTTTGATTATATCTCAGGATCGCGCGATAAAATATGTCCACCCGTTGCCTGAATCTAGCTTGGCCGGTCACCCTTTGAAGTATTTCAAGCCGACTCCTCTTCGGTATGCTGTTGCCATGTGACAAATCCGGATAAAATGGTAACAACAATCATTAGGTGGGTGGCAATGAAAAGATTTTCTCTGGCGTGGATATCGCTGGCGCTATCCATCCTGGCACCCTCCGTGGCTTCGGCCGCCGATCTGCAACGCATTGTTGTCAGCGCCCCTGGGCCGCGCAATATTTCCTACCTCCCTGTTGACCTGATCCCGGCCATCGGCGCCGACAGACAGGAGGGCGTCAGCCTGCGAATTCTCCACACCGGCGGCGGTGCGGTAGCGCTGAACAACATGATCATGCGCAATGCCGACTTTGCCGTGGCCGGCGTGCCGGCGGCAATGTCGCTCAAGGCCGGCGGCGGCGACGTGGTGGTGATCGCGCCGGTCGACGATGCGCCGCTGTTCGTGCTCATGGTGCGCACGGGACTCAAGGACAAGGTCAAGCGCATCGCCGATCTGAAGGGGAAGGTGATCGGCGTCAATACCAGCACCAAGAGCAGCAAGACCACCTCCCAGCAGCTGGCCGAATTGCTGCTCAAATCCGATGGTGTATCGCTCAAATCCGTCCGCATCGTCCCGGCGGGGCAAAGCTGGGTCGAGCAATCCTCCCTGATGATTTCCGGCCAGGCGGATGCCGTGGTCGGCGACGAGCCATTCGCTTCGCGTCTGCTGGCGGATGACCGCGTATTTTTTCTCGCCCACCTGGCGCAGCCCGAAACCGTCAGGGGCATTGAGGGAGCCAACTTTCTGCATGCCGCGCTGGAAACCCGCAGCGACATGATCGCCAACGATCCGGCGAAAGTCGCGAAGATGGTGCGCATGGTCAAGAAGAGCCTCGCCTGGATCGCCAGCCACACGCCGGAACAGGTGGCCGATGCCCTCGGCGTAAAAAACACGGAGGAGCGCGCGGCCTTGCTGCTGTCGCTGCGCAAGTACCCCAAAACCTTCAGCCTCGACGGCAAGTTCTCCTCCGCGCAGCTCAAGGAAACCGACGTATTTTTCCACAGTAGCCTGGAGAAGGGGGATGCCGGCCAGTCTCTGAGCATCGAGCAGATGCTGGACGACCGTTGGGCTGGGCGTGTGAAATGATCCGGCGCGACTCCATCGGACGCCAGGCGGCGATCCGGATTTTTGTTAGTCTCGGCCTGCTCGTGGCGCTGATCGCGGCCGGCTCGGTCGGCATTTATCAGGTTGCGCTGGAAAAGGCCGCCCACAAGCGGGCTGAGGAACTGGTCGGCTTCTACTCCGCGCGTCTCGACCAAGTCGAGCAGGAGTGGGAAATTCGCAGCCGCGATTTCAAGGTGCGCATCGAAATCACGCGCGCACTGGAGGATCCGGCAAACGCGGCGGCGAATCTCCAGGCATTCATGACCATTCAGGGAGCGGACCGGCCATTCCAGTACCTGCTGATCCAGACCGAGGACGGAAATAAGTTATTCGACTTCGGCAGTGATATCGTTCTGCCGTCGATTCCCGCAAGCGCCGAGGCGGGGCTGGGGCACTACCTGGACCCGAAGAGCGGCCAAATCTATCGCATCTTCGAGCACCCGATCTGGTTGGGGGAGCAGCATGGCATGGGACGCTTCGCCATCTTTTTCCGCATCGACAATGCGCTGCTCAGGCAGTTGAGCACGCCGGGCCTGACGCTCAGTGCCCTGCATGAGGGCAAACCGTTGGCCAGCTCCGGCGGCCAGGCGGCGCTCGACCGTCTGCGCAGTGGTCAATCCCTGCCCGCGGCGGACAAGGAAATCCGCGAATTGCCTTGGACCGGGAAGGTCGGCGACCCCCTCCGCCTGCTCATCGAGGCGCCGGTGACGACGTTGTTTTCGACAGCCGAACTGGGCGTGGGCATGAGCATGATTCCGCTCGTCGACGGCCTCGTGCTTTGGCTCACCATCGGGCTGTGGCTGACGCGCCAGACGGGAAGGGTCACCCATCTGGGCCGAGCGGTCGGCGAATATGCCACCTCTCAGCACGCCACCAAAGCCATGGCGACCATGCTCGCCAGCGCCCGGCAGGAGCAGAAGGACGAAATCTCCGAGGTGGCCGACGCCATGGAGGTGTTTGCGACCGCCATCGACAAACGCGAATGGGAGCGGGCGGAGTCCGCCGAGTTGTTGCGTGCTTCCGAGCTGCGTTTCCGCCAGTTGTTCAACTCTGGCAGCGACGCCATTTTTGTGTCTGAAGTCCTCCCCGGCGGACGCCCCGGCAATTTTGTCGAAGTCAACGAGATCGCCTGCCAGCGCCTGGGTTATACCCGCGAGGAATTGATGCGGATGAGTCCTGATGACGTCGATGCGCCCGAATACGGCACGGCCAGCGATCCCGATTTTTTGCGGAAACTTCAGGAAAACGGGCAAGCCATCATCGAAAGGGTGCATGTCGCCAAGGATGGGCGGCATATCTTGGTGGAGGTCAACGTGCACTTGTTCACCTTGGGAGGCAGGGATGCCATCCTGGGGGTGGCGCGCGACATTTCAGAGCGCAAGCAGTCCGAGGCGGCTTTGCGCGAGGCAAAAAACGAAGCCGAGTGGGCCAATCACGCGAAAAGCGAATTCCTCGCCCACATGAGCCACGAAATCCGCACGCCGATGAACGCCATCATCGGCGCTGCCCGACTGATGGAAAGCGAGAGCCTGTCGCCGCGACAGATGGGCTATGCCCAGATCATGCAGCGCTCCAGCCGCTTGCTGCTAACGCTCATTCACAACATTCTCGATTTGTCGAAAATCGAGGCCGGCATCGAACTCGATATCGAGACGTTTGACCTCGTCCAGATCATCGACGGGCTGACCGGTGTCGCTGCCGCTTTGGCGCAAGACAAGGAGATCGCCTTCAGGTTCGACCTGGCGCCTGATTTGCCGCCGCGATTGATGGGCGATGCCTACCGTCTCGAACAGGTACTCAACAATTTGCTGACCAACGCGATCAAGTTCACGGCGCAGGGTGAAATCACCCTGCGCGTGCAGAAGATTTCCGAAGGCGCGAAGAGTGTCCGGCTACTCTTTGCACTTTCCGATACCGGCGTCGGCATTTCCTCCGACAAGCTCGGCGCCATCTTTGAACCTTTTGTACAGGCCGAAAGCGCCATTACCCGCACGCATGGCGGCACCGGTCTTGGCCTCGCCATCAGCCGCCGACTGGTGGAACTGATGGGCGGTACTATCGAAGTCGAAAGCGCCCCGGGGCAGGGCAGTCGCTTTGCGTTTACGGTGGATTTCCAGTTGCCGCCCGCTGCGGAAGTCGCGTCCCTGCAGGCCGGGTTGGCCGGACAGCGGATCGAATGCGACGATTTTCCATCCTCCCGTTATCCGCTTGCGGGGCGACGGGTGTTGATGGTCGAGGATAATCGGTTCAACCGCGTGGTGCTGGAAGGGATGCTTCAGCGTTTTGGCATCGAAGTCGATGAGGCTATCGATGGTTACGACGGGGTTGAGCGCTTCAAGGCCGGCGGCCCCTATGACGCGATTCTCATGGATCTGCACCTCCCCGGCCTGGATGGATTCGACTGCACGCGGGCCATCCGCGCACTGCCTGAAGGCGCTCAGGTGCCGATTATCACCTATACCGCCAATGCGCTGACGACGACCGGGGAAAAGTGTCTCGCCGCCGGCATGAATGGCCACCTGACCAAGCCGGTTGAACCGGAAATCATGCTGCGTACGCTCATGTACTGGATTTTGGGCGAAGGGTCATCCGTCCCGGCCAGGACGGCGCTGGCGGTCGAAGACCGGGCTGATCTCCTGCCCGATGAGTTGCCCGGGATAGATCGGGCCAAAGCTTTGGCTTTTTCCGACAGCGCCCGTGGCCTGGCGAAGCTGCTTGACCATATGCTCGTTCATTGCGGAGACGACCCGGTGAGGCTTTCGCAACACATCATCGCTGGCGATATTGAAGCGGCGGCAGGAATTACCCACGACCTGATGGCGGTTGCCTCCATGGTCGGCGCCAGCACACTGTTCGATGCCGCCCGTCAGTTGAACTACGAAATACGGGCCGGAAACACGGACAGTGCGTTGGCGCAGGAAGCAATCGACAGCATAGTCACAGAGTTTGTGCGGCTGAATGAGGCGCGGGAGATTTTGCGGCCTTGGCTGGATTGATCGACTTTAATCGGGCGCCCAGCGAATGCTGGGTGCGACGAGGTTGCTCCCGGACCTTTAATGCGCGATCCGTTACTTGACAAAGCCTCGGATGACTGATTCATCCACAATTCAGGCTGTGGCGAGGAATTATGATCATAACCTCATGATAAACCATGGGCTTATGTATAACATATTGATTGTAAACAATAAGAGCATAAGTGTAGATTTTAGTCAAATTGTTGTTCTTCCTTGTGTGTAATGGACTTGCGACACATCTATACAGTTTATACACAAACTTATCCACAGCTTATGTGGAAGATTCAATTGTCAATAAGGATTTCCCCTAAAATGTCATTTAACTGATGATATCGGTGAAATAAAGATTGATTTCCGTCATGGCGGCATATTCGGTTGCGGCAATTCCGGCCTTGCCGAAATCCAGCGCATCCGGGTAGCCACTGGCAGCTTGGGCTTGCTTCTTGGCTTCGCTACACCAGTCTTTTGCCCACGCGGCAGCGCTAGCCAGATCGTCCGGCCTGAGTTGGCCGATGGCCTGCTGCGCCGCCTGCCAGAAACCGTTGCGGGATAGTGCGGAATGGATATGCGCAATTTCCGGCCGGTTCCTCTGTCGGATCGCCTTGGCCAGGTCGGCCGCATTTTCGGCGAGAATTTTTGCCCGGGTTGCGATGGCATGCTTTTCGATGACCGCCTTGACCAACTCATAAGCCGGGGTGTGGCAATCTGTCGGGCGGGCAGTGGCTGAAACAAAGGCCTGCAGGGCGATCAGCGCCGCCAGGGCGTGGCTGGCGTTGCGTGCTTGTTTGATGGTTTCCAGGCATTGGGTTTCTACAACATCCGGCGTGAGCAGCAGGGAAATTTCGTGGTGTTCGGCCATACGCCTTACCTCCCGCCGATGACGACCGAGATCAGCTCGGCATCGTCGGCATGGTCGATCAGGATACGCTTGACTCTATCCTGCCAGAGCACGCCGAATCGGCTTATCTCTTCCGCATTGGCAACGCCCATCATGGCTTTTTGCATCAGCTCTTTCATGTCGGGGGAGGGGCTGACGCACTCCGGATGATAGGTGGTCTCCACGCTGATTCCGGTATCCATCCGGGTGTAGCGAATCTCGCCGGTGATGCCGGCGCTGAAATGCAGCAGGTTTCTGCGCTCGAATTTCCCGCCGATTCCCTTGAAGCCGCCGGTCTGCGCAGCGCCGGTGATCAGGCCGACGACATTGGCGATCACCCCGGTCACGCCGTCAGCCTGGCCGTCACGGAATGAAACCTGGATTGCGCCACGCACCGGCAGTTCGTCGCCATACAGGCTTGCCAGTGCCTTGCGCGTCGTCAGCCAGGCGCCTGCCACCGTGGGGCAAGAGTGTCCGGCCAGTTTGACCGCGTCGAGGTAGCGGTATTCGACGATTCCTTTTTCTGCCGCGCCCAGAAATTCGGCCAGCGGATCGTAAAGGGTGATGGTGGGGGTTTCCCGGAAAAAATCGGGGGTGTGCATCATGATTTAGCGTCTCCAACGAAAGTTTGATAGGGTTTTCTGGCGCGCCAGAATTTCCACAGATCGCTACGACCCACCGTGAAAGTCCGCGTCTCGGTATCGCCTGGAATATGCAGCGTCAGCCGGCGCAGCTTGCCTTGCGCCAGAGCCTGGCGTAGCGGCGCGAACCAGTCTTTTTCGAGTTGCGGCAGGCCGGCGTGCCGGCCTGCCGCATCGCCGCTCGAAGTGGCGGCGCACAAGGCATCGAGCACGATCAGGTGGGTTCCGGGAGTGGCTTGGCGCAGCCAGCTGGCTGCGGACTCCGGCAGGGCGGCGCGCGCAATTCCGGCTGCAATCGCCAGGCCGGTCGTCAGGTCGTCATGCGCCCAGATCCGCCCGTAGGCGGCGGTCGCTCGCTGCGGCAGCGTTCCCCCGCCCCAGGGCCAGATGCTGTTGACCGGCCAGTCTCCGCGTTGCTCCCGGTCTTTATTAACCGGATGCTCGTGCAGCAGCATCTGGATTTCATTGAGCAGCCGATGCCAGCGCGTGCTGTCCGGCCCATGCGGAAGAAAGTAGCGGATGTCGCGACCGATCGCCGCTTCCAGCGGATGCGTTTCCAGCCGGGGCGGCTCCGGGAGGCGCACATGCCAGTGGCCGGGCCGGGTCGGCAGGAAAGTCAGGCCCTCTTGGGCGAAATGAAGATTGAGCGCATCGGTCAGGTTGGCAGCCTCGCCGTCGGCAAGGTCCAGGCTGTTTCGCAGCACGATGCGGTTGCCCAGCAATTGCAGATGCACCGGTTCGGCCTGTAGCCAGTAACCGCTGCCCGGCTCCCCGCCTCGCGCCAGCAAGGTGAAGGGGGCCGCCGGCCAATCCCGCTGTTTTTCCACGCCGAACTGCCGGCATAGCCAGGCCGTCATGTCCCCCTCCTGGGCATCGTGCTGTCCAGCGCGCGCCAGCAAGGTCTCCAGGGCGGGCAAGCGTAGGTGTTCCCGCCCATCGGCTGCGGATGGAACGGTCGTCGGTAAACCGGGAATCAGGAGCTGGCAGTGCATCGGTGAAATCGCTAAATAAACGAGTTTATCACCGGCCTGGACGATGCCAAACTATTTTGCCGGGCAAGTCCGGGTGCTGTTTCAAAAAATTGTCACTCCGCGCAATGCGGGGTTATAGTGTCTGACAGCTTCGTATTTGAGCGGATGAAAGGCGGACCGTAATGATACAGAAAATCCTTGCTGTCCTGCGTCGATCCCCGCTTGCTATTGTCGTACTGATTCTGGGACTCGGCCTGACCCTCGCGGGCTGGCAATATGCCGCCGCCAAGGTTGATCAGGTCGCGCACCAGCAGTTTCTGCTGCATTCCGACGATGCCAAGGCTGAAATTCTTCAGCGCATCAATACCCATATCGAAATCCTGCGCGGCGCCCATGGTTTGTTCGCCGCCTCCGAGCATATCACCCGTTCCGAATGGGCGCGCTTTGTCGAAGCGCTCGATTTGCGGCGTTACCCCGGCATACAGGGAATGGGTTTCATCCGTTACGTGACCGGGCCGGAAAGGAGAAGTTTCGAGCGTATGGTGCGCGGCGACAACAGCGTGGAACCGGGAGGCTATCCTGGTTTTGCGATTTTTCCGCAAGGCGAGCGGGACGATTATTATCCGGTGACCTATTTCGAATCGCTGGAGCCGGGCCTGAAAGTCCTCGGACTGGATCACGGCGCCTATTCGGTCGGGCGCGAGGCGCTGGAGCGCGCGCGCGATACCGGGCTCCCCATCGCTTCGGCGCGCTTGGAAAGTGTGGTGGATCATACGGGCAAGCCGCGCTTCATGATCGTGCTGCCGGTTTATCGCAATGGCCAGCCGCACGCCACCGTGCCCGAGCGGCGCAGTGCGCTGCTCGGCTTTATTTATGCCCGCTTCAGAATGGACGAGCTGCTCAACCACACGCTCGGCGCCACTCTGTTGCAGGAGCTGCATTTCGAAGTTTACGACGGCGGGCTCAAGGGCGCCGGGCTGGCGGCCCCGCAGATCGAACGCCTGTTTTACGATGAAGACGGCGAGTCCGTCCCACATGCGTTGAGGGCGGATTTCCAGCCGCGCTTTAGCGGGTTATCGCGGATGGAAGTGGCCGGGCGCGAATGGATTATTTATTTTTCCACACGATCCGGCTCCCCGCTGGGGACGCCGGAACCCACGCAAACGATGATCCTGGCGAGCGGCACCATGCTCAGTTTCGCCCTTTTCATGGTAGTGCTGATTTTTTCCGCCGAGCACAAGCGCGTCAAGAATGAGGTAGGGAAACAGAAAACGCTCACTTCCCAGGTGCTGGATGCCCTGCCGATCAATATCTTTCTCAAGGATATGGACGGCCGCTTTGTCCTGATCAATGAGCATTGCGCCCGCCTGTTGGGGGTTTCCAAGGAGACGGCCATCGGCAAAAGCGATTTCGACTTGTTCCCGCCGGAAATCGCCCGCGGCCTGCGCGCCTACGATGAGGACGTGCACGCGGCAAGCGGCCTGGTGATTCGCGAGGAGCGCCTAGTCAGCGAGGGCCGGGAAATGTTCACTTTCGCCGGGAAGGGCATGATCGCCCCGCCCAACGGTGAGCAGCCCCTGTTGTTGGGGTTCTCCATCGACATCACCGAGCGCAAGAACGCGGAAAAGGCTTTGCGCGACAGCGAGGAGCGACTGCGCGGCATCATCGACAACTCGACGGCGGTGATCTTCGTCAAGGATCTGGAAGGCCGTTACCTGCTGTCCAACCGCGAGCATGCCAGGCAGGTCGGGATCGACAGCGCGGAGATCGCCGGCAAGACCGACTACGATTGCTTCCCGATGGATTTGGCCGACACCTATCGCGAAAACGATCGGCAGGTGCTGGCCAGCGGCAAGGCCATCGAGTTCGAGGAACATGTGCAACAGAACGATAGGCTGCACAGTTACGTTTCCGTGAAGTTCCCCTTGCACGACGCCATCGGCGAGATTTATGCCGTATGCGGGATTTCAACCGATATCACCGAGCGTCTGCGGCTGGAACGCGAGGCGGCCAAGGCCCATGCCAACCAGCTCAGCCGCGCACTGACCGACGCAGTGGGTGAGGGGTTGATCGGGGTGGATTTATGGCATCAGGTGGTTTTTGCCAACCCACGGGCTCAGGAGCTTCTGGGCGTCGGTGAGGCGGAAATCCTGGGCAGGAAGCTGGACGAAGTCGTGCGCGCGGTCACGGCGGAGGGCGATTCTCTGATCGACGCCACTTGTCCGGCATGGGAAGAAATCGCCAAAGGGTGCCTTTTTCAGACGGATGACTGGTCTTTAGAACGGGCCAATGGCGAGCGTTTTCCGGCCAGCGTGCTGCTTTCGCCCATTTTCGACAACGGCTATGTTACTGGTTCGGTGCTGTCGTTCCAGGACATTACCTTGCGTAAACAGACTGAAGCGGCGCTGGTCATGGCGGAGCGCCAGCAGAAGGCATTCCTCGACAATCTGCCCGAACTGGCCTGGTTCAAGGACAAGGACAGTCGTTACATCATGGTGAACGAAACGGTCGGCAAGATTTGCGGCGTCGAGCCGGACAAGATCGTCGGCATGACCGATCTGGACTTGTTTCCATATGAAATCGCCGAAATGTATCGCGCCGATGACCGGGAAATCATGACTAGCGGCAAACGCAAGCGCGTCGAGGAACCGCTCGAAGGCAAAAACGGAGTACGCATCTGGATCGAAACCATCAAGTCGCCGATCTACGACGAGCACGGCGAGGTGGTCGGCACGGTAGGCACGGCGCGGGACATCTCCACCCGTAAGCAGGCCGAGGAGGAGCTGAAACGCCATGCGGCCGAATTGGCGCGCATCAATGCCGAACTGGACGAGTTCACCTATGTAGCCAGTCACGACTTGCAGGAGCCGTTGCGCAAGCTGATCGCCTTCAGCGACTGGCTGAAGCGCGACCTGGGCGATGATTTGCCGCCGCGCGCGGCCAAGGATGTCGAATTCATTACCGACGCGGCCAACCGGATGCAATCGCTGGTGCAGGACCTGCTGAAGCTGTCCCGCACCGGCAAAACCTCGATGGTGCGGGAATGGCTCGACCTGGACGACATGGTCGATCGCGCGCTCGATGCGCTCGCCTTGCGCATCCAGGAAACCGGGACGCAGATCGTGCGCGTTCCGCTGCCCCAAGTTCGGGGCGATCCCACCCTGCTGGCGCAGCTTTACCAGAACCTGATCGGCAATGCGATCAAGTTCGTGGACCATGTAAAACCGCATATTCAATTGACCGTCGAACATTTGAATGGAGAATGGATATTCGGTGTCAAGGACAACGGCATCGGCATCAAGCCGGAATACGCCGGTCAGATTTTCCAGCCCTTCAAGCGTTTACACGGACGCGGCGAATATGAAGGCTCGGGGATCGGCCTGGCAGTTTGCCGCAAGGTGATCGACCGGCACCGTGGGCGCATCTGGGTCGAATCGGAAGAGGGGCAGGGGGCGCACTTCAAGTTTGTCGTGCAGGCCAGGGCAAACCAGCCCTGACAGTGGGTTTTTTTTGATAAGCTGGCAATATTATCCGAGCGGATAGAGCGGTTGTCGTGGGTCGGGCATTATCCTGGGCGATTCAAGCCGTACCCACAGATTTGTTGGAATAATGGGCGGGATACAATGAAAACAGAACGGACGGCAGCGATTTTGCTGGTGGAGGACGAGGCGGGGGATCAGGAACTCATCCGCCGCGCGCTGTCGAGCGGGAACATCAAGAAAGAACTCTACGTGGTAAAAGACGGCGAGGATGCGCTGGATTATCTCTATCGCCGCGGACGCTACGCCGAAGGCAAGGGGTTTCCCCTCCCCGACCTGATCCTGCTCGACCTGAACCTGCCGCGGCTCGACGGACGTGAGTTTCTGGCCCGCATCAAGGCCGACCCGAAATTGCGCCGCATTCCGGTGGTGGTGCTGACCACCTCGCGGCAGGATAACGACATCGCGCAGTGCTACGACGCAGGGGCCAATTCCTACGTGGTCAAGCCGGCGTCGGTCGAGCAGATCATGAAATTGGTACATGCGCTGGAAAACTACTGGTTCAACGTGGTCGAACTCCCCCCGCTGGAGAACTGAAATGGGTATTCCCTGTTTGCGCGTGATGGCCCTGGACGATGACGAGGTCGATATCGAGCTGTTGAGACGACTACTCGAAATGCTGACCCAATACCGGGTCGAACTGGTGTCGCTGTCCCAGCCGGGTCAATTGCTTGAACGCGTGGATACCGAAGTGGTGGATGTCATTCTGCTCGATTACATGCTGGGCAAGACCAACGGGCTGGAGGTGCTGCGCCAGCTGCGCGAGGCGGGAAACATTACGCCGGTGGTGATGCTGACCGGCCAGGGCGATGAACACTTGGCTGTCGAGCTGATGCGGGCGGGCGCAACCGACTACCTGAGCAAGGCGCGGATGTCGCCTGAAAGCCTCGGCCAGGCGCTACGCAACGCCATGCGCATCGGTGCGCTGGAGCGCGAGGCGCAGCTGGCGGAAGAAAAGCAGCGCCTCGCCGCCAAGGTGTTCGACAACGTGCTCGAAGGCGTGATGGTGACTGACGCCGATGCGTGCATCCTGTCCATCAACCCGGCGTTCACCGCCATCACCGGCTACAGCGAAGAAGAAGTGTTGGGCAAGAAACCCAACATCCTGCGCTCAACTTTCCATAATCCGGATTTTTACCGGAACATGTGGGATGAGCTGCTGACGTCCGGCCAGTGGAAGGGGGAAATCTGGAATGCCGCCAAGTCCGGCAATGCCTTCATGATGTGGCAGACCATTTCCGCGGTGAAGAATGAGGAGGGGCGGATATCCCATTTCGTCTCGGTGTTTTTCGATATCACCGAACGCAAGCGGCATGAAGACGAGATCCGCTATCAGGCCTATCACGATACCCTGACCTGCCTCCCCAACCGGCGCCTGTTCCATGACCGGCTTGCCATGGCATTGCTCCAGGCGCGGCGTGAGGGCGAAGTTCTGGCGGTGATGTTCCTCGATCTCGATCACTTCAAGGATGTCAACGACACCTTGGGCCACGACGTCGGGGACCAGTTGTTGCAGGATGTCGCCGCACGCCTTCAGAAATGCATTCGCCAAGGCGATACCCTTTCCCGTTTTGGCGGCGACGAGTTCGTTTTGATCCTGCTCAAGATCAAGTCGGCGCACAATGCCCAGCTGTTTGCCCAGAAAGTCGTTCAGGCTTTCGCGTTACCCTCGCTGGTGGCCGGGCACGAGCTGGACGTCAAGGCCAGCATCGGCATCAGCCTGTACCCCAAGGACGGCGACGAAGCCCAGGCTCTGATCAAGAAAGCGGACGAGGCCATGTATCTGGCCAAGCAAAAGGGGCGGAACAGTTTCCACATGGCGGAGAGATAGCCGTCATGCGCATGCCCACAGCTGACAGATGAACGCTTAACTGTCAAACTAGCGTTTTTTTCCGGCTGATTACTTCCTGTGCAACCTTTCGAACTCTTCGTCGGCCTGCGTTACACCCGCGCCAAGCGGCGCAACCACTTCATTTCCTTCATTTCCCTGGTTTCCATGCTGGGCATCGCGCTCGGCGTGGCGGCGCTGATCGTGGTGCTTTCCGTGATGAACGGCTTCCAGAAGGAGCTGCGCACCCGCATTCTGGGCGTGGCGGCGCATGCCCAGATCAGCGGCGCGAACAATACCCTGGCCGATTGGCAAAGCGTTGCCGGGGTGGCGGCGCAGCACCCCGAGGTGGTCGGCACGGCGCCCTACGTCATGGCGCAGGGGCTGCTGTCCTACGATCAGACCGTGCAGGGGGCGGTGGTGCGCGGCATTCTGCCTGACCGCGAGGCGCAGGTGTCCGAGCTGGCAGACAAGATGAAAGTGGGCCGTCTGGATGCCTTGCGCTCCGGCGAGTTCGGCATTGTGCTAGGGGCAGAACTGGCGCGAACCTTGTCGGTCTCGACCGGCGACAAGGTGGTGCTGATTGCGCCGCAGGGGCGAGTCACGCCGGCCGGCATCATGCCACGGGTGAAGCAGTTCAGCGTGGTCGGGATTTTCGAGGCCGGCATGTACGAATTCGATGCTGGGCTGGCGCTGGTTCACATGGATGACGCAGCCCGGCTGTACAGCATGGGCAACCGCATTTCCGGCGTGCGGCTCAAACTCGCGGACATGAACCAGGCGCCGCAGGTGGCGCGGGAATTGTCCGCCCGCTTCGGCGACGACATCTATATCAGCGACTGGACGCGGCAGCACGCCAATTTCTTCCGCGCCATCCAGATCGAAAAGAACGTGATGTTCATCATCCTGCTGCTGATCGTGGCGGTGGCGGCATTCAACATCGTCTCCACCCTGGTGATGGCGGTCACCGACAAGCAGGCCGACATCGCCATCCTGCGCACTCTCGGCGCCTCGCCCGCGAGCATCATGAAAATATTTATCGTCCAGGGCACCCTGATCGGGGTGATCGGGACGCTGATCGGCGTGGCTGGTGGTGTGGTGCTGGCCTTGAACATCGACGTGGTGGTGCCGGCCATTGAGCGGCTGTTCGGCGTGCATTTTCTCGCCAAGGATGTGTATTACATCAGCGAACTGCCTTCCGACCTGCAAAGCCGCGATGTCGGAGTGATCGCCGCCGTGTCGTTCGTGCTCACCCTGCTGGCGACGCTCTACCCCAGCTGGCGTGCTTCCAAGACCAACCCGGCGGAGGCGTTGAGATATGAGTAGCGTGCTTTCCTGTTCCAATCTGCACAAGGTTTTCTATCAGGGCAAGGTCGAAGTGCCGGTGCTGCTCGGCGTGAACCTGGAAATCGCACGGGGTGAGCGGGTGGCGATTGTCGGTACGTCAGGCTCCGGCAAAAGCACGCTACTGCATTTGCTGGGCGGTCTGGACGATGCTACCTCGGGCGAGATTGCCATCATGGGGCGAAACGTCCATAAGCTGGGCGAGTCCGAACGCAGCAGCCTGCGCAACCGGTCCCTCGGCTTCATCTACCAGTTCCATCATCTGCTGCCGGAGTTTTCCGCGCTGGAAAACGTCGCCATGCCGCTTTTGATCCGGCGCATGAAGCCGGAGGCCGCCTATGCGCAAGCGGCCGAGATGCTCAAGCAGGTGGGTTTGGGACATCGCCTCGGCCACACCCCCGGCGAGCTTTCCGGCGGCGAACGCCAGCGCGCCGCCGTGGCCCGTGCCTTGGTGACGCGTCCGGCTTGCGTGCTGGCGGACGAGCCGACCGGGAATCTGGACCGGCATACCGCGGAAGGGGTGTTCGACCTGATGCTGGAACTGAATCGAGAGCTGGGCACCAGCTTCATCATCGTCACCCATGATCCGGAACTGGCAGCGCGGACGCAGCGTGTACTCCGTCTGGTTGACGGAGTGCTGAGTGCGGAGTCCTGAGCGTGGTTTTACTCAGTTCTTCTTTTGCCTTTGCCGTCGTCGCCAACTGATCACGACATGCAGCCGCCACAGCCCGCGCACCAGGAAATAACCGCTTACCGAAAAGATCGCACCGAGGATGGGAACCCCAACCAGTAGCGGTAAGCCGAGCGAGCCCAGCCAGTTGAAGAAGGCGAGCGGCCAGTCAGCCAGGCTTTCTGCCTGGAATTCAGTATAGAGGTTGTGCGTGCCGTCGCTCCGACCGGTCACGACTACGCCGATTTTGTAAGCGAGCAGATAGAGCGGGACGAAGGTGAGCGGATTGGTGTAGAAAGTGGTGAACACCGCCACCGGCAGGTTGACGCGGAACACGACAGCGAAAATTGCCGCGAACAACATCTGCACCGGCCCCGGAATCAGCCCGGTGAATAGCCCTACCGCCACGCCGCCAGCGACAGAGTGGCGGTTCAGGTGCCACAGGTTGGGATGGCGCAGCAGCGGACCAAAGTGGCGCAGGTGCCTGTGCTCCCTCATGCTGTGGGCGCTGGGCAGAAACTTCCTCAGGATTTTTCGCGGCATGGTAAATGATAGCAGGCGAGAGGTAATAGGCGATGGGCTATAGGAAAAACCGCGCAGCGGCAACGCCCCTAGCCTCTGGCCGATTGCCCCTCGCCTGGCTTTAGATCATGCGCACCCATATTCTCGCCTTTATCCTGGGTATCTGGCTGCTGCAGCAGCAGGCGGCGTTGCCGGGCTTGGCGTGGCTTGGTCTGTTGCTGCCTATGTGGCTGGCAGGACGTTTCTTTCCGGCGACGCCGCGTGAGCTGCTGGCCAAGGTGTTTTTTCTCGGGCTCGGTTTCTTCTGGGCCGCCTTCATGGCCCATGCGCGGCTGGCCGATGCGCTGCCTTCCGTCTGGGAAGGGCGCGACATCCAGGTGATCGGCGTGGTGGCGAGCCTGCCGGTGGAAACCGAACGCGGGCTGCGCTTTACGTTCGACGTCGAGCGCGTGAAAACCCGGGAAGCGGCGGTGCCCCAGCGCATCCAGCTCACGGCCTATAGCGAGGGTTTCCGCCAGAAATCATCCGGCGTCGCGCCGCCCGTTTTTCATGCCGGCGAGCGCTGGCAACTGACGGTGCGTCTCAAGCGCCCGCACGGCAACGCCAATCCGAATGGTTTCGATTTCGAGGCGTGGCTGCTGGAGCGCAACATCCGCGCCTCCGGCTACGTGCGCCAGGAGGAGGGCAACCGCCGCCTGGCAGAGCAGGTCTATCGTCCCGGCTATATCGTCGAAATGCTGCGCGAGCGGGTGGCCCGGCGGTTCCAGGCGGTGCTGGGCGAGCGGCCCTACGCCGGTGTGCTCAAGGCGCTGGCGGTGGGCGAACAGAGCGCAATTTCCCCGGCGCTATGGAAGGTGTTCCTGCGCACCGGGGTCAACCATCTGATGAGCATCTCCGGGCTGCACGTCACCCTGATCTCTAGCCTGGTCTTCGCATTGGCGTATGGCCTGTGGCGGCGCAGCCAGAGGCTCACCCTGCGCCTGCCGGCGCGCAAGGCGGCGGCCGTGGCGGGTGCCTTGGCGGCCTTGCTCTATGCGCTGCTGTCGGGTTTCGGCGTGCCGACCCAGCGCACCCTTTACATGTTGTCCGTGGTGGCCGTGGCGCTGTGGCTGGGGCGCGCCAGCTCGGCTTCGTCGGTGCTGGCGCTGGCCTTGCTGGTGGTAGTCGTGCCTGACCCGTGGGCAGTGTTGGCGCCGGGTTTCTGGCTGTCTTTCGGCGCCGTGGCGGTGATTCTCTATGTGGGCGTGGGCCGCATCGGCAGACCGCACTGGTTGCACCAGTGGGCTCGCGTGCAGTGGGCGGTGACGCTCGGTTTGATTCCGGCTTTGCTGCTGATGTTCCAGCAGGTCTCCATCGTTTCGCCGCTGGCCAATGCCTTCGCCATCCCGGTGATCAGCCTGGTGGTGGTGCCGCTGACCTTGGCGGGAGCGATTCTGCCGCTCGATTTTCCGCTTCTGCTGGCGCATCAGGTGATGGCGTGGTGCATGGCCGCACTGGAATGGCTGAGTCAGATGCCGGACGCGGTGTGGCAGCAGCACGCGCCGCCAGTGTGGACAGTGCTGGCGGCGGCGCTGGGCATCCTCTGGCTGCTGCTGCCGCGCGGTTTCCCGGCGCGCTGGCTGGGTGCGGCGGGATTTTTGCCGATGTTCCTGGTGCTGCCGCCACAGCCCGCGCAGGGCGATTTGTGGCTTAGTGTGCTGGATGTCGGACAGGGACTGGCGGTCGTGGTGCAGACCCAAAACCATGCGCTGCTCTACGATACCGGACCGCGCTATACCGCCGATGCCGACAGCGGCAGCCGCATCGTGGTGCCCTATCTGCGCGCCGCCGGCATCAAGCGGCTCGACGGGCTGATCGTGACCCACGACGACAGCGACCACAGCGGCGGGGCGGCGTCGGTGCTGGATGCGGTTCCAGTCGGCTGGCTTGCTTCGTCATTGCCAGCCGATAGCGCTATCCTGCCCCATGCTCGAAAGTCGCTGCCCTGCTTCGCCGGCCAGTCCTGGGAATGGGACGGGGTGCGCTTCGAGATGCTGCACCCGGTCTGGGAAAGCTATGCCGACCAGCGCCTCAGGAAAAACGCCCGCAGCTGCACGCTGAAAATCACCTCGCCCTACGGCAGCGTACTGTTGCCTGCCGACATCGAGCGCGAATCGGAAGCGGAAATCCTCGCGCGCTCCGCCGATGCCTTGGCCGCGACACTTTTGGTGGCGCCGCACCACGGCAGCAAGACTTCTTCCACCGAGGCGTTCATTCGCCAGGTGAATCCGTCCATCGTGGTTTTCACCGCCGGTTACCGCAATTCTTTCGGCCATCCCAAGCCGGAGGTGGTGGAGCGCTATCGGACGCTGGGTAGCCGGTTGTACCGCTCGGATATCGATGGTGCCATACTGCTGCGCTTTGCGAAGGAGGAAGGAGTCAGGCTGCAAACCTGGCGCCAGGAACGACGGCGTTACTGGCAAAGCGGCAATTGAGTGATTCCGCGAATGAGCTTCAGGTTAACTATCGTTAACTGGTCGGTCATCGGATTGCGGGCTACCATCAAATCCCCGTATTTTGAATTGGAGTAATGATGAGGCCAGTCTGCAGTGCTTTATTGTTTGCTTCGCTGACAACCTTGACCGGTTGCGATCCCTTGTCATTGACTGCATTGGGGGTCGGTGCCGGTGCCGGCCTCAACCACACCGTGAATGGCTACACGTACCACACTTTTTCAGAAACCTTGCCGCGCGTCAAACAGGCCGCATTGGTGGCGCTGAACCGGATGTCGATCAAGGTCGAATCGACAGAGAAAAACGGAATTTTTGAAACGATTAATGCCAAAAGTTCTGGGCGTTCCATCGAACTTGAACTGGAAGTGATCAGCCCTAGAGTGACCCGTCTTCGTTCGGTTGCGCGCAAGAACCCCTTTGTCATGGATTCGGCTACGGCCGAGGAGGTGATCGCACAGACACGGCGGGCGCTGAAAGGTTAGCGGATTTTTCGTGGGGTGAAGGTAAAGATGCGGGGGGATAAGAACCCGGCATTTCTGGCCAAGTCTGCTATTATTTCGCCATGGTTTCCGTCCACACTTCTCACGCGCTGCCGACCGGCGGCGATCAACCCGATTTTTGTTCCTGGCTGGATTTACTGGGCATAGAGTTCGGCCCCCAAGAGCGGGAAACCCTCCTGCACGCCTGCGAGTTTGCTCAGCGACTTTCCGTCGAAGATCCGGAATCCATGCGTCATGCGCTGGGCACGGCGGCTATCCTGGCGCATCAGAACCTGGACCAGGAAAGCATTATTGCCGCGATCCTGCAAGGAGCGGCAGAGCGCGGCCCGGATGAGTTAGCCGAAGTGGCGGCAATCTTCGGTCATGGGATCGCCCAGTTGGTCGACGGCGTCGCCCGCATGGGCCAGATCAGCGAATACACTGCGCCGGCAGGTGGCGACAAGCGCGAGCAGGGCGCGCATATCGAGTCGCTGCGCAAAATGCTGCTGGCGATGGTGGAGGATATCCGGGTGGTGCTGATCAAGCTGGCCGAGCGCACCCAGGCCATGCGCGAGCTTGCGCATGCCGACGACGATACGCGCCGCCTCGTGGCGCGCGAGGTGCAGGATATTTTTGCGCCGCTGGCGAACCGCCTCGGCGTGTGGCAGGTGAAGTGGGAACTGGAAGACCTGTCGTTCCGCTACCTCGAGCCCGATCTCTACAAGAAAATCGCCCGGCTGCTGGACGAGAAGCGCCTCGGCCGCGAGCAGTATATTGCGGACGTGCGCGAGCAGTTGCGGCAGGAGCTGCTCAAGAACGGTGTGGTTGCCGAGGTGTCCGGCCGTCCCAAGCACATCTACAGCATTTACAAGAAGATGAAGCGCAAGGGCGTGGACTTCTCCGAAGTCTACGACGTGCGCGCGGTGCGGGTGCTGGTGAACGACCTCAAGGACTGCTACACCGCATTGGGCGTGGTTCACAGCCTGTGGCAGCCGATTCCGGGCGAGTTCGACGATTATATCGCCCATCCCAAGGGCAACGACTACCGCTCGCTGCATACCGCCGTGGTCGGGCCGGAAGACAAGGCGCTGGAGGTGCAGATCCGCACCCACGACATGCACAACCACGCCGAATTGGGCGTGGCTGCGCACTGGCGTTACAAGGAAGGCGGCAGGCAAGATGCCGGCTTCGAGGAAAAGATCGCCTGGCTGCGCCAGATCATGGAGTGGAAGGAGGACGTCCACGATGCCGGCGAGCTGATGGAGCAGTTCAAGACCGGGCTGTTCCAGGATACGGTTTACATCCTTACTCCGCAGGGCAAGGTGGTGGCGCTGCCCAAGGGCGCGACCCCGATCGACTTCGCCTACCATGTCCACACCGATCTGGGTGACCGCTGCCGCGGCGCCAAGGTGGACGGCAATATCGTCCCGCTCACCTACCCGTTGCAGAACGGCCAGCGGGTCGAGATCATCACCGTGAAGCAGGGCGGGCCTTCGCGCGACTGGCTCAACGCCAACCTGGGCTACGTCAGGACCTCGCGCGCCAAGGCGAAAATCCGCCACTGGTTCAAGCACCAGCACTACGAGGAGAATGTCGCTCAGGGACGCGAGGCGCTGGAGAAGGAAACCCACCGCCTCGGCTTGCCCCTGCCCAATCTGGAAACACTGGCGCAGAAAAACCGCTTTGCCAGGCCGGAGGATTTGCTTGCCGCCATCGGGCGCGGCGACATCACCGCCCGTCAGGTGGCTGCTGCAGCGCAGGAAGAAGTTGAGTTGAAGGAGAAGGAAGAGGAATGGCATCTGCCGGCGCCGCGGGCTGGACTTGGGCCATCCTCATCCGGGGTGCTGATCTATGGAGAAGGCGGACTGCTCACCACCATTGCCAAATGCTGCAAGCCGGTGCCGCCGGATGCCATCGTGGGTTTCGTAACGCACGGTCGAGGGGTGGCGATTCATCGCCAGGATTGCCCGAATGTATTGCATTTCGATGAGAACCAGCGCGCCCGGCTGCTCGCCGCCAGTTGGGGGACGAAGAGCGGTGGTTATTACGAGGTGGATATCGAGATCGAGGCGAACGATCGTCAGGGGCTGCTGCGCGACGTTTCCGAGGTGATGACGCGCGAGAAAATCAACGTCACGGCGGTAAGCACGCTAAGTCGGGGACTTCAGGCGGGAATGCGTTTTACCGTGCAGATCGCCGATCTCGATCAGCTTGCGCGCATCCTCACCCTGATCCGGGAAGTGCCCGGCGTGGCTTGGGCGCGGCGCAGCTGATCGGCGCTCAGTGAGCTTGCGTCAGCAATTGACACTTCGATTTTTTCAGTTGTTCGGCAAGTTCCAGGAAGCCGTCATCCTTGGCGATGGTTGCAACCCTGTCCCAGGAGTCATTGCGGTCGATGGATTTCGCGGTCTTGCAGTCGGTGGGAATGTGCTTGCGGAATTCATACAGCATTGCTTCGGTTTGAATGACCAAACGGTGCATTTTGCTCCTCCGTATCGCGTTTTCTCGTTGAAGGGAATTTTTTGCATGGAAGGTGAGCGCCTTCCATACATTATTTAACTATAGAGAATGAAACAGTGATTTCAAGATATTTTTAATCTGACGAAAAAATATCTAAAATCAGGTTGTTGTGTTTTTTAGGATGCCATGGTGTGGAGTTACAGGAACTGGCGCAGGAGGCGCATCCAGCAACACGATACCCTGCCCGAAACGGCATGGCGGGATGTGGTTGCGTCCTTGCCGTTGCTGGGCGGCCTGTCGGATGAAGAGCTCAATCGCCTGCGCGAACTGGTGACGGTGTTTTTGCGCGAAAAGGAACTGGTCGCGGCGGTCGGATATGGCTTGAGCGGCGACATGAGGTTGAAGATTGCGGCACAGGCGTGCTTGCCGATACTCAACCTGGGCCTGGATTATTACGCGGGCTGGGTGTCGGTCATCGTCTATCCGGACGAATTCGTGCCGGAACACGAGTTCATGGATGAAGACGGGGTGGTGCATCTGGTGCGTGAACCGATGATTGGCGAATCCTGGGAGCGCGGGCCGGTGATCCTGTCCGCCGCCGACGTGGAACGTTCCGGCGAGCACGACGGCGTCAATGTGGTGATCCACGAGTTCGCCCATAAGCTGGATATGCTGAATGGCGTGCCGGACGGCTTTCCGCCGCTGCATCGCGAAATGGAGCGGGGCGCTTGGACACAGGCATTCACCGTGGCATTTGAAGATTTTGGCGCCAAAGTCGAATCCGGCACGGAAACGCTGATCGACCCCTATGCGGCGGAGAGCCCGGCGGAGTTTTTTGCCGTGGCGAGCGAGGCTTTTTTTGAAATTCCGCATGTCTTGCGGCGGGAATATCCCGAGGTGTACCGGCAGCTGGCGGCATTCTACCGCCAGGATCCCGCGGCGCGGATGGGTGAGGAAGCGGGGTGCGCCTGATGTGGCAGATTCTGGGCATGCTGACCGCGGCTTATGCCGGGCTCGCGGGGCTGCTGTATTTTTCCCAGTCGAGCATGGTTTATTATCCTGAGATCGGGCGCGAAATGATGTCCACGCCGCGTCAGGTCGGCCTCGATTACGAAGATGTGAAGCTGGTCACGGCAGACGGCGTCGCCCTGCATGGCTGGTTTGTCCCCAGCGTTGAATCCCGCGGCACGGTGCTGTTCCTGCACGGCAACGCCGGCAATATTTCCCATCGCCTCGATTTCCTGCAGATGTTCCACCGCCTCGGCTACAGCACCCTGATCATCGATTACCGCGGTTACGGCAACAACGCCGGCAAGCCTTCGGAACAGGGCACCTATCAGGATGCCGAGGCGGCCTGGCGCCATCTGACCGAAACCCGGAAAATTCCTTCCGATACCATCGTACTGTTCGGCGAATCGCTGGGTGGGGCCGTCGCCGCCTGGCTGGCTACTCGTCACCGGCCAGGCGCGCTGGTGATCGCCTCGGGCTTCACTTCGGTGCCCGATCTTGCGGCGAAGTTCTATCCCTTTCTTCCGGTCCGGCGGTTGTCCCGCTTCGATTACGATACGCGCTCGTATTTGCGCGCGGTCGAGGCACCGGTATTCATCGCCCACAGCCCAGATGATGAAATTATCCCCTTTCAGCACGGGCGCGCGCTGTACGAAGCTGCGAATGCACCCAAGCAGTTCCTCGAACTCAGCGGCGGCCACAACGAGGGATTTATATTCGCGCGCGATTCCTGGGTTCAGGCTTTGGGCGAGTTCCTGGACAGGCACGTGGGAGGTGCAGAAAAACTCGATTTGAAACGGCGGGCAAACTAAGATAGAATGCCGTTTCGTTTTTTAGGCGCGTAGCTCAGCTGGTTAGAGCACCACCTTGACATGGTGGGGGTCGTTGGTTCGAGTCCAATCGCGCCTACCAAATTCTTAAAAAGTGCGGCTTTGCCGCACTTTTGTTTTGGTAGGATTCAAATGCCTGTTATTCGCTTGCCTGATGGCTCCGAGCGCAAATTCGATCAGCCAGTAACGGTAGCCGAAGTGGCCGCCAGCATCGGCGCGGGCCTGGCCCGCGCGGCACTGGCCGGCAAGGTCGACGGCAAGCTGGTGGATACTTCGCACTGTATCGAGGTCGATAGCGATCTGGCTATCATTACTGATCGCGACGCCGAAGGCCTGGAAGTGATCCGCCATTCCACCGCGCATCTCCTTGCGCAAGCCGTAAAATCCCTCTTCCCGGATGCTCAGGTCACGATCGGACCGGTGATCGAGGATGGATTTTTCTACGATTTCTCCTACAAGCGCCCGTTCACGCCCGATGACCTCCTGGCCATCGAAAAGAAAATGGCGGAGCTTGTCAAAGCCGACCTGAAAGTCGAGCGCAAGGTGCTGCCGCGTTCCGACGCCATTGCCTTCTTCAAGGGCTTGGGCGAGTACTACAAGGCGCAAATCATCGAATCCATCCCCAGCGACGAGGATGTGTCGCTGTACGCCCAGGGCGACTTCACCGACCTGTGCCGCGGCCCGCATGTGCCCTCGACGGCCAAGCTCAAGGTGTTCAAGCTGATGAAGGTGGCCGGCGCCTACTGGCGCGGCGACTCGAAGAACGAAATGCTGACGCGTATCTATGGCACGGCTTGGGCGAAGAAGGAAGACCAGGAAGCCTATCTGCACCGTCTGGAAGAGGCCGAGAAGCGCGACCACCGCAAGATCGGCAAGCTGCTGGACCTGTTCCATACCCAGGAAGAAGCGCCGGGCATGGTATTCTGGCATCCCAGGGGCTGGACGCTGTACCAGATCGTCGAGCAATACATGCGCGGCGTGTTCCGCGACAACGGCTACCAGGAAATCCGCACGCCACAGGTGGTGGATCGCTCCCTGTGGGAAAAGTCCGGTCACTGGGACAAGTTCCAGGCGATGATGTTCACTACCCATTCGGAAACCCGCGACTACGCGGTCAAGCCGATGAACTGCCCGTGCCATATCCAGGTGTTCAACCAAGGCTTGAAGAGCTACCGCGACCTGCCCCTTCGGCTGGCGGAATTCGGCTCTTGCCACAGGAACGAGCCTTCCGGCACGCTCGCCGGCATCATGAGGGTGCGCAATTTCACCCAGGACGACGCCCATATTTTCTGCACCGAAGCGCAGATCCAGGATGAAGTGGCGACTTTCATCGATCTGCTGCAAAAGGTCTATGCCGAATTCGGCTTCGACGACATTGTCGTCAAGCTTTCCACCCGGCCGGAGCAGCGCGTCGGCGCCGACGAGGTGTGGGACAAGGCCGAGGCGGCTCTGGAGATGGCGCTCAAGCGCAAGGGCCTGGAATTCGAGCTGCAGCCGGGCGAGGGCGCATTCTACGGGCCGAAGATCGAGTTTTCGCTGCGCGACTGCCTGAATCGCGTCTGGCAGTGCGGCACCATCCAGGTGGACTTTTCCATGCCGGGCCGGCTGGACGCAACCTATATTAACGAAGACAGTTCCAAGCAGACGCCGGTGATGCTGCACCGCGCCATACTCGGCTCGCTGGAGCGCTTCATCGGCATCCTGATCGAACATTACGCCGGCGCTTTCCCGATGTGGCTGGCGCCGCAGCAGATGGTGGTCATGAACATCACCGATGCCCAGGCGGATTATGCGCGTGAAGTGGTGGCCGAGCTCAGGAAGAACGGTCTGCGCGTCGAGGCGGACTTGAGAAATGAGAAAATAACCTATAAAATACGGGAACATAGTTTGCAAAGGCTGCCTTACCTCCTGATCGTGGGGGATAAAGAGGTGGCTTCGAAACAGGTTGCCGTGCGTACCCGTAAGGGCGAAGACCTAGGCCAGATGCCGCTCGAAGCGTTGATCGAGCGTTTCAAGGGCGAGGTTGCCGAGAGGGTAGGCACGGTTTAATTTTTTTGATTTTGGAGGTTTTGCTATCGCTCAGGAAAAAGAATCACGAATCAATGGCGAGATTACTGCGCCCGAGATTCGTTTGGTCGGTGTGGAAGGTGAGCCGCTTGGCATAGTTAGCCTGGCCGAGGCCATGAAAATGGCGGAAGAGGCCGAGATCGACCTGGTCGAGATCGCTCCGCAAGCCCAGCCGCCGGTGTGCCGTTTGATGGATTACGGCAAGTTCAAATACCGCGAAAGCAAGAAGCAGCACGAAGCCAAGCTGAAGCAGATCCAGATCAAGGTCAAGGAAGTGAAGTTTCGTCCGGGAACGGACGAGGGCGACTACTTGATCAAGTTGCGCAACCTGATTCGTTTTCTGGAAGAGGGCGACAAGTGCAAAATCACCCTGCGTTTCCGGGGTCGGGAGATGGCGCACCAGGAAATCGGCTTGCGACTCCTCAAGCGCGTTGAGGCTGATCTGTTGGAGCACGGCACGGTCGAGCAGTTTCCGAAAATGGAAGGCCGTCAGATGGTGATGGTGTTGTCGCCGAAGAAGAAGTAGTAGGAACCTAGTGGCCGTTGGCCGCTAAAAAGAAGTGGTGTTCAGGCTACCAAGTTTCCCCGCAGGGGAGCGCCTGGCATCAAGCTAAAATGTAGGAGTTGAACATGCCTAAGATGAAAACCAAAAGCGGCGCTGCCAAGCGCTTCAAGTCTCTGGGAGGCGGCGGCATCAAGCGCTCCAGTTCCCACCTGCGCCACATCCTGACCAAGAAAACGACCAAGCGCAAGCGTCAGCTGCGCGGTACTTCGATGGTTTGTGCGAGCGACATGAAGTCGGTTCGCTCCATGTTGCCCTACGCGTAAGGAGACTGAAAAATGCCAAGAGTTAAACGGGGTGTAACGGCGCGCGCGCGCCACAAGAAAGTTCTGGAACAGGCCAAGGGTTTCCGCGGCCGCCGCAAGAACGTATACCGCATCGCCAAGCAGGCGGTGATGAAAGCCGGTCAGTATGCCTATCGCGACCGCCGCCAGAAGAAGCGTCAATTCCGCGCACTGTGGATTGTCCGTATCAATGCGGCAGCCCGCGAACTGGGACTGACCTACAGCGTGTTCATGAATGGCATGAAGAAAGCCGCAATCGAAGTGGACCGTAAGGTTCTGGCCGATCTGGCGGTGTTCGACAAGCCCGCTTTTGCACACATTGTGAATCAGGTAAAAGCCCGCCTCGCTGCCTAATTTGCAGTAAAGAAAAAGGAGGCTGAGAGGCCTCCTTTTTTTATCCTATAAAAGCTATTTAACCGCAGAGGACGCGGTGGACGCTGAGGAGTTCAAATGCTTGATGTAAAGAAACGCTCTCACTAATGGGCGACTCAGCATAACTTGGCAATATCTTGTTTTTCCTCCGCGTCCACCGCGTCCTCTGCGGTGAATCGCTGTTTTTAGATTTATTTGAAGATTCCGGAAATGCTAAATCTAGACGCAATCCTGAAAGAAGCGCAGGCTGCCTTCGCCGGAATAGATAATCCGGACGAATTGGAACAGGCTAAGGCGCGCTATCTGGGCAAGAGCGGCGTGCTCACCGAACAGCTCAAGCAGCTCGGAAAAATGCCGCCGGAAGAGCGCCGCGAAGCGGGCGCCCGCATCAACCAGGCGAAGGACTTGCTGGAGCAGGCCCTGAAAGATCGGCGTGAAGCGATTCAGGAGCGGTTGTTGCAGGCGAAATTGGCACAGGAAGCGCTCGACGTGACCCTGCCGGGCCGCGGTTTGGGGGTGGGTGGTTTGCATCCGGTTACACGTACCCTGCAACGCATCGAGGCCTTGTTTCGTTCCATCGGTTTCAGCGTCGCGGAAGGGCCTGAAATCGAAACTGATTTCTACAATTTCACCGCGCTGAACATTCCCGAGAATCATCCTGCCCGTGCCATGCACGACACCTTCTACGTGGATGACCAGCATGTGCTGCGTACTCATACCTCGCCCATGCAGGTGCACTATATGCAGGATCATCAGCCGCCGCTGAAGATCATCGCACCGGGCCGGGTCTATCGCGTGGATTCAGATGCTACCCATTCACCGATGTTCCACCAGGTGGAAGGTTTGTGGGTGGGCGAACAGGTGAGCTTCGCCGAACTCAAGGGTGTGGTGCAGGATTTTCTGCAGCGCTTCTTCGAACGCGATGGCCTCAAGGTGCGCTTTCGTCCCTCGTTCTTCCCATTTACCGAACCTTCGGCCGAGATGGACATGAGCTGGGGCGACGGCTGGCTGGAAATCGGCGGCTGCGGCATGGTGCACCCTAACGTTTTCAAGCACGTCGGTATCGATAGCGAGAAATACCTTGGCTTTGCCTTCGGTCTGGGTGTGGAGCGTCTGGCGATGCTGCGTTATGGCGTGAACGATCTGAGGTTGTTCTTTGAGAGCGATCTGAGATTTTTAAGGCAGTTCAACTGAATGAAATTTTCCGAAAACTGGCTACGCGCCTACGTCAATCCCGATCTTGACAGCGACCGGCTCGCCCATGCCCTGACCATGGCAGGGCTGGAGGTGGAGGCGCTGGAATCGGTCGCGCCTCCCTTCGACAAGGTGGTGGTGGGAGAGGTGCTTTCGCTGGAGAAGCATCCCGATGCCGACCGGCTGAATGTCTGCCGGGTCGATATCGGTGCCGGTGAGCCGCTGCAGATCGTGTGCGGTGCGGCCAATGCCCGTGCCGGAGCGAAGGTGCCGTGTGCCCTGGTCGGCGCGCAACTGCCGAAGATGGCGATCAAGCAGGCCAAGGTGCGCGGCGTCGAATCCTCCGGCATGCTGTGTTCCGAGTCGGAACTGGGCTTGGCCGACGAGAGCAGTGGTCTGTTGCTGCTGCCGTCGGATGCGATGGTCGGGCAGTCGATCCGCGACTATCTCGGTCTCGACGACAAGCTGTACACCCTTAAACTCACGCCCAACCGCAGCGACTGCCTGAGCGTGGCCGGCGTTGCACGCGAGGTGGCGGCGGTGACGGGCGCAGCGTTGAGCCTGCCGAATGCGGTGGTCGTGCCGGCCTCCATTCCTGACCGGATCGCTGTCACTGTGGATGAACCCGTGGCTTGTCCACGTTACTGCGGACGGGTGCTGAAAGGCCTGAATGCGGCAGCAGCGACTCCGGAATGGATGGCCCGCCGGCTGAAAAGAAGCGGGCTGCGTCCGATCAGTGCGGTCGTGGACGTGACCAATTACGTTCTGCTGGAGCAGGGACAACCGCTGCATGCGTTTGACCTGGCGAAAGTTCAGGGCGGCATTTGCGTGCGTTTCGCCCGTTCCGGCGAGCAACTGGAACTGCTCAACCAGCAGACGGTTGCACTGGATTCCGACATGCTGGTGATTGCGGACGAAGCGCAGCCTCTGGCCTTGGCTGGCGTGATGGGCGGTCAGTTCAGCGCGGTATCCGATGCGACCGTTGATGTCTTTCTGGAAAGCGCATTCTTCGGCCCGGATACCATCGCCGGCAAGGCGCGCAGGCTGACGCTTTCTACCGATTCTTCCTATCGTTTTGAACGCGGAGTGGATTTCGCTGCAACGCGTGCCGCGCTGGAACGGGCAACGCAACTGCTGCTGGAAATCTGCGGCGGTGCGGCAGGCGAGATCACCGAAGTAATGGCTGAATTGCCGCAACGCGCCCCGATCCGGCTGCGGGTGGCGCGCGTCAATCGGGTGCTGGGCATCGCTTTGAGCGCAGCCCAAATAGCGGCGCTGCTGTCCCGCCTGCAATTCGATTTTGCCGCAGACGACGAGGCATTCCAGGTCACGCCGCCGAGCTATCGTTTCGACCTGGCCATCGAGGCCGATCTGATCGAGGAAGTGGCGCGACTCTACGGTTACGACAATATCCCCGCATTGCCACCCAGAGGCAGTCTGAACATGTTGGCCCAGTCCGAGACGGCACGGGGGCGGGATACGTTGCGGGATCTGCTGACCGCGCGCGATTTCCAGGAAGTGATCAATTACAGCTTTGTCGATGCGGCGTGGGAGCGCGATATCGCCGGCAACGACAGCCCGTTGCCGCTAAAGAACCCCATCGCCAGCCAGATGGGGGTGATGCGTTCGACCCTGTTTGGCGGTTTGATCGATAACCTGCGCTTCAATCTCAACCGCAAGCAGGAACGCGTGCGCCTGTTTGAAACCGGGTGCTGTTTTACCCGATCGGCAGATGGCTTCAGCCAACCGGAAAGAATCGCCGGTCTGTGCTACGGCAACGCCCGGCACGAGCAGTGGGGCGAGCGCGCGCGCGCAGTGGATTTTTACGACGTCAAGGCGGATGTGGAAGCCCTCTTCTGGCCTGCGGCGCCCCGCTTCGAGGCCGCCTCTCATCCGGCCTTACACCCCGGCCAGGCGGCAAAGGTGTGGCTGGAGGGGGAGTTTCTCGGCTGGATCGGCGCACTGCATCCGAAGTGGCAGCAGAAATACGAACTGCCGGCCGCGCCGGTCTTGTTCGAGCTGGAGATGGCCGCACTGCTGCTTGGCAGGGTTCCCGTGTTTGCCGAGATCTCGAAGTTTCAGGCGGTGCGCCGTGATATCGCGGTGGTCGTGGACGAAGGAGTCAGCGTGCAGGCCTTGCTTGACGGCATGAGTGAGCACTTGCCGGAGGTCGTCTCAGAGCTCGCGTTGTTTGATGTCTATCGCGGCAAAGGCATTGATTTAGGTAAAAAAAGTCTTGCATTCCGGGTGTTGATGCAAGATACTCGTCGAACTCTGACCGATGAAGAAGTAGACGCGGTGACCGCGCAACTTGCTGAAGTTTTGACTTCTCGCTACGGCGCGAAGTTACGTAATTGAGGAACGGACATGACATTAACAAAAGCTGAACTTGCAGACATGCTGTTCGAAAAAGTGGGGTTGAACAAACGGGAAGCCAAGGACATGGTGGAATCCTTCTTTGAAGAGATCCGCGTGTCCCTGGAAAAAGGGGAAGGCGTCAAGCTGTCCGGGTTCGGCAACTTCGAACTGCGCGACAAGCCTGAGCGTCCTGGGCGCAATCCCAAAACCGGGGAAGAAATTCCGATCACCGCGCGGCGCGTGGTGACTTTCCATGCCAGCCAGAAGCTGAAGGGCTTGGTGGAAGAATCCTATCAATTAGAGGCCGCAAATGGCGGAACTCGCAAGCAAGCCTGATTTGCCGCCGATTCCGGCAAAGCGCTATTTCACGATCGGTGAAGTGAGCGAGTTGTGCGGAGTCAAGCCCCATGTGCTGCGCTACTGGGAACAGGAGTTCACCCAGCTCAAGCCGGTGAAGAGGCGTGGCAACCGACGCTACTACCAGCACCACGAGGTGCTGCTGGTGCGCCGCATCCGCGACCTGTTGTACGAACAGGGTTTTACCATCAGCGGCGCGCGCCATCGCCTGGAAGAAGCCGGGGAGCGGGAGGCGCCATCCTTGGCAGCAGACACCGCGCCTGAAGCGGGCCATGCCGTGGATATGGCCTTGCTAAGACGGGAAATTAAAAGCGTGCTGGAACTGCTTCATATCTAGACTGAAGCTAGCCGAGTCCGCAGGTTTCGGCTATAATGCCTTCTCTCGGGGCGTAGCGCAGCCTGGTAGCGTACATGCATGGGGTGCATGTGGTCGGAGGTTCAAATCCTCTCGCCCCGACCAACTAATAACTGAAGTGGGAGCCCGAAGGGGTATGCCGCTTCGGGATCTCACTGGCCAACCGTAAAAATCAACGATGCGTATTCTGTTGAGTAACGATGACGGTTATTTCGCTCCTGGCTTGGCCTGCCTTGCCGAAACACTTTCCTCCCTTGCCGATATCACTGTAGTCGCCCCCGAGCGCGACCGCAGCGGCGCCAGCAATTCGCTCACGCTGGATCGCCCGCTAAGCTTGCGCAAAGCCCATAGTGGTTTCTATTATGTTAACGGCACTCCCACCGACTGCGTCCATCTAGCCGTGACCGGCATGCTGGATCATCTGCCGGACATGGTGATTTCGGGCATCAATCACGGCGCCAACATGGGCGACGACACGATTTATTCCGGTACGGTGGCGGCGGCAACCGAAGGTTACCTGCTGGGTGTCCCTTCAATTGCCGTGTCCTTGGTGAGCAAGGGGGCTGGTAACTATGTGACGGCAGCGCGCGTGGTAGCCGAGATTGTCAAGCGCCACCAGGATCAGCCCTTCACCAGTCCGGTGCTGTTGAACGTCAATGTCCCGGATGTAGCCTACGAGCAGATTCTGGGCCGGGAAGTCACACGGCTGGGCCGGCGCCACAAGGCGGAACCGGTGGTGAAATCGGTGAACCCGCGTGGCGAAACGGTATACTGGATAGGTGCGGCCGGCGCTGCGCAGGATGCCGGAGCCGGTACGGATTTCGGTGCCGTGGCGCGCGGCATGGTTTCTGTAACGCCGTTGCAGATCGACTTGACTCATTATGGGCAGATGGAAGTGATCAAAGGGTGGTTATGAGCGCGAAACTCAGTGGCATCGGCATGACATCGCAGCGCACCCGGGTGCGCATGGTGGAGCGTTTGCGCAGTCAGGGCATCAAGGACGAGGTGGTGCTCGATGCGATGGCTTCCGTGCCGCGCCATATTTTCGTGGATGAGGCATTGGCCACCCGCGCCTACGAAGATTGCTCGCTGCCGATCGGTTTCGGTCAGACCATTTCCAACCCCCAAACCGTTGCGCGCATGACCGAGTTGCTGCGCGGCGGCAGAACGCTTGGTAAAGTGCTGGAAATCGGCACGGGCTGCGGCTATCAGACTGCCGTGCTGGCACGCCTGGCGAAGGAAGTGTATTCCGTTGAACGAATCGCGCCGCTGTTGATGAAGGCGCGCGGGCATCTGCGTGAAATTCGCGCCGCCAACATCAAGGTCAAGCATGCAGACGGTTCTATCGGGCTGGTGGAACTGGGTCCGTTCGACGGCATCATCATGACCGCAGCCGCCACCCATGTGCCGGAGGCGCTGCTGCCGCAGTTGGCCGAGGGCGGGCGGATGGTGTTCCCGATCGGAACTGGTGAGCAGCGTCTCTGTCTGATAGAACATACGGCTGATGAATATCGTCAGACGACGCTGGAAGCGGTGAAATTCGTGCCGCTATTACCGGGATTGGCATGATCCTGGGAAACATTGTTTCACATAGGGCGCAACCTTACCCCAAGGGGGCTCCCTCACCTCAATCCTCTCCCGCTCGCGGGAGAGGAGGCAATGGTGAAGGGCGCTTGTTTTGATTGGCGCTGTTCTGGCCGCTGCGGCATTGGTTTTGCTGATCAGCGGTTGCGCATCGACAAAGTCGAGTGCGCCTGTGGTCGAGCGTGCCTCCGTGGCCCAAAAGACACCCGCTACCATCAGCAAGGAAATTGACGGGCCTCCCCAAGCCTATACCGTGCAAAAGGGCGACACATTGTATGGCATCGCGCTGGAGCATGGTTTTGACTACAAGGAGGTGGCGGAGTGGAACGGCATCGCGTCACCCTATACTATCCATATCGGCCAGCAACTGAAATTTAATACCGTTCCACAGGCGGTAGTGGTCACCCCGTTGAAAGCCGTGGCTAGTCCTCGGCAAGAGGGCTCGCTGATGAAGACCGAGCCCAAGGCGGTCAAGCAGGACAAGCCCGTGCCGGTTGAATTGCAGGCAGAGAAAAAAGAGGGTGTCCCGGCCGAGGATGATGAGCGGGTAGAATGGAAATGGCCTACCGCAGGCAAGGTGATCGCGCCGTTCAATGAAGCTTCCAGCTCCGGCAAGGGACTGGACATCGGCGGGAAGAGCGGTCAGCCGGTTCTTGCCGCGGGACCGGGCAAAGTGGTTTATAGCGGCAACGGACTGCGCGGTTATGGAAAACTGGTGATTATCAAGCACAACAAGACCTATTTGAGCGCCTACGCGCACAATCACAAGATTCTGGTCAAAGAAGGGCAGAAGGTGGCCAATGGCCAGAAAATTGCAGAAATGGGCGATTCCGATGCCGATCAGGTCAAGCTGCATTTCGAAATACGGCGGTTTGGCAAGCCGGTCGACCCGATGAAGTATCTGCCGCAAACGGCCTCCCAAGGTTCTCGGCCCGATGAAGGTCCTCCAGGAAATGGCAGCCCCTCATGAGCGAAGATGTTTTTGGCGATGAAGAGAAATTTCCGGATATGGAACCGGCTCCTTTTGAAGAAGAGAGGGCCGATGTAGTGCCGGAGCTGAATGAGCCCGCCAACGAGCATTCATCCGATCCCTTGCTGATCTACTTTCAGGAAATCGGTCAGAATGAGTTGCTGAGCGCTACTGAGGAGTACGCTCTCGCTTCTCGGGTGAAGCAGGGAGATTTCGATGCCCGCCAGCGGATCATCGAATGCAATCTTCGCCTGGTCGTGAATATCGCCAAGCACTATGCGAGTCGCGGCATGGCTTTGCTGGACCTGATCGAGGAAGGCAACCTGGGGCTTATGCATGCCCTGGATAAATTCGATCCGGAGCGGGGTTTTCGCTTTTCCACCTACGCCACCTGGTGGATACGGCAGAATATCGAACGCGCCATCATGAACCAGTCGCGCACCATCCGTATTCCGGTACATGTGATCCGGGAGATGAACACCTGCCTGCAGGCGTTTCGTCACCTTGAGGCTCTCAAGGGCAGCGAGCCCCACGTGGAAGAAGTGTCGCACTTGCTGGGTAAGCCGGTGGCTGATGTGCGTTACGTGCTGAACCTGAATGAGCGCATCGCTTCCCTGGATACGCCGCTGGACATCGATCCTAGCCTCTCCCTGAGTGATGCGCTTCCTGACGAGAATGCCCTCTCGCCCGAACTGCAGCTGCAGCACGCCGAGCTTGAGGCACTCGTGCGTCAGTGGCTGGAGGAGCTGGGAGACAAGCAGCGCTGTGTGATTGAGCGGCGTTTTGGCTTGAACGGGCATGCCATTCACACTTTGGAGGAAGTGGCTGAAACCATGGCTATTACCCGAGAGCGGGTGCGCCAGATTCAGGTGGAGGTCTTGAAGCTTTTGCGCCGCAGCCTGAAGCGCAAGGGGATATCGCGAGACGATATCCTTTGAGCTGCTTTATTGCAGACGGTATAGCGCGGTCACTTCATTGCCGCAACCCTGATATTTCACCTCGGCACACATTGTTTTGACCAGCACGATGCCGCGCCCAGCGGGTCTGGTGCTGGATGAGATATCCGCGCTCAGTATTGAATCGACGGGAAATCCTTTGCCGCTGTCCATGACCCGCAACTTCAGGTAGGGAACCTGGCTTTCCTGCACTCGTTCCAGTTCGATTTCGATGGATCCATGTTGCAGTCCGACCAGGCGTTCCTCGCGCATGTCGAGGTAGTGGCCGAAACCGTCTGCTTGATGTTTCAGCCTGGAATCCAGGGCCAACACGCCATGATCCAGTGCATTGTTGTAAAGCTCGGAAAGAATCAGGAACATTTCCTGACACTGCCTCTGGCTAAAGCGCAACTGATTCAGCCAGTTGACCAGCCATGGCAGCACATCGAAGGACTTGAGTTCCGGTGGGCTGAGCTTGACGGTCAGCCTGGATTCGCTGGGTTCGACCGGGGGCACCAATGCCGGCTCGGCATGAATGACGCCTTCGCCTACAGGCGCCATCGGGCAGCGGATGGCGGCAATGGAGATGTCATCCGTCGCGCTATCCAGGCCCATGAATTTGTTCGCTTCAGCGATCAGATACCAGAATTGTCCCTGGTCGCACTTTTCCTTGAGCGCCTGCCGGACGCGGTCGCTGCCGAAGCGTTCGCCGACCTCATTTTCGGCCTCGACCAGCCCATCCGAGTAAAGAAATAAACGTCCTGGTTCATTCCAGTGAAAAGTCTCCGTTTTTGAAAGGAAGTCCGTGTCGCTCATGATCCCCATCGGCGGGTGCGACGCCCGCCATTCCCGCTTGATTTCGCCCTGATCGTCAACAAAATAGGCGGTCGGCATGCCGCCGTTCCAGATCTCGATGGTGCGTTCTGAAAAATTGATGGCGGCCAGCGCGGCGGCGACAAAGCGTTCCGTCGGCATGAGCTGTTTGATCTTGCTGTTGAGTTCCCTGACGATGGTGGAAAGGCTGTAGCCCTTTTTCGTCATGCCGTAAAACACCTCGACCACCGGCAGCACATTCAGCGCGGCGGACAGGCCGTGGCCGGCGCTATCGGCCAGGATGACGTGCAATATGTGGTCGGGCGTGAACTCGGTGGCGATGATGTCGCCGCTGAAGCGAGTGGCCGGAAGAACCAGGCGCTCAACCATCGGGTCATTCGGCTTGTGGGCTTGAATGATCCTTTCCAGCAGGTGTTTGGCCAGGTTTTGCTCGCGTTCGTTTTCTTCGTGGTAGCGCGCCAGTTGTTCGGCCTTTTCAGCGAGTTCGCGCTGCATCACCGCGATGCGTTGCATGGCCTTGATCTTGGCTTGCAGAATCTGCAGGTTGATGGGTTTGGTCAGGTAATCGTCGCCCCCGGCTTGCAGTCCCTTGACCAGATCGCTGTCCTGGGCTTTTGCGCTGAGGAAGATTACCGGCACCCATTTGTTTCCGGCCAGCTTTCTGATTTCGGCCGTTGCCTGGTAGCCATCCATGACCGGCATCATGACATCCATCAAGATCATGTCCGGCGATGATTCGAGATACAAATCGACGGCTTCCTGGCCATTTCTCGCCAGCATCGCGGTATGGCCAAGCCTGGAGATGAAAGTGCTGATCAGCGCCAGATTCAGTTCGGTATCGTCAACGACGAGAATATTGAGTGGCTTGTCCATGTGTTTCAGTGCGACCGACCTAGCTGATGGCGAACAGTCTTTGGAAGTTTGCCACATCGAGGACCTGCTGGACGAGGCCGGTGCAGTTCGTCAGCGCGACCTTCAGGTTCGCGTTCTGGGCTTTCTCGCGCAACAGCAGCAGCATGCCCAAGGCTGAACTGTCGAGGTAATCCACTCGGCTGAAATCGGCTTCGATTTCCTTGATCTCGGGCGCTTGCAAAACCTCGTCGCAGGCACTGCGAAATTCGCGGTGCGAACTGAAGTCAAAACGGCCATTGAGGATCAGTCGGGCGGTTTCGCCCTTTTTTTCTACAGTTATCTGCATGTTTTTTCCTTTCAGTAAAAATGCGGCTAGAGGCGAGTGGCTAGGGGCAAGAGGTGGGTGTCCGGCTTCGCCGGAATGTTTATACGCCGCGCTTGCGCGGCACAACCCCTCTAGCCCCTCGCCCCTGGCCTCTAGCCTAATTCAAACCCTAAATGCCCGTGCTCCCAAGGTGCCCAAGTATGCCATAACGCGTGAGGCCATGTCCTGCAGGGGCACGACTTCATCGACGCCGCCGGTGAGAATGGCTTCCTTGGGCATGCCGAATACCACGCAGCTGGCTTCATCCTGAGCGAAGTTGAAGGCGCCGGCCTGCTTCATCTCCAGCATTCCCTTGGCGCCATCCTTGCCCATGCCGGTAAGAATCACGCCGATGGCATTCTTGCCCACGTGGTTCGCAGCGGAGCGGAACAGGACGTCCACCGAGGGACGGTGGCGATTGACCGGCGGTCCATCGGACAGCTCGCAGATGTAATTGGCGCCGCTGCGCTTTACCAGCAGGTGGGAATGCCCCGGTGCTATAAAAGCGTGGCCAGGCAGGATGCGGTCGCCGTGCTCGGCTTCCTTCACGGAAATCTTGCATAGCGTGTCAAGGCGCTGCGCAAAAGATTTGGTGAAGGCTTCCGGCATGTGCTGAGTGATGGCGATGCCGGGGCAGTCCGGTGGCAGCTTGATGAGGAAGTCCTTGATCGCCTCCGTTCCGCCGGTGGAGGCGCCAACGATAATCAATTTTTCAGTCGAGGCAATGCGATTGGAAAGGGATGGCAGCACGGCATCGGCCGACAAGCTCTTCTGGACCATCACGGCCGGAGTCTTCCGCGGACGCGCCTTGGCAGCGGCGCGGATTTTGTCGGCGATTTCATCGCTGTACTCCTGCAAGCCGCGGCTGATATCGAGTTTGGGTTTGGAGATGAAATCGACCGCACCCAGTTCCAGCGCGCGGAAGGTGATATCTGAGCCTTTTTCGGTGAGGGAGGAAATCATCACCACCGGCATGGGCCTGAGGCGCATCAGTTTTTCCAGGAAATCCAGGCCGTCCATGCGCGGCATTTCGACATCGAGCGTGATCACGTCGGGATCCAGCGCCTTGATCATTTCTCTGGCGATGATGGGGTCTGGCGCGGCGCCGACTACCTTCAAATCCTTGTGGCTTTCGATGATCTCCCTGAGCACGCTGCGGATGAGCGCGGAGTCATCGACGATGAGAACTTTGATCGGCATTTGAATCCTCTTTTTAGAGGCTAGAGGCTAGAGTCTAGAGGCTAGGAATAACCCGGCGCAATGCGCCGGACAAAACCACTAGCCCCTAGCCTCTAGTCCCTAGCCCCTGTGTTTCAAAATAACTCCACTTCGCCTTCCATCTTGGCATAATCCAGTCGAGACTCGTAATCCTTTTCACGTTCCACGATGGTGTTGTTGTGTACGCTTTTCAGTTTTTTAACCAGCGCCCGTCCGCTCTTTGGAAAGTAATAGACCTTGCGCGGATAGATGTCGAGCAGGTCCTCGGCGACGATCTTGATTTTTTCGGCGTGCAGGAACTCCTGGACAAAATCGGCATTGCGCGCACCGACATTGGCCACGGTGAAGCCGCGCAGGACGTTCCCCCCGCCGAACACCTTGGCTTCGAAATTGCTACGTTTGGCACCCAGCTTGATGAGGTGGTTGATCAGCATTTCCATCGCATAGGTGCCGTAGCGCGCCGAGGTGCTGACAGGATTGTGCGGATCGTTGTCGCTGTGGGGCAGCATGAAATGGTTCATGCCGCCGATGCCGCTGGTCTTGTCGCGCAGGCAGGCGGAAACGCAGGAGCCGAGTACGGTGACCACCAGCATGTCGCGCGTGGTGGCGTAATATTCTCCCGGCATTATCTTGGCCGCTTCCATGCTGAAGTGACGGTCGTAGTAGAGGTTGGGAGAGAGGACTTCATGATAATCCGGCGAGTTCATGGAGTGCGCCCCCAGCTATCCATGGCCAGCGAGGTGCTTGGCCTGGGGCGATAGCTCATAGACGGTCTTGCCCACCGACTTGAACAAATCGGCGGCATGATAAAAGCTTTCCGAGTGGCCGGCAAACAGCAAGCCGTCCTTGTGCAGCAGCGGGACGAACTTCTTCAATACATCGTATTGGGTCTTCTTGTCGAAATAGATCATGACATTGCGGCAGAAAATTGCATCGAATGGTCCGCGCATCGGCCAGGATTCATCGAGCAGGTTGATTTGCCGGAAGGTGATCATGTCGCGTAATTCCTTGCGCACCCGGGCCTGGCCTTCATGGATCCCGGTGCCTTTGAGAAAAAACCGTTTCACCATTTCCTCCGGCATCTTTTCCAGTCGCTCCAGCGGATAGACGCCTTCCTGGGCCTTTAGCAATACCGTGGTGTCCAGGTCCGTTGCCAGGATATGCACCGGCGGCGTGAATGTGTTGAACAGATCAACCATGGTCATGGCCATGGAATAGGGTTCTTCGCCGGTAGAGGCGGCAGAGCACCAGAGCGAGATCGGCTGTTTCATGCCGCGTTTTTTGATGTGCTCGGCCAAGAGCGGGAAATGATGCTGCTCGCGGAAAAAGGAGGTGAGGTTGGTGGTGAGGGAGTTGGTGAACGCTTCCATTTCCACAACGTCGCCACGCTCCAAACGAGCCAGGTATTCGTTAAAGCTGGGTATCCGCGTCGCACGCAAACGACGAGCGAGGCGGCTGTAGACCATGTCCTGTTTGGCGGGTGACAGGGAAATGCCAGCCCTATCATAGATCAGCTTGCGGATGCGCTCGAAATCTTGCGCAGTGAAATGAAATTCGCGTGCGTCGTTAATGGGTGATTCTGCCATGGTTTTTCCTGAGGCTAGAGGTTAGAGACTAGAGGCTAGCGGTTTTGTCTGGCGCTACGCGCCAGGTCTTTTCTAGCCCCTAGCCTCTAGCCCCTAGCCTCTGTTGTAATTAAAACTCCTGCCATTCATCCCCATCGCTGGCGGGCTTGGCGGGTTTTGGCGCGGCCTTGGATGCGATTCTGGCGGTCTGTTTTGGCGCGGCGGAGCGTGCTGCGGCCAGCTTGGCCGGCGCGGAATGCGCCACCATCATCCCGCCGGCCCTGCTATCCAGCTTGAACACCGAAACCGAAGCGGACAGGTTCTGTGCCTGTTCCTCCAGCGACTCGGCGGCGGCGGCGGCTTCCTCGACCAGCGCCGCATTCTGCTGGGTGACCTCGTCCATCTGGGTGATGGCCTGGTTCACCTGTTCGATGCCCGCGCTTTGTTCCGCCGACGCGGCGGAGATTTCCGCCATGATGTCGGTGACGCGCTTGATGCTGGTGACGATCTCCTCCATGGTCTGACCGGCTTCGCCGACCAGCTTGGTGCCGTTTTCGACCTTGTCCACCGAATCGCCGATCAGGGTCTTGATCTCCTTCGCGGCGGCGGCGGAACGCTGCGCCAGGTTGCGCACCTCGGCGGCGACCACGGCGAAGCCGCGGCCCTGCTCGCCGGCACGGGCCGCTTCCACGGCTGCGTTCAAGGCCAGGATGTTGGTCTGGAAGGCGATGCCGTCGATGACCGAAATGATGTCCACGATCTTGCGCGATGACTCGTTGATCGAAGCCATGGTGCCGACCACCTCATTGACCACCGCGCCGCCCTTGCCGGCGACGCTGCTGGCGCCGATGGCGAGCTGATTGGCCTGCTTGGCGTTCTCCGCGTTCTGCTTCACGGTGGAGGTGAGTTCTTCCATGCTGGAAGCGGTTTCCTCCAGGGAAGAGGCTTGTTCCTCGGTGCGCTGCGACAGATCCTGGTTGCCCTGGGCGATTTCCTTGGAGCCGGTGTTGATGCCTTCCACCGCGACCTTGATTTCATCCACCAGCTTTTTCAGGTTTTCCACGGTACCATTGACGCCCTGCTTGGTCTGATCGAACAGGCCGGGGTAGTCCTTGGTAATGGTTTGGGTCAGGTCGCCCTCCGCCAGGGCGTTGGCAACGCGTGTAATGTCCTTCAGGCCGGTTTCGGTAACGTCGGAGAGTTGAATCAGGAGTTCGGACAGGGTCTTGGTGTAGCCCTGCTTGCCGTTCAGATCCATCTTGACGCTAAAGTCGCCCCGTACCGCAGCGGCTTCGACGATCTGCTGGATTTCGGCGACGACCTTGATCAGCGCGTCCACGGTGCTGTTGACGCCGGCCTTGGTCTGGCCGAACACACCGGGATATTCGGCGGTGATCTTCTGGCTCAAGTCGCCGGCGGCCAGCGCCTGGGCGACGCGGGTGACATCGTTGAGGCCGGTTTCGGTGACGTTGGAAAGGTTGTTCAGCAGTTCCGCCAGGGTCTTGGTGTAGCCCTGCTTGCCGGCCATGTCCATCTTGACACTGAAATCGCCGCGAATGGCGGCGGCTTCAACGATCTCCTGGATTTCGGCAACGATCTTGCGCAGGCTGTTCTGCATGGTTTGCATGGATTCCAACACGACCCCGATTTCATCGTGATTGCGAATGACGATCTCGCTGCCCAGATCGCCGGCGGCGATGCGGCTTGCGATCTGGCCTGCCGTGCGCAGTGATTCCCCAATGGCACGGATCAGGAGGAAGCCGATCAGTGCCGCGAGCGCCACGCTCACGACAATGGAACCGATGGTGATGTTGCGAGTGGTGGCATAGTTGGCGCTGGATTTGTTGAATTCTTCCTTGCCTACGCGCAACTGAAGATCGAGCAGCTTTTCGGCCATGTCCTTGGCGGTGACGTAAGTCGGCCCTGTTAACTTGATCAGATGGGCATTGCCAGCGGGGAAATCCCCGTTGACAAATAGCTCGCCGGCGCCCCGCAATCCCTCCTGGACGAATTTTTTGCGTTTCTCGGCATAGTCCTCGGCCAGTATCTTTTCTTCCGGGGTGAGGGTGGTTGCCATGTATTCCTTCCAGACTTCGCCGATTTTCTGGATGTTTTCATTGACCTTGCCGGTATGGTTGGTGATCGGGTGATCGTGCAGCTTGCTTTCGGGGATGCGCGGGTCGTGCATCGACGCCAGGTGCATTTGTCGCACGTTCTCCGCCATCAGGTTGTTGATGACGGCAATCTGATTGGAGGGAACCAGCCGGTCTTCGTAGACCGTTTTCAGTCCGGCATTCGTTTCGCCCATGCCGCGCAGGCCGAGGAAACCGATCACGATGAGCATGACCGAGAGGAGGGCGATCAACAGGATCAGGCGTGATTTGATGGTGAGGTTGTTTAACATTGCAATTCCTTTGGGGTCTATCTGGTAATGGCTTGAATATTTAAATGGCTATGCCGCTACTTTTTCCATCAATTCCATGTCGCTGCTGGTCATCAGTCTTTCGATATCCACCAGGATCAGCATGCGCTCGTCCACCGTGCCCAGCCCCATCACGTACTGGGTATCGATAGCGGAACCGAATTCTGGCGCTGCCTTGACCTGATCGGGTGTGAGCGTAATCACATCTGAAACGCCATCCACCACCATGCCGACTACGCGGTTGGCGACGTTGAGGATGATGACCACGGTGAACTGGTCGTATTCGACCTTGCCGAGGTGGAACTTGATGCGCATATCGACAATCGGCACGATGATGCCGCGCAGGTTGATCACGCCCTTGATGAACTCCGGCGTGTTGGCGATCGCGGTGACCGCATCGTAACCACGGATCTCCTGTACCTTGAGGATGTCGATGCCATATTCCTCGTTGCCCAGGGTGAAGGTGAGGAACTCGTTGCCGACCGCGCTGCTGCCGCTGTTTTCTGTGCCGTTCTGTGCCATATGATTTCTCCGTTAACTTTTAGACTTTAAGTTCTTTGCTTTTATTAGAATTCCTGCCACTCATCCTCATCGCTGGCGGGCTTGGCCGGCTTTGGCGCAGCCTTCGCCGACGCTGCGGCGCGGCGCGGCGCCACGGCCATTTTGGTCGAAGCGGCAATCTGGCGGGCCGCCGGGGTGCGACCGCCGGCATTATCCAGCTTGAACACCGAAACCGAAGCGGACAGGTTCTGCGCCTGCTCCTCCAGCGACTCGGCGGCGGCAGCGGCCTCCTCGACCAGCGCCGCGTTCTGCTGGGTCACCTCGTCCATCTGGGTGATGGCCTGATTCACCTGCATGATCCCCGCGCTTTGCTCCGCCGACGCGGCGGAAATCTCGGCCATGATATCGGTGACGCGCTTGATGCTGGTGACGATCTCCTCCATCGTATTGCCGGCTTGCGCCACCAGCTTGGAACCGTTCTCCACCTTGTCCACCGAATCGCCGATCAAGGTCTTGATCTCCTTCGCGGCGGCAGCGGAACGCTGCGCCAGGTTGCGCACCTCGGCGGCGACCACCGCGAAGCCGCGACCCTGCTCGCCGGCACGGGCCGCTTCCACCGCGGCGTTCAAGGCCAGGATGTTGGTCTGGAAAGCGATGCCGTCGATCACCGAGATGATGTCCACGATTTTGCGCGAAGACTCGTTGATCGAAGCCATGGTGTCCACCACCTTGCTGACCACCGCGCCGCCCTTGCCGGCGACATCGCTGGAACCGATCGCCAGCTGGTTGGCCTGCTTGGCGTTCTCCGCGTTCTGCTTCACGGTGGAGGTCAGCTCTTCCATGCTGGAAGCGGTTTCCTCCAGGCTGGAGGCCTGCTCCTCGGTGCGTTGGGAAAGGTCCTGGTTGCCCTGGGCGATTTCCTTGGAGCCGGTGTTGATGGATTCCACCGCGATCTTGATTTCATCCACCAGCTTTTTCAGGTTTTCCACCGTGGCGTTGACGCCATCCTTGGTCTCTCCGAAGAGGCCGGGGTAATCCTGGGTGATGCTCTGGGTCAAATCGCCCTCCGCCAAGGCGTTGGCGACCCGCATGATGTCGCGCAGGCCGGTGTCGGTGACATCGGAGAGCTGGTTGAGAAGTTCTGACAAGATCTTGGTGTAGCCCTGCTTGCCGTCCATGTCCATCTTCACGCTGAAGTCGCCGCGCACCGCCGCCGCTTCGACGATCTGCTGGATTTCGGCAACGACCTTGATGAGGGAATCCACCGTGCTGTTGACGCCGGCCTTGGTCTGGCCGAACACGCCGGGGTAATCCTGGGTGATCTTCTGGCTCAAGTCGCCGGCAGCCAGCGCCTGGGCGACGCGGGTGACATCGTTGAGGCCGGTTTCGGTGACGTTGGAAAGGTTGTTCAGCAGTTCCGCCAGGGTCTTGGTGTAGCCCTGCTTGCCGGTCATGTCCATCTTGACGCTGAAATCGCCGCGCACGGCGGCGGCTTCGACGATGCTCTGGATTTCGGCAACGATCTTGCGCAGGCTGTCTTGCATGATCTTCAGCGAATAGAGCAGGCTGGTGGCGTCGCCCTCCTTGACGTCGAGGTCCATCGACAGGTCGCCAGCGGCGATCTTGTGCACGGCGTCGGAAGCGTAAAGCAGTTCGCCGCCGAGCTGCCGGGTGATGCTGAGTATCAGCAGGTAGGCGAACCCGAACGTCACCAGCGTTGAAACAATCGCGATGATGGTATAAGCGAGCACAGTGAACTCACCATCTTTCCTGATCTCGTCGGCAGTGCCGATGAGATCAGCGGAAAGCCGATCTTCAACCTCTTTCAGCAAATTGATGCGGTCGGTGGCGACCTTGAACCACAGCACGGCATCCACATTGAGCGCGGGATCGTTGACATTCTCCAGCGCCAGTTTCTTGAGGCGGGCAACCTCTTCCACCGCAGGGCCGGAAACTTTGCTTTTATAGAAGTCGATCTGGTTTTCCGTGGCGATGCCGAGGAACTGGCTGGTGTAGACCTCCTGCGCGGAGGTATTGGCAACATAGCGCTGGAACATGTCAGGCGTGAACTTGTCGGCGCCGAACACATTGGACAACGTGGCGCGTTCGATGCCGGCGCGTTCCTTGGCGAGGAGCAGGTTGGAGTAGCTCGATGAGAGCTGCGAAATCCGGCTGTTGGTGCTGAGGCTGGGAACCAGCGCCGGGATATTGAGCAGCTTGCTTATCGTCTGGGTGTAATAGCCGAGTACTTCTGCGGCGGGGAGGGCGAGGGCGCTGGCGGCAGTGCGTTTGTCGGCAAGCGGCTCCAGTCCGTTTTCGGATTCCGTGAGCATGGTCTTGAGCCTGGCGGGAAAATGGGAGGCGTCGAAAGCGGCCAGGGCATTCTTGAATTCTTGCCGCTTCTTGTCGGTTTCCAGGCGCTGGGCGGGCAACTCGCTGACAAATTTGGTGCCCTTGCTGCCGAGAAAGCCCGCCGTCATGCCGCGTTCTTTCTGCATTTCATGCGCCAGAGCGCCAATTTCCACGGACAGGCGGGAGAGTTCTCCCAGTTGCGCCGCTTCTTCTGCGCTGTAATATTTCTCAATGGTGCCGCGGAGCGATACCACCGCGAAACCGCATAATGGAACGATCATCAGCAGAAGCAGGCGGTGCTTGATTTTTAGATTGTAGAAGCTGGATAGCATGTCATCTCCTAATGGCTATAAGAGCCGAATGTTTCGAAATATGGTGCAATGCGCTAGCCCTTCGAGTGCGCTCAGGACGGGTTTATTGTCCCTTACATGAACTTTGATTCATCAAGTCCGTTCGGCGGTTAGCTCTGCCTGATCCGCACCAGCGCGCCGACATCCAGAATCATCGCCACCTTGCCGTCGCCCATGATGGTCGCTGCGGAAACGCCCGGCACCTTGCGGTAATTGGTTTCCAGCGTTTTGATCACGACCTGGTGCTGGCCGACCAAGTCATCCACGAACAGGGCAGCTTTTTTTCCTTCGGCTTCGAGCAGCACCACGATGCCCTGTTGCGGTTCGGCTACGTGCGGCGTGATACTGAATACTTCGTGCAAGGCGATCAGCGGCAAATACTCTCCGCGTACATGGACAACGCGGCCTTTGCCGGCGATGGTTTTGATCTCTTCCGCCGTGGGTTGCAGCGATTCGGTGATGAAGGTCAGCGGGATGATGAAGATCTGGCCGCCCACCGCAATCGACATGCCATCCAGAATCGCCAGGGTCAGCGGCAGGCGAATGGTGATCCGACTGCCCCAGCCGGCGGAAGATTCGATTTCGACCTGGCCGCCCATGGCGAGAATATTCCTTTTTACCACATCCATGCCGACGCCGCGGCCGGACACGTCGGTGACCACGTCTGCGGTGGAAAAACCGGGTGCGAAAATCAGTTGCCAGACTTCGCTGTCCGTCATGGCATCGTGGACCGGGATGTCTTTTTCGCGGGCTTTGGCCAGAATTTTTTCACGGTTCAGCCCGGCGCCGTCGTCGTTGACCGAGATTACGACGTTCCCGCCCTGATGGGCGGCCTGCAGGGTGATGGTACCCTGCGCCGGCTTGCCGGCGGCGATACGCTGTTCCGGCAGTTCGATGCCGTGATCCAGGCTGTTGCGCACCAAATGGGTGAGCGGGTCGGTGATCTTTTCGATCAGGCCCTTGTCCAGCTCGGTGCCTTCGCCAACGGTGACCAACTCGACCTTCTTTTTCAGCTTGGAAGCCAGATCCCGCACCACGCGCGGGAAGCGGCTGAATGCGAAACTGATCGGCATCATCCGGATGGACATGACCGATTCCTGCAGGTCGCGAGTGTTGCGTTCCAGCTGGGAGAGGCCATTCAGCAGTTTTTCGTAGATTACCGGGTCCACTTCGGAGGCGGTCTGGGCCAGCATGGCTTGGGTGATCACCAGTTCCCCCACCAGATTGATGAGCTGATCCACCTTGTCGATGCCGACCCGGATCGAGGCGGATTCCGTTTGGGCGCCTGCGGGCGCCTTGTCCGTAGCGCGTCGGGCGGGAACTTCGGGCTGGCCGGCATCCTCCTGCTTAGGCGCTATGGGAGGGGCGGTGTCGTCGGGAGTTCCGGGCTGCGTTTCCGTTTTAGGAGCGTCGATTTTCTTGAAGAAACCGTAGCCGCGCTTATCATCGGCCTGTTGAGTCGCCAGTGCCGCCGAGACATCCACGAAGAAGCCATAGCCATCGTCATCTTCTGCAGGTGGCGCCGCATCGTCGGTGAAGAAACCGTAGCCCGGATCGCTTTCGGCGGACGGTTCGTTGTCGGTAAAGAAGCCATAGCCTGGGTCGGTCTCTGACTGAGGCTGAACCACTTCGGAGTTGATCCTGATCTGTTCCGGCTGAGCGAAAAAAGCGAAGATGTCAGCAATGCCGGCTTCGTCCGCCGTGGTCAGCAGCGTCATCTGCCAGGAGCGTGGGGTTGCCTTCTTGCCTTTGCCTTTCTCGCCCGTGCGCGCAGCTTTGCTGCCGCTCGCGGCGGGGACACTCCTTGCGGGTGTGGCCGCCAGTTCGGTGACTTCGAGCTTGCCCAAGGCGGCAAGGTCGGCGAACAAGGGCTCAAGATCTTTTATCCGATCCAGCGTTTGCTGATCCGGGGAAAAATCGATGCGGTAAAGGCGCAGATCAGAACCAGCGCCTTTCACCATTGCCCCCTCTTCCGTCTCGCCAGAGCGAGCAGCTTTGCTGCCGCTCTCGGCGGGGACACTCCTTGCGGGTGCAGGGAGAGGGTTGGGGTGAGGGATGTTGCTTGCTGGGGCGGATTGCGATTCGGCTGTCGGTTCGTCGCTCGCCAGATTGTTGAGTTTTACGCAGATTTCGTCGGCAGCCTGGGTATCGACTTTCTCGTCGTTCTGATGGCCGGCCAACTGGCCGCGCAACACATCGCCGGCTTCGAGGAATGCATCCACCATCTCGCCGCGCAGCGCCAGTTCGTTCTTGCGCAGCCGGTCCAGCAGGGTTTCAAGGATGTGCGTCACCCCGGTCATGTCGGTGAAGCCGAAGGTGCCGCTGCCGCCCTTGATGGAATGCGCAGCGCGGAAAATGGCATTGAGGTCGTCGGGGTCGGGCGTATCGACGTCGAGGCTGAGCAGGAGGCGCTCCATCTCATCCAGGTGTTCGGCAGCTTCATCGAAGAACACCTGGTAAAACTGACTCATATCGATGGTCATGAATTTTCCTTACAGGAGAAGAGGCTAGAGGCTAGGGACTAGAGGCTAGTGCTTGTGGCACTACGCGCCGGCCTTTACTAGGCGCTCTTTCAGTGAGCGTTGTAAACCTCTCACGATTTTTCCTGTTTCGTCGGTCAGTTGCAAGATTTTCTCCAAGTCATTTTCGTCAATATAGGCGAAGCGCTGCGCCAGTAGCAGATGGGTTTCCAGTTCGGCAAGAGAGCCTTGGGCAATGGACAAAAAACGCAGGAAATCCTTGGTTGACTCCCTGGCATGTCCCTCAGCGATATTGGCTGGAACCGAGGTTGCTGACCGTTGAATCTGACTGGTCAGGCCATAAATTTCATGCTTTGGTAAGTTTGAGGTAAGTTTATAGGCCGCCTCGGCAACATCCATTCCCGCTTGCCAAGCCTTGAGGCTTCGATAACTGCGAAATTCCATCACACCTATTAGCCCCTTTTTTGAGGCTAGGGGCTAGGGACTAGAGGCTAGTGATTTTGTCTGGCGCTGCGCGCCAGGTTTTTTCTAGTCTCTAGCCTCTAGTCCCTAGCCTCTGCTTTTAATCAGCCGATTACTTTCTTCACGACATCCAGGAGTTTTTGCGGGTCGAAAGGTTTGACCAGCCAGCCTGTGGCGCCTGCGGCCTTGCCCTGGGCTTTCATCACCTCTCCCGATTCGGTGGTAAGCATCAGGATTGGAACCGCTTTGTAGGATGGCGAGGCACGGAGCGATTTGATCAGGGTCAGTCCGTCCATGTTCGGCATGTTCTGGTCGGTGAGAACCAGGTTGAAGGACTTGGTTTTCGATTTGTTCAGGCCGTCCTGTCCGTCCACGGCTTCTACGACTTCATAGCCTGCGCCCTTGAGTGTGAAAGCGACCATCTGACGGATGGAAGCGGAATCGTCCACTGCCAGGATTGTTTTTGCCATCGTTTTGTACCCCCCCTAAAAATTTACTCCGGGCTAAGAATAATCCTTATTCTCGGACATGCAAAGAAAAATAAAACTTAAAAAACATAAGGATATAAATATCCTAAAACAGTTCGATGTCCCCGGATTCCATCTGGCTTTGTGAAACGGGGTTGTGCCTGGATTGCTTGATCAACTCCGAGGCCTGGTCGATCGCCTGATGGAAGCGCTGCAGGCGGAGAATGCATTCGCTGCGCGTGTCCATGTCGGTGCCGAGCTCATTGATGGGGATTGCCGCAATGCTATGGATGATGGCGCCCATGTTGCCGATGCGCGTATTGATGTGGCTCAGCAGTTGGGATGCCAGGTCCTGGAACTGCAGCGAGGTGACCGCAGTGCGTACATCGCCTTCCACTTCGCCGGCGATGTCGGACAGGGCGGCGACGGTGCTCCCCATGCGATGGTTGACTTGCTGGATTTCGGTCATGGTTCCCTGCACCTTGGTTTTCGATTGCAGGGCGAAATTCATATCGCGCGAAGCCATGTCGTTGATGGCGGCCTCTGCGGTATGAACCGAACGATAGACTGACTCCATGTGCGTCCGGATTTCATGGCTGAAATGATTTGACCGGTTCGACAGGCTCCGCACCTCGTCCGCCACTACGGCGAATCCTCGTCCCGCTTCACCGGCACGGGCGGCTTCGATTGCCGCGTTGAGGGCAAGGAGGTTGGTCTGCTTGGAAATGGCTTCGATTTCGCCGAGCACGGCGACGATCTTGTTCACGTCGGCGGTAATGTCGTCCATCATGGACACCAGCTTCATGCCGGCCTTGCTGGTTTCGATGGTGGAGTCGACGAACAGGGTCAAGGTGTTGGAGGTTTCCTGCACGAAATCCTCGAAACTCGCGGTGCGGGCGCCATCCTCGCCCTGCTGGATCGAGGTCATTTCCAGCGCCAGTTCCTGCTGCTTGCGCGTGCTGGCTTCCATGCCGGTGAAGCTGTTCAGCAGTTTTCCGATGGCGTCCCGCATCAGGTCCTGCATTTGCTGGACTTCGGCATTGGTGATTTCCATCTGCTCATTGAATTCAACGGAAAGCTGAATGAACAGTTCATGGGTGCGGCGGCTGAGTTCCTGGATTTCGCTATCGGCGATTTTCCATTCCTCTGCCGCCTTGGCTTCGTAGCGGCGCAGCGTCAGCAGGAACACCACCATCCAGCCGAAGTAAACGGCGCCGAACAGGAGAAAGTGGATGGTCAGGATGAATGGCGCTATCTGGGCAAGCGTGCCGAAATACCATTCGAGGAAAACGCCGACAAGTCCGATCGCAACCCCGAACGACATGGCGGAAGCGAAATAGCGCGTGGATTTTGAGGTTAATGGTTTCGCCATGGATTTTAACTCGGGGCCGATTATGGCTGGTCAGGATATTTGCGCGGTTTGCCTATTGCCAAAACTATTTTGTGATTGTGAGCTTACAGGATTCATGATTACATGGCGGTGCCAATCGATCAAGGGAAACTATGCTGGACAAAGAACTCCTATTTGGACAGTCGAAATTCTCGGCGCAAGCCGCTGCTGCGCTGCTGATCCTAGTCGTTGCGGGTGCGCTGGGTAATTACTTTACGCTAGGGTTGCTCCCCGGCATTGAAATTCTGTTCGGCAGCATCGCCGTCCTCATCGTTATCCACGCGTTCGGTCCGGTTTGGGGCGTTGCGGCCGCAATCGTTTCGGCGCTTCCCCTTCTCTCCTCCTGGCATCACCCGTTCGGCTTGGTGTTGTACGCGGGCGAGGCGCTGGCGGTGGGCCTGGCTTATCGTCGCACCGGCCGCGATATTGCCTTGCTGGACGGCTATTACTGGTTGTTTTTCGGCATGCCTGCCACCTGGTTCCTCAGCGTTTATTTCGGGGGGCACGGCAACGTAAATACGGCCGCCTATTTCATGGCGCGCAATGGCGCCAACGGCGTGGCCAATGCGCTGGTTGTCAGTCTGATCCTCCAACTTCCGGCCCTGCTCGGCCAATCTCATGCGGGTAAAAAGAAGATCCCCTTGCGCCGGGTGATGTTCAGCCTGCTCGTGTCGTCGGCGGTGGTGCCGGCGCTGCTCTTGACCGTGGTGAGCATTCGCCAGCAGCAGGATGTGGTTGAAACCATGGTTCTGCGGGAGCTGGAAAACACCGCCGCGCACCTGCTCCATGAACGGGCTAGCCGTTCTGGCCAGGGTCAAGCCGGAATCGGTGCCAATGACTTGCGGCGGTATTCTCGCGACGGAGAAACGCCGGTCACGCTGCTCGATCGCTTCGGGCGGGTAATCGCCACCTCGCGCGACGACCTTGTTCCCGGTCAAGGTTATGTACACAACAGGAACATCAACCTCCGGGGGGTGATTGCCCCGGACGGGAAAAAACCGGTTCGTCGGGATGGAACTGTGAGCGCGATGTACTGGAATGCCCTTCATTATGAGTTGGAAATCTCGTTGCCTGAAAGCGAAGGAGGGGTGTTGCTGGTGGAGGCCCGCACCAAACCTTATCAGGCTGCGATGCGTCAGTTTTTGGTCGGTCCCCTGATGCTGCTGCTGGGAATTGTTGTGCTGGCCTTCCTGCTGGGAAAAATGTTCAGCGGGCGGTTGGCCAACCCGCTGGTTCAACTTGCCGAGGCTTCGACCAAGCTGAAGATGAAAGTGATCGAAGGCGAGGCGATGCACCTTCCTGCCAGCCCGGTCGCCGAGATCCAAACGCTGATGGAGAATTTTGGCGACATGGCGGTCGGCCTGGGGAAAAGCTTCCGCGATCTTTCGCACTCTCATGAGGCGCTTGAATGGGGCATCAACGAGCGCACCCGTGAGTTGCATGAAATCAATCATCAGCTTGGAGTGGAAATCGTCGAGCGCAAGGAGTTCGAGAAGAAGCTGGCGGAACGCGCGCTCACTCTCGAAAAAACCCTGTTGGAATTGGAGACCCAGAAATTTGCCCTGGATCAGCACTCGATCGTGGCGATTACCGATCGCACCGGCAAGATCATCTACGCCAACGACAAGTTTTGCGAGGTCAGTCAGTATTCCCGCGAGGAACTGCTCGGGCAGGATCACCGCATCGTCAATTCCGGTTACCACCCCAAGTCGTTTTTCGCCGAATTGTGGACAACCATCGCGCGCGGCGAGGTTTGGCGCGGCGAGGTCCGGAACCGCAAAAAGGACGGCAGCTTTTACTGGGTGGAAACCACGATTGTCCCATTCCTGGATACTGCGCGGAAACCCTATCAATACGCTGTGATCCGCACCGACATCACGGCGAGCAAACAGTCTGGAGAGGCGCTGGTCAGGCTTAACCGCACGCTGAAAATGCTGAACTCGTGCGACGAGGCGCTGGTGCGCATCCGCAACGAAGACGATCTGCTGCATGAGATCTGCCGGATTTGCGTGGAAACCGGCGGCTATCGCATGGCTTGGGTGGGGTTCGCCATGGAAGACGCAGTGAAATCGGTGCGCCCGGCCGCGATGGCAGGCGGTGGGCAGGATTATCTGGATAAGGCGGCGATCAGTTGGGACGACGGTGCCGAGCGCAGTGTCGGCCCGGTCGGGACAGCTATTCGATCCGGTCGGTATTGCCTGATCCAGGACGTTTCCAGCGATTCCTCCATGCAGCCCTGGCGCGATGAAGCGCTGGCGCACGCTTTTGCTGCGGTCATTGCGCTGCCACTTTTTCTCGATGATGGCCAGGTTGCCGTGCTGACGGTTTACTCCGTGGTCAGCAACGGGTTCGGCAGCGACGAGGTCAACCTGTTGCGGGATCTGGCGGCAAACCTCGCCTATGGCATCAAATCGCTACGTCTGGCCAGCGACAACCGTCGCGTCGTGGAAGGGTTGCGCGAGTCGGAAGATCGCATGTCCAAGGCGTTCAACGCCAGCCCGGATGTGATTGCCATCAGCAGCTTGGCGGAGGGCCGCTTCATCAGCGTCAACGAGGCGTTCACGCGAGTTTTCGGCTATCTGCGCGAAGAGGCTATCGGCCGGACGGCCGTTGAAATGGGGATCTGGTTCGACCCGGAAAAGCATGCCGAAATCATCGGGCAATTGCAGCGGCAGGACCGCCTGCGCGATGTCGAGACGTTGTTTCGTACCAAATCCGGCGAACTCAGGGTGGTTCTGCTATCGGCTGAAATCATCGAACTCAATGGCGAGCGCTGCATGTTGGCGATCAATCACGACATCACTAACCGCAAGCGCGCCGAGCAGGAGCTGTTGCGCGCCAAGGAAGAAGCGGAACAGGCCAACCGCGCCAAGTCCGAATTCCTTTCGCGCATGAGCCATGAGTTGCGCACTCCGCTCAATGCCATCCTCGGCTTTGCGCAGCTGATGGAAAATGACCCGGAGGATCCGTTGTCGCCTTCCCAGAGCGAAAGCGTCAAGCATATTATCCAGGCTGGCTGGCATCAGCTTGCACTGGTCAACGAGGTCCTCGATCTTGCCAGGATCGAGGCCGGCCAGATGCAGATGCATCTGGAGAGGGTGATGCTGGGGCAGGCGGTGCGGGAATGCATCGACCTGGTTTCGCCTCTGTCGAGCGCGCGTCGGCTAAAAGTCGAAGATCAGGTGTCAGCCTGCGGGGAGTGTTTTGTCTGGGTTGATCCCACCCGCTTCAAGCAGGTAATGCTCAATCTGCTGTCCAACGCAATCAAATACAACCGCGAGGGCGGCACGATCACCCTGACATGCCAGCGCTCCGCCCCCGGTCGGCGGAAGTTGGGCGTTGCCGATACCGGCCCCGGCATCCCCGCCGACCGGCTGGAAGAATTGTTTGTGCCTTTTAACCGGCTGGACGCGGACAAATCCCATACCCAGGGCACAGGCGTCGGGCTGGCTGTGGCGAAGCGCCTGGTGGAACTGATGGGCGGCGAGATCGGGGTTGAAAGCAGGCTGGGCGAGGGGGCGATCTTCTGGCTCGATTTTCCGGAGCACGGCAGCGACGATGCAGCCCCCGGAATAGCCCCTGTCGCGGCAGATGCATAACTATGCTGGTATTGTGCGCAGTGGCGAGCTACTCCATAATCGTAAAATAAAGATTTTTTTATGCTAACGGGAGTAGTTAAGGTAAGGAAGCATGGAAAACGAACCCGGTTTGCAACCCGTCACCCAAGCCGAATCCAGCAGGGCATCCTTCCGTAATCGGCTGCTGCGCCCTTCCTTGGGCAAAAAACTCAGTCTGGTTTTTCTGCTCTTTCTGGTCCTGATGGTGGGGAATCTGATCTTCACCGAGCGGCTGTATGACGGTATTGCCGATATGGCGAACATCGTCAACGAAAGTGGCCGCCTGCGCTACCTGAGCCAGGAGATTGCCTTTCATTCGGCCCAGTTGGCCTATGAAAAGCACCAGGATAACGAGTTGCTTCGCCAGCTACGCGACGAATACGAAGAGACGCTGGTCAAGATCGAGTTGACTATGCGGCAGCTGCCGCCCATTGTGGGCGGTGAGACCAATGGCCTCCCCATACTCTTGAGGGATATGCGCGAGGAATGGCGAGATTACCGTTCCGTGGTGGACCAGATACTCAATTCACCGGGAAAAGTCGAAGCTCCGATTGTCGTCAGCTATCTGGATGTTCATTCAGCTGCCATGCTGGGCATTTCAAATGCCATCGCCAATGAGTTGACCCGTGCCTCGGGCAAGGCGCATTCCCGGGCGGATTTCATCCTGAATGTCATACTGGTCGTAGAGGGGATGCTCATCCTGACGTTCTTCTTCTATCTGCGCCACAAGATCATATTGCCTGTGCGGGAAATTTCGCGCATGGTCAGCCGGTTCGCCGCGGGCGACCACACGGCGCGAAGCGACTTCAAATCGCGCGACGAGATCGGGGAGCTGGCGCGAAACTTCAACCAGACTGCGGAAGCGGTCGGCCAACTGATCCATGATCTCCATGAAAACTTCAAGGAAACCACGGCGCTGCACCGCGCCACCCAGATCTTGCAAGACGAGCGCAGGCCGGTGGGCGAGGTGATGCAGGAACTGGTCCTGATTCTTCCCTCCGCGTTCCGGAATCCGGAAAAGCGGGTGGCCCGGATCGTTTATGAGGGCGAGACGTTCGTAACGCCGGGATTCCAGGAATCCCGGTTGCGCCTGGGTGTCGATTTTTCCCGTGGCGGCAGCCGTCTGGATATCGTTGAAGTCTACCGTCTGGATGAGGTTTCGGCGGGAGAAGAGGCGTTTCTTGAAGAAGAGCAGGCGTTGCTCAAATCGCTGGCAGAAATGCTTCGCTCCTACCTGGGACGTAGCCGTGCCCAGCTGTCTCGCGGACGGCTGGTGGCAATCCTCGAGGCCACGCCGGATTTTGTTTCTACCTCCACGCCGGACGGTAAGTTGCTGTATGTCAACCATGCAGGGCGGAAGATGCTCGGGCTGGGTGTGGAGGATGTCACCCGCTACGCGATCGACCACTGCCATCCGGAGTGGGCGAGAAAGATCATCATGGATGTGGGCATGCCCGCCGCGATGCGAGACGGCATCTGGGTGGGGGAAACCGCGTTGCTGCACCGTGACGGTCTGGAAATTCCCACTTCGCAGGTGATTATCGCGCATAAGACGAAGGATGGGACGGTCAACTATTTTTCCACTATTGCTCGCGATATTGCCGACCGGATAGAGCTCGAATCGCGGCTGACCGAGTCGCGCGATTTTTATCTCAAGGTGTTCCAGAGCTTCCCGCACATGATTTGGCGCTCGGGAATCGATGGAAGATGCGATTATTTTAACAAGACCTGGCTCGATTTTACCGGTCGCAAGCTGGAGCAAGAATTCGGCAATGGCTGGGTGGAGGGCGTGCATCCTGACGATTGTGATGCCTGCCTGAGGTCTTACCAGGAGGCTTTCCATGAACGCAAGGCATTCGAGATCGAGTATCGGCTGCGCCGTCATGACGGGAAATACCGCTGGATCGCCGACAACGGTGCGCCCTTTGAGGATCTGAATGGCGATTTCGCTGGCTATATCGGGGCCTGTCATGACGTTACCGAGCGCAAGCTGGTGGAAGAAAAGGCGCGCAAGCTTTCCCTGGTGGTGGAGGAAATGGGGAACTCCGTGATGATTGCCGATCTCCAGGGCACCATCGAATACGTTAATCCCTGCTTCAGCAAGATGAGCGGTTATTCATTCGAAGAGGCGGTGGGACAGAAACCGGGCATGCTCAAGTCCGGCCTGACCTCGCCGGAATACTATCAGAGGATGTGGCAAACCCTGGTGGCCGGAAACGAATGGAGAGGCGAGCTGCTCAACCGGAAAAAGAGCGGCGAACTGTTCTGGGAATACGAAGTGATTTCCGTATTGAAAAATGCGGGAGGGGAAAACACCCATTTCGTTGCCGTAAAGGAGGATATCACCGAGCGCAAGCATCAAGATGAAAGGCTGCGCCTGTGGGAGCGCGCCATTGAGTCCAGCGTCAACGCCGTTCTGATTACCGATGCCACCCTTCCGGGCAATCCGTTGATCTACACCAACCCGGCGTTCGAGCGCATTACCGGTTATAGCCAGGAAGAAGCGCTGGGGCGCACCGCCAACTTCCTGCAGAACGATGATCGCGACCAGCCCGATCTCAAAGAGCTGCGCCAGGCGATTCGCGAGCAGCGCGAAGGCCGTGCCGTGCTGCGCAATTACCGCAAGGACGGCAGCATGTTCTGGAACGAGCTGCTGATTGCTCCGGTGCGCGACGAGAAGGGCGACAAGGTCACGCATTTTATCGGTGTCCAGAATGATGTGACCGAGCGCATGAGTTATGAGAGCCAGCTCGAACACCAGGCCAATTACGATACGCTGACCGGGCTGCCCAACCGCAATCTGCTTCAGGATCGTCTCGGCCAGACGCTGGCCCATGCTCGCCGCCATGAGCGCGAATTGGCTCTGCTATTCATCGACCTGGACTATTTCAAGAATATCAACGACAGCCTTGGCCATAATGCCGGCGACCAGCTGCTCAAGCTGGTCGCCGCCCGGCTTGCCGGCAGCGTGCGTGAAGGCGATACCGTGTCTCGCCAGGGCGGGGACGAGTTCGTGGTGATCCTGTCCGACGTGGCGGCGGCGGAGGATGTCACGCGGGTGACGCAGAAAATCCTCCACGTAATGAGCGAATCCTTCGACGTTGATGGCCGCGAGTTGTATGTCACTTGCAGCATCGGCATCGCGCTTTACCCGAAGGACGGCAAGGACAGCCAGACTTTGCTGAAAAATGCCGATGCCGCCATGTATCGCGCCAAGGAGATGGGGCGCAACAATGCCCAGTATTACGCCGAGGAGATGAACGTCAAGGCGCTGGTGCGGTTGATGCTGGAAAGCAGCCTGTACCACGCGCTGGAACGCGACGAATTCCTGCTCCATTACCAACCGCAAGTGGACCTGCGTAGCGGCGAGATTAACGGGATGGAGGCACTGGTGCGCTGGCAGCACCCCGAACTGGGGCTGGTTTCTCCAGTCAGTTTTATCCCGGTGGCGGAAGAATCCGGCCTGATTGTGGCGCTCGGCGAGTGGGTGCTGCGCACTGCCTGCGCCCAGAACAAGGCATGGCAGCGCGCCGGGCTAAAACCCATCAGTGTTGCGGTCAATCTCTCGGCACGCCAGTTCAGGCAGCCGAATCTGGTCGAGGTGGTGGCCGGCATCCTCAGGGAAACCGAGCTGGATCCCGCCCATCTTGAGCTGGAATTGACCGAAAGCCTGGTCATGCAGAACGTCGAGGCGACGGTCGCTACGCTGGGTAGATTCAAGGCGATGGGAATCAAGTTGTCGATAGACGATTTCGGGACCGGCTATTCCTCCTTGAGCTATCTCAAGCGTTTCCCGATTCATACGCTCAAGGTCGACCAGTCGTTCGTGCGCGATATCATTACCAATCCGGACGATGCGGCGATCGCAAAGGCCATCATCTCCATGGCGCATGACTTGCAACTCAGGGTGATCGCCGAAGGCGTGGAAACCGAGGAGCAGAAGTCTTTCCTGCAGCAATGCCACTGCGACGATATGCAAGGATTTTTCTTCAGCAAGCCGGTTCTGGCCGAGGACTTCGAAGTCCTTCTCAGGGAACGGGTCTGTCTGCAGATGGCAAACGATACGGCGGCGCTCGGCCAGCGCACCCTGCTCCTGCTCGACGACGAGGAAAACATCCTGACTTCGCTCACTCGCCTGCTGCGCCGCGACGGCTACGATATCCTCAAGGCGACCACTGCCGCCGCGGCCTTCGACCTGCTGGCGAGTCATCCGGTTGGCGTCATCATTTCCGACCAACGTATGCCGGAAATGAATGGCACCGAATTCCTGCGCCGGGTCAAGCAGATCTACCCCGGCACCGTGCGCATGGTGCTGTCCGGCTACACCGACCTGAAAAGCGTAACCGATGCGATCAACGAAGGCGCGGTCTACAAGTTCCTGACCAAGCCGTGGGACGACGACCTGCTGTGCGCCAACATCCAGGAGGCCTTCCAGCGCTACGAGCTGGCCCAGGACAACCAGCGCCTCAGCGACGAGATGGCCGCGATCAATGAGGAATTGAACCGCGCCAAACGCGAGCTGGAAAAGCGCGTGGAGCAGAAAACTGGCGAAGCGCGGCACAACGTCGGCGTGCTTCAGATTTCGCAGGAAATGCTCGAGTATCTGCCGGCAGGCGTGATCGGGGTGGGCGAGGACGGCCTGATCGCTGTCGCTAACCGCAAGGCGAATGAAATATTCGACGTCGACAGGCAACCGCTGGTCGGAACCTTAGCCACTGAAAGGCTGCCCGCTGCCATGAGCGAATGCCTTGCCGGGGCCGATGAACGCCGCTCCCAACGGCTTGAAAACGGGCGCAATGTGATATTCTGGAGCCATGCTATGGGCGCCTCATCGGGATCGGAAGGGCGGGTGTTGGTGATTGTGTCGAGCGAGGAAAGCGGAGACTGAGATGATCACTATGAAACGGTTTCCCCTGGAGCAACTTGAGGCGGGCATGGTACTGGCGCAGGATGTCTGCGATGCCAGTGGCGGCCGTCTGCTGAACGAAGGCGTGGAACTGAGCGGCGCCACCATTGCTTCGCTGCGGCGGCGCGGCATCGAGCAGGTGATGGTGTCGGTGGAGGAAACCCTCACGCCAGAACAGTGCGCCGACCGCAAGGCGGAAATCGTTACCCGCATAGAGCACCTGTTTCGCCAGGCCAACAACGACCCGATGCTGCTCAAATTGCGCGTTACCTTGCAACACTATCGCCTCGCGGTGCTGGAGTAACCCCATATGCTGACCATTGATCAGGTAACCAAGGCAATCCAGCAGGTTCCCTCGCTTTCCGCAGTGGTGCTGGAGGTGCTGGCGAGTTTTGACAGGGAAAACATCGAGAACGCCGGACTGGTGCAGAAGCTTGGCCAGGATCAGGGCCTGACTGCCCGCGTGCTGCGGGTGGCCAACTCGCCGTTCTATGGCATGAGCAGCAAGGTGGGGTCGGTTCAGGAGGCCGTGGTTGTACTGGGCTTTCACAACGTGCGCTCGCTGGTGGCGGCGGCAGGAATCATCGGCCAGTTCCCGGAAACCGGACATCTGGATTTCGACCGCATCGGCTTCTGGCAGCACAGTATCGGCACCGCGGCATGCGCCCTGGTGCTGGCTAAAAGTCTGGGCCAGAATCAGCCACTGGCATTCACCGCCGGGCTGCTGCATGATATCGGTAAGCTGGCGCTGGACGCCTATTTTCAACAGGATTTCCAGCTTGCCCTGGCGCACCGCGCGGCCGAGGATTCCACCCTGCTGGAAGCGGAGCGCACTGTACTCGGCGTGGATCACGCCCTGGTCGGTTACGAGCTGGCCAAGCGCTGGAAATTTCCGGTCGCGATCCAGCTGGCAATTCGCGATCATCACCAGCCCGAAAGCGAGTCCGGTACCCTGACCGATCTGGTGCATGTGGCCGACGTGCTGTGCCATGCACTGGACATCGGCAACGCCGGCTATGACCTGGTCCCGCATCTGTCGAGCAGCGCCTGGTCGCGCCTCGACCTGGTCTGGGAGACCATGCCGGCGCTGTGGGCCGAGATCGAGCAGCAGTATGCCGGCCTCAGTTTGTTGATCAGCGAATAACAGGGAATCTCGATGCTGTCCGATAAAGTCACCAAGCTTTCCTGGGTCTACCAGCTCTACCGCCTGGGCCAGACTTCCAATCTGCGCGAAAAACCGGAGCAGGTGCAGCATGCGATCCTGCTGCATATCGTCGAGGGATTCGGCGCCAGCAGCGGAACCCTGGCTATCTCTTGCGGCGACGATGGCGATGCGTTTCTCACCATCGTCGCCGGCATAGATATCCCGGCTCGCGTGATCGGCAGCCGTGTCGAGCTGGGCAGCGGCATCCTCGGCTGGGTGGCGAAGGAGGGCAAGGCGTTGTTGTTGAATGGGGACGCTTCCAGCGACCCGCGCTTCAAGGTCAGCGTGTCGCGCGACGAATCGGCGCGGCCACGCTCGGCGATGTGCTGGCCGCTGATGATCGAGAACCGGGTGATCGGCGCTCTCAGCATCAACCGGCGGGAGGGCGATGAGACCTACTCCGATTCGGATCTGGAAAGCGGCGCAGTGGTGGTGAACCTGATTACGGTGGTGATCGAGAACACCCGGCTGCACATGGACCAGGAACAGCGCATCGCCATGCTGTCGAAGATGAACGATGAGGTACGCACCGTCAACAAGCGTCTGGAAGACGCCCAGAACCAGTTGCTGCAATCGGAGAAAATGGCTTCGATCGGCCAGCTCGCTGCGGGCGTGGCGCACGAGATCAACAACCCGGTGGGCTATATCAATTCCAACTTCGGCTCCTTGCAGAAATATCTCGCCAATGTATTCGAGTTGCTTGACGCCTATGAGCAAAACGAGCCGCTGCTCGCCGGCCATCCCGGCGCGCTGCAGCAGATTCAGGCATTGAAGAAAAAATTCGATCTGGCCTACCTCAGGGAGGATGTTTCCGATCTGATGCGCGAGACTCAGGAGGGCATCGCACGGGTGAAAAAGATCGTCCAGGATCTCAAGGATTTTTCCCATGTCGACGAGGCCGAATGGCAATGGGCGGACATCCACAAGGGGCTGGACAGCACGCTCAATATCGTGTGGAATGAACTGAAATACAAGGCCGAGGTGATCAAGGTTTACGGCGAGCTGCCTGAAGTGGAGTGTTTGGGCTCGCAGATCAACCAGGTGTTCATGAACATTCTGGTTAATGCCGCCCATGCCATCGAGGACAGGGGAATCATCTTCATTCGCACGGGAATGCTGGACAAAGATTGGGTCTGGATCGAGATCGCCGATTCCGGCAAGGGAATCCCCTCTGAGAACCTTAACCGCATATTCGACCCTTTCTTCACCACCAAGCCGGTCGGCAAAGGCACCGGGCTGGGACTGTCTCTGTCCTATAGTATCGTTCAGAAACATCAGGGCCGCATCAATGTTTCCAGCGAGGTCGGGGTGGGGACGATTTTTCGCGTTTATTTGCCGGTCAAACAGGCTGAGAAGAAAGCGGATCAGGTATGAACGAGACCGTGACCGAAACTTTGTCGGCAGCCGAGCCGGCCACGCTGCTGTTCGTGGACGACGAAGCCAACATCCTGAGTGCGCTGAAGCGCCTGTTCCGGCCTCGGGGCTACCGCATTTTCACCGCCGAGAGCGGCGCGGCGGGGCTGGAGGTGTTCGAGCAAAACCCGATCGACCTGGTGATCTCCGACATGCGCATGCCGGAGATGAGCGGCGCCGAGTTTCTCGAAAAAGTCCGGTCAAAATGGCCCGACACCGTGCGCATCCTGCTCACCGGTTATGCCGATGTTACTTCGACCATCGCGGCCATCAACAAGGGCGAGATTTACCGCTACATCGCCAAGCCGTGGGACGACAACGACATCGTCCTGACGGTGAAGCACGCCCTGGAACGCAAGAACCTGGAGCTGGAGAAACAGCGCCTGGAAGCATTGACGCTGAAGCAGAACGAGGAGTTGAAGGACCTCAATGCCAATCTCGAGGCCAGGGTCAGGGAGCGTACCGAGGAGGTGCGCCAGACCATGGGCTTCCTCGAGGTGGCGCACAAGGCGTTGAAGGAAGGCTACCTCACCTCGCTGAAGGTGTTTTCCAACCTGATGGAGCTGCGCGAAGGCGCGATGGCCGGACACTCGCGCCGGGTGGCGGATTATGCGCGGCGGCTGGCGCAGCGCATGGGTTTGTCCGACAACGAGGTGCAGGATGTGATGTTTGCCGGCCTGCTGCACGACATCGGCAAAATTGGCTTGTCCGACCGTCTCCTGCGCAAGCCGTTTTCCGCCCTGACTACCGAGGAGCGCGCCGAAGTGGTCAAGCACCCGGCCACCGGCCAAGCGGCGCTGATGGCGCTGGAAAACATGAAGGAAGCCGCCAGGCTGATCCGCAGCCACCACGAACGTTTCGATGGTCTCGGTTTCCCCGATGGCCTGAGAGGCATGGCGATCCCGCGAGGCGCTCGCATTCTTGCCATAGCCAACGATTACGATGCGGTGCAGATCGGCTCTCTTTTGAGCCGGCGGCTGGCGGAAACCGAGGCGCGCGAGTTCCTGCTGGAGGGGCGGGGCAAACGCTACGACCCGAAGGTAACGGATGTCTTTCTGGAAATGCTCGGCGGCATCGAAGCTTCGTCCTACGCCGGCCCGGAGTTGAAAATATCCGCCTCTGCCCTGCGCAGGGGGATGGGGCTGGCGCGCGACATGGTTTCTTCCGAAGGCTTGCTGCTGCTGTCGAAAGATTACCTGCTGGACGATGCCATGATCGAGCAAATCCGCAGCTTTGAACAAGCTGAAGGCCGGGCTCTGGTGATTTACGTGCGACCTGGAAAGGGCTGAATATGTACCGCATCATGTTCGTGGATGACGAGCAGAATATTCTCAATGCGTTGCGCCGGCTGTTTGTTTCGCCGTCGATGCAGGATTCGGGCAATCCCGAATTCCAGGTGGAAACCTTCATTTCCCCGCAGCTGGCTTTGCAGCGCGCCGGGGATGGGGTGGCGTTTGACCTGGTGATTTCGGATTACCGCATGCCGGAGATGGATGGCGTGGCATTCCTCAAGGCATTCAGGCAGATTCAGCCCCATGCCGAGCGGCTGATTCTCTCCGGATATGCTGATCTGGAAGCGCTGGTGGGGGCGATCAACGAGGCGCAGATTTTCCGTTTTATCAGCAAACCCTGGCATGACTACGAGCTGAAGGCAGCCGTGGCGCAGGCGCTGGCGCATCGCGACCTGCTGCGGGACAACCAGCAGCTTGCCGACCAGGTGCGGCTGCAGATCGGCGTGATCTCGAAGCAGGAAATGGCGTTGCGCCGACTGGAAGAAGAGTCGCCTGGAATCACCAAGGTGCACTGGGGGGAGGATGGTTCGGTGATTTTCGACGAGACCGAACTTTCCGACGCCGCCGTGCAGGAAACCGACAAGTGGCTGAATTCGACGAAGTAAACCGCAAGATCACGCTCAAGCTGGTCTATTACGGTCCGGCGCAAAGCGGCAAGACCACCAATCTGATGCGTCTGCACGATCTGCTCGCCCCTGACCTGAAAGGGGAAATCATGACGCTGGAAACGCAGAACGACCGCACCCTGTTTTTCGATCTGCTGCCGCTCGGCTTCAGGACGCCGTCAGGTTGGCTGGTGAAGCTCAAGCTGTTTACCGTGCCGGGCCAGGTGGCCCACGACGCTACGCGCAAGGCAGTGCTGTCGCGCGCCGACGGCGTGGTGTTCGTGGCCGACTCGCAGCGCGCGCAGTCGGTCAACAATGCGGAGGCGTTCCAGAACCTGGAGGAGAACGTGCAGCGCGTCGGCCTGGATTTTTCCGCCCTGCCCCTGGTGGTGCAGTTCAACAAGCGCGATCTGCCCGCCGCGCAAATCCTGTCGGAAGATGAGGTCGGCCAGCGCTGGGCGCAGGCGCCGTGGCCGCTGCTGTTTTCCTCGGCGCTGACTGGCGACGGGGTGAAGGAAACTTTTGTCCGGCTACTGCAGCAGGTATACCCGGCGCTGGATAAGTCTTTTTCCTTGCAGGAAGGCCATGGCGTCGATCGGCAGTCCTTCGTCGCTGCAGTGACGGGAGGCTGAGTTGGAGATTGAACTGCGCCCTTTCGACCGCGAATTCGATCTCGCCGAACTGCTCGCCGGCATGCCGCTGGCACGCATGGCGCAGATACTCACGACGCTGCTCGACGGAGAGTTCCGTCTGGTGACGGCTGGCGGCCGGCTTGTGCTTGGCTGCACCGAACCCTTCGACCAACCGCGCTGCGTCGCGGTCCGGCATGACCTTGAGGCGCTCGGCCATCTCGAATCGGCGAGTGCTGACGAGACCCGCCTTTCGACAGCGGCCGGCATGCTGGAGATGATCCTGCAACTGTCGGCGCGCTATCTCATGGCGGCCGATTTGCACATCGAAACCGTGCAGGAGGATTATGCCTCGCTGAAGGAATCGGAAGCCCGTTACAAGGCCCTGTCGGAAGAGCTGGAGGCGCGTGTCAGGCAACAGGTGGATACCATCGAAACCGCGCAGCGCCAGCTCTACCAGGCGGAAAAGCTCGCCTCCATCGGCCAGCTCGCCGCCGGCGTGGCGCACGAAATCAACAACCCGATCGGCTTCATCCGCAGCAACCTGGGCACGGCGCAACAATACGTAAGCGACCTGTCGCGCCTGGTCGCGCTGATGAAGGCAGGGGATATTGTGCAGAGCCGGGCGGCTTGGGAGCGGGCGGATATGGGGTTCGTGATGGAAGATTTCGCCGCCCTGCTGCTCGAGAGCATCGATGGCGCCGATCGCGTGACGAAGATCGTTGCCGATCTCAAGGGGTTCTCGAGCGTCGATCAGGCCGAGGAGGAGATCGTCGACCTCAACGACAACCTGCGCTTTGTCAGCAATGTGCTCGCCGGGCAGCTCAAGGACAAAGCCGAACTGGTGCTGGAACTGGGGGTGCTGCCGAAGACCCTATGCCTCCCCGGCCACTTGAACCAGGTGTTCCTCAACCTGTTGCTCAACGCCGCGCAGGCGCTAGCGGACCAGGGCCGGATTACGGTGCAGAGCGATGTGGTCGGCAACGAAATCCGCATCCGCATCGGTGACAATGGCTGCGGCATTCCGGCAGGAAACCTGGGCCGTATCTTCGCCCCATTTTTCACCACCCGCGAAGTCGGTAGCGGCACCGGACTCGGTCTGACGGTCTGCCGCGACATCGTGCAGGCTCACGGCGGAAGGATCGAGGTGGAAAGCGAGCCAGGGGTGGGGACGGTGTTCACGGTGTATTTGCCAATTGGATAAACATGGCTAGTTACGCATCACTTTTTACCGGTGGTGCATCAGCCGATGAGCCGGAAGCGGCCCAGCCGGCGGTTTACCGCATTCTGCTGGTGGACGACGAGCCGAACGTGCTCAAGGCGCTGCAGCGTGTGTTCCGCCAGGAAAATTACGAGATCGCGCTCGCCAACAATGGTGCGGAGGCAATCGACCTGTTGCGCAATGGGGTGTTCCACCTGATGATTTCCGACTACATGATGCCGGGGATGACGGGTGCCCAGGTGCTGAAGCAGGCCAAGGAGATTCAGCCTGACATGATCCGCATCATGCTTACCGGCCATGCCGACACTGGTGCGGTGATGGGAGCGGTCAACGAGGGCGCGGTCTACAAGTTCATCCTCAAGCCGTGGAACGACGACGATCTGCGCGTCACGGTAGCGCTGGCGCTGGAGCAGTTCGACCTGATCCGGAAGAACCGTGCGCTGCAAAAGGAAAACGCCAAGAAAACCAACGAGATCAGCGCGCTTTCCAAGATGGCGGTGACCAACCGCAGCCAGCTCGCGATCATGCTCAACAAGCGCGGTCTGCTTAACAGCCAGCAAACTCAGGAGCTGCACCGCCTGCAGCAGGCTCGCAAGGAGCCGATCATCAAGCTCTTGCTGGAGCGCGACTGGGTGCCGGAAAAAGCCATACGCGATATCCTGCGCAAGGATTTCCTGGTGGAAGAGGTCTCCCTCGCCGAATTCCACGTCGATCCGTCGATTGCCGCGCTGATTCCGCAGAGTTTCTGCGAGCGGCAATGGGTGGTGCCACTCAAGCAGGAAGGCCGCAAGCTGATGCTGGCCGTGGCCGACCCAATGGATTCCGGCCTGGTGGATGATTTGCGCTTTGTTTCCGGGCTGAATATCCAGGCGGTGATGGCGGACGTGGCGAGCATTCGCGCCAAGATCGCCGAGGTCTATGGCAGCGAGGACCAGCTTTCCTTCGAGGATCTGGAAACGCTGGTCTCCAGCACCGACCCCTACGAAGGCATCGAGGTGGTGATCGAGGAAGAGGACGACCCGCATTCGCTCGAAGAACTGCTGCGCGGCACCGAAGAGCCGCCCGCTATCCGTCTGGTCAATGCCATCATTCTCGAAGCTATCCGCCTCGGCGCTTCCGATATCCATATCCATCCGCGCACCAAGAGCGTGGTGGTGCGGCTCAGGATCGACGGTGTGCTCGCCGACAAAATCCACATCCCGCACCAGCTTCACGCCTCGCTGGTGTCGCGCCTGAAAGTGATGTCAGAGCTCGATATCAGCGAACGCCGCCGCCCGCAGGACGGGCGCATCACGGTAAAAACGCCGCTGCGGATCGTCGATCTGCGTATTTCCACCCTGCCTACCATCAATGGCGAAAAGGTGGTGATGCGGATACTCGACCGCAATTCGGCGGTGAAGAGCATCGAGGGGCTGGGATTCTCCCCCGCCGACCTGAAAAAAGTGCTCAATATGGTGGACAAGCCGCAGGGGCTGATTCTCGCCACTGGGCCGACCGGGTCGGGCAAGACCACCACCCTGTACGGCCTGGTTCAGCACAATGCCGATCCCGGGAAGAATTACGTCACGATCGAGGATCCGGTGGAGTATTACCTCGATATGGCCGGGCAAGTGCTGATCAAGGAAAAAATCGGGCTGACCTTTCCCATCGTGCTGCGCTCCATCCTGCGCCAAGACCCGGACGTGATTCTGCTCGGCGAGATTCGCGACCTGGAGACCGCTGAGGTGGCTTTCCACGCCGCGCTGACCGGGCATCTGGTCTACTCTACCCTGCACACCAACTCTGCGGTGGCGACCATCGCACGCCTGTTCGATCTCGGCCTCAAGCCCTATGTGGTGGCGACCGCGCTCGAAGGTATCATCGCCCAGCGTCTGGTGCGCGCCATCTGCGAAGGTTGCCGCGAGCCGGCCAAGCCGGCGCCGGAATTGCTGGCCCGGCTCGGCCCGCTGTTCGAGAATGGCCGTATTACGGCTTCGCGCGGCAAGGGCTGCGCAAAATGCCATGATACCGGCTATCACGGGCGGCTCGGAATTTATGAGGTGCTGGTGCCGGACGAAAACATGCGCCATCTCATCGCCAGCGGCGCCAGCATTCTGGAAATGACGCAAATGGCTCGTCAAATCGGCGCCACGCCGATGATAGAAGATGCGCGGGAGAAAGTGAACGCCGGGTTGACCACGCTGGAAGAGGTGCTGCGCGTGCTCGGCCCTCAATAAATTCAGTCCTGAGTGTTGAGTTGCTTGGGCTCAGGACTCAGGACATCGCCTTTCGCACTCAGGACTGAACTATGCTCAACTGGAATCAAATCGAAACCGTCCTGCTCGACATGGATGGCACTCTGCTCGACCTGCATTTCGACAACCATTTCTGGCTCGAGCATGTGCCGCGGCGCTACGCTGAGAAGCATGGCTTGAGCCACGAAGCTGCGCAGGATGTGTTGGCGCCGCGCTACCACAAGGTGGTGGGCACCATGGAATGGTATTGCGTGGATTACTGGACGCGCGAGCTGGGTCTGGACATCGCCCGGCTCAAGGAGGAAGTGGAGCATCTCATCGCCGTGCACCCACATGTCATCGATTTTCTTGCCGCACTGCGCGGCAATCGCCGGCGCATCGTGCTGGTGACCAATGCCCACCATAAAAGCCTGGCCCTGAAGATGCGCAAAACCCGGTTGGATGGCTATTTCGACGCGGTCATCTGTGCCCACGACATCGGCGTGCCGAAGGAACATCCCGAGTTCTGGGGCAAGCTCCAGTCCGTCGAGCGCTATGATCCGCTGGCCACATTGCTGGTGGACGACAGCCTGCCGGTGCTGCGCTCGGCGCGGGATTATGGCATCGGTCATCTGCTCGCGGTGCATCGGCCGGATACGCAGCTGCCAGCCAAGGATGTGGCGGAGTTCGACGCCATCGGCAGTTTCCTGGACATTCTGCCCCTGGCTCCAGGTCACTAGCCCAGCAACAGCGCAGCCGCCACCTTTCTGCCCTCGGATGCGAGGATGTTGTAGGTGCGACAGGCCGCCGGGGTGTCCATCACCTCTACGCCGATATGCGCCCGGATCAATGCCTCAGTCAGGCGGGGGTGAGGAAAGCGCAAGGTGTTGCCGGTGCCGAGCAGCACGATCTCCGGCCTGAATTCAAGGATGGCCTCGAAATGGGCGGCCTCCAGCGCTGAGAAGCTTTGCGGTGGCCAGTTTTTGACGAGCCGATCCGGCAGCACGATCAGGCTGGCTGGGTAGCGTTGATGGTTGACCGCGACGTAATCGGTGTCGTAGCCGGTGAAAAGGTTTAAGCCGGCTGCGTCGGCCAGGTGGAACTTCAAGGTGGGCCTCCATTTGCGGGACAGGGGACGGTCGGGTAAGATTATACCTTTTAAGCGCATTCAGTGGAGCGAGCAAGTCGCCGGCGCAAAAAGGGGCTCGAAGCCATGCAACCCGTACTCAAATCCAGCAAGCTCGCCAACGTCTGCTACGACATCCGTGGTCCGGTGATGGCGCGCGCCCGGCAGATGGAGGAGGACGGTCACCGCATCATCAAGCTCAACATCGGCAATCCGGCGTCGTTCGGCTTCGAGGCGCCGGAGGAAATCCTCCAGGACGTGATCCACAACCTGCCCAATGCCTCCGGCTATTCCGACTCCAAGGGGCTGTTCGCCGCGCGCAAGGCGATCATGCATTACACTCAGGAAAAGAAGATCCGCGACGTGCAGATGGAGGACATCTACATCGGCAACGGCGTGTCCGAGTTGATCGTGATGGCGATGCAGGCGCTGTTGAATACCGAAGACGAAGTGCTGCTGCCGACCCCCGACTACCCGCTGTGGACCGCGGCGGTAACCCTGGCGGGCGGCATACCGCGCCACTACATCTGCGACGAGCAGGCAGGCTGGCTGCCCGACCTGGACGATATCCGCGGTAAGATCGGCCCGAATACCCGCGCGATTGTTCTGATCAACCCGAATAACCCGACTGGGGCGCTGTATCCGGTGGAGCTGCTGCAGGAGATCGTCGAGATCGCCCGCCAGCACCAGCTGATCATCTATGCCGACGAGATCTACGACAAGGTCTTGTACGACGGCGCGACCCACACTTCGATCGCCTCGCTGGCGGACGACATTCTGTTCATTACCTTCAACGGGCTGTCGAAGAACTATCGCGCCGCCGGTTATCGCGCCGGCTGGCTGGTGGTCTCGGGCGAGAAACGGCATGCCCAGGACTATATCGAGGGCTTGACCATGCTCGCCTCGATGCGGTTGTGCTCCAACGTGCCGGCCCAGTACGGCATCCAGACCGCGCTCGGCGGCTACCAGAGCATCAACGACCTGGTCGCGCCCGGCGGTCGTCTGACCAAGCAGCGCGACGTGGCCTGGAAACTGCTGTCGGATATCCCCGGCGTTTCCTGCGTCAAGCCGCAAGGGGCGATGTATCTGTTCCCCCGGCTCGACCCGAAGATGTATCCGATTGACGATGACCAGGAGTTCATCCTCGAACTGTTGCTCGAGGAGAAGGTTCTGCTGGTCCAGGGCACCGGCTTCAATTGGCCCCATACCGACCATTTTCGGGTGGTGTTCCTGCCCAACGTGGACGACCTTACCGAGGCCATCGGCCGCATCGCGCGCTTCCTGGAACATTACCGCAAGCGGCACGGGACTTAGAGGCTAGGGGCGAGAGGCTAGAGGCGAGCGGTTTGTGCCGCGCAAGCGCGGCGTATAAACATTCCGGCAAAGCCGGACCCCCTTCTCTCGCCCCTAGCCTCTCGCCCCTAGCCTCTTTATTTTTAAAGGATAAACAATGAAACCCATCAACGTAGGTTTGTTAGGCCTGGGCACCGTCGGCGGCGGCACTCTCACGGTATTGCGGCGCAATGCCGAAGAAATCACCCGCCGCGCCGGGCGCGAAATCAAGGTGACCATGGCGGCGGTGCGCGATCTGGAAAAGGCGCGGAAACTCGCCGGCCCCGAGCTGGAAATCACCACCGACCCGATGGCGGTAGTGAACAATCCGGAGATCGATATCGTCGTCGAACTGATCGGCGGTACTTCGCTCGCCAAGGAGCTGGTCCTGAAAGCGATCGCTAACGGCAAGCACGTGGTCACGGCGAACAAGGCGCTGCTGGCGCTGCACGGCAACGAAATTTTCAAGGCGGCGCAGGCCAAGGGCGTGATGGTCGCCTTCGAGGCGGCGGTGGCGGGCGGCATTCCGATCATCAAGGCGCTGCGAGAGGGTCTCACCGCCAACCGCATCGAGTGGATCGCCGGCATCATCAACGGCACCACCAACTTCATCCTGACCGAGATGCGCGACAAGGGCCTGGCCTTCGACACCGTGCTCAAACAGGCGCAGGAACTCGGCTATGCGGAAGCCGATCCGACCTTCGATATCGAGGGCGTCGATGCCGCGCACAAGCTGATGATCATGTCCGCCATCGGCTTCGGCATCCCGATGCAGTTCGACAAGGCCTACACCGAGGGCATCAGCAAACTGACCAAGGAAGACATTTCCTACGCCGAGGAACTGGGCTACCGCATCAAGCTGCTCGGCATCACCAAGCGCACCGACAAGGGCATCGAGTTGCGCGTTCATCCGACGCTGATCCCGACCAAGCGCCTCATCGCCAATGTGGAAGGCGTGATGAACGCGGTGCTGGTGAAAGGCGACGCAGTCGGCGCGACCATGTATTACGGCCGCGGCGCCGGTGCCGAACCGACCGCGAGCGCGGTGGTGGCGGACCTGGTGGACGTGACCCGGATGCTCACCTCCGACCCGGAAAACCGCGTCCCGCACCTGGCCTTCCAGCCGGACGCCTTGTCCGACGTGCCGGTGTTGCCGATCGACGAGGTTCGCACCTCTTACTATCTGCGTCTGCGTGTGTTCGACAAGCCCGGCGTGCTGGCCGATGTGACGCGCATCCTGGCCGATCTGGGCATTTCGATCGACGCCATGATCCAGAAAGAGCCCGCTGAAGGCGAGGAGCAGGCGGACGTGATCCTGCTGACGCACGAAACCGTGGAGAAATACATCAACCAGGCAATCGCCAAAATCGAGGCGTTGTCTTCGATTTCCGGCAAGGTGACGCGGATCCGTCTGGAAGAACTCAGCTCGAATTAATCAACGGCAATTTGAACCGCAGAGGCGCAGAGGCGCAGAGGATTTCAAGGGATTTTCTCTGCGCCTCCGCGTCTCTGCGGTGAGGGTTTAAATATGAAATACTTAAGCACCCGCGGCGGCATGCTGCCCAAGACCTTCACCGAAATCCTGCTCGGCGGCCTCGCTACCGATGGCGGCTTGACCATTTCCGAAGCCTACCCCAAGTTCGGCAAGGAAGAACTTGCCGCCATGCGCGTGATGAGTTATCGCGATCTGGCGTTCGAGGTGATCCGCCGCTTCGCCGACGACATTCCCGCCGCCGACCTCAGGACCATCGTCGACAAGACCTACACCGCCGCGATTTTCCGCAGCGACGAGATCACGCCGGTGAAGACGCTGGAACCGGGGCTGCATATCCTCGGGCTGTCCTACGGCCCGACCCTGGCTTTCAAGGACGTGGCGATGCAGCTGCTCGGCAACCTGTTCGAGTACGTGCTGGCCAAGGAAAACGCCGAGATCAATATCCTCGGCGCGACCTCGGGCGATACCGGCAGCGCGGCGGAATACGCCATGCGCGGAAAAAGAGGAATCAGAGTGTTCATGCTCTCGCCGCAGGGCAAGATGAGCCCGTTTCAGACCGCCCAGATGTTCTCCCTGCAGGACCCGAATATTTTCAACATCGCCGTCAAGGGCGTGTTCGACGATTGCCAGGACATCGTCAAGGCGGTGTCCAACGACCTCGAATTCAAGGCCCAGCACAAGATCGGCGCGGTCAACTCGATCAACTGGGCGCGCGTCACGGCCCAGGTGGTGTACTACTTCAAGGCCTATTTCGCGGTGACCCAAAGCAACGACGAGGAAGTGTCCTTCTCCGTGCCGTCGGGCAACTTCGGCAACGTCTGCGCCGGTCATATCGCCCGCCAGATGGGCTTGCCGATCCACAAGCTGATCGTCGCCACCAACGAGAACGACGTGCTCGACGAGTTCTTCCGCACCGGCGTCTATCGTCCCCGGCCGCAAACCGAACATACCAGCAGCCCGTCGATGGACATCTCCAAGGCATCCAATTTCGAACGCTTTGTTTACGATCTGGTCGGGCGCGATCCGGCAATCGTGAACGAGCTGTGGAAGGAAGTGGACGCGGGCGGCAGCTTCGATCTTTCTAAAACGCCGTATTTCGCCAGGGTCAGGGAATTCGGCTTCGAGTCCGGTTCCAGCAGCCACGCCAACCGGCTGGAAACCATTCGTCGCATGCATCGGCAATACGGCGTGATGATCGATACCCACACCGCCGACGGTGTGAAGGTCGGCCTTGAGCACCGCGAAGCGGGCATTCCGATGGTGTGCCTGGAAACCGCGCTGCCCGCCAAATTCGAGGAAACCATCCACGAAGCGCTGGGCTGCGAACCCGAGCGTCCAGCCGACTTGGTGGGGATAGAGAACCTGCCGCAACGCTTCGAGGTCATGGCGGCGGATGCGGAAGCAGTGAAGCGCTTTATCGTTGCCCACGCCAGTTGAAATTCTTTTACCGCAGAGGACGCGGAGGACACAGAGGAGATCACAATCGATTTTGAATTCCTCCGCGTCCTCTGCGTCCTCCGCGGTGAGTCGATTCTAAACAGGCAATGACCAATCTCATCCTTCTCGTCGCCTGTTTCCTCTTCGGCATGGGGTTGCGGCGTGCCGGGCGCCTGCCGGAGAATGCGCCTGCGGCGCTCAACAGCTTCATCATCCACATCTCGCTGCCGGCGCTGACCCTGCTCTACATCCACGACATCCGCCTCACACCGGCCTTTGCCTACGTGGCTGCCATGGCGTGGCTGCATTTCGGCCTGGGGGCCGGCTTTTTCTGGTTGGCCGGCCGAATTCTGAAGCTGCCGCGTCCGACCACGGGTGCGCTGATGCTCACCGGCGGCCTCGGCAACACCTCTTTCTTCGGCCTGCCGATGATCGAAACTTTTTACGGCCAGGAAGGGCTGGCGACCGGCATCATCGTCGACCAGCTCGGCTCCTTCCTGACCTTGTCCACGCTCGGGATCATTACCGCCGGGCTGTACTCATCCGGTGTGCCGACTGTCCGGACCATCGCCCGCAAGATCGCGCTGTTCCCCCCCTTCATCGCGCTGCTGCTGGCCCTGGCGCTGATTCCGACGGAATATCCGCTGTGGGCGACGGCGGTGTTGAAACGGCTGGGCGACACGCTGGCGCCGCTCGCCCTGGTATCGGTGGGGTTCCAGCTGCGGCTGGGTCATCTCGCCGGCAACGGGCGCAATCTGGCCCTGGGATTGGCATTCAAGCTCTTCCTCGCGCCGCTTGCGCTGTATCTGCTGCTGGTGGGTGCCTTCGGCGCACATGGCTTGGCTGCACAGGTGACGCTGTTCGAGGCGGCCATGCCGCCGATGATTACTGCCGCGATCATCGCTTCCGAGCATGACCTCGATCCGCCGCTGGCGAACCTGATGGTGGCGGTGGGGTTGATTCTGTCTTTCTTTACCCTGACCGGGTGGTGGTGGGCGCTGCGGGGAATCTAGCAGCTTTCGAAGCGCATCGACAGATCCACAGCCTTGATATCCTTGGTCAGGCTGCCGACGGAAATGCGGTGCACGCCGGTTTCGGCTACGGCGCGCACGGTTTCCAGGGAGATGCCGCCGGACGCCTCCAGCTCGGCTTCGGTGCCGGCCAGTTCTACTGCCGCGTGCAGGGTTTTCAGATCGAAGTTATCGAGCAGGATCAGTTTCGCACCGGCTGCCAGCGCCTGTTCCAGTTCATCCAGACTTTCCACCTCGATCTGTATCGATGCGCCCGGCGGTGCCACTTTCGCGGCCTGTGCCAGCGCCTCGCAGATGCCGCCCGCTGCCATGATGTGGTTTTCCTTGATCAGGATGCCGTCGTAAAGGCCGACCCGCTGGTTTTTCCCGCCGCCGCATTGGACTGCGTATTTCTGCGCAGCACGCAGGCCGGGCAGGGTCTTGCGGGTATCCATGATGCTTGCGCGGGTGGCACTGACCGCTTCGACGTACTGCCGCGTGGCGGTAGCCGTGGCGGACAGGGTTTGCAGAAAATTCAGCGCTGGGCGCTCTGCACTGAGCATGGCGCGGGCATTGCCGCCGATTTCCGCCAGCCTTTGCCCTGCGGCAATCGCTTCGCCGTCGCGGGCGCACCATTTGATCTCAATGTTTCCATCCAGTTTTCGGAAGCAGGCTTCGAACCAGGCCGTGCCGCAAAGCACCGCCGCCTCGCGGCTGATGACGAAAGCACGGGCGGTCTGTGCCGCCGGGATCAGCTGCGCGGTCAGGTCGCCGCTGCCGATATCCTCGGCCAGAGCGGCTTCAACGTTGCGGTGGATGGCTTCCAGCTGGAGGCTGGAGAGATTCATTTGGAAGGCAGCAATTCGGCTATTTTCGTGACGTATTCCGGCGCGTCCCATTCCGCTCCGCCCTGCAGGGCATAACGGATGTTGCCCTTGGGATCGATCAGGAAGGTGGAGGGGGCGACGAACACTTTCCACGCGGAGATCGCCTTGCCGTCGCTGTCCATCGGGACGGTGAAATCGGCGTTCACCAGGGCGAGAAAATCCTTGATCTCTTTTTCCGTTTCGCCCATGTTGACGGCGAGGATGATGAAGGGCTTGCCTGCCAGCTTCGTCTGGAGCCGCATCATGGAGGGCATTTCCTTGCGGCAGGGCGGGCACCAGGTGGCCCAGAACTGCACCATCACTACCTTGCCGCGATAATCCTCCAGCTTGAGCGGTTTGCCGTTGATGTCGTTCAATGCCAGCGGTGGGGTAGGGCCGCCTTTCCAGGGTTTCAGGTCCTGCGCCTGTGCGGAGGCCAGCAGGAACAGGCATGAAATGAAAATAAGCAGTTTCTTCATTGGCTAGACTCCAGTTGCTTGATCGCATCCAGTATCAGTTCGGGCAACCTGTCGGTCATCGCCCTTTCTTCGTCAGTAGGGTCCTGCACCGCGTAAAAAAATCCGCGCACATTGGGCAATACTTTGCTGGAGACCTTGCTGCCGCCACGGGCGAATTCGACCTTGAGATGTTCCAGCCACCACCGCCCTGGGGAGCGCTGGCCCTGATAGATGAATACCGGCACTGAAGTTTTCGATACGATGCTGTGATAGCGGGCTTCCACGCCGGGTGCCGGTTTGACGGCATAGAGTTCCGGGCTGAACAGGATGATGCCTGTCAGGGCGGCCCGATCTTGGGGTGTGGCTTGGCTCAGCCACATGTTCGCACCCTGGAGGATAGGCAGGGCGCCACGCCCGGTGGTGACCAGCACCACCTTCTTGCCGGAAAGTTTGATGGTCTGATTGATGACTTCGGCGATTTCTATGGGCGGAAGCTGTTCCATGCTGCTGGCCACCGCCGGCAAGGAGTGGGCGCCCAATACGTCCGGCAGCCAGGCTTCCAGCCCGATCCGGGACAGCGACTGGGATGCCCGTGCTTCCTGGGTACCGAGGCCCTCGTCGCAGGGGAAGCCCAGCATCAAGGTGTTTCCTTCGCCGGGGAAGGTGCGCAGGGAAATTTCAGCGCCCGTGGATGTGTGCAGGGAAGCGGGTGCGGCCCATGCGCCGGAGATGCAAAGCGAAAATACCAGGCCGAGAGTGAATAGTCGGGAAATCATCTTGGAGTAAACCCGGATTGTATAAAACCAAAACCAAGTGTAGCGCAAACTGATGCTTCTGTAGAGAGCTCACCCGTTAGGTTTTTTGATGAATATCCAAATTTATCCTTGAAATTCACCGAAAATTCCATATATAGGAGCTTGAGATCTATTTTATTCTTGAGAGGGATTGACGATGCGTTTCGACAAGCTCACCACCAAGTTCCAGCAGGCCTTGAATGATGCACAGAGCCTGGCAGTCGGCCAGGACAACCAGTTCATCGAACCGCAGCACCTGCTGCTGGCCCTGCTGGACCAGGACGACGGCGGCACTTCTTCGCTCCTGCAACGCGCCGGGGGCAATGTCGGCGCGCTGAAGCCCGCCCTGAACAAGGCGATAGAGCGGTTGCCCAAGGTCGAGGGGCATGGCGGCGAGGTGAATCTTTCGCGCGACCTGAACAATCTCCTGAATCTCACCGACAAGGAGGCGCAAAAGCGCGGCGATCAGTTCATCGCGTCGGAGATTTTCCTGCTGGTTGCCGTTCAGGACAAGGGCGAGACCGGACGCTTGCTGAAGGAGCACGGGGTCGCCCGGGAAGCGCTGGAACAAGCCATCAATGCCGTCAGGGGAGGTGAGGCCGTGAATAATGCCGAAGCGGAAGGGCAGCGCGAGGCGCTGAAAAAATACACCCTGGACCTCACCGAGCGCGCCCGGCTCGGCAAGCTCGATCCGGTGATCGGCCGCGACGACGAGATCCGGCGCACGATCCAGGTATTGCAGCGGCGCACCAAGAACAACCCGGTGCTGATCGGCGAGCCCGGCGTGGGCAAGACCGCCATCGTCGAAGGCTTGGCGCAGCGCATCATCAACGGCGAGGTGCCGGAAACCCTGAAGGGCAAGCGCGTGCTGGTGCTGGACATGGCCGGTTTGCTGGCCGGCGCCAAATATCGCGGCGAATTCGAGGAGCGCCTGAAATCGGTGCTCAAGGAAGTGGGCCAGGAGGAAGGCCGCGTCATCCTGTTCATCGACGAGCTGCATACCATGGTCGGCGCCGGCAAGGCGGAAGGCGCGATGGATGCCGGCAACATGCTCAAGCCGGCGCTGGCGCGTGGCGAGCTGCACTGCATCGGCGCCACCACGCTGGACGAGTACCGCAAGTATGTCGAGAAGGACGCCGCCCTGGAGCGCCGCTTCCAGAAGGTGCTGGTGGACGAGCCTTCGGTGGAGGACACCATCGCCATCCTGCGCGGCCTGCAGGAAAAATACGAGCTGCACCACGGCGTGGATATCACCGACCCGGCCATCATCGCGGCGGCCGAGTTGTCGCACCGCTACATCACCGACCGCTTCCTGCCCGACAAGGCGATCGACCTGATCGACGAAGCGGCGTCGCGAATCAGGATGGAAATCGACTCCAAGCCGGAAGTCATGGACAAGCTTGACCGCCGCCTGATCCAGCTCAAGATCGAGCGCGAGGCGGTGAAGAAGGAGAAGGACGAGGCCTCGCGGAAGCGCCTGACCTTGCTCGATGAAGAGATCGTCAAGCTGCAACGCGAGTACAACGACCTGGAAGAGATCTGGAAGGCCGAGAAGGCCCAAGTTCAGGGCAGCCAGCATATCAAGGAAGAACTGGACAGACTCAAGGTGGAAATGGAAGCCGCCACCCGCAAGGGCGAGTGGCAGAAGGTTTCCGAAATCCAGTACGGCAAAATTCCGCAGCTGGAGGCGCAGCTGAAGCACGCCGATACTGCCGGGGAAGCCATGCCGGCACACCAGTTGTTGCGTACCCAGGTGGGCGCGGAGGAAATCGCCGAGGTGGTGTCGCGCGCTACCGGGATACCCGTCTCCAAGATGATGGAAGGAGAGCGCGACAAGCTGCTGCAAATGGAAGACCAACTCCACCAGCGCGTGGTCGGCCAGGACGAGGCGGTGCGTCTGGTGGCGGATGCCATCCGGCGTTCGCGCGCCGGGCTGGGCGATCCGAACCGGCCGTATGGCTCGTTCCTGTTTCTTGGGCCCACCGGTGTCGGAAAAACCGAGCTGTGCAAGGCGCTGGCCGGGTTCCTGTTCGATTCGGAAGAACACCTGATTCGCATCGACATGTCCGAGTTCATGGAGCGGCATTCCGTCGCGCGTCTGATCGGCGCGCCGCCCGGCTATGTGGGCTACGAGGAGGGCGGCTACCTGACCGAGGCGGTACGACGCAAGCCTTACAGCGTGATCCTGCTCGACGAGGTGGAAAAGGCCCACCCAGACGTGTTCAACGTTCTGCTGCAGGTGCTCGACGACGGTCGCATGACCGACGGCCAGGGCCGCACCGTGGACTTCAAAAACACCGTGATCGTGATGACCTCCAACCTGGGGTCGCAAATGATCCAGCAGATGGAGGGCGACGACTATCAGGTGGTGAAGCTGGCGGTGATGGCGGAGGTGAAAAGCTATTTCCGTCCGGAATTCATCAACCGCATCGACGAAGTGGTGGTGTTCCACGCCTTGGACGAGGAACACATCAAGTCCATCGCTGGCATCCAGTTGCAGTACCTGACCCAGCGCTTGACGGCCATGGAGATGAAGCTGGAGGTGTCGGACGCAGCGCTGACCGAACTGGCCGCCGCCGGCTTCGACCCGGTGTTCGGTGCGCGGCCTCTGAAGCGGGCGATCCAGACGCACCTGGAAAATACCTTGGCGCGGGAAATTCTGGCCGGGCATTTCGCGGCCAAGGACACCATCAGGGCGGACTTCCGGGATGGAAAGTTCACCTTCGTCAAAGCCTGATTTTTCATGGCTGTACTAGCCGGCAAGGAGGTAAAATAGCCACTTGCCGGCTATTTTCTGGATTTCCATGCGCCAAGCACACCATCAACTGACGGTTTTGTCCTCCCAGGGGCGCGGCCTCTATGAATTTACCCATGAGCTGCGCGACTGGGTGAGGTCGACGGGCATCCAGGCAGGCCTGCTGACGGTATTCGTCCAGCACACTTCGGCTAGCCTGCTGATTCAGGAGAATGCCGATCCGACCGTGCAGGCAGATCTGGAACGTTTTCTCGCGCGGTTGGTGCCGGACGGCGACCCGATTTTCCAGCACCGCCAGGAAGGGAAGGACGACATGGCTGCCCATGCGCGTACCGCGTTGACCCAGATACACCTGGCCATTCCGGTTGTCGGCGGCGTTCCGGCGCTGGGTACCTGGCAGGGCGTATTCCTCTATGAGCACCGTTACGAATCACAGAGCCGCAGGCTGATTTTGCACCTGCTCGGTGAATGAATATGGCAAACCAGGCCTTGTTGCGTTTGGCGGTCGTAGCGGCGTGCCTGGGCTGTGTGCCCGCGATTGCCGCAAAACCGGGCGATGCCGAGGCCATCCCTCACGTCGACAGCCAGGGTAAGGCAGGATACCGGGAGTTTCTTGCCGCGGGAAAGCATCGCGCCTACGTGATCGCGCCGGGCGGAGCATGGGCCTGGAAGGGCGATGAGCCGACAACCGATGCGGCTGTCGAAGGGGCGATTCAGGGCTGCCAGCAGGCGACTGAGCAGCCTTGCGTGCCTTATGCCGTCGATGACAAGGTGGTGTTCGATGCCAGGCGGTGGGCCACGTTGTGGGGACCCTATCTGAGTCGCGCGGAAGCGGCCAAAGCGCATACCGGCAAGGAGCGCGGCGACCGCTTCTTCGATCTCGCCATCAAGAGTCCTGCCGGCAAACCGATGAAACTCTCCGATCTGCGCGGCAAGGTGATCGTGCTGCATTTTTGGGGTACATGGTGCCCGCCCTGCCGGCGTGAAATGCCGGAATTGCAGCGGCTCCATGAGGAACTGGGCGCCTCATCCGGCATTCAGTTGGTCCTGCTGCAGATGCGGGAGAATTTTTTCACTGCGCGCCAGTGGGCGCAGCAGCAGCATTTAACCCTGCCTTTGCATGACTCCGGGGTTAAAGAGATGGGCACCGATTTTCTGACTCTGGCCAACGGCAAGACCATTCCGGACCGCAGAATAGCGGTCGCTTTCCCCACTACCTATGTCCTCGACAAGCAGGGCATCGTGATGTTCTCCCACGTCGGGCCGGTCGCGGGTTGGTCGCAGTATCTGCCCTTCTTGCGGGACGCCGCAGCGAAATCGGGAAAATGAAAGGCTGGTGGGCGAGGCTGAGTTCCACTCGGGTCCCTATCGCGAACCCGCGAGGCGAAAAGCGGATATTTTAGTAACCCATTTTTCGGCCTTCAATGACGGGCTGGGGGGTATCGCTCATGATCGACCAGAGAAAATGGGCAATGCTTTCAGGTGCGATGACGGTGTGGCGGTTGTTCGAGGAAAAAAGTTTTTCGCGCAGTTCTTTCCTGACTTCCGGAATGCCGGTGAGGTCGAAAACGATGTCTACGCTTTCGCCGAAGGTGATCAGTTCATCAATCGTCAAAATCTTTACGCCTGCGGCTTCAGCAGCTTTTCTTCCCGGCGTGTCATTCTTTTCCACCGCATAAGCGACCTTGACTCCTTTTCTGGTCAGACAAAGCAGTTCATCCAGAAATGCGGAACCTACACGCCCCAGACCGACTATGGCAACTTTCTGTTTTTGCATTATTTCACCTTGGTTGTTGTGCGTCATTCAGGATGTCTGTGTCGCCTTTTTATTCTATCCGCCCCCAGCGCAAAGGGTCAACCTGAAAAAACCACCGGCCATGCGTCTTCCTGGTTACGTACGCTCACCGACCGGAAATTCCAGGGCCGCCGATTAAGGTGCGGATCAGTAGCCGGGGTAGGCGACGTTTCCTCCAATCACGCTTCCAATCACCGCGCCAATCGCGGTGGCGGCGATTCGTCCATTGCCACTGCCGACCTGATTTCCAAGCGCTCCACCGGCAACCGCGCCTATGGCCTGGCCAATCAATCGGTTCGAGCTGTTGCCTGAATATGCGGCTGGCTGCTCACGGTAGCGCGGCGGCTCGGTTTCATAATAGACAGGGCGGTCGCGGTACACGATGCGCTCGCGATAAACCACCGGTGGCGCCTGGTAGATGATCACGGGCTCCTGGTAGGTGCGTTGTACGACCACATGCTCCACCCGGTGGTGGCGACGATGTTTCCGGTGGTCGTCATCCCAGCCGCCTTGCGCAAAGGTGTTGGCGCTGAAAACAGATGTGGCAATCAATGCCGGAATCAGAAGTTTTTTCATGGTTTATCCCTTATCAAGTGAAGTGTGCGATGGTTTGAATAACGCTCACCCACTGATTCCGTGCACCGGAAAATGCTCAGGGAATTGTAACGAATTGTAGGGAATGCGCTGGCAGCCCCCGCTTTTTATTTCCCGGCTTTGATCTGATTCAGTGCGTTTGCGTACTCGTTGTACTTTTTATGGGAGGGATTCATTTCCCGCACGCGGTCGAGCAGGCTTTTGGCTTCGTATACATGGCTGTCGTCCTTGCCCGATTTTTTCATGAGGCCGATCAGCATGCCGCACAGGTTCATGAGCATGACCTCGCTGTTCGGCAGGTTTTGTACCGCCGTTCTCAGCAGTCTCACGGCTTCTTCGAATTTGCCTTCCTTGGCCAGTATCACGCCCTGATTGTTGATATTGATGACTTCCTGCTTGGATTCCTGGATGAGATTCTCGCCCTCATCGCCGAGTTGCTCACTTTGAAATACCGCTTCAACCTGGCTGATGATATCCGTATTTTCGTGGTTATTCTTTACCACCGATTGCAACAGGCCGCAGGCTTTATTTTTTTCGCCGAGCTGAAACAGGGACTTCGCCATGTCCATCGCGATCTCCGTACTGACCGCGCCGGACAGGCTCTCCGTGAGCTTCTCGGCCTCGGCTATGGCCGCTTTGGCTTTATCTGGCTGCCCCATCTTCTGATAGGCCATGCTCTCGATTACGGCAGCTTGCACCGCGGCTTCGACGTCGTCCTTGAACTCATCCTTGCCGCGCTTTAGCACTTTCAAGGCTTCTTCGGGCACGCCTTTGTCGGTAAATACCTTGGCTAGGCCGGCGTAGGCGACGGGGCTTTTATAGACAGAAAACTCGCTCAGCTTGATGGATTTTTCATAGGCGGTTTGTGCAATATCGAGCGCGCCGTTCTTGTGGGCAGCTTCGGCCAGGTTCTTTTGTCTGATGGGGGAGTTGGGGGAAAGCTCCATGGCTTTTTGCAGGTTTTGCTGGGCTTGTTCCCGGTCACCAAGCAAATCCAGGGTTTTGGCCAGCCAGTCGGAGGCCTCTATGTACAGGCGATTTTCATCCAGTACTTCCTCCACACGCGGTGTCTTTAAGGGTTTATGCAGCAGGCCATAATTTATTGCTACGATATCACGCCTTTCCCGCAATATCACAGCATTAAAGGGCGGTGTCGCAGTGAATATTTGATAATTTCGGAATCACTATAATGGCAAATCCCCGTTCGGGGTGGCAGCGCAAGTCGACGGAGCTGATTGATTCGGACAACATGAAAAAAGGCCGCTAAACCAGCGGCCTTTTTTGCTTGAGACTAACCCCTTATTCCACTTCTTCCCATCCGGTGATCATCGCCTTGATGTGTGAGGTCGGCGTGTGGCCGGCGGTGGTCAGGTAGACGTGGGCGATCAGGAACATCAGCATCATGAACGCGCCGGCGGTGTGGAAGAATGCCACCCATTCCAGGGACACGTATTTATCCACGCCCCATGCGCCCCAGTCGCTGAAGAACAGGTAGAACCAGCCCGAGAACCAGAGCAGCGGCCCGATGAACAGCATCACGCCGAGGTAGGCCAGTCGCTGCAGCGGGTTGTGCTTCTTCAGCGTGGTCGCCTTGAAGGGATGCGGCGCGTTGGTGAAAATGCCGACCGAATAGAATTTGACCATGGCCACTACCTTGTCCGTGGTCGGGATGTATTGCTTCCACTCGCCGGTGGTGAAGTGCCAGAAGATGGCGAATACCCACAGGCTGATCAGCGACCAGGCGGCAATAGTGTGCAACTCCACTGCCCTGCCGAAGCTGAAGAGGTGGTAGGAACCGTGCACCTCGAAGCCGGTGATCAGCATGAAGATGATGAGCGTGGCCTGCGACCAGTGCCAGAAACGTTCGAAACGCTTGAATACGTAAATTCTTTCGACGGTCATGATCTTATCCTTTCCTGTGGGCATAGATGCGGCCGGCGCCGTGGATCAGCACGCCGATCAGGGTCAGCAGTGCGAGTCCCCAGCCAGCCATGTCGAGCAGCGGGTTGCTGTCGCCGCGACCCGGCATGTAGATACCTTTGACGTTCTTGAGGCGGCCTCCCTGGCTATGGCACTGGGCGCAGGTAAGTGCATCGGCCTTGGGTGCGACCATGTGGGTGATCGGCCAGCTCATTTCGGTTTTGACAAAGCCATATTTGCCGCTGTAGGGGGCATTGGCCGCCTTCATGCCGGCTACCAGGGCCTTGTCCCAGTTGAAATTCGACCAGTATGAATCGCCGTCGGCGCCGAAGACATGCGGCACCAGCAGCGTGTTGCTGACAGAGTCGTAAGGCTGCTGTCCACGGAACACCTTGACCGGCCAGATCAATGACTTGCCATCGCTGGGGCTGCCCTCGAAGCTGTTGATCTTGACGACCTTGCTGGGGTCCAGCTTGGTTTCGCGTAGGGTGTAATTCACTTTTCCGTTGAACCAGATGTACTCCGGAATGACATGGTCTTCCCAAGTGAAATCGCCCTTTTTGCTGTCATAAGCGTTGCGTCCCGCACTATCTTTTTTCGTAATCGGTTTGCCTTCAGGCGTGAGCTGTCCTGCCGTCGACCAGTCCCAAGTCATTTTGGTTGCCTGGCCGCGCGCGAATTCCGGGATATGGCAGGTCTGGCACGCCACCTTCTCGGTATGCTCGTTCAGCTTGGCCATCTTTGCCGGATGCGGCTTGGTGCCGTGGCAGGACTGGCAGGTAGAGGGGTTGCTGGTGTCTGCCTTGCCGCGCATGTGCGGAGCGATATCCTTGGTGTCGGCTGCAGTCGGTGCGTAGCGGCTGCCTGGAACCTGATGGGCGGAGGTCATGTGGCAGGTGCCGCAACTGAAATTCAGCCCTTTCTTATCCATGTGAACATCGAGGTATTTGGGCGGGTTCGTCAATGTGCTGTCGATGTCGCCGTGCTTCACGGCATCGCCGCCGCCGCCATAGAAGTGGCAGGCGCCGCAGTTGGCACGGCTGGTTTTGCCAACACTTTGCGCGACTTTGCTGAGATCCGGCGCCTTGACGATCTTGCCGGAATGCGGCGGGAACTCCATGTCCTTATAGGTGGGATGGCCCGACAATCCCGGCACTTTCCGGTAGGTGCCGGTGGATTCGTGGCACACGACGCAGTCGACATTTTCTTCCGCGGCGAAGTCGAACTTGTCGTTTTCCCAGCCGTAGCCGACGTGACAGGCGTTGCAGAATTTCTGATTCGATTCCACTGCGGTACAGAAGTTGTTGATGACGTGTTTTTTACCCAGCTTCTGCTTGGTTTCCGGGTTGATGAATTCAAAAGTCCAGTGCTTGGTCTTCTGGATTTGCTTGGCCGCCTCGGTATGGCAGGTCAGGCAGGCCTTGGTGACTTCCGGCGCGGTTTTGAAGGTTTTTTGCAACTCCTTGAATTTGCTGTGGTCCGCTGTTGAGTTGCCTTCCTTTTTGACCATGGCCGCCGGAGCCGCTAGTGCCGTCGTTGCCTGCATGGGAGCCGGCGAGGCGAAAGCAGTCAGCGTTGCCAGCGTGGCCCCTGCCGCCAGCGTGGACAGGGTGATTTTTAGTTTTGAAAACATAATGCGCCCTCCTGATACGATCTTTTTTGCGAATAGCCCGCTTTAGGCATTTCTGGCATCGCTTAGCAGCCGCCGCCACCACCCGCAGCGGCACCACCGGCTGCGCCTGGCGTGCCTTTGATTAGCGGGGGGGCGGGTTTGCTGGCATCGAAGATGACGAATTTAGCCTGGTCTTCTGCGACGTGGCCCATTACCTCGCCGACCATGGGGCCGAACATCTTGCCCATCAGCCCGGCATTCATGCCGGCAATGTAGGTTTTACCGTCATTTTTCTTGTAAATGGAAAGCTTGCAGGGCATCAGGATGGAGAGAAAACGGACGGTGTCGTCCTTGAGGATGGGGCCGGAGTATTTAGTGCTGCAGGCTTCGACCATGATTACCGGCAAGGTATTGCCGCCATCCGCTTCCACGGCCTTGCCCGGATTGCGCAGGCCTGACAGCGACCAGCCGTTACCGACATTCTGGATGTTCTGCTGAATTCGCGCGGCAGTTTCCTCTACGCTGAACGGGCTGGGTATTTCCCAGAACATCAAGCTGCTCATGAAGTTATATGCCATGAATCCGATAAAGGCTAACCCCGCAATAAAACCACCGATAATTTTTAACATTTTAGTTGCCCTCCGAATTTAGACATTAAAATTTTGTCTTGAATGAAATTATTACCAAACCCAAAGTTTATGTTTTAAGTATATTCTAATATACGTATAATACAAGATATCGATGTCTCGAATTCCAGGTTGGTCCTGTAGGGTGCAAATCCAGTAGAATCGCGCTTTCCGCTTGATTGAGTTGTGCTGACATGATATCTCCTTTTTTTATTTCAGGTCTGCCGAAAATTATTTTTGGCGAGGGTCGGCTGAACGATGTTCCCGAGTTGCTTCAGTCGCTAGGCAAACGCGTGCTGATCGTTACCGGGGGTCGGTCGTTTCGTGCCTCGCTGCACTGGCAAGGTCTGATCGATGCTTTGAAGGGGCGTGGGCTGTCCTGGGAAGATATGGTGGTTGAGCAGGAACCCTCGCCTGGTCTGGTGGATCAAGCCGTCAGGGTGTACCGCCATGCCGGAATCGAAATCGTGCTGGGCATCGGCGGCGGCAGCGTGCTGGATGCCGCCAAGGCGATTGCCGGGCTGCTGCCCCATGGCAATTCGGTGATGGACCACCTCGAAGGGGTGGGGCCGGAACTGCCTTATCAAGGGCCGTCGCTGCCCTTCATCGCAGTGCCGACTACCGCCGGCACCGGTTCGGAGGCCACCAAGAATGCCGTCCTCAGCATGCACGGGCCGGACGGCTTCAAGAAGTCCTTCCGTCACGATCTGCTGGTGGCGAGATATGCGGTGGTGGATCCTGCGCTGCTCGCCACCTGCCCGCCCGACCTGATCGCCGCCAACGGCATGGATGCGCTGACCCAGCTGCTGGAATCCTATGTTTCTACCCGCGCCAATCCTTTTGTCGATGCGCTGGCGTTGAGCGGGCTGGGCTATGTACGCGAAGGTCTGCTGGAATGGTACGCGGGGGGTGAGAAGGCGACCGAGGGTAGGGCGGGAATGGCTTATGCCGCACTGCTTTCGGGCATTGCTCTGGCGCAGGCGGGACTGGGGTCGGTGCACGGCTTGGCGGCGCCCTTGGGAGCGATTTTTCCAGTGCCGCATGGCGTGGCTTGCGGCGCCACCGTGGCGGCGGCGACGGAAATCAATATCTGTGCGCTGGAAGAGCGCGACCCGGGCAGTCCGGCGCTGGAAAAGTACGCCAAAATCGGCCGCCTGATCGGTGGCAAAGCACACCTGGACGATGCTGTCGCTCGGACGCTCCTGGTGCAAACCCTCAAGGAATGGACGTCAAGAATGCAGGTGCCGCCGCTGAGCGCGTACGGTATCCGCGAAGCCGATCTGGACGTGATCGTGACTAACTGTCGCGGTAGCAGCATGAAAACCAACCCGATCGATCTCGCGGACAAGGAAGTTCGGGAAATCCTCCGGCGTTGCCTCTAGTTAGAGGGGGCTTATTCCTGCCCGGTATTCTTTGCGGCCGACGTGTCGTTCATGTCATTGATGACTTTTTTCAGTCCCTGAACGCTTTCCTTAGTGTTCTTGCCGTTGATGATCAGCACACCTTCCCGGGGTACGGTGGGTGGGGTGGATTTAGCCGATTTTCCGGCAACGGGCGGTTTCCTTAACACTTCGATTTGCGCCTGCATTTCTTTGTTCTGCTTTCTTAATTCTTCGATTTGCGTCTGGACATCCTCATCTGTCGGGGCGTTGGCAACAGGCTCCTCTGCGGGTTCGGGCGTTTCTTCAACGGGGGGCGCGGCATCGCCGGTCTGTTGCTGTAGCGCTTGTTCTGCGGCTTCAGTCTGCCCCGACTCGGGTTGCCCGTCGGTTTTTATTTCCCGCGAAGTGGAATCTTTAGCCAGTGGCGCTTCCTGGTGCGGCGGCGCTAATTTAGTCGCAGCAAAAAATCCGCCACCGGCAGCCAGGGGGATCAGGAGTGCCAACGCAATCGTCAGCTTTTTCCTGGGTTTCTCCGCGGCGGTGTCTGCGGGTCCCGGCTCCTCGTTCAGATGCTTTCTGTCAGTGCGTTCGGTCGATGGCTTACTTTCGGGCTTTTCCGCGTTGTCGGTTTTTTCTTTGTGTGAAGGCATTAGGTTACTTTTAAGCCGAGCCAGGAATCCCGGCTTCGCAGGAAGCACTTCGCCCTGATGCTTGCCGTCCTTACGTATGGGAACGACCGCGGCTCCCTCATCGGGATCGCTTTTTTTGCGCGAGGTCGTCAGAGCGCTTTTAAGTCTAGCCAGGAAGCCTGGTTTTACGGATGTCGGCTCGATTCCCGTGGCGACTATGGTTCCATCCATGGCGCTATGATCGTTTTCTTCGGGCACTTTCTTCTTTTTCCAGAACATCAGGTTCATTGTCCATCCTCTTTGCGCGTTACCCTGGCTTCGGCGCTGCCGCGTGCGAAGGTGATGGAGAGCGCTTCATCCATTGCAATTTCCTTGCTGTCATAGACGATTTTTCCGTCGGCTGAGCGCACCATGCTGAAGCCGCGCTCGAGCACCGACTGCGGGTTGAGGTGGGCGAGGTTGGCCTGTAGTCGTTGCAGCCCGGTTTGGTGGGCCTGCATCCGATGCATTAGGGAAAGCTGCAGGCGCCGCGCCAGTTCCCGCTGTTGTGCTTCGCACGCGGCAATATCGGGCTTGGCCGCGGCCAGGCGGTGGGCCAGTTTTTGCAAATGCCATTCGCGTTCGGCGAGAGCATGACCGGCGTTGTTGTTCAGGCGCTGGCCCAGATGGCTCAGATGCGTCAGGCGCGCGTCTAGCCTTTCGCCGGGGTGGACAAGTCGCCGCGACAGGTAATCCACCTGTTGCATGCGCTGTTCCAGCATTTGTCGCAGATGGCGGCTCAGGCGGCCTTGCATGGTCTCGATCCGGTGCCGCAGGTCGACGCGGTTGGGGCTGGCCTGTTCCGCCGCTGAAGTCGGCGTGGGGGCGCGACGGTCGGCGACGAAATCGCTGATGGTAAAGTCGGTTTCGTGGCCGACGCCGCTCACCACCGGGATGGGACAGGCATGGATCGCCCGCGCCACAATTTCTTCGTTGAAGGCCCACAGGTCTTCGATGCTGCCGCCGCCGCGGCAGACGATCAGTACGTCGCATTCTGCCCGACTGGCGGCAGTGCGGATCGCCTCGGCGATTTTCGCCGCTGCGCCTTCGCCTTGCACCGGGGTGGGGTACAGGATCACCGGGATCGAGGGCATGCGCCTCCGCAGAGTGGTGAGCACGTCGCGTAGCGCGGCGGCGGCTGGGGAGGTGACGATGCCGATTCGTCCTGGAAAGGTGGGCAGAGGTTTCTTGTCTGCGGTATCAAACAGTCCCTCCTGCTCCAGCCGAGCCTTGAGCTTTCCGAAGGCTTCGTAGAGCGCGCCCAATCCGGCGCGCCGGATATTTTCGACGCTAAGCTGATATTCGCCGCGTGGTTCGTACAGGGTGACCAGGGCGCGCACTTCGATCTGGTCGCCGTTGCGCGGTTGCCAGTCGAGGTATTGGCTTTTGTGGCGGAACATTGCGCAACGCACTTGGGCGTTACTGTCCTTGAGGGAAAAATACCAGTGGCCGGAAGCCGCTGCGATGAAGTTGGAGATTTCTCCGGAAATCCACATCAGCGGAAAATTTTTTTCCAGCAATTGCTTCGTGCGGCGGTTCAGCTCACTGACGCTGAGGACCGGGAGTTCATCTGTAAGTGCTGGGGCGGAATGCATTTTTCAATTCTACATTAATCCACAAGTCTGGCGTAGGCAGGTGTAACAAATTGCTATCACCATGATCCTGTTGCGGATTTGCTTAGTCAATTGATTTTAAATGATAAAATATCGGGTCAAATTTTGACCTGTGCGAAATTCCCTTTTTCCTTTGGTAGGTTAGGGTGAATGCGAGCAACTTGCTCACAGTGTTATCCACAATCTTTGTGGATAGTCGGTAAAGGGTTTTAACGACAACAGGTTAAGCCGTTTTATTGATGCGCTACTTGACCGGGCTTGCCGAAAACACTGTGGCAGGCTAAAGTTACGGGCGTTTAACCAGCAGCCTTAACGAGATGCCGGAATTATAAGGGAGAAGGGCGAGTGTTATCCATCATTCAAGCAGCGGGCTGGCCGATCTGGCCGCTGATCATTGCATCGGTGATTTCTCTGACGATCATCGGCTGGCATTTGTGGACATTCAATCTGGTCGCGCCCAAGGACTTGCTCCCCAAGGTGCAGCAATGGGTCAAGCAGGGCGCGGTGACCCCTGAAAAGGTGGAGCAACTGGAGAAGCACTCCTATCTCGGGCAGATTTTTGCGGCCGGGTTGAGGAATGCCAAGAGTTCGCGCGAAGTGATGCTGGAAGACATAGAGGAAACCGGCCGGCGCGTGGCTCACGAAATCGAGCAACCTCGGCTGAAATACGGTTTGTCTTTCCTGGTTTCCCTCAACACGCTCGGCACCATCGCCTCGGTGAGTCCGCTGCTCGGGCTGTTCGGTACGGTGATCGGGATGGTGGAAATTTTTGGTGCGCTCAGGCCGAGCGGCGGCAGCCCCGCCGAGCTGGCGCACGGCATTTCGGTGGCGCTGTACAACACCGCCATGGGGCTGATCGTGGCGATTCCCAGCATGATTTTTTACCGTTATTTCCGCGCCCGCGCTGAAGCGCTGGTGCTGGAAATGGAGCACCAGGCGGTCAAGCTGGTGCAGATCGTCCACGGCGAGCGGAAGTAAATGGATTTTCAGCGCGGCAGGGCCAAGGAAGACCCCGAGATCAATCTGATCGCGATGATCGACGTGCTGCTGGTGATCCTGATTTTCCTGATGGTTACCACCACTTTTTCCCAGTTTGCCGAACTACAGATCAACCTGCCCACGGCGGAGGCGGAAAAATCGGCCGACAAGCCCGCTGCCATCAACGTGGCGGTTGACGCCGCCGGGCGTTACCTGGTCAACGGTTCGGCCGTGGCTGATTCGGATGCCGCCGCGCTAAGCCTGGCGCTACGCCGTGCCGCGGGGGACAAGCCGGACCCGGTGATTGTCATCAATGCCGATGCCAAGGCGACCCACCAGGCGGTGGTGAACGTGATGGAAGCTGCGCGCCTTTCAGGTTACAGCCACATCACTTTCGCCACTCAGGCGAAGCCGGAAAAATAGGCGGGGATTGGGGCAAGCGCTATCCCCATAATCCGACAAAAAGCTATTGAACCGCAGAGGACGCAGAGGAATTCAGATGGTTGGCATAATAAACGCATTCACCCGGCGGGTGACTCGGCATAACGTGCCAATGCCTTGTTTTTCCTCCGCGCCCTCTGCGTCCTCCGCGGTGAAACGCCGTTTTTAGTAATATGCTCTGGCTTCAGCGACAATGGCTCCGTTTAACGCCGTGGCATGTTGTGCTGCTTCCTTTAAGCATCCTGTTTGGTCTGATTGCGTCGTTGCGCCGGGGGCTCTACCGCGCCGGGTTGCTGCGCATTGTTCGCTTGCCGGTGCCGGTGATCGTGGTCGGCAACATCAGCGTTGGTGGCACCGGAAAAACGCCACTGGTGCTATGGCTGGCTGATTTTCTGCGGCAACAGGGCTACCATCCGGGAATTGTCAGCCGCGGCTACGGTGGCGGCACGCAAGGTGCGGTGGCGGTCGATGCCCGTAGCGATCCGGCGGTGGTGGGCGATGAGCCGCTGCTGCTGGCGAGAAAAAGCGGCTGCTCGGTATGGGTCGGTCGCGACCGGGTGATGGCAGGCAATGCTTTGCTGCGAGCGCATCCGGAGTGCGACGTGCTGGTGAGCGATGACGGCTTGCAGCATTACCGCCTCGGCCGCGATATGGAAATCGTGGTGGTGGATGGGGAGCGCAAATTCGGAAATGGCTTGCTGCTGCCTGCAGGGCCGCTGCGTGAGGGCGTTTCCCGCCTCGGGTCGGTGGATGCGGTGGTGGTGAACGGCGGCAGTCAGATGGCGGCCATGCGGTTGCGCAACGAGTTCGAAATGCGCCTGGAAGGCGAGGTGTTTTGCAACCTGCGCCAGCCAGAATTGCGAGCGTCGGCGGCCGATTTCGGCGGTAAGAAACTTCACGCCGTGGCCGGCATCGGCAACCCGCAACGGTTTTTTGCTCATCTGCGCAAACTGGGGTTGGCGTTTGAGGAACATGAATTCCCCGATCATTGGGCTTACCGGCCGCAGGATCTGGATTACGATAATGCCGATGCATTGCTGATGACCGAGAAGGACGCGGTCAAATGCACCGGTTTCTCCGACGAACGTTATTGGTCGCTGGCGGTGATAGCCTTGCTGCCGTCGGCGTTCGGACAAACAGTGCTACAAAAATTGAGGAATATAGATGGACGCCAAACTGCTTGAAATTCTGGTATGCCCGCTGTGCAAGGGGCCGTTGGTCTACAAGAAAGCCGAGCAGGAGCTGGTTTGCAAGCCCTGCCGTCTGGCTTACCCGGTGCGTGACGACATTCCGGTGATGCTGGAGGATGAGGCGCGCAAGCTGCCGCCGGAAGAAGAGGTTTGATTCTTCAGGCGAGAGGCCATGGGCGAGAGGCGAGAGGTGGTTGTCGCTTCGCGGTTTTTCCCCATAGCCCATTGCCTCTAGCCTCTGGCCTGTGATTTATGAACTTCAAAGTCGTCATCCCCGCCCGCTTCGCCTCCACCCGCCTGCCTGGTAAGCCGCTGCTCGACATCGCCGGTCGGCCGATGGTGTTGCATGTGGTCGAACGCGCTCTGGAAAGCGGCGCCGATGAAGTGTGGGTGGCGACCGACCACCAGGGCATTGCCGACGCCGTGCGAGCTTGCGGCCACAATGTCTGCATGACTTCGCCCGATCATCCCTCCGGTACCGATCGTATTGCCGAAGTGGCAAGCCAGCGCGGTTGGGGCGACGAGGAGATCGTGGTCAACGTGCAGGGCGACGAGCCGCTGATCGCACCGTCGCTGATCTGCGCGGTGGCGCAGCACCTTCATGACGATCCCGGAGCGGCGATTTCCACCGCCTGCCACGCCATCCATGATTGCGCCGACCTGCTCAATCCGAATGTCGTCAAGGTGGTGACCGATCGCGAGGGCCACGCCCTGTATTTCAGCCGCGCCCCGATTCCCTGGGCGCGGGATGCGTTCGCCGCTACGCCGGAAAATTTCCCGGCAGGGTTGCCGGCCTACCGTCATATTGGTATCTATGCCTATCGCACCTCGTTCCTGAAAATTTACAAACAACTGCAGCCCGCCGTCATTGAGCAGTTCGAGGCGCTGGAGCAACTGCGCGCACTGTGGCACGGCTACCGCATCGGCGTCGCAGTGGTTGAGCAGGCGCCGGTCGCGGGCGTGGATACAGAAGAGGATCTGCAAAGAGTAAGAAGACTCCTTAACTAGTTTTATGGGCGGATACAAAATTTGAATGTGCATATGTAAGGGTTTTTGAATATCCTTGACGACGATCTGGGTAAAAGGTTTTTTGGCCGGGCATGCGCCCGGGCAACCACAAACACACGATATTGGAGGTTTTATGCGTTTGATTCTATTGGGCGGCCCTGGCGCCGGTAAAGGCACTCAGGCTACTTTCATCAAGGAAAAATACGGTATTCCGCAAATTTCCACCGGTGACATGCTGCGCGCCGCAGTCAAGGCCGGCACCGAGCTGGGCATTGCTGCCAAGAAGATCATGGATGCGGGCGGTCTGGTATCGGATGAAATTATCATCGGCCTGGTCAAGGACCGTATCCAGGAAGCGGATTGCGCCAAGGGTTTCCTGTTCGACGGCTTCCCGCGCACCATTCCTCAAGCCGACGCGATGAAAGCCGCCGGTGTGCCGATCGACTACGTGGTCGAAATCGACGTTCCCGACGAAGAAATCGTCAAGCGCATGTCCGGTCGCCGCGCCCATCTGGCTTCCGGCCGCACCTATCACGTCATCTTCAACCCGCCTAAAGTAGCCGGCAAGGATGACGTCACCGGCGAGGATCTGATCCAGCGCGACGACGACAAGGAAGAAACCGTGAAGAAGCGTCTGGACATCTATCACGCCCAGACCGAGCCGCTGGTCAAGTACTACTCCGACTGGGCTGCTTCCGGCGCGGCCGGCGCACCCAAGTGCGTCAAGGTTTCCGGCATCGGCAAAGTGGATGGGATCCGCGACGCCATTTTTGCCGCATTGGGTTAATCGACGCGAAATGAGCGGCGTCCCCGACATCACCGATTCCGAGCGCTGGGTGGTCGAGGCCACCCTCAAGGAGCGCTATGGCAAGCCGGTGGAAGTGCAGTTGGCCGACGTCGAGTTGCGTCTTGATCCTGCTGTGCCGGATTTGACGATTTGCCCCGCGATGGTGTGGAAGGAGCAGGGTGCCGGTTTCGTGATCTCCAAGGTTGGCGATAATCGTTACCGTTGTCAGTTCTTTTACTCGGCGCGCGAGCAGTACGGCACAGGCAAGGCGGAATATGATGACCTGCTCGATTGTGTGGTGACCCTGCTCAAGCTCCAGGCTGACCACGATGCGAAACGTCAGCAGAATCAATAATTATTAGTAGGGAGTCTAAAGATATGGCGAAGAAGAATGCTTTTTATGCCCAGTCCGGTGGCGTGACCGCGGTGATCAATGCATCCGCCTGCGGCGTGATTGAAACCGCGCGCAAGCATAAGGATCAGATCGGTACCGTGTATGCCGGTCGCAATGGCATCATCGGCGCGCTGACTGAAGATTTGATCGACACCAGCAAGGAAACCGATGCGGCCATCTCCGCATTGCGCCACACGCCTTCCGGCGCGTTCGGCTCCTGCCGTTTCAAGATGAAGAGCGTGGTCGAGAACAGGCTGCAATATGAACGCCTGATAGAGATTTTCAAAGCGCACGACATCGGCTACTTTTTCTACAATGGTGGTGGAGATTCCGCCGATACCTGCCTGAAAGTATCGCAGTTGTCCGAGACTCTGGGTTACCCGATTCAGGCGATCCATGTGCCGAAAACCGTGGATAACGATCTGCCTATCACCGACTGCTGCCCGGGTTTCGGTTCGGTCGCAAAATACATCGCCGTTTCCACCCGCGAGGCCAGCTTCGACGTGGCTTCCATGGCGAAGACCTCGACCAAGGTGTTCGTGATCGAGGTGATGGGCCGCCACGCCGGCTGGATTGCAGCTGCCGGCGGTTTGGCCGCCGATGCGGATAACGATATTCCGATCGTGATCCTGTTTCCGGAAGTGCAGTTCGATCAGGCCAAATTCCTTGCCAAGGTGAAGGAAAAGGTCGAATCCCAAGGTTACTGCACGGTAGTGGTTTCCGAGGGGGCGCACTACCCCGATGGCAAGTTCCTGGCCGAAGCCGGAACGCGTGACGCTTTTGGTCATGCCCAGTTGGGTGGCGCCGCTCCGGTTGTGGCAAACATGATCAAGGATGCCCTGGGATACAAATACCACTGGGCGGTAGCCGATTACCTGCAACGCGCGGCGCGTCACCTCGCATCCAAAACCGACGTGGAGCAGGCCTATGCGCTGGGCGTTGCCGCGGTGGAACTGGCTCTGGCTGGCAAGAACTCGGTGATGCCTACCATCGACCGGCTAACCGATGCGCCCTACACCTGGAAGATCGGTGTGGCGGAACTGAAGGATGTGGCCAACGTAGAAAAATTCATGCCCAAGGATTTCATCACCGAGGACGGCTTCGGCATTACTGAAAAATGCCGCACTTATCTCTCGGGGTTGATCCAGGGGGAGGATTATCCTCCCTACAAAAATGGCCTGCCGGATTATGTAAAGCTGCAAAATATCGCAGTGCCGAAGAAGCTGGGCGAATTCAAGCTGTAATTCAGGGAGTAAAGAATGAACTTGCTGCTGAACAAACCGTTTTACGGCTCAGTGGCAAGTTTTTTCCCGCGTGCGTTGACGTTGAACGCATTTGCGGGATTCTTCCGGGCTAAAACCTGATTCCTGGATGAATGTTATTTGTTGTAGATCAGTTTTTGCGGGTGATTTTTGGGTTCGAGTGTTGGGATGTTGGGCTTTGGGGCAATTTGCCGGCCCTGATCGGCCGGCTTAACTTGGGGAGAATAATATAATGTCTGGTGGACTGGGGTTTGCGCTGTTATGCGCGATTGCGGCGCTTCTGTATGGAGCGGTTTCGATTAAGTGGATTTTGGGCTTGCCGACCGGCAACGATCGCATGCGGGAAATTGCCGCTGCGGTGCAGGAAGGGGCTCAGGCCTACTTGAACCGGCAGTACACCACCATTGGTGTCGTCGGTGTGATTTTGCTGGCTGCGATTTTCTTGGCGCTGGGCTGGCAAACCGCCGTTGGCTTTGTCCTCGGTGCAGTCCTGTCCGGTCTGACAGGTTATATCGGGATGAACGTATCGGTACGCGCCAACGTGCGTACTGCGGAAGCCGCCAAGGATGGCCTTAATGCCGCCCTCAACGTGGCCTTCAAGGGTGGCGCGATCACCGGCATGCTGGTGGTTGGCCTTGGCCTCCTCGGCGTAGCAGGCTATTACGCTTTCCTGACCATGGCGATGGGCACCACCACCGGCGAGGCAACTCACGCTCTGGTGGGACTGGCCTTCGGCGGTTCGCTGATCTCCATCTTCGCCCGACTCGGCGGCGGCATCTTCACCAAGGGCGCCGACGTCGGTGCCGACCTGGTGGGTAAAGTCGAAGCCGGTATCCCCGAGGATGACCCACGCAATCCGGCGGTGATTGCCGACAACGTCGGTGACAACGTTGGCGACTGCGCCGGTATGGCGGCCGACCTGTTCGAAACCTACGCCGTGACCATCATTGCCACCATGCTGCTGGGTGGATTGCTGATCACCGGTTCCCCCGAAGCGGTGATTTATCCGCTGGTGCTGGGCGGCTTCTCGATCATTGCTTCCATCATTGGTACTTTCTTCGTCACGGCCCGTGACGGCGGCAAGATCATGAACGCGCTGTATCGCGGCCTGGCAGTTTCCGGCGTACTGGCGGCCATTGCCTTCTATCCTATTACCACCATGATGATGGGTGATGGCGTGATGATCGACGGCAAGCTGGTTTCGTCGATTAACCTGTACTTCGCTGCATTGATCGGCCTGGCACTGACCGCAGCCATGGTGTGGATCACCGAGTACTACACGGCAACCGAGTTCAGCCCGGTGCGTCATATTGCCGAGGCTTCCACCACCGGTCACGGCACCAACGTGATTGCCGGCCTGGGCGTTTCCATGAAGTCCACCGCCGCACCGGTGCTCGCTGTGTGTCTGGCCATTTATGGCGCCTATGCCTTTGGCGGACTCTATGGGATCGCCATTGCCGCGACCTCGATGTTGTCCATGGCCGGCATTATCGTGGCACTTGACGCTTACGGTCCGATCACCGACAACGCCGGAGGCATTGCCGAAATGGCTGGGTTGCCGGATAACATCCGCAACATCACGGATCCGCTCGACGCTGTGGGCAACACTACCAAAGCAGTGACCAAGGGCTATGCCATCGGCTCCGCCGGTCTGGCAGCACTGGTACTGTTTGCGGACTACACCCATGCCTTGAATGTTAAGGCTCTGGCTGCTGACGCCAGTGCGATTGCGATGACCTTCGACCTGTCCAACCACATGGTGATCATCGGCCTGTTCATCGGCGGCATGGTGCCCTATCTGTTTGCTGCCATGGGTATGGAAGCGGTTGGTCGTGCAGCCGGTTCGGTGGTGGTTGAAGTGCGCCGCCAGTTCAAGGAAATCCCTGGCATCATGGAAGGCACCAGCAAGCCGGAATACGGCACCTGCGTCGACATGCTGACCAAGGCTGCGATCAAGGAAATGATTGTTCCTTCGCTGCTGCCAGTCGCGGTTCCGGTGATCGTCGGCCTGACCCTGGGTGCGCAAGCACTGGGCGGCGTGCTGGTCGGTACCATCGTAACCGGTATCTTCGTGGCAATCTCCATGACCACCGGTGGTGGCGCATGGGATAACGCCAAGAAGTACATCGAGGAAGGTAATTTTGGCGGCAAAGGTTCCGAGGCCCACAAGGCAGCGGTAACCGGCGACACCGTCGGCGATCCCTACAAGGATACCGCCGGCCCTGCCGTTAACCCGCTGATCAAGATCATCAACATCGTAGCGCTGATGATTGTGCCTCTGCTGTAATTTCGCGGAAGCGGGCCGTGAGGCCCGTTAGGTCGCTGTAAATAAAGCCGGTATAATGCCGGCTTTATTTTTTGAGGTTAGCCAGATGAATCTTGACCGAGTTACCTCCGGACACGACCTTCCGAACGATTTTAATGTCATCATCGAGATTCCGATGCACGGCGACCCGATCAAGTACGAAGTGGACAAGGAAACCGGCGCCATGTTCGTGGATCGATTCATGTCCACGGCAATGCATTATCCCTGCAACTACGGTTACATCCCCCATACGCTGTCCGACGACGGCGACCCGGTGGACGTGCTGGTGATTACGCCGGTGCCGCTGATTACCGGCGTGGTGGTGCGTTGCCGCCCGGTCGGCATGCTCAAGATGACCGATGAGGCTGGTGAGGATGCCAAGCTGCTGGCAGTGCCGATTGACAAGTTGTGCAATCTTTATCGCAACATCGAATCGCCGCGTGATTTGCCGGAGCTGACGCTGGCCCAGATCAGCCATTTTTTTCAGCATTATAAAGACCTGGAATTCGGCAAGTGGGTCAAGGTGGAGGGCTGGGTCGGAGCGGAAGAGACCAAGGCCGAGATCATGGCCGGCGTCAAGCGATATCAGGAAGCTGCTGTCAAACCGATGTTTTAACAATACAGGCGAGAGGCGCGGGGCGAGAGGCCATAGGTCGTCGTCGCTTCGCGGTTCTCCTCTTGCCTCTTGCCGATAGCCCATAGCCTATGAAGGTTTGCATTCTTTCCGATAGTCACGACAACCGTACGTTGTTGGCTTCCGCCGTGCAGGACGCCAAGGATCGCGGAGCCGTCGCTGCGGTGCATTGCGGCGACGTTGTCGCGGCCAACACTCTGGGTGTGTTCAAGAAGCTGGACATGCCGGCGCACGTCATTTACGGTAACAACACCGGTGACCTCTACACTCTGTCGCGCATGGCGCACGAGTCGGGCAATCTGATTCATTTTTACGGTCAGGATGCGGGCATCACCCTGCACGGACGCACGATTTTCATCGTGCATTACCCGCATTACGCCCGCGCCTTGGCCTGTACGGGGGAGTGGGATATGGTCTGCTGTGGCCACGATCACCGCTACTTGGTCGAGCAGGTGGACAACATCCGCGGCGGAAAAACCTGGATGGTAAATCCGGGTACGGTTGGCGGGGTGGGGAAACCGCCAACCTATGTTTTGGGCGACCTGGAGTCGATGACTTTCGAGGTTCTTCCAGTCCCCGCCTGATATTGATTTAATCTATTCAAACATAAGAAAATTCAATTATATATTTGTGAACGGTGCTGTGGATTGGGTTTCCAATTGGGAGTAATATTGCACCGGTCGAAAAATTGAATTTAGTGCTTAAACTGGTCTAGGCGCAAATCAACGCCGAAGCCCTAGTATCCGTGATGGAGGTAACCTGATGACGGACGTAATTGCAACCAATCAGACCATTCTGGTCGTCGGTGGCGGCATCAGCGGCATGACAGCTGCCTTGGAGGCGGCCGAATGCGGCAAGAATGTAGTGCTGGTGGAAAAGAACCCTGCCCTTGGCGGTCGCGTTTCCCAGCTATATCGCTATTTCCCCAAGCTGTGTCACCCGGTCTGCGGTCTGGAAATCAATCTGCGCCGTCTCAAGCAAAATCCGCGCATCCGTGTGCTGACCATGGCAGAAGTAACGGCGATCACCGGGGGCGAAGGCGACTACAGCGCCACCGTCAAGCTGACACCGCGCTATGTCAATGAAAACTGTACCGCCTGCGGCGAGTGCGCCAAGGCGGTGGACGCCGAAGTGCCAGACGCTTTCAATTACAACCTCGGCAAGACCAAGGCGGCTTATTTGCCCCATAAAATGGCCTATCCGCAGCGCTACGTGCTCGACCCGTCGATTATCGGTACTGCCGATGCCGACAAGGCCAAGGCGGCTTGCAAGTACGGCGCGATCGATCTCGACATGAAGGAAGAGACGGTCCAGTTCAAAGCGGGCGCAGTAATCTGGGCGACCGGTTGGAAGCCATACGACGCAGCGAAAATTCAGCCCTATGGCTACGGTCGCTACTCGAATGTCATTACTAGCGTCGAGTTCGAGCGCCTGGCCGACATCCACGGCCCGACCAAGGGCAAGATCCTGCGTCCCTCCGACGGTAAGGAAGCGAAGAACATCGCCTTCATCCAGTGCGCCGGTTCCCGTGACGAGAACCACCTGCGCCACTGCTCGCGCATCTGCTGCATGGCCTCGCTGAAGCAGACCAACTACGTGCGTGAAGCCTACGGCGATGCAGGCAAATCGACTATCTATTACATCGATATCCGGGCGATCGATCGCTTCGAGGACTTTTATCAAAAAGTGCTCAAGGATCCGACGGTCAGCTTCATCAAATCCAAGGTGGCCAAGGCTGTCCAGGACGAGAAGACTGGTGACGTCGTTCTGCACGGTGTGAATACCGAAGGCTACCACCGCTACGCGACCCCTCACGACCTGGTTGTTCTGGCTGTGGGCATGGAGCCGTCCGTTAAGGGCGCCAATCTCCCGGCGGAAATCGTGTCCGATTCGAGTGGTTTCATCGAAGCCGATCCGGCCAACCACGCTTTCTTCGGCGCGGGTTGCGCATCCAATCCGCTGGATGTGAACCGTGCGGTGCAGAGCGCCACTGCGAGCGCTTTGCGCGCAATTCAGGTGGTTAACCGTGTTGCCAGAGTGGAGGGTGCTTAAATGGCAGATATGAAAGTAGCCGCCTACATTTGCCAGGGTTGCGGTTTGGGCGATCGCCTGGACACGGCAGCACTGGCCGGTGTGGCGAAAAAGGAAGGCAAGGCCGCGCTGGTCAGGGAGCATGAGTTCCTGTGCAACGCCGAAGGCATCAAGATGATCCGCGACGACATCGCCAACGAAGCCGTGACCCATGTCATGATCGGGGCCTGTTCGCGCCGTGCCAAGACCGAGGCGTTCGGGTTTACCGATGTCGCCGTGTCGCGTGCCAATCTGCGTGAAGGCGTGATCTGGTGCCAGCCGGAGACTGACGAGGCTCGCGAGACCACGCAGGAGATGGCGGAAGACTATATCCGCATGGGCTGCGCCGAAGTGAAAAAAATGACCCTGCCTGAGGGCAATCCGGCGGCCGTTACCGAACGTACCGTGCTGGTGGTGGGCGGTGGCGTGTCAGGCATGACCGCTGCGCTGGAAGCGTCCAAGGCCGGCTACAAGGTCGTGCTGGTGGAAAAATCCGGCGCCCTCGGCGGTTGGGCAGCCAAGCTGCACAAGCGTTCACCGGGCAAGTCGCCGTATGCTGATCCGCAGGAAACGCCAGTGGCGGATATGGTTGCGGCGATTGAGTCCGACGCCAATATCAAGGTTTATCTCAACGCCACCACCAGCCAGACTGGCGGCGCTCCAGGTCGTTTCGAAGTCGAGATCAGCACCGAGTCCGGCTCTACGGCGACCGAGAAAGTCGGCGCCATTGTTCAGGCCACCGGTTTCTCGCTGTACGACGCCAATAACCTGCCCGAGCTCGGTTATGGCAAGTCCGCCAACGTGGTCGATCAGGCCGGTCTGGAAGCGCTAGCCAAGGCAGCCAACGGCGGCGCGATCAAGCGCCCCTCCGATGGCGGCGAAGTGAAGCGGGTGGTGTTCGTGCAGTGTGCCGGCCAGCGCGACGACAGCGGCAAGCATCTGCCTTACTGCTCCGGTTCCTGCTGTACGACTTCGGTCAAGCAGGCGATGTACTTCAAGGATGCCAATCCAGACATTGACACGGTGGTGATCTACACCGACCTGCGCATGCCCGGCAACGGCGAGGATTTTTACCGCAGCGGCCAGAACAAGGGCGTGACTTTCACCAAGGGCAAGGTTTCCAGCGTTGAAGCTGCCGGCAACCAGTGCAAGGTGAATTTCCACGACCTGATCCTGAACGATCAGACCGCCATCGACGATGCCGATATCGTGGTATTGGCCACCGGCCAGGTGCCGAATTCCGGCGTGGATATCGACACCAAGCTGAAGGCGGATATTGCCGCCGCCGGGGGTGACAACTCACTGCTGGATGCCTACAACGCAGCCCAGGCAGAGGGCGGAGTCAAGCCGATTTCCGTGCTCAACCTGACTTATCGTCAGGGCCCGGACGTGCCGCAACTGAAGTATGGCTTCACCGATTCCCACTTCATCTGCTTCCCTTACGAAACTCGCCGTACCGGCATTTACTCTGCCGGCCCGGTGCGCCGTCCGATGGATATGGTGCAGGCGATGGAAGACGCCACCGGCGCTGCGATGAAGGCGATCCAGGCGGTCGAAAACGCCGGCCTGGGCCGCGCCGCCCATCCGCGTTCAGGCGATCTGAGTTTCCCGAAAGTACGTCTCGAGGGCTGCACCCAGTGCAAGCGCTGCACGGTGGAATGCCCATTCGGCGCCATCGATGAGGACGAGAAACGTTTCCCGCTGTTCAACGAATCCCGTTGCCGTCGCTGCGGCACCTGCATGGGCGCCTGCCCGGTGCGCGTGATCTCCTTCGAGAACTACTCGATCGATACCGTCGGCTCGCAGCTGAAAGCGGTGGACGTTCCCGACGAGTTCTCCGAGAAGCCGCGGATCCTGATTCTGGCCTGCGAAAATGATGCCTATCCCGCGCTCGACATGGCGGCGATGAACCGCAACGTCTACAGTGCGTTTGTGCGGGTCATCCCGGTGCGTTGCCTGGGTTCGGTCAACACCATCTGGATCAACGATGCGCTGAGTAGCGGCTATGACGGTGTGATGATGATGGGTTGCAAACACGGCGACGACTATCAGTGTCACTTTGTCAAAGGTTCGGAGTTGGCCAGCGTCCGTATGAGCAAGATCGGCGACACCCTGAAAAACATGGCTCTGGAAGAAGAGCGTGTGTCCACCTTCGAGGTCGCAATTACCGACATCGAGCGCGTGCCGCAATTGATTAACGATTACGCGGCACTGATCCAGAAAATCGGTATGAGCCCGATGAAGGGCTTCTAGGAGACGGCAAATGAGCGAAAAATACCGCAATAATTTCCTCAAGGAAGTTGAGGAAATGGTCGAGGAAGGCCAATGGGTCAAGATGTGCATGCAGTGCGGCGTTTGCGCCGGTTCATGCCCGCTCGGCCCGCACTGGGCGCATCCGCCGCAGGAAATTTTCATGATGATCCGCGCCGGTAAGCGCGAGGAGGTCTTGACCTCCGATTCGATGTGGATGTGTACTTCCTGCTACAACTGCGTGGTGCGCTGCCCGCGCAAGCTGCCGATCACCCATATCATGCACGGGCTGGCCAATTACGCCCACCGCCTGGGGCTATCGCCGAAGAAGCAGCCGACGCAGCAATTCGCCACCATGTTCTGGAACAACCTGGCACAGACCGGCCGCGTCAACGAACTCAAGCTATCCCTCGGCATTTATTTCAAGGACGGTTTCGCCCAAGGCATCAAGAACGCCATGGCGATGCAGAGCGTCGGCCTGGGTATGGTGAAGGCAAAACGCCTGAACCCGATGGAGCTGTTCGGTGGGCACGGCGTTCAGGACAAGGCCGGCTTCCACGCCATGCTGAAGAAAGCGCGGGAAATCGAAGACCGCCGCAAGAATTTCGCCTAAGGAGTCAATGATGGCTAAAAAGACTTACTCGTTTTACCCCGGTTGCTCGTCACAGACCAAGGCGTCCTCGGACAACTACCTGAAGTCGACCAACTCGATGTGCAAATACCTGGATATCGAACTGAAGGAGATCCCGGATTGGAACTGCTGCGGCGCGTCCATCGGCTATGCCGAAGGTGGCGAACTGCCGCGCATCACGCTGTCTGCCCGCAACATGGCGCTGTCCGAAAAGCATAACCCGGGCATGGATCTGGTCGCGACCTGTGCGGCGTGCTGGCTCTCCACTCGTGAATCGAAGGAGCGCCTTGCGCACAGTTCGCAGACGCTGGCCGAGGCCAATACGGCGCTGAATGAAGCTGGCCTGACCTATGCAGGCAACCAGCAGGCGCGCCACATGGCGGAAGTGCTGGTCGAGGATTTCGGTTTCGATGCGCTGAAAAAGGGGGTGACCAACCCGCTGCAGGGCATCAAGTTTGCCGGTTATGTCGGTTGTCAGACCAACCGGCCCTTCGGTCTTGCCGGCGAATCATTCGAAAACCCCATGTACCTCGATAATCTGGTCGAGGCGATGGGTGGCGAAGCCGTATCCTACGATCAGAAGGTGACCTGCTGCGGCGGTGCGCTGGCCTTCTCCGAGCCGGAAAAAAGCCAGAAACAGATCAAGGATATCATCGAGTCTGCCTACGATCACGGCGCCGAGATGATCGTCACGCCTTGCCCGCTGTGCCAGGCCAACGTCGAGATTTACCAGGGCGAAGTGAACAAGCGCTTCGGCACCAAGTTCAACATCCCGGTGATGTATTACTCTCAGCTGATCACCATCGCCTACGGCGGTACTGCTCAGGAAGCAGCGCTGGACGGCCAGTTGGTCCGTGCCACCAAGCTTGAGGAAATTGCCAAGAAGTAGAGAATAATAATCTTTATGGCAGCAACTTGGGGGGCGGCCTGCGGGTCGCCCCTAATTGTTTTACAGCACCAAAAGGAGTAGTCATGAAAAACCCGAAGACTTTAGATGAATACATCGATCTGGTTCACCAGGCGGTTTACGAAGTGGATGAGCTACGCGCCATCGTCGAGGACGACGAAGAGCGCAAGACCATGATCCTGCCCTGGGTGGATGCGATGGACAAGGAATTGCGCCAGATGTTCGACGACATGGCTTCCGGCCGCTACCAGTTCGATCCCAACGGGCCTGATCTTCCGTTCATGGCGATCGTGAAAAGGTTCGGCCCGAGCATCCCGTTCAAGCCCCTGCTCAACGTCATCAATCATACCCACCGCTTCGGTCTGGATATCGATTCCCAGTAACGGCTAAAGCCGGTGGTCGGCGAGCACGGCGGTACCGGGAACCTGAACATACTCCAGGACGGTTTCGGTGACCCGCTGGCTGCGGGTTTTTCTCGCTGAATCGCGGAACACTGAGTTTCTCAATATCTCCGAAACATTCAGCGAAATGCCAAGGTATACATGCCGGCTGCGGTCCGGCCTGGGCGCTCCGTCGTTGGGCTCGAAGCCACGCGAGCCATAGCCCGCCGCCAGTTCGAAGTAGCGCAGCACATCATGGTTCCTCAACTGCGGTACGCCGGTTGCCTTGGCGACCAGCAGATAGGTCTGTCCGGAATGGTCGCCAATCGGGTCGACCTGATTGAGTCGCTTTGCATCGCCGGAAGGCCAGTAATGCAGGCGAAAATCGAACAGGTCGTCAAGACGCCTGTTTTTCTCGAACAACAGGCCCAACCCGGTGCCGACGGCATTCATGATCAAATCTTCCTTGCTGAACTTGTATCGTTCCGAGAAGCCGTCGAGGGTTTCCACCGCCAGCAGTGTGCCGAACACGGTTGCTGCCGACAGGGCTACAGCGTCATCCCGGTTGTTCCCTGCCCATTCGAAGCCGCGGGCGAGCAGGCGGGTTCCCACATAAGTGGAGTAGGCATGGCCCAATTTGTCGGCGCCCCCGGCATAGGTGTCGTGCCCAAACCAGCCTTCGCTGGCGGTGTTGAAATGGCCGGAAGATCCCTCCTTCCACCAAACGGCGGCGCCGTAGGCTAAAACTGCACCGGCTCCGCCCCAAATTAGCGTCTGTGTTCTAAATCTCTTTTGCTCCTCTGGCAGCGTAGTCATCCTTGCGCTTTCCCCCTGATCGGGCGGAATCTCCAATGCTGCGCTGGCGCCATATGGCTCCGTGCCGCCATGAGCGCCAGACAGACAGAGCGGCATGCAAACAGCAGCCAATGCCAGCGCTAGTAAAGCAGGGGGCATCCGGATTTTGGCACTAAGGTAAATTAGCTTAACCATCGTGCTTTAAAACTAGCAGGGTGCGGCATGTTGTCAACTTAGCGCTTCAATCAGGCACCGCTACGGGGCGTTCAATGCATGTACGCACCAAACTGGTGCGTAATGGACGTCCTATATTTGAAAGTTCCTATTTGAAACAAGGTATTCGAAGCTGGCCCAATTATTGCATTCAGGGACGAAACATTTATTTGGAGCGACAATGGAAAATCTCAAAGCCGGTAGCGACGTACTGTTCATACTACTGGGAGCGATCATGGTGCTGGCGATGCACGCAGGCTTCGCTTTTCTGGAACTGGGTACGGTGCGCAAGAAAAATCAGGTCAACGCACTGGTGAAAATCATGGTGGATTTCGCCATATCCACCATTGCCTACTTCTTCATCGGCTATAGCATCGCTTACGGAGTGAACTTCTTTTCCGGTGCCGAGGTATTGGCGCAGAAGAGCGGCTACGATCTGGTCAAATTCTTCTTCCTGCTGACTTTTGCCGCGGCGATTCCGGCAATCGTTTCCGGCGGCATCGCCGAGCGTGCCAGATTCAATCCGCAATTGGCGGCTACTTTCCTTTTGGTGGGCTTCGTTTATCCCTTTTTCGAGGGCATCGCCTGGAATCACCACTTCGGCGTGCAGGACTGGCTGAAAGGGACTTTCGGGGCGGAATTCCATGATTTTGCCGGCTCCGTGGTGGTGCATGCCATGGGCGGCTGGATTGCGCTGCCGGCAGTGCTGCTGCTTGGCGCACGGCGCGGCCGCTATACCAAGGATGGCATGGTGGCGGCGCATCCGCCCTCGAGTATCCCCTTTCTGGCGCTGGGCGCGTGGATACTGACGGTAGGCTGGTTCGGCTTCAACGTCATGTCGGCGCAGACCATCGACGCGGTGAGCGGCCTGGTGGCCGTGAATTCGTTGATGGCGATGGTCGGCGGCATTCTGGCAGCGCTGGTGGTGGGCAGGAACGACCCCGGCTTCGTGCACAACGGCCCGCTCGCCGGCCTGGTGGCGGTATGTGCCGGGTCGGACCTGATGCACCCATTGGGTGCGCTGATTACCGGTGGGGTGGCAGGTGCGCTATTCGTGTGGGCGTTTACCCTGACCCAGAACAAATGGAAAATTGACGATGTGCTGGGTGTCTGGCCGCTGCACGGCCTGTGCGGCGCATGGGGTGGGATTGCCGCCGGGATATTCGGCCTCAAGGCGCTGGGCGGCATCGGCAACGTGAGTTTTGCCGCGCAACTGATCGGTACCTTGATGGGTATTACTATCGCGCTGGTCGGCGGCTTCGTGGTTTACGGACTACTGAAGAAACTGGTGGGGATACGGCTGGACGCGGAAGAAGAATTCAACGGCGCGGACATCAGCATCCACAAGATCTACGCCACGCCGGAGGGCGAGGCGTAACGTTACATGAATTTATGAGGATCTATGCCCCACTTGGCGGGGGATTCGTGGCTGACGATCTTGTCGGCTCCGCCTTGGCCAAGCGGTTTGGAGAGGTCCACATCTTCCGGAGTAATGTAGTAACCCTTCTTTGCATTGAAGATGGCGCGCACCAGCGGCAGTGCCAGACTGACACCACTTTGCTCGATGACGATGCCGATCCTGCCGCTTTCCAGCATGACCAGCGTGCCGACCGGGTAAATGCCGATGCTGCGCACGAAGGTATGAACCAGCTCGGGATTGAAGTGGAATTTACTCCATTCGAATAATTTCCTGAGTGCGACCGTGGGCTCCATGCCCTTGTGGTAGCAGCGATCGGAGGTGATTGCATCGTAGACGTCAACGATGGATGCCATCTGCCCGTAGATCGACATTTCCGACCCTTTGAGTTTGAGCGGGTAGCCGCTGCCGTCGTAGCGTTCGTGGTGCTGGGCGGCGACGTCGAGCGATGCCTGGGCTATGCCCGGCGTATCGGACAGGATGTCGCGGCTGTGCACCACGTGCGACTTCATGATGAGAAATTCTTCTTCGGTCAGCTTGCCGGGTTTGTTCAGGATTTTGTCCGGCACCTTCGTTTTGCCGATGTCGTGCAGCATGCCGCCGATACCGACCTGCCGCATTTCTTCAGGGCTAAGGTTGACTGCGCGGGCGAAAGACATCATCAGCGCACCGATGCTGACGGAGTGAAGAAAGGTGTAATTATCTTTTTGCTTGATTCGGCACAGGCTGAGGAGCGCGTCCTGGTTACGCAGGATCGACTCGGACATCCTCTCGACGATGGGGTTGACTTGCTCAAGTTCAATCTGCTTGCCCAGGCGCACGTCCTGCATCAGGCTGTGTATGATTTTATTGGCTTCGCCATGCACTTTATGGGATCTTGCCATCTCGTCGTGCAGTGAGACGGATCCTGCGGGTTTGACTTTTTCGGCGATGATTTCCATTTCATGCGCGATGCTGTCCTTGACCTCGGTCTCGGTCGGCGCATCGGCCACATCCAGCCCTTTGCTGGTGTCGATATACACTTCGCGGATGCCGCTGTCGGCGATCTTCTCGATTTCCTTGCCGTTCCTGACGTTGAGGCTGCCGGTCAGAAAAGGGTGCTCCATCCAGCCGCAGTTCATGTCATGGATGAACATGCCGGGTTTTAGCTGCTGGACACTGACTTTTTTGATCATCCGATTGGCCCATTTAGGAACGAGATGAGAATAATAGCCGAGGGCGGTTGGAATTGATCTAGGTGAAACCCCTAAACTTACAGAAACCTTGCCAGCATCGCCTTGTCGACATTTTCGCTGAGTGGGATGTGAACCACCCAGCCGTTCCCCGGCGCTTCCGTGATGGCAGCGCCTTTCTGGTTGAAGATTTGTTCCAGCACGATTTCGCGGTTTCCGGCGGGGTGGATGAGTTCCAGCCGATCGCCCACGGCGAAGCGGTTTTTCACCACAACCTTCGCCATTTTTCGGGCCGGGTCATAGGCGACGATGTCGCCGACATACATCTGTCGCGCACTCTCCGATTGACCGGTCATGTAGTTCTGATATTCGACGGTGTGGTGGCGCTGGTAGAAACCGTCGGTGTAGCCGCGGTTGGCGAGATTTTCCAGCGCGCTCAGGTGCGCCGTGTTGAAGGCGCGGCCCGCAATGGCGTCGTCGATTGCCTGACGATAAATCTGGGCGGTGCGCACCACGTAGTAAGCCGATTTTGTCCGTCCCTCGATCTTCAGGGAGTCCACGCCAATTTCCGCCAGCCGGGCGACATGCTCCACCGCGCGCAGATCCTTGGAGTTCATGATGTAGGTACCGTGCTCGTCCTCCAGCACCGGCATCAATTCGCCGGGACGCTGGCCTTCCTCGATCATCCATACCCGGTCGGCGAGAGGGTGGCGCTGCTGGTCGCCGCAGGCGGTAAGGCCGGTTTCGCCCATGGCCTTGTTGAAATCGAACTCCGCTTCACGGATCACGCCTGCCGCATCTTCGTTCGCTTCCTGCACCTTGTAGTCCCAGCGGCAGGAGTTGGTGCAGGTGCCCTGGTTGGCGTCGCGGTGGTTGAAATAGCCGGACAGCAGGCAGCGGCCGGAGTAGGCGATGCACAGGGCGCCGTGGATGAATACTTCGAGCTCCATGTCGGGACATTGCTGGCGGATCTCGGCGATTTCGTCCAGAGAGATTTCGCGCGACAGGATCACTCGCGTCAATCCCAGCGCCTGCCAGAATTTCACCGCGGCGTAATTCACGGTGTTGGCCTGCACCGACAAGTGCACCGGCATCTCCGGCCACGCCTCGCGCACCATCATGATCAGGCCAGGGTCGGCCATGATCAGGGCGTCCGGCTGCATGGCGATCACCGGCGTCATGTCCGCCATATAGGTCTTGAGCTTGGCGTTGTGCGGCGTCAGGTTGCTGGCGACAAAAAATTTCTTGCCCAGCGCATGCGCCTCGGCGATGCCTGTTCCCAGTTCCTCCAGGCCGAACTCGTTGTTGCGGGCGCGCAGGGAGTAGCGGGGCTGGCCGGCATACACCGCATCCGCGCCATAGGCGAAGGCATAGCGCATCTTTTCCAGGCTGCCGGCGGGGAGAAGAAGTTCGGGGGATTTTTTCATGGGCAAGAAATCTTGATTATAGAGTGGGATAACTGTAAAACTCGTCATTCCTGCGAAAGCCGGAATCCAGTGTTTTTGTAATATGTTGAAATTCCTGAACCAGAATGCGTTCAGGTTGAATGATGGTCTAGTAGGCAGTCAACTTAAAACGGCTGTATGTGTTCTTTGTAGGTGCGAATTCATTCGCACAATAGTCCGAATGAATTCGGCCCTACAAGGCCATCACGCAAATTCAACATGACTGACTGCTAGGTGGCGTCACTTACGCCCATATTTGGCCTTCAGTTCGGCAACGCTGATATACCGACCGGCTATAACATCAGCCCAGCCTTTGGCGGCTTCCTCGATAAGCTCCGTGAGGTGTGCGCGCACCGGACTTAATGGAACGATATCCTTGCTGGCAATAGGCATGATCTTCTCCTTGAATCATAAGTGTTAATGTTAACATTAACCGGGATTGTCCCACGCCATGAATTGGCAGTCTTTCACGCTGCGCCACACTCATTTCAACCCTCTCCAGACAGCGGGAGGGGCGAATGTGAAGGGCGCTTGTTTTGACTGTTGTGGGTCAGGCTTCCGCCTGACATGTACGGCTGAAGCCGTACCCACGAAGGCATATTGGGTGTGAGACAATCTGGTCTACACTTTCCGCGCAGCTTGATGCTGCTGAATAGTTGAATGAAAAATGGCCAATCAATTTTCTGATTTCTACAACAGCCTCGATGCCGACCCGGCCAAGCGGGGCAAGCAGTTCGAGCACTTCATCAAATGGTTCCTCAAGGCCGATCCTGAATGGGTTACCCAGGTTGACCAGGTTTGGCTGTGGGAAGAATACCCGCAACGCTGGGGCATGGACTGCGGCATTGATCTCGTGTTCCAGCACAAGAACGGCGAGCACTGGGCGGTGCAAGCCAAGTGCTACTCGCCCGACTACGACATCACCAAACACGATGTAGATAAATTCCTCAGCGAATCGAACAGGCCGAGCATCAAGCACCGCCTGCTGATCGCCACCACCGACCGTATCGGCGGCAACGCAAAACAAGTCTGCGATGCACAAGAAAAACCAGTCATCCGTTTTTTGCTCTCCGATTTTGAACGTGCCGCGCTGGATTATCCCGCCAACCTCGCCGCACTCTCGCAAGCCAAGCGCAAAGCCGCTCCCACGCCCCGAGACCATCAGAACGAAGCCAGAACCGCCGTTGTGCAAGGGCTGCAAACCGCCGACCGTGGCCAGCTCATCATGGCCTGCGGCACGGGCAAAACTTACGTCACGCTGTGGATCAAAGAACACCTGAACGCGCAACGCACCTTGGTACTGGTTCCGTCCTTGGGGCTGCTCTCCCAACTTTTGCGCGAGTGGACTTTCGCCGCCACCACCCCGTTTGAAGTGCTGTGCGTCTGCTCCGATCAAACCGTCGGCACCAAGGGCAACGACGAAGCCATCCACAGCGTTGCCGACCTCGCCTTCCCCGTCACATCGGATGCAGACGAAGTCAGGAATTTCCTCATCGGCGTAGGCAATCGCGTGGTTTTCTCCACCTACCAATCCTCCTCCGTCATCATTGCCGCGCAGGCGGATAGCGCCATCCCCGCCTTCGATCTGGTCGTGGCGGACGAAGCCCACCGTTGCGCGGGCAAGGGCGGCAGCGACTTCACCCCCGTACTCGACAACGTCCAGATACGCGGCCATAAACGGCTGTTCGCCACCGCCACCCCGCGCACCTACTCCAGTACCGTCCATAAAGCTGCCGAAGATCGCGGTGTCGAAGTGGTCGGCATGGACAACCCCGCCCTGTTTGGCGAAGTGCTGTATGCCTTGCCGTTCGGCGCAGCCATCGCCAGAAAGCTGCTCACCGATTACCGCGTCGTCATCATCGGCGTGGACGACCCCACCATCGCGCAGTGGATCGCCAACCGCGAACTGGTCAGCACCGGCACCGGCATCGAAACCGACAGCCAATCGCTTGCCGCCCAGATCGGCCTGCTCAAAGCCATCAAGGACTATGACCTCAAGCGCATCATCAGCTTCCACAGCCGCGTCAATCGCGCCGAAGCGTTCACCACCGACATCCGGGGAATCATGGCCTGGATCGGCGACGAACACCGCCCCAGCGGCACCCTGCGCACCGACTTTGTCTCCGGCAACATGCCCGCCAACAAACGCAAGATCAAACTCGACCAACTCAAAGCCCTGAGCGCAGACGAACGCGGCGTGCTGGGTAATGCGCGCTGTTTGTCCGAAGGTGTGGACGTGCCCTCCCTCGATGGCGTGGCGTTTATTGACCCGCGTAGCAGTCAGGTGGACATCATCCAGGCCGTGGGTCGCGCTATTCGCCTGAGTCCGGACAAGAAGGCGGGCACGATTGTTTTGCCGGTATTTATCGCCGCCGGACAAAATGCCGAAGACACGATAGCGGCCAGCCACTTCAAACCCATCTGGGAGGTGCTGAATGCGTTGAAGGCGCACGACGATGTGCTGGCTTGCGAACTGGATCAGATTAGGACTGAACTGGGGAGGAAGCCCGGCACAGCTGTCAGCACAGAAGGGTTGGGGAAAATGAAAATCAAGATTGATTTGCCTGCTACCGTAGATGCGAATTTTGGCAGCGCGCTACGTACCTATCTGGTAGAGCAAGTTACGGCATCTTGGAATTTTTGGATGGGGTTGTTGGAGGCGTTTGTAGAATGTGAAGGGCATGCCAATGTTCCTAACGATTACAAAATGGCAGATGGCTATCGAGTCGGTAGTTGGGTAAGGAACCAACGAACAACAAAAGACGGTATGTCGCCGGAGCGCAAAGCGCGGCTGGAAGCATTACCCGGTTGGGTTTGGAATGCAATTGAGGAGCAGTGGGAAGAAGGCTATCGTTACCTGAAAGAATTCGCAGAGCGTGAGGGGCATGCTAAGGTGCCTAGCAAATACAAGACAGCAGACGGATATCGCCTTGGTCAGTGGGTCGCTGTCCGGCGAGCTAAAAAAGGCAACTTATCATCGGAGCGAAAGGTACGTCTCGAAGCAATATCCGGTTGGAGTTGGAATACTCTTGATGATTCTTGGGAGGAGTGGTTTCGTTACTTGAAAGAGTTCGCGGATCATGAGGGGCATGCCAATGTTCAGGCTCGATATAAAACGGAGAATGGCTATCGAATTGGAAGCTGGGTAAGACTCCAACGAGAAGCAAAGGACAGTATGACACCAGTGCGTAAAGCACGGCTGGAAGCATTGCCAGGCTGGAGTTGGGATCCTTTTTCAGATAAATGGGAAGAAGGATTTCGCTATCTCAAGGAATTCGCAGATCGAGAGGGGCATGCCAAGGTTCAGGCTCGATATAAAACGGCAGATGGATATCGAGTCGGATTGTGGGTAGGTAAGCAACGGGCAGCAGAAGACAGCCTGTCATCGGAGCGAAAAGCACGGCTGGAAACATTACCCAGCTGGAGTTGGGATGTTTTGTCAGATAAGTGGGAAGAAGGATTTCGCTATCTCAAGGCATTCGCAGATCGAGAGGGGCATGCCAATGTTGCTGCCGATTTCAAAATGGCAGATGGATATCGAGTCGGTAAATGGGTAAGTCACCAACGAGCAGCAAAAGACAGCCTGTCACCGAAGCGCAAAGCACGGCTGGAAGCATTGCCCGGTTGGGTTTGGCGGGTTAAGTGAGGCCATTGTTTGTTACAAATCAATGGGGTCGTACTCGATTGAAATGAACGCTTTGCCTGCAAGCCAATAAACACGGGCATTTCCATTAGGTGCCACTTGTAGATCGCCTATTTACGAGGCTTGCGTGGCAGTCATCAACCCGCGTAAGGCGTAGGGCGTCAATAAGCGAAGCGCATTGCGCCGTATGTCAATCTTTGTATTCGAGCCGATCTGCATCGTCTCCCGCCCAATCAGCCGGATAAACTCCCCGTTTCACCAGTCGATGAAACGTCGAATACGGCCAATTACCCACATGCTTGACCAAGCCATGTTTGAGCGGATTGATGTGAACGTAATCCATGTGCGCACAAAAATCCGCATCATCGCGAATCAAATGCTCCCAATAACGGCGTTGCCATATGCCCCGCTCGCCGCGCGCCATGCGAACATTGGAGCGTCTTTCGGTTTTGGGTAATGCCTTGGAAAATTCAATTTTGATCAACCCCCATCGGGTTGCGAAGTCGGCATCATTGGCCGGGAGTTCGATGACGCAATGCAGATGATCTGGCAACACCACCCAACCATGGATGATGAAGGGATGACGTTGCCGTACCGATTTTACCGCCTCGCGCAGCAAGCCTACATGCCTGATCAGCAGGTCATTCCCCTGCCGTTGTAGCAGATTGACGGTGAAGAAGTAAGTGCCGCCCGGATGCCAGGCGCGACGATAATCAGGCATGGCGACAGTATCGAGGGGTTTTTCATGCGGCGCAATGCGCTTCGCTTATTGACGCCCTACGCGAGTTTGAGCCTTGGGGGTCAAAGGGATCGGGTTCGGATTAAATTCGCGACCCGAACTAGCCGCGCCGCTTTTATTTTGGCGCTTATCGGTAGACCTCGCGCCGATTGCCGATCTCGATTACGAGGACGCAGAGCGCACCATCTTGAATGTCGCAGATGATTCGATAGTCAACGATACGGTAGCGCCAGTACGCGCCGAGTATTGGTCCGGTCAATACCTTGCCTGTGTTGCGAGGGCCTTCCTGGGCGGCAATGCGTTCATCCATGAAATCGAGGATGCGCTGCGCTGCTGTTTGTCGAACTTGCGAAGCTGCCTTCTTGCGGACTCGGTGTAATTAATCATCCAGGCCAAGGTCATTCCTCACTTGCTCGGCGGAATAAACCTTCTCTTCGCCCTTGCGGACGCGCTCCATCGTTGCGGCGGCCAGGTAGTAGTCTTCCAGATCATCCAGGCCGTTCGTGACCAGTTCGCGCAGGTAATACGCCTTGGTTCGGCCAGTTTGTGCGGCCAAGTGGTCTAGCCGTTGTTCAACGGCGGGGTCAAGTCGGATAGAGGTTGCCATGATGGTGCTCCAATTGAATACATGTATTCATTGTATCGCACGGTGAAACGAACGTTCGGTCTGCGTAGGGCGGATGAGGCCGCAGGCTGTTATCCGCCGAATAGGGATTATTTCATACGGCGGATGTTGCTTTCCCCTCTCCCCAACCCTCTCCCGCAAGCGGGCGAGGGAGCAAATGAGAAAAACGCTTGTTTTGATCCGCTATGCTCATCCGTCCTACTGCACTGGATTCCGGCTTTCGCCGGAATGACGAGGATAGTCGGGGCGTTCGACCATTTCACAATATTTTCAATTGCCCCATTTTTCCACGATAAAACGCCCAGTGCATTTCATGGTGGTAAAATGACGAGCTATGTCCGACCCCTCCTTTATCCACCTCCGCCTGCACAGCGAGTATTCGATTGTCGATGGCATCGTGCGCATCGACGATGCCGTTGCCAGTGCCGTTGTCGACCGGATGCCGGCACTGGCGCTGACCGATCTCTCCAATCTATTCGGCATGGTGAAGTTCTACCAGGCCGCCCGCGGCAAGGGCATCAAGCCGATCGTCGGCTGCGACGTGTGGATCAGCAACGACGCTAACCGCGACCAGCCGCACCGTTTGCTCCTGCTGTGCCGCAACCGCCAGGGCTATTTGCGCCTGTGCGACCTGCTTACTCGCGCCTACCGCGGCAACCAGCACCGCGGGCGGGCGGAAGTCCGCCGCGAATGGTTTGCGGATGGCGGCAGCGACGGCCTGATCGCGCTATCCGGCGCGCATTTCGGCGACATCGGCCAAGCGCTGTTGCAGGCGAACCGCGCGCAGGCGCAGGAGCTTGCGGCCGAGTGGCAGCGCCTGTTTCCCGGTGCGTTCTACCTCGAACTGCAGCGGACCGGGCTGCCCCAGGCCGATAACCACGTGCGGCTAGCGCTGAGCCTGGCTTCGGAATTGCAGCTGCCGGTGGTGGCAACCCATCCGATCGAGTTTCTGGCGCCCGACGACTACAAGGCCCACGAGGCGCGGGTGTGTATTTCCGAGGGCTACATGCTGGCGGACAAGCGCCGTCCGCGAGTCTTCACCGAGCAGCAGTACTTCAAGACCCAGGCGGAGATGGCAGTACTGTTCGCCGATGTCCCCGAGGCGCTCGCCAATAGCGTCGAGATCGCCAAGCGTTGCAACCTCAGCGTCGAACTGGGCAAGAGCAAGCTGCCGCAGTTCCCGGTGCCGGAGGGGATGAGCCTGGACGACTATATGTGCCAGCGGGCGGAGGAGGGCTTGGCCGAGCGCATGAAGGAGATCTACCCCGACGAGGCGAAGCGGGCCGAGCAGTATCCCACCTATACCGACCGGCTCAAGTTCGAGACCGGTACCATCATCCAGATGGGCTTTCCCGGCTACTTCCTGATCGTGGCCGACTTCATCAACTGGGCCAAGCACAACGGCGTGCCGGTAGGCCCGGGGCGGGGCTCCGGCGCGGGTTCGCTGGTGGCCTACAGCCTCGGCATCACCGACCTCGACCCGCTGCGTTATGCCCTGCTGTTCGAGCGCTTCCTCAACCCGGAGCGGGTGTCGATGCCCGACTTCGACGTCGATTTCTGCCAGGACAACCGCTGGCGGGTGATCGAGTACGTGCGCGAGAAGTACGGCGCCGACGCGGTATCGCAGATCGCCACCTTCGGCACCATGGCGGCCAAGGCGGTGGTGCGCGATGTGGGGCGGGTGCTGGACCTGCCCTACAATTTCTGCGACCAGCTTTCCAAGCTGATCCCGGCAGCGCCCGGCAAGCAGTACTCGCTCGACGAAGCGCTGACCATGGAGCCCCAGCTTAAGGAGCGCTACGACGGCGAGGAGGAGGTGCGCGAGCTGTTCATCCTGGCGCGCAAGCTTGAAGGGTTGACCCGCAACGTCGGCATGCACGCGGGCGGCGTGCTGATCGCGCCCGGCAAGCTGACCGATTTCTGCCCGCTGTATCTTGCGGCCAATGCGGACAACGTGGTCAGCCAGTTCGACAAGGACGACGTGGAGGCGGCCGGCCTGGTCAAGTTCGACTTTCTCGGCCTGCGCAACCTGACCATCATCGACCTCGCCCTCAAGTACATCAAGAAGCTCGACCCGAGCTTCGACCAGCCTTTGGATACCCAGAATTTCGACGATCCTGCGGCCTACGAGGTATTGAAGAGGGCCAACACCACGGCGGTGTTCCAGCTTGAATCGGAGGGCATGAAGAAGCTGCTGTCCAAGCTCCAGCCCGACCGTTTCGAGGACATCATCGCCGTGCTCGCGCTTTACCGGCCGGGGCCATTGGGTTCGGGCATGGTGGATGACTTCATCCTGCGCAAGAAGGGCAAGCAGGCTATCGATTATTTTCACCCCGACCTGCAGGCCAGTCTCGCCCCGACCTATGGCGTGATCGTCTACCAGGAACAGGTGATGCAGATCTCCCAGATCATCGGCGGCTACACCCTGGGCGGGGCGGACTTGCTGCGGCGCGCGATGGGCAAGAAGAAGCAGGAGGAGATGGATCAGCACCGCAGCCTGTTCGTCGAGGGTGCGCTGAAGAAAGGCTACCCGGAAAAGCTTGCCAACGGCTTGTTCGATCTGATGGCGAAGTTCGCCGAATACGGCTTCAACAAGTCCCACACCGCCGCCTATGCGGTGATTTCCTACCAGACCGCCTGGCTCAAGGCGCACCATACTTCGGCCTTTATGGCAGCGACGCTGTCCTCGGATCTGGACAACACCGACCAGCTCAAGGTGTTCTACGAGGATACCCTGGCTAACAAGGTGAAGGTGCTGGCGCCTGATGTGAACATTTCCGGCTACCGTTTCGAACCGGTTTCCGGGACCGAGATCCGCTATGGTCTCGGCGCCGTCAAGGGTACCGGCGAGGCGGCAATCAACGTCATCGTCGCGGCGCGTGAAAAAGACGGGCCTTTCACCAGCCTGTTCGATTTTTGCCGGCGGGTGGAAAAGCGTACCGTCAACCGTCGCGTGATCGAGTCCCTGGTGCGCGCCGGTGCATTCGACGCCATCAACGATAACCGGGCGAGTCTGCTGGCGAGTGTCGGCGTGGCGATGGAAGCGGCGGAACAGGAGAATCGCGACATTCTCCAGAACAGTTTGTTTGATGACATGGATGATGGCGGCGCAGAAAATCGGCCTGATGTCATGGTGGGCGCTCCCCCTTGGGCGCTTGCGGAAAAGCTGATGCACGAGAAAAAAGCATTGGGTTTTTACTTCAGCGGCCACCCCTACGACGCCTGCCGCGCGGAACTCGCCGGCTTCATCAAGACCCGTCTTTCCGACATTGCGCCGCAACAGCAGCCGGTCTGGCTGGCGGGCGTAATCTATGCCATACGTACCCAGATGACGCGGCGCGGGAAAATGGCGTTCATTTCCCTGGAGGATGGCATTGCGCGCATCGAGGTTTCGGTATTCAGCGAATTGTTCGACGCGCACAAGGAGATCCTCAAGGAGGATCACACGCTGATCATCGAAGCCAAGATCAGCAAGGACGATTATTCCGGCGGATTCCGCGTGATCGCGGAAAACCTGCTTGACCTGGCCGGGGCGCGCACTCGTTTCGCCAAGCGGCTGCGGCTGTTGCTTCCGGCTTCCGGCAATCTCGACTCATTGGCTGCGGAAACCCATGCCGAAGCGGTAACCGGAAAACTACGCGAAATCTTGTCCGGCTATCGGGACACAGCGGGGTGCCAGGTGCGGATCGGCTACAGCAACGCCATGGCGAGCTGCGAGCTGGAACTGGGTGAAGATTGGCGGGTGATGCTCAAGGACAATCTGCTGGTGTCGTTGGCCGATTGTATCGGCAGCGAAAATTCAGCCATTCAATATTGATAAAACATTGAAAATTTTTCAATTAATGCTGCTGAAACCGCTTGACACATGGTTTTGCGGCTTGTTATAAAGCGTGTGCAGGACTAAACCTGATTCTCAACAGAATAGTAAAGGGGACTACACGTGAACAAATCCGAGTTGATTGATGCAATCGCTAAATCCGCCGATATGTCCAAGGCCGCTGCTGGCCGTGCTCTGGACGCGACCATTGGCGCCGTTAAAGTCGCGCTGAAAAAGGGTGATATGGTTACCCTGGTTGGTTTTGGCACGTTCTACGTCGGCAAGCGCGCCGCTCGCAATGGCCGCAATCCCCGCACCGGCGCAACCATCAAGATCAAGGCCGCTAAAGTGCCGAAGTTCCGTTCTGGTAAAGCGCTGAAGGATGCTGTAAACTAGCGGACTTCGGGTGCTTAGCTCAGTTGGTAGAGCGTCGCCCTTACAAGGCGAATGTCGGCGGTTCGACCCCGTCAGCACC
>CAZLJK010000002.1:0-149938 GCA_964559825.1 uncultured Sulfuricella sp. | reverse complement strand
CTTTCATCTCGTGGTAGAAGTCGTTGCCCTCGCGGGTGCGCTCGCCGACCCCGGCAAAAACCGAATAGCCGCTGTGCTCGACCGCGATGTTGCGGATCAACTCCATCATGTTCACGGTCTTGCCCACGCCGGCGCCGCCGAACAAGCCAACCTTGCCGCCCTTGGCGAACGGGCAGATCAAGTCGATCACCTTGATCCCGGTTTCGAGCAGCTCGGTGGAAGGGGACAGCTCGTCGAAAGCAGGGGCCTTACGGTGAATCGCCCAGCTTTGTTCGTTGCCGATCGGACCCAACTCGTCAATCGGGTTGCCCAGCACGTCCATGATGCGGCCCAAGGTCTTGGTGCCCACCGGCACGGAAATGGGTGCGCCGGTATTCGTCACGCCCATACCGCGGCGCAAACCGTCCGTGGTGCCCATGGCAATGGTACGCACCACGCCGTCGCCGAGTTGCTGCTGCACTTCCAGCGTCAGATCCACGTCGGCCAGTTTCAGCGCATCGTAAACCTTGGGCAGAGATTCGCGCGGGAACTCTACGTCCACCACCGCACCGATAATCTGCACGATTTTACCTTGGCTCATCATTACTTCCTTAATAAATACAATTCGTTTGAAACAAGCGCTCTTCACGTTTGCCCCCTCTCCCGCAGGCGGGAGAGGGTTGGGGTGAGGGACTGTCTCCGCGTGGGCACAAAACCGTGCCCACCCTACTAATAAATTAAACCGCAGCGGCGCCCGCGACGATCTCCGACAGTTCCTTGGTAATGGCCGCCTGACGGGTTTTGTTATAGACCAGCTTGAGCTCGTCTATCACGTTCCCGGCATTGTCCGAAGCCGCCTTCATCGCCACCATCCGGGAGCTCTGCTCGGAGGCGATGTTTTCTGCCACCGCCTGATAAATCAGGGTCTCGATATAGCGCACCAGCAGCTCGTCGATGACCTGCTTCGCGTCCGGCTCGTAAATGTAGTCCCAGTGCCCGCTCGCGCTGCCTAGCTCTTCGCCGCTGATGGGCAGGAGCTGCTCCATCACCGGTTCCTGCTTCATGGTATTGACGAAGCGGGTGAAGCAGATGTGCAGCGCGTCGATGCGGCCATCATTGTAGGCATCCAACATCAGCTTAACCGGGCCGATCAGCTTCTCCATGTGCGGCGTATCGCCCAGATGCGTTGCCTGCGACAGCACGCTGGCGCCGATGCGCTGCATGAAACCCAGCGCCTTGTTGCCGATGGCGCAAACTTCGACGCCGTGCTTGCCGCCCTCCCATTCCTTCATCCTCGCCAAAGTCATGCGCAGAACGTTGGTATTCAGGCCACCGCACAACCCCTTGTCCGAAGTCACCACGATCACCCCGATACGGCTCGGGTTCTCGCGCTTTACCAGAAAAGGATGTTTGTATTCCGGGTTGGCATGGCTCAGGTGGGCCGCCACATTGCGGATCTTTTCCGCATAGGGCCTGGCCGCGCGCATCCGGTCCTGCGCCTTGCGCATTTTGGAAGCCGCCACCATTTCCATGGCTCGGGTGATCTTCTGGGTATTCTGGACGCTCTTGATTTTGGTCCGAATTTCTTTACCGCCAGCCATCAGTCAACTCCGCTATGAATTCGTCCGCGCTCAGTAAACGGCACTGGCTTTGAAATCTTCGATCGCCGCGCTCAGGGCTTTTTCCGCCTCAGCGTCCATTTCCTTGGTTTCCTCGATCTTGTCGCGCAGAGCCTTGTACTTGCTCTTGATGAACGCGTGCAAGGCCGCTTCGAAGGCCAGCGCCTTTTTCACGTCGACATCGTCGAGATAACCCTTGTTCACGGCAAACAACGTGAGCGCGGTATCGGCCACGGTCATCGGAGCGAACTGGGCCTGCTTCATCAGCTCGGTGACCATCTTGCCGCGTTCCAGCTGCTTGCGGGTTGCCTCGTCAAGATCGGAGGCAAACTGGGCAAAGGCAGCCAGCTCGCGGTACTGAGCCAGCGCCATTCGGATGCCGCCGCCCAGCTTCTTGATCACCTTGGTCTGGGCCGCACCGCCGACGCGCGACACAGAAAGGCCGGCATTGATTGCGGGACGGATGCCGGCGTTGAACAAATCGGTTTCCAGGAAGATCTGGCCGTCGGTGATCGAAATCACGTTGGTCGGCACGAACGCCGAAACGTCGCCAGCCTGGGTTTCAATGATCGGCAGCGCGGTCAGCGACCCGGTCTTGCCCTTCACGCCGGAACGCTTCTCCACATCTTCCGCATTGATGCGCGCAGCGCGCTCAAGCAGGCGGGAGTGCAGGTAGAACACGTCGCCCGGGTAAGCTTCGCGGCCCGGCGGGCGGCGCAGCAGCAGGGAAATCTGGCGGTAGGCCCAGGCCTGCTTGGTAAGGTCGTCGTAAATGATCAGCGCATCCTGGCCGCGGTCGCGGAAGTATTCGCCCATCGAGCAGCCCGAATAGGGGGCGATGTACTGCATGGCCGCCGAATCGGAGGCGGTTGCGGCGACCACGATGGTATGGCCCATGGCGCCGTGCTCTTCCAGCTTGCGCACCACGTTGATGATGCTCGACGCCTTCTGGCCGATCGCCACGTAGATGCAGATGACCCCGGTGCCCTTCTGGTTGATGATGGCATCCACGGCCACGGCGGTTTTGCCGGTTTGGCGGTCGCCGATGATCAGCTCGCGCTGGCCGCGGCCGATCGGCACCATGGCGTCGATCGACTTGAGGCCGGTTTGCACCGGTTGGGACACGGACTGGCGAGCGATCACGCCGGGGGCGATCTTTTCGATCGGAGATTTTTCGGTGGTGTTGATCGGACCCTTGCCGTCGATCGGCTGACCCAATGAATTCACCACACGGCCCATCAAGGCTTCGCCAACCGGCACCTCCAGGATGCGGCCGGTACACTTGACGACATCGCCTTCGGTAATGTGCTCGTACTCGCCCAGCACCACGGCACCGACCGAATCGCGCTCGAGGTTGAGCGCAAGGCCGAAGGTGTTGCCGGGGAACTCCAGCATCTCACCCTGCATGGCGTCGCTCAGGCCGTGAACGCGGACGATCCCGTCGGTCACCGACACCACTGTTCCCTGGTTACGCGCCTCGGCCGTGGTGGCCAGGTTTTCGATTTTGCTCTTGATCAGTTCACTGATCTCTGAGGGATTCAACTGCATGATCTCTCCTAACTTTTGAGCGTAAACGCCATGTTTTGTAATTGGCCGCGCACCGAGGCATCAATCACGACGTCTCCCGCCACAATTCTGACACCGCCGATAAGCTCGGGGGCCAGGGTTACGGTCGCTTCAACCTTGCGCTTGTATTTGGATTCCAGGCGACGCACCAAATCGTCTTTCTCTGCGTCGCTCAGGGGATAGGCACTGAAAATCTCGGTTTCCATGACGCCGCCGTGCAATGCCCGAAGCCGCTCGAACTGCTCGCGGATTACCGGCAACAGAGGCAGACGACCATTCTCCAGCAGCAATTGCACCAGGTTGACGCCCTGCGCATCAAGATTTTTTTCGCACACCGAAAGGAACGTGCTTCTCTGCTGCTCGGCCGTCAGCCGGGGATTGCCGATCACCGCCTGCATCTGCGGATCGCTAACAACCGCCGCCGCAAATTCCAGCATCTGCGACCATTTGTCGAGTGCGCCACCCTGCTCGGCGATGCGGTAAGCCGCTTCGGCATAGGGCCTGGCTATGGTAGTGACTTCTGCCATGATGTCCTACAACTCGCTCTTGATCGCGGCCAGCAGCTCGGCGTGAGCCTTGGCATCGATCTCGCGACGCAGGATTTTCTCTGCGCCGGCCATCGCCAGATCGGCGACCTGCTGGCGCAAACTTTCCTTGGCGCGGTGGACTTCCTGCTCGATTTCGGCCTTGGCCCCGGCAACGAGGCGATCACCTTCTTCCTTGGCTTGCCCCTTGGCTTCCTCAATGATCTGGGTGGCGCGCTTCTCTGCCTGGCCAATCACATCCGCTGCCTTCTGCTTGGCCTCATGCATGCCCTCGGCAGCGCGGCGGGAGGCCAGCTCCAGCTCGTGCTTTCCGCGTTCGCCGGCAGCCAATCCATCGGCGATCAACTGCTTGCGCGCCGTCAGCACCTGCATGATGGGCGGCCATACGAACCGCATGCAGAACCAGACGAACAGGACGAACATGATCGTTTGCCCGAGAAGGGTTGCATTGATATTCATGCATGAACCTTTCTTGTGTTAAGAATCACAATCCGCTTAGCCCGCGACTGCAAACAGAACGTACATGGCGATGCCCACGGCAATCATCGGCACCGCATCGACCAGGCCCATGACCACGAAGAACTGGGTACGCAACATCGGAATCAGCTCGGGCTGACGCGCGGCACCTTCAAGAAAACGACCGCCCAGAATGCCGATCCCGACCGCAGCGCCCAGTGCGCCCAGACCCATCATGATCGCGCCAGCGATGAAAAGCAGTGCATGTTCCATTGTGTATCTCCTGGTTAATTTAAAAAGTATGAATTTGGTGCTTAATGGTGTTCCTGATGCGCCATATCCAGGTAAACCACGGTCAGCGTCATGAATATGAACGCCTGTAGCGTCACGATCAGAATGTGGAAAATAGCCCATCCCAGGGAAAGCACGACCTGCGAGCCGAACAGCAGCGTGCTGCCGAAAGAAACGCTCGCCCAGGAGGCGCCCATCAGCGCGATCAGGATAAAGATCATTTCACCTGCGTACATGTTACCGAACAGCCGCAGGGCGAGGGAGATCGGCTTGGCGATCAGGTTCACGCCCTCCAGGAAGATATTGGCAGGCATGCCGAATTTGCCGAAGGGTTGCAGGGTCAATTCGCCGACAAATCCGCCCAAGCCTTTCATCTTAATGCTGTAATACACCACCAGCACGAACACCCCTATGGACATGCCGAACGTGGCGTTGGGGTCGGTCGTAGGGACTACTTTCAGGAACGGGATGCCTGCCGCATGAGCAATTAGTGGCAGGTAATCGATGGGCAGCAGATCCATCAGATTCATCAACAGGATCCAGGCGAAAATGGTCAGCGCGAGCGGCGCCACCATATCATTTTTGGCGGTGAACGAACCGCGCACACTGGTATCGATAAACTCGACGATCCATTCGACGAAATTCTGCAGGCCGCTGGGCACGCCAGCCGTAGCCTTTTGCGCCGCACGCGCAAAAAAATACAAAAATAATCCGCCAAGAACAAGAGAAACGATAGTGGTATCCAGGTTAATGGCCCAGAAACCCATTTCCTTGGCCTGCTCGGCACTGTGTGCAATACCCAGGGAACCGTCCGGCAACTTGCCGAAAGTCAGATTCTGCAAATGGTGCCGGATGTACTCCGAGGAGGTGAGTGTTTCGCCAGACATTGTTTATTTCTCTATTCCACTGAATATTGTCGAAACGATCAAGGTCAACTGCCCCAGCACGAAGCCCATTAACAAAGGCACCGGCAGCAGTTTCAACCACCCCAATCCCACCACCAGCAGCAGCGCGACCACAAAAAACCGTTCCATACTGAAACGTACCAGCCAGGCCAATTCCTGGCGCGCGTCCCGTATGGGTCGTCGAGATCCGGCACGCATGCACCAGATTAGAAACAGTGCATTCGCCACCGCCACCGCGCCGCCAAATAAAACTGCTTTTGCGGCCTCTTTTCCCAACAGGAAGTACACCAGCGATGCAACGAAAACTGCTAAAACGGCCTGCAGGCTTACCACCCGGGGGGCCGAGCCCATCTGAGAATCGTCATTAAAATGAGTCGCGATTTTAGTTCACTCTCGCCTGCTCGTCAATTTATGCGTAGGATTTGGCCGTTCTGGTTGAGCCAGATCAATGAAATCCGTGGTTAAAAGTTCTAGTCGAGCCGGTTTATTGCCGGACCGTTAAATTTCGTCGGCCTGCCCGCTATTTTTCTCCTAGTCGGCCAATGATGCTGTCGAGCTGCTCCAGACTGTCGTAATTGATGATCAGCCTGCCCCGGCCCTTCTTCTGGGTCTTCAGCGTTACCACGGCACCCAGCTTTTCCGCCAAATCTTCCTGCAGCCTTAAAATATCCCGATCCGGCTTGTCCTTGGGCTTCGGTTCCGGCTGTTGTTGGCGTTGAACCAGTCTTTCCGCTTCACGCACGGACAGGCCTTTGCCCACGATCTCGTTAGCCGCAATAATCTGCCCCGCATTGGGCAAGCTCAGAAGCGCCCTGGCATGCCCCATGTCGAGCTGGCAGTGCATCAGCAGCTCCTGGACCGGAGCCGCCAGATTGAGCAGGCGCAGCAGATTGCTCACCGCGCTACGCGAACGGCCGACCGCCTCGGCGGCGAGCTGGTGAGTCATGTCGAACTCGTTAATCAGGCGCTGGATTCCCGTGGCTTCCTCCAGCGGATTGAGGTTTTCACGCTGAATATTCTCGATCAGCGACATTGCCAATGCCGCCTCGTCCGGCACCACCCGCACCAACACCGGCACTTCCGTCAATCCGGCAAGGCGTGCTGCACGCCAGCGCCGCTCGCCGGCAATAATTTCGTAGTTGCCCGCAATCAGCGCCCTTGCCAGTATCGGCTGCATGATCCCCTGAGACTTGATGGACTCGGACAACTCGACCAGTGATTCCTGGTCCATGTGGGTGCGCGGCTGATATTTGCCGGGCTGAAGCTGGTCCAGCTTCATTTTTTGCAGCGTATCTTTATTGTTTTCCTCGCTACCCCCTCCCAGCAACGCATCCAGGCCGCGGCCCAACCCCTTCATTTTTACCATTTCTCTCTCACTTTCTTACCAGTTCGCCCGCCAACGCCAAATAAGCCTGCGCACCTTTCGATGTCTTGTCGTGATACAGCACCGGCATGCCATAACTGGGCGCCTCCGCCAGCCTGACATTCCGCGGAATCACGGTGCGGTAGACCTTATCCCCGAAATGCTGCTGCAGCTGTTCCGACACTTGCTGCGCCAGGGTATTGCGCGGGTCGAACATGGTCCGCAGCAGCCCCTCGATTTCCAATTGCGGGTTAAGGCTGGCGCGCACCCGTTTGATGGTCTGCACCAGATCGCTCAACCCCTCCAGAGCGTAATATTCGCACTGCATCGGGATCATCACTGCATGCGCGGCGCAAAGGCCATTCACCGTCAGCAGGTTAAGCGCCGGGGGGCAGTCAATCAGCACAAAATCATAATCGGCTTCAATGTTGGCCAAGGCATTCTTAAGCCGCTTCTCCCGCTGCGGCAAATCCACCAGCTCGACTTCCGCACCCGCCAGCTCGCGATTGGCGGGGATCAGGTCAAATTTGCCGCAGGTGTTGGCGATACGCACCTCCGCGATGCTTTTTTCCTCCAGCAGCACATGGTATACCGTCTGCACCAGGGTCATTTTGTCAACACCGCAACCCATGGTGGCGTTGCCCTGCGGGTCAAGGTCGATCAATAAGACGCGACGCTTGGTTGCCGCCAGGCTGGCTGCGAGATTGACCGTGGTGGTGGTTTTCCCCACCCCGCCTTTTTGATTTGTAATTGCGAGTATTTTTGCCATCACCCCACCCTACCCCATAGCTTCCATTTTGATCGGCCGCAGCAAAACCAGGTGCCGCTCGGCATCCAGGCCTGGCACCTTGAGCGGCTCTACACCCAGCAACGCAACGGTTGCAGGCAGTTGAACCAATTCCTCATGGGGATAAACCCCCTTCATTGCCAACATCCGTCCCGTATCATTGCATAAATGCTGCGCCAGGCTAGCAAATTCGGCCAAATCGGAAAATGCGCGGGAAATCACAACATCGTATTTTTCTTCCGGCCGCCAAGCCTCCACCCTTTCGCAGACGACCGTCGCGTTAACCAGGCCCAGCTCCAGACAAGCCTGCCGAAGGAAGCTGGTTTTCTTATGGTTGCTGTCCAGCAGAGTAACCTCCAACGCCGGGTTCGCCAGCGCCAGGGGGATTCCCGGCAGACCGGGCCCAGTTCCTACATCGATAATTCGGCGCCCGACGATGTGCGATAAAACCGCCAGACTATCGAGCAGATGCTGGGTGACCATTTTTAGCGGGTCGCGCACGGCAGTCAGGTTATATACCTTGTTCCATTTTTGTATCAGCGCCACGTAATTCAGCAAGCTCGTTTGCGTCGCCTGATCCAAATGCAGTCCCATTTCCTCCAGGCCACAGGCGAGTTTTTCTTCCTGGCTCATGCGCTTTTCTTTGCGTCACAGACGTTCTGGCTACGCTTCAAGTGCACCAGCAGCACCGAAATCGCCGCTGGCGTAACCCCGGAAATGCGTCCGGCCTGCCCCAGCGTTTCCGGCTTGTGCTGGTTGAGTTTCTGTTGCACCTCGATGGATAGTCCGTGCACCTCGCAGTAATCCAGCCCCAGCGGCAAGACCATGGCTTCATAATACTGGTGGCGGGCGACCTCCTCCTGCTGGCGGGCGATATAACCCTGGTATTTGGCCTGGATCTCGACTTGTTCGGCCACCGTCAAGTCGGCGACCCCGTCGCCGGCGCCCGGCAGCGTCATCAAGTCGCGATAACTGACATCCGGGCGGCGCAGCAAGTCCAACAGAGAATACTCCCGCTCGATGCCCTTGCCCAGCACCCTTTCCGCGTCTGCCTGGGGCAGCAGCTTCGGGTTCACCCAGACGCTCTTCAGGCGCTCCTGTTCACGCGCGATCGCTTCGCGTTTTTCCGCAAAGCGCTGCCAGCGCGCATCATCCACCACGCCCAGCATCCGCCCCGCTTCCGTCAATCGCAAATCGGCATTGTCCTCGCGCAGCATCAACCGGTATTCGGCGCGACTGGTAAACATCCGGTAAGGCTCGACCACGCCACGGGTAATCAGGTCATCCACCATCACCCCAAGATAAGCCTGGTCCCGGCTGGGGTACCAAGCCTCTCTTCCCTGTGCAGACAATCCGGCATTGATCCCTGCCAGCATCCCCTGCGCCGCAGCTTCTTCATAACCGGTAGTGCCATTGATCTGGCCGGCGAAGAACAACCCCTGTATGGCCTTGGTCTCCAATGAATGTTTCAGCCCAAGCGGGTCGAAAAAATCATACTCGATCGCGTAGCCGGGGCGCGTGATATGCGCATTTTCAAAGCCCCGGATAGAGCGAACCAGTTCCACCTGCACATCGAAAGGCAGGCTGGTGGAAATGCCGTTGGGATAGATTTCATGGGTGCTCAACCCCTCCGGCTCAACGAAAATCTGGTGAGAATCCTTGCCGGAAAAGCGCATGATCTTGTCTTCGATTGACGGGCAATAGCGTGGACCCACTCCCTCGATCACGCCCGTGTACAGCGGGGAACGGTCCAGCCCGCCGCGAATGATGTCGTGAGTGCGCAGATTGGTCTGGGTGATCCAGCACGGCAATTGGCGCGGATGCTGTGCGGAAGAACCGAGAAAGGAAAATGCCGGCGCTGGGTCGTCACCGGGCTGTTCCACCATTACCGAATAATCCAGGCTGCGGCCGTCGATGCGCGGCGGGGTGCCCGTCTTGAAGCGCTTCACCGGCAGCTTGAACTCGCGCAGCCGTTGCGCAAGGGTGATCGAAGGCGGATCTCCGGCGCGGCCGGCCTGGTAATTCGACTGCCCGACATGGACCAAGCCAGCCAGGAACGTGCCCGCCGTCAAGACTACGGACTTGGCCTGAAAGCGCAAGCCCAGTTGGGTGACCACGCCCACCACGCGGTCCCGCTCAAGAATCAGGTCATCCACCGCTTGCTGGAACAGCCACAGGTTGGGCTGGTTCTCTAGCCGTCTCCGGATCGCCTGCCGATAAAGAACGCGGTCCGCCTGTGCACGCGTTGCCCTTACCGCCGGTCCCTTGCTGGAATTGAGGATACGAAACTGGATGCCGGCCTCATCCGTCGCTGCGGCCATGGCCCCGCCCAGGGCATCGACCTCTTTCACCAGATGGCCCTTGCCGATGCCGCCTATCGAGGGATTGCATGACATCTGGCCAAGCGTCTCGATGTTATGCGTCAACAGCAGCGTTTTCAAGCCCATGCGGGCGCCGGCCAGCGCGGCTTCCGTTCCGGCATGGCCGCCGCCGATCACGATGACATCAAATTGGGAGGGATAAAGCATGGTCGACCGACTGTACGAAATAAGTGCGCATCATAACCCAAAACGGTTAGTGTTTCACGTGAAACACTATTTTCCGATGCAGAAACGGGAGAATATCTCGCCCAGTAAATCGTCAGATGAAAATTCGCCGGTAATACTGGAAAGCGCGTTCTGGGCCAGCCGGAGCTCCTCCGCAAAAAACTCGACCCGACCCTTGCAATCCGCCGCCTGGGCCAATCGTTCCTTGGCTTCGCGCAAGGCGCTCAAGTGGCGCGCGCGCGCCATGAACACCCCCTCGCCCCCGGCCTGCCAGCCAACGGCTTGTAGCATATGCTCGTGAAGCAGGTCGACTCCTGCGCCCGTCTTGGCCGAAAGGTAAATGTTCACGGACCCGCCAGCAGCATCCACTCGGGGCGTTTGGCCAAGCAGATCGATTTTGTTGAATACCCGCAGCAGCGGTTGGCTTGGTGGCAACTTGGCCATGATCTCGAGGTCGGCCGGCGCAATGCCTTTTGCCGCATCGACCAGGAGCAATGCCGCGTTGGCTTGCCGAATCGCGCTCCAGGTGCGGGCAATGCCGATTTTCTCAACTTCATCGTCGGTATCGCGCAGCCCTGCCGTGTCAATGAAATGCAGCGCCACCCCCTCGATTTCAATGTGCTGCCGGATCGCATCCCGGGTCGTTCCCGCAACAGGGGTGACGATAGCCACCTCCTCTCCCGCAAGCAGGTTAAGCAAGCTGGATTTGCCCACATTCGGCTGGCCGATGAGGACAATATGCAAACCTTCGCGCAGCAGACTGCCCTGATTTGCCTGACGGAACACCGTCTCCAGTTGCGCGTTGATAGCGGCTAGCTGGTTAAGTGCGCTGGACTCTTCGAGAAAATCAATTTCCTCCTCCGGGAAGTCCAGGGTCGCTTCCACCAGCATGCGCAGGTCGATCAGCGCATCCACCAGCTGATGGATGGCACGGGAAAACTCCCCGCGCAGCGAACGCATCGCGGTTTTGGCTGCCTCCACCGTGGAAGCATCGATCAGGTCAGCAACGCTTTCCGCCTGAGCCAAATCCATCTTGTCATTGAGAAAGGCGCGCCGGGTAAATTCACCAGGTTCGGCCGGACGTGCGCCCAATTCCAGGCAACGGCCCAGCAGTCGGCGCAGCACCGCATCGCCTCCGTGGCCTTGCAGCTCGAGAACATCCTGACCTGTATAGGAATGCGGCGCGGGGAAATACAGAGCGATGCCCTGATCGATCGGTGCCCCGTCTGCCGCCATGAAATTGCTCAGCGCGGCAGTACGGGGGGGCGGCATTTTCCCTAAAAAATCCCGGACAAAACCACTCAGGTCTTCACCGGAGACACGAACCACGCCGATGCCACCCCGCCCATGGGCCGTGGCAATTGCGGCGATGGTATCAGTGTTTGCCATGCCCCTTGGCAAGGGCTTTTTCCTGCTCGACGCCATGAGTGACATACCATTGCTGAGCAATCGACAGCACGTTATTCACCACCCAGTACAAGACCAGGCCGGCAGGGAAGAAAAAGAAGAATACGCTGAAAGCGATCGGCATGATCATCATCACCTTTGCCTGAATGGGATCGGGCGGCGTTGGGTTGAGCTTGGTCTGGATGATCATGGTGATCCCCATCACGATCGGCAGAATGTAATAGGGATCCGGCGCGGACAAGTCGTTAATCCACAGCATGAAGGGTGCCTGGCGCATCTCGACGCTGTTCAACAGTGCCCAGTAGAGCGCAATAAAGACCGGGATTTGCACCACGACCGGCAGACAGCCGCCTAGCGGGTTGACCTTCTCCGTCTTGTATAGCTCCATCATGGCTGTATGCAAACGCTGGCGGTCGTCGCCGTACTGCTCCTTGAGTTTTTGCAGCTTCGGCCCGAGCACGCGCATTTGCGCCATGGAGCGGTAGCTTTTCGCGGACAGCGGATAGAAAGCCAGCTTGATCAGGATGGTCAGCAGAATAATCGCCACCCCCCAGTTTTGAACCAGCTTGTTAAGCCACGCCAACACCCAGAACAGCGGTGCCGAAATCACGGTAAGTATGCCGTAATCAACGACCAGATCCAGTCCTGGAGCAACCTTGCTCAGATGATCTTGTTCCTGGGGTCCCGCATAAAGGGGCACGGTTACTTTTTTGTTGCCCCCTGGCTCAATCGAGCCCACCGGCAAAACCACACCCACGTTATAAAGATCATCTCCCAATTTCTTCGCATAATATTCACGCGGCTGATCATTAGCCGGCAACCAGGCACCGAGAAAATAAAGCTGAATCATGGCGACCCAGCCATCATTACTTTGCTTTGCAAAGGTCGCTTTGTCCTTCTCGATATCAGAAAAACCGAGTTTCTGAAATTTATCCTTCTCGGTATAAATCGCAGGGCCGGTGTAAGTCGTGATGAACTTTGGGTCCCCGATGGGGGGCTGGCCATTGCGTACCAATTGGAAATAGGAGTGCGGCTCCAGACGGGTAGCGCTGCCATTGCTAATTTCGTAAACAACATCAACTACGTAGCTACCCTTGCGAAAGATAAAAACCTTGTCCACCTTGACGCCATTCGCTCCCGCCCAGGTCAGCTTCACCTGTAATTCATCCGCTCCCTCGGCGAGTTTGTACTGCGTTGTCGCTGTAGAAAAAAGCGTTTTATGTGTGGGCAAGTCATTGCCGATCAGGCCAGATTGAGCGATGTAGAGGCGCTTCGGGTCGTCCTCCAGCAATATGAAGTTTTTGCTTTTATCCTGAGTGTCATGATGCTTCAGCAGTTCCAGCCGGCGCACATCGCCGCCCAGAGTGTCGATTTCGGCATAAACCAAATCCGTTTGTACCTTTATCCGCTCCCCGGTTTGCAGCGGGCCGGCGGAATCCTTGGCTGGCGCCTCCAGGGCGCGAGCCATGGGCGCAGGAGTTTGGTCAACACCCGCTTTTTGCTGTGCGATTTGGCCAATCGGGGCTGGGTGCTGTTCCTTTTGCCAGGCATCCCATAACATCAAGATAGAAAAGGAAAAAACGATGAAAAGTATCAGACGTTGGGTGTCCATGTTGCCTCAATCATAATTTTAGGGTATCGGATCGTATCCGCCCGGATGCCGGGGGTGACAACGGCAAAGTCTTTTGATTCCAAGCCAGCTACCCTTGAAAGCACCGAACTTGACTAGTGCCTGGCAGGAATATTCGGAACAAGTCGGGGTAAAACGGCAGCGTGGCCCCAGCAGGGGGCTAATCAAATATTGGTAAACCCTGATTAATCCGATAAATAGACGTTTCATTATCTTCGTAGCAACTTGTCTTGCACGCCATCCATTAAACGCAAGAACTCTTCCTCTATCTGATGGAATGCCTTCCCGGTAAAAGTCTTGTGCGCCAGGATAACAATATCCAAACTGCCAAACAGGTGTTGGTGCCGACGGAAAATTTCTCGCAGACTGCGCTTGATGTAATTCCTGGTCACCGCATGGGATGCCGTTTTTTTTCGGATGATCCCGGTAAATCGCGGGTGATTCAGCTCGTTCGGCTTGGCCAGTATGCGTAAGTAATCGCCATAAAGCTGACATTTAAACGAAAAAACGGATGAAATCTCATCCGTTTCTTTTAACCGTTTGCTTTTCTGAAAAGCATGGGTGGCCGGCACTGCCAAGCAACAACTATACGCTGAGTTTAGACCGACCCTTGGCGCGTCGTGCCCTGATCACGGCGCGACCGCCGCTTGTTTTCATCCGCGCACGGAAACCATGGGTGCGTTTGCGTTTGACGACTGAAGGTTGATAAGTCCGTTTCATTTTGTTACCCCAAAAACTCGTTTAGCTAAAACCAGTTATTAGACTATCTTTAAGGTGTTTTTGTCAAATGATATTTATCCCATCACCCTGTGGATAAGTTTATTCAAAAAGAATAGAATATCGACTTGCTGTTGGGTTCCTCAGGCGTTTGACGCTAACCGAAACAACTCCAACGAATATTTTATGGAAGATTTTTGGATTACCCAATGGAAAGTTTTTGGCTTGATTGTGTAAATAAATTTAAGGAGGACTTGCCTCCTCAACAATTTAACACCTGGATTAAACCGCTTAAATTCGACTCATCGGACGGCATTCCTCGCCTGATCGCTCCAAATCGCTTTATTCTGCAATGGATTAAAGATAAATTCCTGGCTCGCATCGAGGAAATGGCTGAAGCTCATTTCTCCGAACCGCTCTCGTTGGTGCTTTCCCTACCAGACATCCCGGAAAATAATACGCCTATCCCCGCAGTCGTCGCCTTGGCAAAACCCGATCGACAAAATGCGAAACCGGATCAATCTCGCCTTAACCCCCTGTTCACTTTCGCCAACTTCGTCACCGGCAAAGCAAACCAGCTTGCCCGGGCTGCCGCAATACAAGTCGCCGAAAATCCCGGAACCGCTTATAACCCCTTGTTTGTCTACGGCGGGGTTGGACTAGGTAAAACCCATTTAATCCAGGCTATCGGCAATCTGGTTCAGGAGCAAAACAGCAAGGCAAAAATCAGCTATCTGCACGCGGAACGCTATGTTTCTGACGTAGTGCGTGCTTACCAGCACAAGGCTTTTGATGATTTCAAGCGATATTACCACTCCCTGGATTTGCTCTTGATTGACGACATCCAGTTCTTTGCCGGCAAGAATCGAACCCAGGAAGAGTTCTTTTATGCTTTTAATGCTCTAATCGAAGCTCACAAGCAGGTAATTATCACTTGCGATACCTTTCCCAGGGAAATAGCGGGGATGGAAGACCGTCTCATATCCCGCTTCGGATGGGGTCTAACCGTTGCTATCGAACCCCCAGAACTGGAAATGCGAGTGGCAATCCTGTTAAAGAAAGCTCGCGTCGAGGAAATAAAACTACAAGAAGAAGTCGCATTTTTCATCGCCAAACAAATCCGCTCCAATGTACGCGAGCTGGAAGGCGCTTTAAAACGCGTTCTCGCGTACTCTCGATTCACTGGACATCCGATAAACTTAGAGTTAGCCAAGGAAGCACTCAAAGATCTGCTTGCTGTTCAAAATAGGCAAGTTTCCCTGGATAATATTCAAAAAACCGTTGCGGATTACTATAAAATTAAAGTCGCTGAAATGTTTTCACCGAAACGTTCCAGAAATGTTGCTCGCCCGAGGCAAGTCGCCATGGCACTCGCAAAAGAACTAACACAATTGAGTTATCCGGAGCTTGGCGATGCATTCGGTGGGCGTGACCATTCAACCGTTATCCATGCTTGCAAAAAAATTACGGAACTAAAAAGCACAGATCCCACCATTAATAGGGACTTTGAAATATTGCTGCAAATTCTGCGTAGCTAATCATGTGGACTCAATGTGAGTAAAGCCTATTTAAGTCAGACTGAAAAAAATTAGCACCAATTAATCCACAAACCTCAGCAAACTTGTCCACAGCCTTTTTGTTATATTATCATATTGATTTATATATAAAAATAACAACCATACCCATAAAGGGTCAAACTTACTATTATTCTTAGGAATATATATATGTTATTAATTCAAATAAACAGGGATGCATTATTAAAACCACTCCAATCCGTAATCGGTATTGTAGAAAGGCGACATACCCTCCCTATTCTTTCAAATATCCTCATTGAAAAAAATGAAGATAAACTTTCTGTTATTGCAACAGACTTGGAAATACAAATTACAGCGACATCCGTTTGCCAGGATGAACATCCTGATTTTACGGTGACTGCGCCAGCCAAAAAACTTCAGGACATCTGCCGCGCCTTTCCGGATAGCTCCCAAATCTCGCTAGATCGCGATGATTCGCGATTACAGGTAAAAGTAGGGAAAAGCCGTTTCAATCTTCAGACGTTGCCAGCCAATGATTTTCCCAAACTAGTACCCTCAGGAGAAAACAGGTCCTGTTTAAAAACAACTCAAAAGACTCTGAAAAATTTACTCAATCTAGTTCAGTATGCGATGGCTCAGCAGGATATTCGCTATTATCTGAATGGCTTATTGCTGGTGCTAGAAAGCAAATTGCTTCGGGTTGTTGCGACCGATGGACATCGACTTGGCATGGCTTGTTCCCCGCTAGAAAGCGCGGAAGAGACTGAGGCGGATTTGGCCCAGGAAGTGATACTGCCACGAAAGACAGTGATAGAGTTGATTAAGTTACTTGCTGATACCGATGAAGAAGTAATGATTGAAATTGGCCAAAACCAGACAAGGTTTTCTTTTTCCAATATTATTTTGGTATCAAAAATAGTCGAAGGAAAATTTCCTGATTTTAATAGGGTAATTCCCTCAGATTATCAGAACCATATACAGATCGACCGCATACTCCTGCTACAATCGCTACAGCGTGCGTCCATTCTTTCCAATGAAAAATTCCGTGGCGTTAGATTGGTACTAACTCAAAATAGTCTGCGCATAATTTGTAACAATAATGAGCAAGAAGAAGCTCAAGAGGAAATCGAAGTTAGCTATGCAGGAGAACCGTTAGATATCGGTTTTAATGTAAATTACTTGCTGGATGTGCTGACTAACTTAAGCAATACCTCCATAACTCTCTCGTTTGGCGATGCGAATAGTAGTGGGTTATTCACGATTCCCAATAACGAATGTTTCAAGTATGTTGTTATGCCAATGCGCATTTAAATTAAGATTGTTTCACGTGGAACCATAAATAATGTCTGATTATAATTCCGATAGCATCAAAATTCTGAAGGGGCTAGAAGCCGTACGTAAACGGCCAGGCATGTATATTGGCGATACGAGCGATGGGTCTGGATTGCACCACATGGTGTTTGAAGTGGTGGATAACGCTATTGATGAGGCGCTTGCCGGGCATTGTAACGAAATTAAAGTTGTAATTCATCCGGATAATTCCATCAGCGTTCATGATAATGGGCGGGGGATTCCCACCGGAATAAAAGAAGACGACGAATTCAAAAGGTCGGCGGCAGAAATCGTGATGACCGAATTGCATGCCGGCGGGAAGTTCGATAGCAATTCCTACAAGGTTTCCGGGGGATTGCATGGGGTAGGCGTGTCCTGCGTCAATGCCCTTTCAAAATGGCTGAAATTGACGATTCGCCGTGATGGGCAAACCCATTCGATGGAGTTTCGTTGTGGCGCCGCAATTGAACCGTTAAAACTTGTAGGGCAGACAGAAAAACATGGTACGGATGTCCATTTTCTGGCCGATGAGGAAATTTTTGGTTTAGTTGAATACCATTATGAAATTCTAGCCAAGCGCCTGCGCGAACTCTCCTTCCTCAACAATGGTGTACACATTGAACTTATCGACCAGCGCACAGGAAAAAGCGACAATTTCGCTTTCAGTGGGGGTGTAAAAGGATTTGTGGAATATGTAAACCGAAGCAAAACCGTTTTGCACCCCAAGATCTTTTATGCAATGGGCGAAAAAGACGGCATGACTGTGGAAGTGGCCATGCAGTGGAATGATTCCTATCAGGAATCAGTTCAATGTTTTACTAATAACATTCCGCAGCGTGACGGAGGAAGTCATTTGACAGGACTCCGCAACGCGATGACACGCACCTTAAATACCTATATAGAACAAAGTGAACAAGCAAAAAAAGCCAAGGTGGAAACAGCCGGCGATGATATGCGTGAAGGACTGACCTGCGTACTCTCGGTTAAAATTCCGGACCCGAAATTTTCCTCGCAGACCAAGGAAAAATTGGTTTCGTCCGAAGTGATGCCGGTCGTGCAGGAAATCGTTTCCGCGAAATTGGCAGAATATATGCTGGAAAATCCGAATGATGCCAAAATCATCTGTGGAAAAATTGTCGATGCGGCGCGTGCTCGTGAAGCCGCGCGCAAAGCGAGAGAAATAACGCGTCGTAAAGGCGTACTGGATGGCATGGGTTTGCCGGGCAAATTGGCCGATTGTCAGGAAAAAGATCCGGCACTGTCCGAACTTTACCTGGTAGAGGGTGATTCAGCAGGTGGGTCGGCGAAACAGGGGAGGGACAGGAAATTCCAGGCGATACTCCCCCTGAAGGGAAAAATTCTCAACGTCGAGCGGGCCCGTTTCGATCGGTTGGTGTCCTCCCAGGAAATCGCCACACTGATCGTTGCCCTGGGCACCGGGATAGGCAAGGATGAATACTCAGCGGAAAAGCTGCGCTATCACCGTATTATCATCATGACCGACGCGGATGTGGACGGCTCCCATATCCGCACTTTATTGCTTACCTTCTTCTACCGGCAGATGCCGGAACTGGTTGAACGGGGCCACATCTACATTGCCCAGCCTCCTCTGTACAAGGTCAAGCATGGCAAGCAGGAGCGCTACCTGAAAGACGATCATGAATTGAAGCAATACATGCTGCAAATGGCGTTAAGCGAGGCCGAACTGGTTACGGAGGGTGGTAAAGAACCGATCAGCAAGGTCGCTCTGGAAGAAGTAGCCAAGGAATTCTTGCTGGCCGAAGCGATTGTAGAGCGTCTGAGCCGCATAATTGCAGAACCGATACTCTATGCACTGCTTAAAAACATCGTACTTGACCTGAGTGATCTTGCGACTGCGACTGAAAGTGCGGAGCAACTTAAGAAAGTATTGGATAACGAGCAGTATGCGGTCACAGCCTACTATGACGAATCGACAGAAAACTGCCGACTGAAGATCAGCAAGATGGTGCATGGCAATTTACAGACCAGTTACTTGGATCGGGATTTCCAGCAAAGCGGGGACTATGCGCAGCTGTTAAAAACAGCGCAGGTCCTGCATGGTTTGCTTAAAGAAGGGGCAAATATCAAGCGTGGAGAACGATTCCAGCCGGTTACTGAATTCAAGGCCGCAATGGACTGGCTACTGGAAGAAGTTAAACGCGGCCTGGGTATCCAGCGCTACAAGGGTTTGGGTGAAATGAATCCCGGGCAGCTTTGGGAAACCACCATGGATCCCCAGGTAAGACGGTTGCTTCGAGTGCAGATTGACGATGTGATCGCCGCGGACGAAATTTTTACCACTTTGATGGGCGACCAGGTTGAACCGCGACGCGCCTTTATCGAAACAAACGCACTTGGAGCAAGAAACCTCGACATCTGATAACGCCTTGCCACGCTGGGACATCTTCAGCGCGGTAGTCGATAATTACGGCGATATTGGCGTCTGCTGGCGGCTTGCCCGCCAGCTGGTTGCCGAGCATGGATTAAGGGTCCGTCTGTGGACGGACGACCTGATCAGCTTTCAAAAGATAAATCCGGAAATTGATCCATGCTTGCCGCTGCAAATTTCCCGTGGCGTGGAAATAAGGCCATGGGCAGAGTCCAGTGAGGCCGCCGATCCAGCGGATGTGGTAATAGAAGCTTTCGGCTGCGAACTGCCGGCAGCGTATGTGACCGCGATGGCAAAAAGCGGACGCAGACATGCTTGGGTAAACCTGGAATATCTCAGCGCTGAGGAGTGGGTTGACAGCCATCATGGCCTTCCCTCCCCTCACCCCAGATTACCTCTGATCAAGTACTTTTTTTTCCCGGGATTTTCTTCGGGCACGGGGGGCTTGCTGGCTGAAAAAAACTGGCTTAAGCAACGGGCCGTTTTTCAGGCAGATACTCGGCTCTGTGCCGCTTTTTGGCAGAGATTGGGCATTCCCCCCCCCGAATTAAATGAAATCCGGGCTTCCCTGTTTTGCTACGACAACAATTCTGCGGCAAGCCTGTTCACGGACTGGGCGAAAGGCGCGACACCGGTGACATGCCTGATTCCGGAAGGGGTGGCAACGACACAAATAACCTCCTTTTTTGGGGCTCCCCACCCGGAAGCGGAGAACCTTTTCAAAAAAGAGAGTCTTATTGTCAGGGTTTTACCATTTCTAGAGCAGGGCGAGTATGACAAGCTCTTGTGGGCGTGCGATTTCAATTTCGTCCGAGGGGAAGATTCTTTTCTTCGCGCCCAGTGGGCAGCCCGACCCATGGCCTGGCAAATATATCCTCAGGAAGCCGGGGCGCATTGGCCAAAAATGAATGCCTATCTGGATCGCTATTGTGCCGACTTGCCCCAATCAGCGGCGGCAGCACTGAGGAGATTTTTTGAAGCATGGAACGGGGGCGCACCGGGCGTTCTGGATTGGGAAAGTTTATGGAGGCACCGCGCCACACTGGAAACACATGCCCTGGAATGGGCAAACAGACTGATAAAAAAAGAAGATTTGACTACAAAGCTAGTAAACTTTTGTAATAATAAGTTAAAATAATCGGCTTTATTATCCGCCCAACTTTTAATATTTTGCAGGAAGAACCATGAAAACCGCACAAGAAGTCCGCCCAGGCAATGTAATCATGATCGGCAATGACCCGATGGTGGTCCTTAAGGCCGAGTACACCAAATCCGGCCGCAATGCATCCGTGGTCAAGATGAAAATGAAGAATCTCCTGACCGACTCCCCAAGCGAGGCTATTTACCGGGCTGACGATAAGTTTGAAGTGGTGCAGCTTGAGCGCAAGGAAGTGACCTACTCATACTTCGCCGATCCGATGTATGTGTTCATGGATACGGATTACAACCAACACGAAGTCGAGCAGGAAAATTTGGGCGATGCTATTAATTACCTCGAAGACAGCATGCCCTGTGAAGTGGTTTTCTACCAGGACAAAGCCATTTCCGTTGAATTGCCGACCACCGTTGTACGCGAAATCGTATACACCGAACCCGCAGTGCGTGGAGACTCTTCCGGTAAAGTCATGAAGCCGGCAAAGGTCGCCACCGGTTTCGAATTACCGGTTGCGCTGTTTTGCGAGATTGGCGATAAAATAGAAATCGATACTCGCACCGGTGAGTTTAAGCGCCGCGTCGCAGCCTGAAGTAAGAAAATATCGTGGAGCAATGAAAAAGGGGCCATTCAGGCCCCTTTTTCATGATTGCCGACGCGTTATTCGTCAGCAGCAGCAATGGGTTCGCTATACCCGCATTCTTTCTGCGGGCAAACTTTTTCCGTGCCGCGACGTTTGGTCGTCTTGATGGTTAGCACCGGCCAGCCGCATTTTGGGCAAGGTTCGGCGACGGGCGGATTCCAGACCGCATACTTGCAATCCGGGTAAGTGTTGCAGGAATAAAACAGCTTCCCGTAGCGGCTTTTACGCTCGATCAGACTGCCTTTTTTGCATTCCGGGCACGTAACCCCCGTATCCTTGGGTTTCTCCAGGGGTTCGAGGAACTTGCATTTTGGATAAGCCGAGCAACCGATGAACTTTCCGTAAGCGCCGGATTTCACATGTAAAGGGCTTTCGCATTTCGGGCACAGGCGCCCTTCCACCACGACCGGCTCGTCCGGCCTGACCTCGCCATCCATGCTGCGGGTAAAGTCGCACTCCGGATAACCGCTGCAGCCGACGAATTTTCCGCGTTTTCCCAGCCTTACGGACAGCGGCTTGCCGCATTTTGGGCAGGCTTCATCGAGCTGCTCATGGGTGAGGTCCTTGCGCTCGATATTCTTCTTTTCCTCGATCTGCTGGCTGAATCCTTTCCAGAAATCCTCCAGCACCGGGATCCATTCCTTCTCGCCGGTGGAGATGATGTCCAGCTGGTCCTCCAGCTTGGCGGTAAAATCGTAATCGACATAGCGGGTGAAATGTTCGGTCAGGAATTTGTTGACCACCGAGCCTACGTCCGTGGGGAAAAACCGTTTCTTGTCGAGGTTGACGTACTCCCGGGCCTGGAGTGTCGAGATAATACTGGCGTAGGTAGACGGGCGGCCAATACCGTGTTCCTCCAGATCCTTGACCAGGCTGGCTTCAGTGTAGCGCGGCGGCGGCTGGGTAAAGTGCTGTTCGCCATAGAGTTTATCCAGAGGAACCTGGTCGCCGCTTTCCATCGGGGGCAGCTTGCTTTCGCCTTCCTCCTCCTGGTCGTCCGCGCCTTCCAGGTAAACGGCGATAAAACCGGGAAAAACCAGGGTTTGGCCGGAGGCTCTGAACAGCGTGGCTTCGTCAGCGACCGCCAGATCCAGGCTGACCGTATCGAACTTGGCCGGGCTCATCTGGCAAGCCAGGGCGCGCTTCCAGATCATTTCATAAAGTTTTGCCTGGTCTGCGGTAAGAGAGGCGCGAACGTCGTCCGGCGTGCGCAGGATCGAGGTTGGACGAATGGCTTCGTGCGCCTCCTGGGCGTTTTTGGATTTGTTCTTGTACTGGACCGGCGCCTTGGGCAAATAGTCGGGGTCGAACTTGGCCGAGATGTAATCGCGGATTTCCGCTACCGCTTCGTTGGCGAGGATCACCGAGTCGGTACGCATGTAAGTGATCAGGCCGACTGCCCCGCCGCCGGTATCCACCCCTTCGTAAAGCTGTTGCGCAACGCGCATGGCGCGGTCGGTGGTGAATCCCAGCTTGCGCACGGCTTCCTGCTGCAAGGTGGAGGTGGTAAAGGGCGCGGAAGCCTGGCGTTGCTTGCGCTTCTTGTCGACCTGGACGACCGTTGCCGTGTCGCCACTGCTCTTTTTCAGGTATTCGACGATCTCCGCCTGCGCGGCTTCCGTACCGACGCTGAACTGGTTCAGCTTGTCGCCCTTGTACTGGAACAGCTTCGCGGAAAACTTCTGTTTGCCTTTGTGTGAATCGAAATGGATGCTCCAGTATTCCTGGGTCTTGAAGGCATCGATTTCAATTTCACGCTCGCAAATCAGGCGCAGAGCCGGGCTCTGCACCCGGCCGGCGGAAAGGCCGCGACGAATTTTTCGCCATAGCAGAGGCGATAGATTGAAACCGACTAGGTAATCCAGCGCCCTTCGAGCCTGCTGGGCATTTACCAGGGGCATGAGGATATCGCGCGGGTTGGCGACCGCCGCCTGCACGGCGGACTGTGTGATTTCATGAAACACCACGCGCTTGACGATCTTTTTGGCGAGCAGTTTCTTGGATTTCAAAATTTCCAGCAGATGCCACGCAATCGCCTCGCCCTCGCGGTCCGGGTCAGTTGCCAGATAAATGTTGTCGGCAAGCTTGACCGCCTTGGCGATCGCGTCAACGTGCTTGGCGTTGCGCTCGATCAACTGGTACTTCATCTTGAAGTCGTGTTCGGTGTCGACTGCCCCCTGTTTCGGCACGAGGTCGCGCACATGGCCGTAAGAGGCGAGAATTTCAAAATCCTTGCCAAGGTACTTCTTAAGCGTTTTGGCTTTGGAGGGGGATTCGACGATCAGGAGGCTGGAGGACATGCGCTCTCGCTAAAATTTAGTGGATATGGGCGCGGATGATATGAAGAACCGGCGGCAATGGCAAGGACCTGTTGCCTGGTCAATGCATGGTGGGCTGGGTATCGCCGAACAGCAGGTCCTCGATGAACATGAAGTCGCTGGCCTGCCCTTGGCTCCAGAGCACGATCAAGACGGTCCATTTAACCTGCTCGAGTGAAACTTCGTGCTCGTTAAGCGCCATGATCCGGTCGATAACCCACTCGCGCTGGACTGGATTAAGGATGCCGGATGTTTCGAGAAACAGCAGGAAGCCACGGGATTCGGTCCCGATCTTGGTTTCCTCCGCGTCGGAATAAAAGCGTTGCGCGCGGGAATCGGCCAAGCCGGGCAGATAGCTTTGCTGGGCCAGTTTCTCCAAGCCATTGACCCAAGCCATGGCTTGGTTGATTTCATCCCGGTCGAAGCCTGCTGCGCTGAGCTCGCGGGTCAACGTACCCTCATCGGGGTACACGTTGACCTCGAAATAATTTTCGAAAAGATAGACTAAAATATCGAACATTGTGCAGGCTTCAAATGGTTTGAACGTGGAATTCGTTGAGCTAAGTGATTAATTGGTAAAGTCCGCCGGGCAGGCAGGCGATTCGCCCTTCCAATTCGAGTTCTAACAGCATGGCGCAAACGGTATCGCTCGTCAAGCCGCTGCGCACCGTCAATGTGTCGATCCCTGCCGGGTCGAAACCGAGCGCGTTCAGCAGCGGATGGCGGTCGTCATCCGGGGGCGCCCCCTTGCGCTTAGCGACAGGATTTTGCGCTGATGGCCAGTTTAGTTCATCGATAATATCTTTCGCGCACTCAACCAGCTTGGCGCCCTGCTTGATCAGGGCGTGGCAGCCTTTGGATAAGGGGGAGTGGATGGAACCGGGAATAGCGAAAACTTCCCGCCCCTGCTCAACGGCCAAGCGGGCGGTGATCAACGAACCGCTGCGGATTGCCGCCTCGATCACCAGGCAGCCCATGGACAGCCCGCAGATAATGCGGTTGCGGCGCGGGAAATTGTGCGCCATGGCGGCCATGCCAAGCGGAAATTCGGAAATCAGGGTGCCGTGTTGCGCAAGCTCGTGAGCCAGGGCATGGTTGCGGGAAGGGTAGACGATATCCAGGCCGGTTCCGACCACGGCGACACTGCTGGACGCACCGTCCAGTCCGCCGCGGTGCGCCGCCGCGTCGATGCCCAACGCCATTCCGCTGACGATGCACAGCCCGTGGTTGCTCAGATTCAGGGAAAACGATTCGGCATTCATTTTCCCTTGTGGCGTTGCGTTACGGCTGCCGACAACCGCCATCGCCGGCTGATTTAGAAGATCGAGGCGCCCTTTGACATAGAGCAGGGGCGGTGGGTCGGGGATTTGCAGCAGGGCTTGAGGGTATTCGGCGTCGGCCAGGGTGACGACATGGTTGTGTTCATTGTCGAGCCAGGCGGAGAGCTGGGCCAGCGCATCCGGGTCAACGCCGCGACGGATGCCCGCAACAACCGTTTTGCCGACGATGTCTGACAGGGATGCGGAGGATGCGGCGTAAATCAGTTTCGGCTCGCCGAAGGCGCGCAACAGCTTGCGGTAAGACTCGTCGCCCAGTCCCGGAATCTGGCTCAAGCCAACCCAGGCAGCGATATCGTCATCGGGCGTGAGCATCCTCAGGGACTGCAGGCAAAATGCCGCTTACGGCGTGCGCACATCATCCAGCATTTGTACCGGGCGCTCGCTCTGCATTACCAGGGCATAGGACAGGTTTTCGAAGACGCGAAAGACGAATACCAGCCCATAGCGCTCGTCAGGCAGCTTGATGGCTTCCGGCGAGGTGTCATCATGCGCGCCAGGCGCGATGCTTCGGCCGTGGCGGTAAAGCGCCAGCACATGGCCGATTTCGAGGCCATCGCGGTTTCCCTTGTTCAGGGTGACGATGGCGCCCTTCCCGACCTCCGCCAAGCTGCCATAGGCAGAAATTATCCTGCCGAAGATCGCCTTTTCCGGTGCGTGGGGCACGTAAGCGTTGGCGGCCGCTTCCTTCATTTCCACCAAGCGGTCGCCGATATTGATTTCCTGGGTGGATTTGGTGATATTTATCGTTGCCGGTGCGCCGAACCGCGTGATTCTGGCGTCTCCCAGGTAGACCGCTTCATATCCCAGGGTTTCATTGGAGTCGGGGTCGGTCAGCGCCTTGCCCGGACGGTAGATATGCCAGTTTAGCGACCCGCCTTCCTGGATGGACTGGACATAGGCGGAATTGCCCGCGCCGAGGACGACGCGGCCCTCTTCCGTGCCGACAATGTAGGGGGCTTTTTCGAGTTCGCCCTCGGCAATGACCAGCGGCTTGCTGAGGAACGGGCCGATTGCCGCCTGTGGAATGCTGGGAATGGCGCTTGTTTTTAAGGGTTCAACCCGGACGCGCGGACTCATCTTTATGGTTTTGGGGTCATCCTTGACCAAGCGTAACTCCGGCGAACCGCTGGACATGTCGAGCACGATCATGTCGCCTGGATATATCCAGTGCGGGTCCTTGATCTGCTGCTTGTTCATTTTCCAGATTTCCGGCCAGCGCCACGGCTCCTTGAGAAATTTTCCAGCAATGCCCCAAAGCGTATCGCCTTTGACGACGACATAGCGATCGGGATGGTGGTCTTGCAGCGCAATTTCGGTGGCGGTGGAGAGCGAACTTAAGCCGAAAAACAAAATCAGAGCTAAAATAGGCTTTTTCATGAGCGGGCCTTAAAGGGTGAGTGGTTCCTGGTCGGCATCAATGGAGCGCTACAATCCTTGACGAATTCAGGGGTTGGGTTAAATTTTGCAGGTAATTGATTAAACAAGCAAGCATTTATGGCCATATTAAATATCATTCATTATCCCGATGAACGGCTGCATGCCGTGGCGAATCCCGTGGCCGAAGTGGGCGAGGAAATCCGGCGTCTGGCTGCCGATATGGCGGAAACCATGTATGCCGCGCCGGGCATCGGTCTTGCCGCAACCCAGGTCAATGTGCTGAAACAAGTCGTGGTGGTGGATATTTCCGAGGAGCGGGACCGTCTGCAGGTGTTCATCAACCCGGAAATCATTGCCAGCGAGGGAAAAATCGAGCATGAGGAAGGTTGCCTTTCCGTGCCGGGTATTTATGAAAATGTCACGCGGGCAGAGAGAGTCACCGTAAAGGCGCTGGATGCCGAGGGGAAATCTTTTACATTGAAGGCGGAGGGATTGCTGGCGATCTGCATTCAGCATGAAATCGATCATTTGAAAGGCAAGGTATTCGTCGAATACCTGTCGCGGCTGAAGTTGAACCGCATTCGCCAGAAAATGATCAAGCTGATGCGGGAAACCTTATAAGATGCGGCTGATTTTCGCCGGCACGCCGGAATTCGCGGCCGCCGCCTTGGCTGCGCTGATCGAAGCGGGGCACGATGTCGCCCTGGTGCTGACTCAGCCGGACCGGCCCGCCGGGCGCGGCATGAAGCTGACGCCCGGCCCGGTCAAGCAATTGGCGGTGCAGCACGGGCTGAGCGTGCTGCAGCCCGCAACGCTGAAGGATGCCGAGGTTCAGGCGCAACTGGCGGCGGTCAATGCCGACGCAATGATCGTTGCGGCCTATGGCTTGTTGTTGCCGGCGGCGGTGCTAACCCTCCCCCGTCTCGGCTGCCTGAACATCCACGCTTCGTTGCTGCCGCGCTGGCGCGGAGCGGCGCCAATCCAGCGCGCCATTCTGGCGGACGATCCGGAAACCGGCATTACCATCATGCAAATGGATCGTGGGCTGGATACCGGCGGCATGCTGTTGCGCGCCGCGCTGCCGATCACGGACAAGGACACGGCGCAAACCCTGCATGACAAATTGGCGTCCCTGGGCGCGTCGAGCATCGTTTCCGCGCTACGGCAGCTGGAGCACGGAACGCTGCACGCCCAGCCGCAGGACGACAGCGCAGCGACCTACGCCGCGAAACTCTCCAAAGCGGAGGGTCTGATCGACTGGCACAAGGGCGCCGCCGAGCTCGCGCGCGCGGTGCGGGCCTACAACCCTTTTCCGGTGGCACAGACTCGGCTTCAGGCGGAAACCTGGCGCATCTGGCAGGCGCAGGCGGTGGGGCGGAGTGATGGCTCTCCCGGAGAGATACTGCAGGCGGACAAGGAGGGTATTTTGGTCCGATGCGGCGAAGGCGCCTTGCTGCTGGAAGAGCTTCAGAAGGCTGGGGGCAAGCGGTTGCCGGCGTCGAGTTTTCTGGCGGGAAACCCGGTGAAGCCGGGCGACCGGTTTGAAGCCTGAATGCGCGCGATAAAAAATTAGCTGCGAAGGTTCGCAAATAATCAGTTTGTTGGAATGACTGGCCTGATCCGCCGGTTTGGTGGCATGATGATGCCCTCTAATTATCCGTGTCGCCCCAATCTATTTTGATCGAATCGCAACGCCTCGCCAGCACGGCGGTTTCCCAGGTCCTGGCTGGACGAAATCTCAATCAGGCTTTGCAAAGCCTGCTGTCCCGCCATGTTTCGCTCTCCCCGCAGCAGCGCGCCGCCGCCCAGGACATGAGCTATGGCACGCTGCGCTTCTACGGCCAACTGCGCGCCATTCTCGACCTGCTGCTGCAAAAGCCGGTACAAGATGCCGCGGTGCGCGCCCTCCTCCTGGTGGCGCTTTATCAGTTGCAATACAGCCGGTCTGCGGAGCACGCCGTGGTGGATCATGCGGTCAAGGCCGCCGAGGCCCTGAAAAAACCTTGGGCCAAGGGGCTGGTCAATGCCGTATTGCGCAATTTCCTGCGCCAGCGCGCCCACTTGCTCGAACAGGCGGCGGCCAGCGAGGAAGGGCGTTACTCCCACCCGCAATGGTGGATAGACAAGCTGCGACGACAGTATCCGGACGACTGGGCAACCCTGCTGGAAACCAACAACCAGCACCCGCCGATGACGTTGCGGGTGAATCGCCGGGCGACATCGACCGAAGCTTATCTCGACCTGCTACATCAGCAGGGTATCGAAGGGCGACAAGTAGGAGAAAGCGCGATCTTGCTGGACCAGCCGGTTTCCGTCGACAAGCTGCCGGGTTTTGGCGCGGGGGTGGCTTCAGTGCAGGATGCCGGAGCGCAGCTCGCGGCCCGGCTGCTCGATGTCGTCGACGGGATGCGGGTGCTGGACGCATGCGCTGCGCCGGGGGGAAAGGCGGCACACCTGCTGGAACTGGCCGGGATCGAGCTGACCGCCCTGGATTCGGACCCGGAGCGGCTGAAAAAAATTCAACAGACCTTGCAGCGGCTCAAGCTCGAGGCGCATTGCGTGGCGGGGAACGCGGCCCGGCTGGAGGAGTGGTGGGACGGCCAGCCGTTCCAGCGGATTCTGGCGGATGTGCCGTGCAGCGCATCGGGCGTGGTGCGGCGCCATCCCGACATCAAGTGGCTGCGACGCGAGGCGGACGTTGCGGCATTTGCCGCTCAGCAGGCGGAAATACTCGAGGCCCTGTGGCGCGTCCTGGGCCATGGTGGTAAATTGCTGTATGCAACCTGTTCGGTGTTTGCCGAGGAAAACCAACAACAAATCGCCCAGTTCCTGGTGCGGCACAAGGATGCACGAGGTTTGCCGCTGGCCCTGCCGACCGCGAAGGATGGGCAACTGGCGCCCTGCCTCCAGCATGATGGGTTTTACTATGCGTTATTGCTCAAAGCCTAGGTTTCTTATCGCAGCCAGGGTTTTTCTTCTGGCCCTGCTCCTGGCGACATCTGCGGTCGCCAAGGCGGACGGCATCGAGGTCAAATCCGCCGAGCTGGAGGTCGTGGACGAAGTCCTGGAGCTGAATGCCGACCTGGAAATCGGTCTTCGTCCGGCGATTGAAGAGACTTTGAACAAGGGGGTTCCGCTCAATTTTATCGTCGAATTTGAGATCAAGAAGCCGCGCTGGTACTGGTTGGACGAAGTCATCGTTACGGCGCAGCAGCATATCCGCTTGAGCTACCATGCGCTGACGCGCCAATACCAGCTTACCAACAACGCCAAATACCAGAATTTTTCCTCCCTGAACGAGGCCCTGCGCGAACTGGGACGCCTGCAAAAATGGCATGTCGCGGAAAAAGCGCTGCTGGCAGAGAAACCGCGGGCAGCCAGTCAGCCGCTGGAGGTGGACAAGGCGCTGGTGGTCGGCAAGCCTTTGGCTGACGGCAAAATGCCGTTGCCGGACAAGTCGCCGCTGGCAAAAAAACGGGATGTCTATCAAGCCGGCCTGCGCATGAGGCTGGATCCGGCGCAGCTGCCCAAACCCTTGCAGGTGAATGCGCTGGCGTCAAAAGACTGGAATCTGGATTCGGAATGGTACCGCTGGAACGTAAATCCCTGATGTTGGCGGGCGTGGGGCGGGAGCAATGAAATACGTCCTCTACCTGTGCGTCGGCCTCGGCGCGGTGGCGCTGTACTTGCTGTCCAACGCCAGCGGCGACGCCGCGGCGTTTTCCCAATATTACACCCTGCTGCTGGGCCTTAATGGCGCGCTGGCGGCGTGCCTGCTGGTTCTGGTTCTCTATCAGCTGTGGAATTTGCGGCGCAACCTCAAGGCACGGGTATTCGGTTCCAAGCTGACGCTAAGGCTGCTCCTGATGTTTGCCTTGATGGCGGTGCTTCCCGGCGTACTGGTGTATGGGGTTTCGGTACAGTTTTTGGGCAAGAGCATCGAGACCTGGTTCGATGTGCGCGTGGACAACGCCCTGGAAGGGGGGTTGAACCTGGGGCGCAGCGCGCTCGACAACCTGTTGCGCGACCTCAATAAAAAGGGGGAATACATGGCGCTGGTTCTGGTGGATCAGCCGGTCGGCGAACCTTTGCTGTTGCTCAACAATCTGCGTGAACAGGCCAGCGTGCAGGAGGCGGCTTTGTTCAGTTCACGCGGCGCACTCATTGCCTATTCCGGCAGCGAGCGCGCCGGCCTGCAACCCGACCGCCCCACCCCTTCGGTGTTGCGCCAGGTGCGCCAGCAGCAACCCTATGCGGCAATCGAGTCGATTCCTGGAAAAGGTCTGTATTTGCGAGTGGTCGTTCCGGTCAACGTGCTGGGCCTGAAGGAAAACATTTGGGCATTGCAGTTGTTCCAGCCGGTTCCGGAACGGCTGACCAAGGATGCGGAGACCGTGCAGGCGGTGTACCGCGACTACCAGGAGCTGTCCGTGTCGCGTCTGGGAATGAAACGGGTCTACGGCCTGACCCTGACGCTGGCGCTTTTGCTGGCGCTGCTTTCCTCGATCGCGGTGGCCTTCCTGTTGAGCGCGCGCCTTTCCGCGCCGCTCGGTCTGCTGGCAAAGGGGACTCAAGCTGTTGCCTCGGGGGATTTCAGCATCATGCCGGAGGTGCATAGCCGGGACGAGCTGGGCTCCCTGATGCAGTCGTTCAACGGCATGACCCGGCAGCTGGCAGAGGCGCGCGCGGTCGTCGACCTCAACCAGCGCCAACTGGAGACGGCGAAAGCCTATCTGGAAAGTATCCTGGCGCACTTGTCGAGCGGGGTGCTGGCGTTTGACGAAAACCTCAGCCTCAAGACCATGAATCCTGCCGCCGCGGAGATTCTGAGCGTGGATTTGTCCGTTCTGAGCAAGCGCCGATTCTACAAGTGGGCACTTAATGACGAAGCGCTGAAAGCGCTCGCGCTGGCGGTTGAGGCGCAGTTTCGCCACAACGAAGCAAAAGAATGGCAAATTCAGATGGAATATGCCGGCAAGAACGGCAACCAGGTCTTGCTGGTGCGCGGCACGCGGCTGCCGGCTGCCGTGGGCAACGACTTCATCGTGGTCTTCGACGACATCACCCATTTGCTCCAGGCTCAGCGCGATGCGGCCTGGGGCGAGGTGGCGCGCCGCCTGGCACACGAAATCAAAAATCCGCTCACCCCGATCCAGCTCTCGGCCGAGCGGCTTGAGCACAAGCTGGCTGACAAACTCAGCGCGCCGGATGCCGAGGTGCTGAAGCGGGCGACGCAAACCATCGTCAATCAGGTAACGGCGCTGAAGAGCATGGTGAACGCCTTTGCCGAATATGCCCGCGCCCCCAGCCTGAATCTGGAGGCGGTGGATCTCAATCAGCTGGTGTACGAAATCCTGGCGCTGTACGAGCACTCCGGCGCACACATCTCGACTCGGCTTGCGCCGGCTTTGCCGCCGGTGACCGGAGATCCGACCCTGCTGCGCCAGGTGGTACATAATTTGCTGCAAAATGCCCAGGATGCCCTGGCCGAAACGGAGCAACCTCAACTCACGGTGGAAACCGCCAGGGAAGAAAACTCGGTCAAACTGACCGTCCGGGATAACGGTTGCGGCTTTCCCGAGGCGCTCATGGCGCGACTGTTCGAGCCTTATGTCACGACCAAGCTGAAAGGCACCGGACTGGGCTTGGCGGTGGTCAAAAAAATCATCGAGGAGCATCACGGCAGGATGAAAATCGAAAATATTCAGCCCCATGGGGCAAGCGTATGCATTTATTTACCTTACGGAGAAACGGCTTAAATGGCAGCCAATGAAATCCTGGTGGTGGATGACGAGGTCGGCATCCGCGAGCTGCTGAGGGAAATCCTGCATGACGAGGGTTATATCGTCGCGCTGGCGGAAAACGCCGGCGCCGCGCGCAGCTACCGCAGCCAGAAACGCCCGGACCTGGTTCTGCTCGACATCTGGATGCCGGACACCGACGGCATTACCTTGCTCAAGGAATGGGAAAGCCAAGGATTGCTGACCATGCCGGTGATCATGATGTCCGGCCATGGCACCATCGACACGGCGGTGGAGGCAACGCGCATCGGTGCCGCGGATTTCCTGGAAAAGCCCATCGCCCTGCAAAAGTTGCTGAGTACCGTAGAGCGCGCGCTTAAGAAGAGCGAGCCGCTGCCGTGCAATGGCGAGGCGCTGGCCAGCCTGGGTACGGGTGCCGCCATCGGCGAGTTGAAGATGCGCCTGGCGCAGGTGGCCAATCAGAACACTCCCCTGCTGCTGACCGGCGAAGCCGGCTCCGGCATGGAATTGTGCGCGCGCTACCTGCATCGACCGAATACCCCCTGGGTTGCGCCGGAAGCCCTGTCCGTTCTGGCGGACGATCCGCTGAGCCTGCTCGAGCAGGCGCGCGATGGTCTGCTTTACCTGGATGAGATCGGGAATTTGGGCAAGCTGGAACAGAAGGGCCTCGCGTTGATCCTGAACAAGCTGGAAAAATATGGGGCGCGTCTGGTGTGCGCCACGTCCGCGTCACTCCCCCCGCTGGTTGAAGAGGGTGGCTTCGACGCCCGGCTGTTCCAGGCGATCAATGGTCTGGTGCTGGCAGTGCCCAGTCTGCGCGAACACCGCGAGGACATCCCCGATCTCGCAAGGCAGGCGCTGGTGCGGCTGATCGAAGTCGGGCAGGCGCCCCAGCGTCACTTCAGCGTGGCAGCGTTGAATCTTCTGCGCGAGGAGAGCTGGCCCGGCAATTTGCCGCAGCTCGCCAACGCAGTGAGAGCGCTGGCGCTGACCGCCCTGTCCAAGGAGATCAGCGCCGAGGATGTCAGCCGGGTGCAGGGACAATTCGCCCCGCCCGCTTCGCCGCCCCCGGCCTCATTTGCTCTGCCCCTCGATCAGCCGTTGCGCGAGGCGCGCGACGAGTTCGAGCGGATTTATTTTGAGCACCAGCTAAAGAAGGTTGGCGGCAACATGAGCCGCCTGGCGGAAAGTGTCGGGCTGGAGCGGACGCATCTCTACCGCAAGCTGAAACAACTCGGCATCTCCGTGGGTAAGGGAGAAACCGGGAGCTGACGGGCAGGTTTTTGCCGGCAAATGATTTAAGCCGACCCAAATAAGGAATAGAATTGCGCTCCTCGGGAAAGCGGCGAATCAAGCCACAAAGACGGCGGCGAAGGAACAGCAAGCGATGAGTAGCAGCGAAAAAAAATCCGGCGCACCATCCATAACGAACGCCAGCGACAAGACCAAGTCCCCCGGCCTGATGCTTGCCGCTATCGGCATCGTGTTCGGGGATATCGGCACCAGCCCGCTTTATACTTTGAAAGAAGTATTTCACGGGGCCCACGGGATCGCACCCAGCCACGACAATGTGCTCGGAGCGCTGTCGCTGATACTCTGGGCGCTGCTGATCGTGGTTTCGCTCAAGTACGTGATATTCATCATGCGCGCCAACAACAACGGCGAGGGCGGCATCATGGCGCTGCTGGCGCTGACGCTTAAAAGCTCGCCCGGCGACACGCGCAGCCGCTGGCTGCTGATGACGATGGGGATTTTCGGCGCCGCGCTGTTCTATGGCGATAGCCTGATTACCCCGGCGATTTCGGTGCTGTCCGCCGTAGAGGGCCTGAAGATCGCCACGCCGGCCTTTGAGCCCTACGTCATCCCGGTCACCCTGATGGTGCTGGTGGGGTTGTTTCTTTTCCAGCGCAGGGGAACCGCCAGCGTGGGCGCGTTGTTCGGGCCGGTGATGATCGTCTGGTTTTCCACCCTGGGCTTACTCGGCATTCTCAACATCCTCGACGAACCGGCGGTATTGCAGGCGGTGAACCCGCTTTACGGCTTCCAGTTCTTCGCGGAGAACCGATGGTATGGCTTTCTGGCCCTGGGCGCTGTGGTGCTGGCGGTAACCGGGGGAGAGGCGCTTTACGCCGACATGGGCCATTTTGGCCGCATGCCGATCAAGACGGTATGGTTCTTTTTCGTGCTGCCCGCGCTGCTGCTCAACTACTTCGGCCAGGGGGCACTGATGATCCACAATCCCGCCGCGGTGGAGAACCCGTTTTATCTGCTCGCGCCGCCGTGGGCACTTTACCCGATGGTCGCCCTGGCCACCTTGGCCACGGTGATCGCTTCCCAGGCCGTGATTTCGGGCGCCTTCTCCGTCACCCGTCAGGCGATGCAACTGGGCTACTGCCCGCGGCTGGAGGTGAGGCACACCTCGGAGCGGGAGATCGGCCAAGTCTATCTGCCGGCGATCAATTGGGCCCTGCTCGTGGCGATCATCGCGCTGGTGCTGGGGTTCCGCTCCTCCAGCAACCTCGCTGCCGCTTACGGCATTGCCGTCACCGGCACCATGGCTATCGACACCATCCTGGCGGTGGTGGTGGCGCGCGCGCTATGGGGCTGGGGCTGGCTGACATGCGGGGTGGTCGCCGCCTTTTTTCTGTTCATCGATCTGTCATTCTTCAGCGCCAACGCCACGAAGATACCGCAGGGGGGCTGGTTCCCCCTGATCGTCGCAATCGCGGTGTTCACCCTGCTGTCTACCTGGAAGCGGGGGCGGGCATTGCTGTTCGACCGGCTGCGGGATGGCGCGATCGCGCTGGAACCTTTTCTTACCGGGATTGCCGCCCACCCGCCGCTACGCGTGCCGGGCACATCGGTATTCCTGACCGCCAATATCGACGGCGTGCCCCACGCCATGCTGCATAATCTCATTCACAACAAAGTGCTGCACGAACGGGTGGTGCTGTTGACGGTCATCACCGAAGACGTGCCCCATGTGCCGGAAATCGATCATGCCGAGGTGCAGTCGCTAGGCAACAATTTTTACCGTGTTATCGTGCGTTACGGCTTTAAGGACGAGCCCGACATCCCCGAGACGCTGACGCAATGCAAGGAATGCGGATTGGAGTTCCAGATGATGGAAACCTCATTCTTTATCAGCCGGGAAACCCTGATCGCGACAATAGCGCCGGGCATGGCGCTGTGGCGCGAAAAGCTGTTCATCAGCATGGCGCGTAACGCAGGCAGCATCTCCTCCTACTTCAAGATTCCGACCAACCGGGTGGTGGAGCTGGGAACGCAAATCGAGCTGTGATGTTCCCCGGTCTCCGCGTCTGCCGCCCTGGCTGCCACGGACATAAACGACCCGCCGCCACTTTCGGCGTTGAGGTCGTCGCAGGCAGCCCTTTTTTTCGCGGGACGTCTTGGTAATTCGTTGAAGTTCTTTGATTAATTCGTTTCGTGGCATAATGTTGGCGGGGGCCGAATTGGCCTGTCCGGCGATGGCGGCGTATGGCAATCACGAAGGAATAACATGGGTGCGCTGCGGGAAAGGGGTTTGACGCTCAAGCTGGCGGACGATGGCCGCCGGCTGTTGGCGTCTTTTGGCCCTCCGGCACAGGCTTTCGGCGAAGCCAGCCTGGGTTTGCTGAGCGGTGAGTTGGCGGAGCAATTTCCCGGCCTGTTCATTTTCGAGCAGCTCCTGCCTGAGGCGATCAATAAAATTCGTGCCGGCACGGCATTTGAAATAATCATCGGCGAGTTGCGGGACGGCGAAGTGCAGGTCCTGCTGGACGCCGACAAAATGGCGGCCCACCTGAACATTTCGCCGCCTTGCGGCGGCGCCCATGTCACGCGCGAGCAGGCGGGCAAGGCCATCGAACGGGCCGGCGTGGTTTTCGGGCTCGATCACGAAGCCGTCGAGCAGGCCGTTCAAGCCGGCTGCGCCGAAAACATCCTGATCGCCAAGGGCCGTCCGCCCGTGCATGGCGAGGATGGCCGGCTGGAAAACCTGATTCCCGCCATGAAGGAACGCCGGCCGTGCCTCGACGAACACGGTCTGGCGGATTACCGCAACCTTGGGGACATTCTGGTCGTCCACGCGGGCGAAACCCTGGTGCGGCGCATCCCGGCCACGCCCGGCGTAGCAGGGAAAACCCTGCTCGGCCAGGAGATTCCCGCCACCCCCGGCAAAGAGGTCATGTTCGCTCCCGGCCTGACCGGAGTGGCGTCCGACCCCGGCGACCCCAACGTATTGGTCGCCACCATTACCGGCCAGCCCGTACAGGTGAAGGACGGCGTAATGGTCGAGCCTACCTATGCGGCGACAAATGTCGATCTGTCTACCGGCAACATCGTTTTTGACGGCACGGTCGAGGTGCAGGGCGACGTGCAAGCCGGCATGTCCATCCGGGCGACCGGCGACATCCACGTCGCCGGCACGGTGGAGGCGGCGACACAGGGCGAGGCGACCCTGGAGGCTGGCGGCGACATCGTGATTCAGGGCGGGGTGATCGGCCATATCGATTCCGGTGAAGGCGAACACTATGTTTCCCGGATCCATTGCATGGGCTCGTTTACGGCGCGCTTCGTCCAGAATGCCCAGGTTTTCGCCGAGGACAGCGTCTACGTCGATGACGCGGCAATGCAAAGCGAACTCTCGGCCGGCAATCAGGTCGTGGTGGGTAAGCAGGGTTCAGGTAAAGGGCGCATTATCGGCGGGCTGACTCAGGCGACGCTGTTGGTCAAGGCGCAGGTGATCGGCTCTCCGGCCATGACCCGAACCGTGGTGGAAGTGGGGTTTCACCCCAAAATGAACGAGCGGCTTCACCTGCTGGCGAGCGAACGGGAAGAATGGGGAAAGAAGCTGGAGGACGTGCAAAGAGTGCTGGCCTTCGCCAACCTGAATCCCGGCCGGCTTTCCGAGGAAAACCGGCAGAAAGCCGAAAAAACCCTGGTCGCGGCACAGGCCCGGCTTGTGGAGCAGCAAGCCGAGCAAGAGGTCCTGGACGAGCAGATCAAGCTGTCGGATCAGGGCCGCGTGGTGGTGGAAAAAATCCTTTTCGAGGGCGTCGAGGTGGTGTCCGGAGGGCAGCACTACAAAGCGGCTGCCGAACGGGGGGCCGGTGTGTTTAGCCTGCGCGAAGGCGAACTGGTTTTCGACGACTTGCCTCGCTAGGCCCTGCCCAGGCTAGTATTCCGGGTTGAAATTCCGGATGATGACGCCGCCCGATTTCTCGTCGTGCTCCACCTCCAGCAGCTTGCGCGCGGCGGCTTCTTCCAGCAGCTTGCTGAACGAGCGGAAGCCGTAGTAGCTTTCATTGAAGCCCGGCTTGCGCCGCTTCAGTGCCTGCTTGACCATCGACCCCCAGATTTTCTCCTCTTCGCCGCGCTCCGCAAACAGGGCCTCCACCGTCTCCATCATCAGGTCCAGGGCTTCCTGCGCCTTGCCGCCGTTTTCCGGGGCGGCGGCTTTAGGCATGATCTCCGCGGCGCCTTTGGCGGCGGGCTTTTTCTTGATGGTGCGTTTCTTGGCTTTTTCCGCCTTCTCGGCGTTCTCGCGCGCCAGATCGTCGTAATAGATGAACTCGTCGCAGTTGGCAATCAGCAGGTCGGAGGTGGAGTTCTTGACCCCGACCCCGATCACGGTTTTGTTGTTCTCGCGCAGCTTGCTCACCAGGGGCGAAAAGTCCGAATCGCCGCTGATGATGACGAAAGTGTCCACGTGGGACTTGGTGTAGCACAGGTCGAGGGCATCGACCACCATGCGGATGTCGGCCGAGTTCTTGCCCGACTGGCGCACATGGGGAATCTCGATCAATTCGAACGAGGCCTCGTGCATCGGGGCCTTGAACTCCTTGTAGCGGTCCCAGTCGCAATAGGCTTTCTTCACCACGATGCTGCCCTTGAGCAGCAGGCGCTCCAACACCTTGCTGATGTCGAACTTCTCGTACTTGGCGTCGCGCACGCCCAAGGCGATATTCTCGAAATCGCAGAACAGCGCCATGCTGCGGATTTTTTGGGGGGTGGTCATGACTGGCTCCAGCGGTAACGTGCCCTGCGGCGGCGGTGAGTGTTAATGAAATTTCACTGATCAAGTCTAGCAGAATCGCATAGAATACTGCCAAATGTGTGCCGCCGAATGATTCGAAGAAACCCAACTGTTGATAGCCTGGACATGAAGCCCCCGAAGGAAACCTTGCAGGAAAGCATCGCCCACCAGCGCGAATCGCTGGTGGACCTGCTGCAGGAGCCGTTGCGACGGTTGGCGGCGGAATGCGTCCCGGTATGGGGCGATCGGGTAAAGCTGGACGCGATCCTGGGCGAAGCGTTGAAAGAACTGCCCTACTGCAAGCATCTCTACGCGCTCGACGCCAACGCCACCCAGATCAGCGATAACGTGAGTCACGAAGGGCTGCTGGAGGGCTATGGCCGGGATCGCGCCAAGCGGCCCTACATGCGCGAAATTACGGCCAGCACCGACTTTTTCCTGTCGGACGCCTACATCAGCCTGCGCGAGCGGCGCCCCTCCCTCACCGCCACCCAGATCGTGCGCAACGCTACGGGCGAAGCGCTGGGATTCATCGGCGCCTATTTCGGCCTGCGCGACCTGCCGCTGACGCGCGAGCTCTACGAAGAGCCGAGATACTGGCGCCAGATCAAGGGCGACCCCTCCATCCGCGGCACGGTATTCCACCAGACCCGCTCGGACAGCGAGATGGACCAGCATGTCGACACGGTGCTGGGCGTAGTGGCCGAACTCATGCTCTATCACGGGGTGTTTCACGTGATGCTGCACTTCTCCAGCAGCCGCGCCGTCGTCTGGGTGATGGAGGATCCCTACCGGTATCGCCTGCTGGATATCGAAGCCCTGATCGATCCGGACATCTGCCTGGCCTATCCCCGCACCCCCTACCCGACGGGGGCGCTGGTGCCCGCGGAGCAAGTCCGCGGCGTGCTGGACGCGTTCCGCACGTTACGCCTCATGGACGAGATGTTCTATCTGCGCTCCGGCACGCTGAACATTTTTAACGGCCTCGTCGGCCTGACCTTCTCTTGCGACGGCTCCCATTACATCCCTTATGATGAGTTCCTTCGCAAGGACCACGATTTCTGGACGGGGATTACCTCCAACAAGGGGAGCTGAACCGGGGGCGTCCTTACCCAAGCTGCCTATCCACAATCTCGAACAAATCACGCGATAAGCCCGCATGGTTGCGCAGCATCTCCAGGGCGGCACGGGCATGAGCCTGGCGACCGGCGTCGAACTTTCTCCAGCGGTCGAAGCACCGGCCGATCCGGGAAGCCACCTGCGGGTTGACGGCATCCAGCTTGCACGCCTGCTCGGCAAGAAAGCGGTAGCCGCTGCCATCGGCGGCATGAAAATGCACGTGGTTGCTGCCGAAGGCGCGCAGCAGCGCGTAGACCTTGTTCGGGTTGCGCAAGTCGAAGGCGGGATGTTCAGTTAGCCGCCTGACCTCATCCAGAACGCTGAGGCGACGACTGGTGGCCTGGACTTGCAGCCACTTGTCGACGACCAGCGCCTCGCCTTGCCATTGCTCATAAAAGGCATCCAATGCCTGCTGCCGTTCCTCGCCTTCGCCCTGCGCCAGGACCGACAGGCTGGCAAATTGGTCGGTCATGTTATCCGCGCTATCGAACTGTTGCCGCGCCAGTGCCTGGGTAGATTGGCTATCCGCTTCGCACAGGTAGCCCAGGCAGACGTTGCGCAAGGCGCGGCGGCCCACATCGGCCAGATCGGGACGATACCCCTCCCTCGGCGCAAGGCGCTCATAGCAAGCCAGAAATTCCGTGCCCATGTGTTCGGCGAGAAAGCGGCGCAAGCCGTTGCGGGCGGCGTGCAGGGCGTCGGGGTCAACCACTTCCAGCTGTTCGGCCAGCGTCGCTTCGCTCGGTAATGATAGGGCTTCGGCGGCAAAGGCCGGATCGGCGTCGGCATCGGCCAGCACCCGCGCCGCTGCCTGGGCGAAACTGGCGGGCCAGATCGGTGTGCCTCCCGCACCGAGGGTGGCGGTTGCCGCGATAATCAGGCGATTGGCCAGGCGCTGCCCCGCTTCCCAGCGGTTGAATGGATCACTGTCATGCGCCATCAGGTGAGCGAGTTCTGCGTCAGTGTAAGCATAATCGAGTACGACCGGGGCCGAGTAATCACGCAATAGCGAGGGGACGGGATCGACCGGGACTTCTTCGAAGATGAATTCCTGCGCCTCACTGCACAGCGACAGCACGAGCTGGCTAGCACGGGTGCCGGAGTCATCTCCGGCAAGACGCAAGGGCAGGTCCTGCCCGTCCGGGCCGACCAGGCCGATGGCAATGGGAATCTGGTAGAGCTGCTTGGCGGGTTGACCGGGCGCAGCGGCGCAGGATTGGCTCAGTCGCAGGATGTAACGATGGTTTGCGGCATCGTAACGGCCGGTCGCAGCAACGTATGGCGTACCGGCCTGCTCGTACCAGCGCATGAACTGGCTGAAATCGGCGCCGGATGCATCGGCCATGGCGGCGACAAAGTCATCGCAGGTCACCGCCTGCCCGTCGTGCCGGGCGAAGTACAGATCCATGCCCCTGCGGAAGGCGGGTTTGCCGATCAGGGTCTGGATCATGCGCACCACCTCAGCGCCCTTCTGATACACGGTCGCGGTGTAGAAATTGTTGATCTCGATGTATGAGGCCGGTCGTACCGGGTGCGCCATCGGGCCGCTGTCCTCGGGGAACTGGGCGGCGCGCAGGCCGCGCACCTCGCGGATGCGGGCCACCGAACGGTGATGCACATCGGCGCCGAACTCCTGGTCGCGGAACACCGTCAGCCCCTCCTTGAGCGAGAGCTGGAACCAGTCGCGGCAGGTGACCCGGTTGCCGGTCCAGTTGTGGAAATACTCGTGCGCCACCACCCGGTCGATGTTTTCGTAATCCACATCGGTGGCTACATCCTGCCGGGCCAGCACGTACTTGGTGTTGAAAATGTTCAGGCCCTTGTTCTCCATCGCCCCCATGTTGAAGTCGCCGACGGCGACGATCATGTAATGGTCGAGATCGCATTCCAGGCCGAAGGTTTGCTCATCCCAGTGCATCGACTTTTTCAGGGCCGACATGGCGTGCGCACACTGGTCCAGCTTGCCCGGCTCGACGAAGATCGCCAGCTGGACCCCGCGGCCGGACGCGGTCCGGTAAGTGTCGCGCAGTACGTCGAGCTTGGCGGCAACCATGGCGAACAGATAGCAGGGCTTGGGGAAGGGGTCTTGCCACTTCGCCCAGTGCCGCCCGCCCCCCTCGTCGCCGCTGGCGACCGGGTTGCCGTTGGCCAGCAATTGCGGGAACGCCGCCTTGTCGGCATGCAGGGTAACGGTATAGCGCGACATCACGTCCGGCCTATCCTGGAACCAGGTGATGCGGCGAAAGCCCTGCGCCTCGCACTGGGTGAAATAGCCGTTGGTCGAGAGGTAGAGACCGGACAATCGGGTGTTGTCGTCAGGGTGGATGCGCGTCACCGTCTCCAGGCAGAAAGCATCCGGCAAGTCGACCAGGGTCAGATGGCCGGTGCTCAGGCGGTAACGTTCCGGCGCCATGGGCGCGCCGTCGAGACTGATGGAGACCAGCTCCAGCTCATCGCCATCGAGCACCAGCGGGGCATTGGATGCCTTCACTGCCGGGTTGCGGCGCATCGACAGCTGAGCCGTCACCAGTGCTTCTCCGCGCTGAAAATCGACGTCAACATCGACCGTGTCGATTAAAAAGGAGGGCGGCGCGTAGTCGGCCAGGTTAATGGTTGGCGGGGTATCTTGAGTCATTAGGGCAATTCCGTTGAGGGAAGATCGTAGTGTGACAAAGAATTATCGTGGTTTTATCCCAAATAGTTCATTGGGAAATTCAACCTGCTTCCCCCTGTGAAAAAGGGGGATTGAGGGGGATTTGGCCGTGTTGGAACCTTGCCGTCACCACCATCAAATCCCGCCCGGCATGGCGGAACCTGCCCATGCAATTTGATGCCGCTGGATCAATAGATCTACAGCGCCCAAGGGTTGAACACTTGCGGGTACGCCGCGAAATCCTGCACGTTGCGGGTGACCACGGTGAGGCCGTGGCATTGGGCGGTGGCCATGAGCAGGCCGTCCATTACCGGCATGGGTTGTCCGGCCAGTTCGGCGTGTGCGGCGAGTTGCGCCCAGACATGGAGCGCGGCGGTATCGAGCGGCAGGATGCGTCCGGCGAAGCGCTGTTCCACCTTGCCCAACCATGCGGTGAGTTTCTGGCTACGAATCGGGTCGTTGGCGCGCAGCTTGAGAATGCCTTTTTCGATCTCGCCCAAGGTGATGACGCTGATGAACAGGCTGGTTTCATCCTGATCGTCCAGCCAGTTGATCACTTCCGGCGCGGGGGTTTTCTTGGCGTATTCTGAAAGCGCGCAGGTATCCAGCAGCCAGCTCATAGCTCGATGTTGCGCCCGGTGTCGTGGCTGCGAGGAAAGTCATGGTCTTCAACTGCGAGGTCGGGGCGCAGCAGCGCGGCGGAGAGCTTGCCCCGACGGCGCGTGAGCCGGGCATATTCTTCTGCCGAAATCACCACCGCCGTCGGCTTGCCATGCACCGTGACCACTTGGGCATCGCCACCCGCCGCCCGTTTGATGAGCTGGCTGAAGTTGCCCTTTGCTTCTTGCAGTTGCCATTCGCTGTGCATGATCCCCTCCGTAAATTCAGGTCAGTCTGGTCAGAATTTAGCACAAAGCTTGCGGGTTGGCTACAATCCTGTTTGCTTAGCCGTTCCCGGGGGAGAGACTGTGGACTTCGAACTGAATTATTGCTGGCGGCAGCTTATCTGTCTTGCCTCGGTGTTGTTTATAAGCTACGCGTGAGGCATGATCGAATATGCGCCGATATCAGCTTACGGAGGAATTCATGAAAAAAGCATTGCATGGTTCGGTGTCTCACACCGAGGAGACCATCAAGGAATTGCGCGCTGATCGGCAGTTTGCTGTCGAATATCTGAAGGCGGCGCTGGAGGAGCTGGATGACCCGGATAACCGAGCCGCGGGGCTGCTGGCCTTGCGCGATGTGGCCGAGGCCTATGGTGGCCTGGGAGCGGTTGCGGCGCAGGCAGGCATCAGCCGAGAGGCGCTTTATCGCTCGTTGTCCCCGAAGGGCAATCCGACCTTGAAAACACTGCTGGCGGTGTTGAAGACTGTGGGGATGCGACTGTCGGTTGAGCCGGAAAATCACGCTCACGCTTAAACCCAAGGGGGCGCAATCCAAAGCGGTACGCGGGGTTTTTGAGAAAACAGAGGAACAGGGAGCGGCTAATGGGTGTCCTCTGTTCTCCTAAGGTACTCACATCCCAACAATTTGTTGGAATGTGAGTACTGACCCCGAGCGCTTGTGGTAAGCAGCAAAGAAACCTATGATGCTGGAATTGTTTTAAATTTGAATCTATTCGTAGCCCCCGTGTTTCTTGAACGAGAGCAACTCAAAAAAATCACCTGAGCAAATCTAAAATGAAACTAAATGACTTTACATACCCTTCGATTTTAGACGCAATTTCACCATTTTCGGCTATTGGCAGAAGCGAAAGTGCCTCATTTCTAGTCTGGTATTTAGTGAATATGTATCGTTTAGATGAGATTGAGGCGGTCGATGCCGTTTGTGATCAAAAAGGTGACAAAGGAGTTGATGGTGTCTATGTAAATGAGGGTAACGGCACAATTGATGTTTTTCAGTGTCGAGTATTTCAAAGCGATAAGAAAGTTGGAGATACCGCGTTAAAAGAGTTTTCTGGAACATTGACACAGTTCGCATCAGTCCAATCAATAGAAAATATCCTCAATTCTGCAGGCGACATTGCCTTGACGCGATTGATCAAAACTACCAACTTGATTTCGCTTTTGCCTGCATATCAAGTGAGAGGTATTTTTCTTACAAATTCGGATGTGGATGCAAATGGAGATGCGTTCCTCAAGCATGCACAAAATATCGACTTTGAGGGGCCTAAACAGATTTCGGAAGCTTATATTTCTGATAAAAAAGATGCTTTGCAGCAGGGAGCGGCGACATTTGATATTTCTGGATTATTACGAGCTACTTACGTAGTAGACAAAGACACACACACCGTAATTGCACCAGTTCTAGCATCTGAACTTGTAGCTTTGAAGGGAATTGATGACCAATCACTTTTTTCCCTCAATGTTCGGGCTTCTCTTGGTAATACGAAGGTAAACCGGGACATTGTAGCTAGCATTAAAGACAAATCCCTCCATAAGTTATTCCCTTTGTTCCACAATGGGGTAACGGTACTTGCTGAGACTGTTAAGAGTACTGATGATCAGATATTAATTAAGAACTATTTTGTAGTGAACGGGTGCCAGAGTTTGAATGCATTATTTCGACATACGAAAGAACTAACTAGCGAGTTGAGGGTGTTGACAAAGTTCATTCAGGTGCCGGCCGACTCGAAATTATCTGGATTAATTACGGCATATTCAAATAATCAAAATGGTGTTAAGGCAAGAGATTTCAAATCAAATAACCCAATTCAAACAAGACTACAAAATGAAATGCTTGCTAAGTTTTCAGAGCGATATTCATATGAAGTGAAACGAGGCGAACCACTTGCTCCGGGTAAGCCGATTTCAAATGAAAGCGCTGGATTGTATCTAATCGCCTTTGACCTCAAGGAACCGTGGACAACTCATAGAAAATACCAAGTATTTGATGAAAAATATGTTGATATTTTTGGGCGCCCTGAGGTTACGGCCGCCCGCATTATTTTCTGCCACGAATTAATAGGTCAAATCCATAGCCGTGTAGAAACACTAAAAAATCAGCTAGTTGGGAAATATGTGTTGACCCAGTTCTTTTTGCTTTACGTCTTGCGGCGCGTATTCGACGCTGATATTGAGGCGTTTGGCGCTAAGCTGATAAAAGAACCTGAGTTTTTTGTTAACACAGAGGTTCAGGTTGTAAAGCTTCGTAAATTTATCGGCCATCTATTAGATGGATTGATGATCGACCTAAATCTTGAAACTGAAAATCTTGGTAATGACTTTGACTATCGTGGAAAGCTTCGTGAAAAGGAATTTATTGTGAAGTTATCGAATGAGTTGTTATCTAGTTTTTTAAAAGATATAAAAAGGGGTAAAGCTCTGCCATTACAAGCACTATGGGATACGATTGACAACTAATAGCTAATCAATGAAGGGATGTTATGAAAATACAGATCAAAGAGATGGCGCCGGGCACGGGTAAATGGGTCATTTATCAAGTAAGTTCAGCGGCCGTAGCCGCCGGGCGTACTATATACTCTTCTTTTGAAGAGGCGGAGCGAGTGGCTTGCGCTCTGCATTCTGACAAGGAGATTGAAGTCATCCAGTAAACGGTAATGAACATTTAGGGGAGCGAGAGCTCTGGAGCAGCGTCCTAAATCGGTGCCTTCTTATGAGTGCAAACCCGCACAAAAAACTTCGAACATGACGAGGAAGGAGGATACAAAGATGACGGAAATAAATACTTCAGATGCTCCAACGTGGCATGTTAGTCACAAAAACGCATTCCTGGCGGCACTTCATGTGCTGATACTTGCAATATCACTGGCGGTACATCAGCCAATTGAATTCGGCACCGACAGGGCGCTGCCCTAAATGTTCTTGAGTTCGCCACATAACAGGCGTCCACAATAATCAAATGGGTCAGCGTCAGATTTATCTTTTGACCCCTTTATTCATTTGCGGCCCGCTTTGAAAAAACGAGGCGAAGCCCCCCCCCATTAGTTCTGATAGGGTGTGAAGTGATTGCTATCCCGGGTCAGCAACTGCATCAGTTTTGGATGGATGAACAGCTTTTCTTTCGTTACGGCCACCTCGGCGAGCACGCCGATTTCCACCAACTGCTTCAGGTACTGCGATGCCGTTTGCCGTTTCGCGATGCCCGCCTCAGTCAGGCTGCCTATCCTGCAATACGGCAGCTCGAATATCAGGCTCACCAGTTCATGGCTGTAAATCTTGGGCAATCTGCCGCGCACATATTCCGTCGTGTGCTCCGACAATGCCCGGATCGCCGCGATTTTCGCCGTTGTCCAGATGGCCGTTTCTTCCACGCCCTTGACGATGTAAAGCAGCCACGGCTCCCAGTCTTGCTCGCGGGTCACCTGCAACAACAAGCGGTAGTAATCGGCCTTGTTCTGGATGATGTAACGGCTCAGATACAAGATCGGCAGGGTCAGCAAATTTTCCTGGATCAGAAACAGGCTGTTCAACACCCGCCCCGTTCGGCCATTGCCATCCGTGAACGGGTGTATCGCCTCGAACTGATAATGCCCCATCGCCATGCGGACCAGTGGGTCGAGCGACGTTTCGTTGTGCAAAAACCGCTCCCAGTTCGCCAGCAAATCCCGTAACAACGGCTCGCCTTCGGGTGGGGTGTAGATAATTTCGCCCGTCGCATCATTGCCCAGCGTGGTGCCCGGCGTGCGGCGCACCGTCATCTCAACGCCCTTGATGCGGGTGCATATCTGCTCTGCGGTGCGAGTGGTGAGCGGGTATTCCTGGAGTGCCTTGAACCCCTCGAACAGCGCATGGCTATAGCGCAAGGCTTCCTTGGTGGCAGGGTCAGCTTGCGCCTCGCTACGCAGGTGCCGGAACAACTGGTCCGTGGTCGTAACGATATTCTCGATTTCCGAACTGGCGCGCGCTTCGAGCAACGGCAGCGTATTGATGAGCATGGCTTGATTGGGGATCAGTTCCGCCGCCTGCTTGAGTTCGGCCAATGCCGCACGCGCGGTAATGCATTGTTTCAACACCGCGCGAGTTTCAATTTCCACCTTGGGCGGCAAGGTGGGCAGCGCATTGTAGGGCCGGTCTGGCCGCCAGTTTTCGAGGCTCATGTTTGCATTTCGCGTTTTTTTCGACACAACCGCAGTCTATGTCGATGCCATCGACACGTCAACAATATGTGTTGATATTTTGACGTTTCATCGACACAACGTCCCGATGTAAATCCTAGGGCCAGACTCGATTGCCAGTGTTTCCGCAGAAAAGGAAAGGCCGACTGGGAACAGTCGGCCTTTGGCATTTGGTGGACCGAATGAGGATCGAACTCACGACCTCCGCATTGCGAACGCGGCGCTCTCCCAGCTGAGCTATCGGCCCACGGTTGGAATGGGCATATTACCTTATAATCCTGACTACATAAAAGAGCTGTTGGGGGGATTAAGAATGCAAGGCACGATTTTTTCGCGGATAGGCTGGCTGCTGGTGGCGGTTCTCGGTGCGGGGGCGGTGGGCGGTATCGCCCTTAACCGGGGCGAGAGTATCAACGCCCTCTGGTTCATTGCCGCGGCGGCTTGTGTTTATGCCCTTGCTTACCGTTTCTACAGCGCCTGGATCGCGGCCAAGGTGCTGGTGCTGGACGAAACCCGGGCGACGCCGGCCGAGCGGCTCGACAATGGGCGCGATTTCGTGCCTACCAACAAGTGGGTGGTGTTCGGCCATCACTTCGCCGCCATCGCCGGGCCTGGGCCGCTGATCGGGCCGACGCTGGCGGCGCAGTTCGGCTATCTGCCGGGCACCTTGTGGATATTGGTCGGCGCGGTGCTGGGAGGCTGCGTGCAGGATATGGTCATCATGTTCTTTTCCATCCGCCGCGACGGGCGCAGCCTGGGCCAGATGGCGCGCGACGAGTTGGGGCCGATCGGCGGCGCGGCGGCGCTGGTGGGTACGCTGATGATCATGGTGATCCTGATCGCGGTGCTCGGGCTGGTGGTGGTCAACGCCATGAAGCACAGCCCGTGGGCGACTTCGACGGTGGCGGCGACGATCCCGATTGCGGTGCTGGTCGGCCTTTACATGCGCAACATTCGCCCCGGCCGGGTGCTGGAGGGCTCGCTGCTGGGGCTCACCCTGCTGCTGCTCGCGGTGGCGGGCGGCGGCTGGATCGACCACAATGAATCGCTGCGCCCGCTGTTCGACCACGAGGGGCTGACCCTGGCCTGGCTGGTTATCGGCTACGGCTTTCTCGCCGCGATCCTGCCGGTGTGGCTGCTGTTGGCGCCGCGCGATTACCTGTCCACTTTCCTGAAGCTGGGCACGATTTTCCTGCTGGCGATCGCCATTATCATCATGCGGCCGGAGATCAAGATGCCGGCGCTGACCCAGTTCATCGACGGCAGCGGGCCGATATTCGGCGGCAGCGTTTTTCCCTTCGTGTTCATCACTATCGCCTGCGGCGCGGTGTCCGGCTTCCACTCGCTGATTTCCTCCGGCACCACGCCGAAGCTGCTCGCCAACGAGCGCGACATCCGCATGATCGGTTACGGCGGCATGGTGCTGGAATCCTTTGTCGCCATCATGGCGATGATCGCCGCCACGGTGCTCGATCCCGGCGTGTTTTTCGCCATCAATAGCCCGGCCGGCGTGGTCGGCAAGGAGGCGGCGGAGGCGGTGGCGATGATTTCGTCGTGGGGCTTTCCGGTGACGGTGGAGCAGATGGAATTGCTGGCCAGGGAGATGGGCGAGAAGACCCTGTTCGCCCGCACCGGCGGCGCGCCCTCGCTGGCGGTGGGGATGGCGAGCATTTTCGGCAGCGCATTCGGCGAAGGGATGCTGGCGATGTGGTACCACTTCGCCATCATGTTCGAGGCGGTGTTCATCCTCACCACGCTGGATGCCGGCACCCGCGTCGGGCGCTTCATGCTGCAGGACATGCTGGGTAATTTTTCGCCTAAACTGGGAGAGACCTCCTGGTATCCCTCGGTGCTGCTCACCAGCGGAATCGTTGTCGCGGCCTGGGGCTATTTTCTCTACATTGGCGTTATCGACCCGAACGGCGGCGTCAACATCCTGTGGCCGCTGTTCGGCATTTCCAACCAGATGCTGGCGGCAATCGCCCTATCGGTGGCGACCGGCATCCTGATCAAGTCCGGCAAGCTGAAGCAGGCCTGGGTTACCGGGGTGCCATTGGCGTGGCTGGCTGTTGTGACGACCAGCGCGGCATGGGAAAAAGTGTTCAGTTCCGATGTGCGGGTCGGCTTTTTCGCCGCCGCCAACGACATGGCGGACAAGCTCGCCAGCGGCGCCCTGCCGGCGGCCAAGGCCAAGTTCGCCCCGCAGCTGATTTTCAACCAGCAGCTCGATGCCTGGCTGACGATATTTTTCGTGGCGGTGCTGTGGGTGGTCATTTTCGACATGCTGCGGGTGGCGGCGCGGCACCTGCGCGGCAAGCCGGTGCCGCCGCTTTCCGAATCGGCGCACGAGCCGTCGCGCCTGGTGGAAGACTGGGTGAGGGATTGAAGGCGTTGCGCAAGCTGTGGCGGATGATCCGCCGCCTTTCCGGCGATGATGCCTACGAGCGCTACCTGCGCCACCATGGCGAGGCGCATCCGCATGAGCCGTCCCTGGACCGAAAGGCTTACTTCAGGCAGGAGCAGGACCGGAAGTGGAGCGGCATCCGGCGCTGCTGCTAACGGACATGGCGAGAAATAACCTCGCTTCTCGCCGTGTCCGTTCTCTCTCTCCTATCTCTCCCCCAGAGGGGTTGCCCTCATTCCAACCTTCTCCCAGAGGGAGAAGGGGCAAACAAAAAAGGCGCTTGTTTTGATCTGAGTGATGAGGTCTCGCTTCGCGATGTTCATGTTAATGGGACAGGCGTTTTTCCGTCCAGGACAGGAAATTGGGCAGGCGCGGCGGCGCCGCCAGCCAGCCGAGTCCGGCGCCGGTGGCGTCAGCAAGCATGTCGGCGATTTCGAACGAGCGGTAGCCGGTGGCGCGCTGGGCATACTCGATGGCGATTCCCAGTGCCGCCATGCCGATGAAGAGCCGGATGCGTTCCGGCCGGGCGGTGTAAATCTGGGCGAACCACAGGGTGGTGAAGCCATAGGCGGCGAAGTGGCCGAGCTTGTCGCCCTGATCCATGCCCAAATCGGGCGGAGCCGGCATCAGCGAAAGCGCGATGATCGCCAGTATCAGCAGCCACCCCGCCGCCAGCCAGTAGCCGGCGATTCTCGTTGGGGTCAAGCGCACACGTCCCGGTAAGCGCGCTCGCTGGCATAAGCCAGGACCGGAAATGCCACCACGAATAGCGGCATGAACAGCAGGATGGTGCCGGCGATGCCGACCGTCAGGACAATCCCCCAGGCTATCATTACGCCGAGATTGCCGAAAACCGCGCGCACGCTGGTTCCCACGGCTTTTGCCAGGTCCACGCGGCGGCAGAAGATCAACGGCACCGCAAACGCGGAAATGGCGAAAATCATCAAGGCCAACACCGACCCGGTGAGCGAGCTGAACAGAATAAAGGACGCCAGCTGGCTGCCTTCTCCCAACCCGGCAATCAATTCCAGCGACCCGAGGATGGGCGCGGTTCCGAAATACAGGCTGTAGACGATAGCGGCATCGGTCAGCCAGACCAGGAACAGGAAGGCGCACACCACGGAAATGACCCACAGCGCCGCCGGGCCGCGCCGAAAGCCGCGGAAGAAATCGCTAAAGCGCACCGGTCTACGCTGTGCGCGCAGGGTGGCAACATGAAAGAATCCGGCCAGGAAGGCCGGTCCGATCAGCATGAAGCCGCCCGCCAGCGGATAGGCCATCGGCGCGATGCCCAGCTTGACCGCGCCGATCAACAGGATGGTGCCGATCACGGCGAAGATGCCGGCGTAGGCCATGCTGGCGTTCTGAGTTTGGCGGAACATCAGCCAGCCGTAACCCAGCCAGCTTTTGATCCGGGACAGCGGCACCTTGCGGTAGCCTGGGGGTTGTTGCGTCGGTGCCATGGGCCTACCCCTTTTTGACATAGCTCCAGCGCAGCATGGCGATGCCGGCGATGACCATCGGCAGGGAAAGCCACTGTCCCATGCTGAGATTGAGCGCCAGCAGGCCGAGGAAGTTGTCCGGTTCGCGGGTGAATTCCGCCAGAAAGCGGAAGCTGCCGTAGCCGATCAGGAACAGGCCGGACACGGCGCCGGTCGGGCGCGGCTTGCGCGAGAACAGCCAGAGCAGGGCGAACAGCGCCAGACCCTCGAGCGCGAACTGGTAGAGCTGCGAGGGATGGCGCGGAATCGTATCGATCTGGGGAAACACCACGGCCCAAGGCACGTCGGTCGGACGCCCCCACAGTTCGCCGTTGATGAAGTTGCCGATGCGCCCCGCAGCCAAGCCGAGCGGCACCAGCGGGGCGATGAAATCGGTGACGGCGAGCCAGCTTTTTCCGGTCTTGCGGGCGAACAGCCCCATCGCGACAAGCACGCCGAGGAAGCCGCCGTGGAAGGCCATGCCGCCCTGCCAGACGGAAAGAATCTCGAGCGGGTGGGCGAGGAAATGAGCCGGCTGGTAAAACAGCACGTAGCCCAGCCTGCCGCCCAGCACCACGCCCAGCACGCCGTAGAACAGCAGGTCGTCCAGCTCCTTGACGGTCCAGCCCGGCTGCGGGCCGGTCTTGATGCGCTGCCGGCCGAGCAGCAGGAACAGGCCGAAGGCCAGCAAGTACATCAGGCCGTACCAGCGGAGAGCGAGCGGGCCGAGCTGGAGGGCGACGGGATCGAATTGCGGATGGATCAGCATTGAGGCGGAAAGGATTTCGGTTAAAATGCGAATTATACGTTAATCTTGGAAAAGCTATTGAACCGCGGAGGACGCAGAGGACGCAGAGGAATTCAAAGGTTTGCCGTAAAAGATGCGCTCACCTGATGGGTGACTCAGCATAAGCCTTGTTTTTCCTCCGCGTCCTCTGCGTCCTCTGCGGTGAATCGCCGTTTTTAGGTTAATTTCTTGTTTTCCCTGATTTCGCAAGGATCGACCATGCCCGCCTACCGTTCCAAGACCTCCACCCACGGCCGCAACATGGCCGGCGCCCGCGCCCTGTGGCGCGCCACCGGCATGACCGACGGCGATTTCGGCAAGCCCATCATCGCCATCGCCAATTCCTTCACCCAGTTCGTGCCGGGCCACGTCCACCTCAAGGACATGGGGCAGCTGGTGGCGCGCGAGATCGAGGCGGCCGGCGGCGTGGCCAAGGAATTCAACACCATCGCGGTGGACGACGGCATCGCCATGGGCCACGCCGGCATGCTCTACAGCCTGCCCTCGCGGGAGCTGATCGCCGACAGCGTCGAATACATGGTCAACGCCCACTGCGCCGATGCGCTGATCTGCATTTCCAATTGCGACAAGATCACCCCGGGGATGCTGATGGCGTCCCTGCGCCTCAACATCCCGACGATCTTCGTTTCCGGCGGGCCGATGGAAGCGGGCAAGGCGGTCATCCACGGCCAGGAGTTGCATCTCGATCTGGTGGATGCGATGGTGGCGGCGGTGGACCCCCATTACACCGATGCCGAAACCCTGAGCATGGAGCGCTCCGCCTGCCCTACCTGCGGTTCCTGTTCCGGCATGTTCACTGCCAATTCGATGAACTGCCTGGTCGAGGCGCTCGGCCTCGGGCTGCCCGGAAACGGCTCGCTGGTAGCCACCCATGCGGACAGGAAGCGGCTGTTCCTCGAAGCCGGCCGGCTGATCGTGGCGCTCGCCAAGAGCCACTACGAGCGCGACGACATGACCGTGCTGCCGCGATCGATTGCCAGCTTCCAGGCCTTCGAGAATGCCGTCGCTCTGGATATCGCCATGGGTGGTTCCACCAACACCGTCCTGCACCTTCTGGCGGCGGCCCATGAGGCGGGCGTGGATTTCACCATGAAGGACATCGACCGCATGTCGCGCAAGGTGCCCCATCTTTGCAAGGTGGCGCCCAGCATCCAGACCTACCACATGGAAGACGTGCATCGCGCCGGCGGGATCATGGCCATTCTGGGCGAACTCAACCGCGCCGGACTGCTGCATAGCGATCTGCCGACCATCCACAGCCCGACCATGGGGCAGGCGCTGGAGCACTGGGACGTAACGCGTACCCAGGACGAAAAAGTGAAGACCTTCTATCGCGCCGCGCCCGGCGGCGTGCCGAGCCAGACCGCCTTCAGCCAGGACAAGCGTTATCCGGATCTCGACATCGATCGCGCAAACGGTTGCATCCGCGACAAGGCCCATGCCTATTCGCAGGACGGCGGCCTGGCCGTGCTCTACGGTAACATCGCGGAGGACGGCTGCATCGTCAAAACCGCCGGGGTGGACGAAAGCATCCTCAAGTTCAATGGCCGCGCGCGCATTTTCGAAAGCCAGGATGATGCGGTGGCGGGCATCCTCGCCGACAAGATCGTCGCCGGCGACGTCGTGGTGATCCGCTACGAAGGGCCGCGCGGCGGGCCGGGCATGCAGGAAATGCTGTATCCCACCAGCTACCTGAAGTCGAAGGGGCTGGGCAAATCCTGCGCCCTGCTCACCGACGGGCGCTTCTCCGGCGGCACCTCCGGCCTGTCGATCGGCCACGCCTCGCCGGAAGCGGCGGAAGGCGGCGCCATCGGCCTGATCGAGGAAGGCGACAGCATCGAGATCGACATCCCGAACCGCACCATCAACCTCAAGGTGTCGTGGGAAGAGCTCTCGCATCGCCGTGCACTGATGGAAGAAAAGGGCGCCAAGGCGTGGCAGCCGGAAAGCCGCAACCGTATCGTCTCGGCGGCGCTGCGGGCGTATGCGGCGATGACCACCAGCGCGGCTAAGGGCGCGGTGCGCGACGTGTCGCAGGTGGAGCGGCGCTAAGAACCGAATGACGCATTCCGCCAAGCCTGGAAAGGCCGACCGCAAGCTCAGCCTGCGCGAGCTGGTCGAGGCGATGATCGCCGACGGCCTGATTGAAAAGGCGGACGCCGCCAATCTGCTGTTGCCGGCGCGAGGCGCTCGGGGCGAAATTCATCCGCTGGTGCAACTCGCCGAGCAGAAATGGAAATCGGCCAAGCCTCCGCACAAGCTGCTCAGCCTAGAGGCGCTGACCGAATGGCTGGCCGACTGGGTCAAGCTGCCCTACTACCACATCGATCCGCTGAAGATTAACGTCACCGCCGTCACCAACATCATGTCGGACACGTATGCGGCGCGCTTCCGCATCCTGCCGGTCGAAGTCACTGCGCGCGAGGTGGTGGTCGCCACGGCCGAGCCTTTCCTGACCGAATGGGAAAAGGAGCTGGCACCGATCCTGCGCCTCGACATCAAGCGCGTCGTCGCCAACCCGCTGGACATCCAGCGCTACGTCGTCGAGTTCTACAACCTGGCGCGCTCGGTCAAGAAGGCCTCGCAGACGCAGAGCTCGGCCTTTGGCGGCGGTCTTTCCAACTTCGAGCAGTTGGTGGAGATGGGGCGCACCGGCAGCCTCGATGCCAACGACCAGCATGTCGTCCACATCGTCGACTGGCTGCTGCAATACGCGTTCGACCAGCGTGCTTCCGACATTCATCTCGAGCCGCGGCGCGATTACGGCGACGTGCGCTTCCGCATCGACGGCGTGATGCACCACGTCTACCAGATCCCGCTTGCGGTGATGGGCGCGGTGACCAGCCGCCTCAAGGGCCTCGGAAGGATGGACATTGTCGAGAAGCGGCGTCCGCTGGATGGCCGCATCAAGACGCGCTCGCCGGATGGCGACGAAATCGAGCTGCGCCTCTCCACCATGCCGACCGCCTTCGGCGAGAAGATGGTGATGCGCATCTTCAATCCCGAAGTCATCGCGCAGAACTTCAAGGAGATGGGTTTCTCCGATGAGGACGTGGTGCACTGGACCCAGATGACTGGTCAGCCCAACGGCATCATCCTGGTCACCGGCCCGACCGGCTCGGGCAAGACCACCACCTTGTATTCCGCCCTGCGCCAGCTGGCCGTGCCGGAAGTCAACGTCTGCACCATCGAAGATCCGATCGAGATGATTTCGCCCCAGTTCAACCAGATGCAGGTGCAGCAAAACATCGGCCTGGATTTTGCCAGCGGCGTGCGCACCCTGATGCGGCAGGACCCGGACATCATCATGGTGGGCGAAATCCGCGACCTGGAAACCGCGGAAATGGCGATTCAGGCGGCGCTGACCGGGCATCTGGTGTTGTCCACCCTGCACACCAACGATGCGCCCTCGGCGATTTCCCGCCTGCTCGACCTGGGCGTGCCGCCCTACCTGATCAACGCGACCCTGCTAGGCGTGATGGCGCAGCGCCTGGTGCGCACCCTGTGCCCGCACTGCAGGGAGCGCGAAGCGCTAGACACCGAGGCCTGGGAGGCGCTGGTCAAGCCGTGGAAGGCGGCGCCGCCGGCAACCGCGAACGCGCCGAAAGGCTGCCTGGAATGCCGCATGACCGGCTACCTCGGCCGGATTGGCTTGTACGAGATGCTGATCATGTCGCCTGGCCTGCGCAAGCTGATCAAGCCGGCCTGCGATGTCGCCAACCTGCGCGAGCAGGCCTATAAGGAAGGCATGAAGCCGCTCCGGATCAGCGGCGCGCAGAAGGTCGCGAGCGGGCTAACCACCATAGAGGAAGTCCTGAAAGTCGCCCCGCCGCCCTATGGCATGTAATTGCGGGTAAAAAACCGCCAGTATTTGTGGCAACCATCTGGTTTCCGAACCCAGCCCTTCCAGCAGCACCACTTCATTGAGCCATCGCTGCTCCGCTGGTTTCTCGCGTCGTCGGCATCTGCGACGCTTTCGACGCCATGAACGCACGGCCACCCAGCATGTCGGGTGCGCTGCCGTAGCCGGGAACCCTGGATGGACCAGGGTGTCGATAATATTGCGGTAGGGGTGTTCGATACGCTGTTCAACGAATGGTTATTGGAAAAAAGAGGAACCTCCCGTTGCCGGCCAAACAGTACAGCCGCACTTTTCAATAGGAGATTCGCCATGTTCAAGTTCATTCGTGCTCTGATCCTGCTCCCGTTACTCGCTGCCGGTACGGCCGCCCTGGCCTCCGCTCAGAAATTCGACCAAGCGGTCTTCGACGCCCTGCAACAACAGGGCAAACCGACGCTGGTCATGGTTCACGCCGACTGGTGCCCGACCTGCAAGGCGCAGGAGCCGATTATCGGCGAATTGCTCAAAACCCCGGAACTGCAATCCATCACCGCGCTGCGTGTCGATTTCGACAAGCAGAAGACAGTGGTCAAGGCCTTCAAGGTGCAGTATCAGAGCACGCTGATCGTCTTCAAGGGCGGCAAGGAAGTCGGACGCTCCACCGGCGATACCAGGAAAGACAGTATTGCCGCCCTCCTGAGGAAGGCGATCTAAGGCCCGATCATGGAATTCGGCCTCGCCTCCTATGGTCTTGCGCTCGCCGCAGGTGGCCTGTCCACGCTTTCGCCCTGCGTGTTGCCGCTGTTGCCGATCCTGATCGCCACCGCGGTGGCGGCGCACCGGCTCGGCCCTTATGCCTTGGCGGGCGGGCTGGCCCTGTCCTTTACCGTGGTTGGGGTGTTTGTCGCCAGCCTGGGCGCTGGGCTGGGGCTTGACCAAGGGGTGTTCCGCCTGATCGCGGCCTGCCTGCTGATCGTCTTCGGCGTGGTGCTGCTGTCGGCCCGCTTGCAGGAGCGGTTTGCCGTGGCGACCTCCGGCCTTTCCGGGGCGGGGAATTCCCTGCTGGCAAAGCTATCGCTCGAAGGCCTCTCGGGCCAGTTTGTTCTCGGGCTGCTCCTCGGCATTGTCTGGACCCCTTGCGTCGGCCCGACGCTCGGCGCGGCGGTGACGCTGGCGAGCCAAGGGCAGAGCCTGGGCCAGGTGACGCTGCTGATGGCGCTGTTCGGCATCGGCGCGGGGGCCCCGCTGGTCGCGCTCGGCCTGGTATCCCGCAGCGCCGTGGCGAAAGTGCGAGGCAAGCTGCTGGCCGCCGGAAAATTCGGCAAGCAGGTGTTGGGCGGCGTGATGCTGTTGCTCGGACTCCTGATCCTGAGCGGCGCCGACAAACGGTTCGAGGCATGGGTGCTGCAGGCTGCGCCGGAGTGGCTGGTGCGATTGACCACCTCGATATGAGCCAGCTGCAAAGGAAGGGGTGACGCGCAAAGCTTTCATCGAAGGTGGCGAATTGTTGACAAAAACAGTCGGTCTTTGTGGTATTCTGAGATATTGTCTTTTCAGGAGACTGACATGGCCAACCATCTGCTTTCCGAATCCAGCCCCTACCTGCAGCAGCATGCCGGCAACCCAGTGGAATGGTACCCATGGGGAGAGCAAGCGCTCGCACTAGCGCGCGATCAGGACAAGCCCATCCTGCTCTCGATTGGCTATTCCACCTGCCACTGGTGCCATGTCATGGCGCACGAATCGTTCGAGGACCAGGCCACCGCCGACCTGATCAACCGCGACTATATTGCCATCAAGGTCGACCGCGAAGAGCGGCCGGACCTCGACCAGATCTACCAGAGCGCCCATGCCCTGCTCACTGGAAGGAACGGCGGCTGGCCGTTGACCTTGTTCCTGACTCCTGACCAGACGCCCTTTTATGGCGGCACCTATTTCCCGCCGCAGGCGCGCTACAACCTGCCCGGCTTCAAGGACCTGCTGCCGCAAGTGGCGCAGGCCTACCGCGAGCGCCGGCATGATATCGCCCGGCAAAATATCTCGTTGCGGGAAAGCCTGGCATCGGGCGGGCCGGTACCGCAGGCCGGGGCGGCGCCCGGTCCGGCGCCTCTGGCCAGTGCGCTCTCCGCGCTCGAGAAAAGCTTCGACCCGGTGCACGGCGGTTTCGGCGGCGCACCCAAGTTTCCCCGCCCTAGCGAAATCGCCTTTTGCCTGCGCCGCCATGCCGCCGAAGGGAACGGGCAGGCGCTGGAGATGGCGCGCCGGACGCTGCGCAAGATCGCCGACGGCGGCATCAACGACCAGCTCGGCGGCGGCTTCTGCCGCTACAGCGTGGACGAGCGCTGGCTGATCCCGCATTTCGAGAAAATGCTTTACGACAATGGCCCGCTGCTGGAGCTGTACGCCGACGCCTGGCGCTGCGGCGGCGACGAGCGTTTCCGCGCGGTGGCGGAAGACACCGTGGCATGGCTGGTGCGAGAAATGCGCGCGCCGCAGGGCGGCTTCTATTCCGCGCTGGACGCCGATTCCGAGCACGAGGAAGGCAAGTTCTACGTGTGGACGCCGCAGGAAGTTGCCGCCGCGCTTGCCGCCGATGAATATGCCGTGCTGGCGCGGCACTACGGTCTCGATAGGCCGGCCAACTTCGAGGGCCATTACTGGCATTTTCATGTCGCCCAGCCGCTTGAGCAGGTGGCACGGGAGCGGGGTGTGGAATTGGCCGAGGCGCGGCGGTTGCTGGGCAGCGCGCGAACCAGGCTGTTGGGGCTGCGCGCACAGCGGGTGAGGCCGGGGCGCGACGAAAAAGTCCTGACCGGCTGGAACGCGCTGATGATCAAGGGTCTGGCCCACGCCGGCAGCGCCCTCGGGCGGGAAGACTGGATTGTTCTGGCGCAGCAGGCGGCGGATTTTATCCGCGCCGAGCTGTGGCGTGACAACCGGCTGCAGGCCTCGTGGAAGGACGGCAAAGCCAGCCTGGGCGGCTATCTCGACGACTACGCCTTTCTTCTCGACGCCTTGGTGACGCTGATGCAGGCCCGTTTCCGCGCTGCCGACCTGGCCTTCGCGGTCGAGCTGGCGGAAGCGTTGCTGGACCGGTTCGAGGATCGCGACCAAGGCGGCTTCTATTTCACCGCGCACGACCACGAAACCCTGATTTCCCGGCCGAAATCGGGGTTCGACAATGCCACTCCTTCCGGCAATGCCGTGGCGGCGTTCGCGCTGCAGCGGCTGGGGCACCTGCTCGGTGAAGCTCGCTATCTGGCGGCAGCGGAACGCGCCCTGAAGCTGTTTTATCCGCAGATCGCCGCCCAGCCGACCGGCTTCATGACCTTTCTCGCCGTGCTGGAGGAATATCTGGAGCCGCCGCAGATCGTTATCCTGCGCGGGCCTGCCAGTCAGGTCGCGGCCTGGCAGCAGGCCATGGCGAAAGATTACCGGCCCACGACCCTGGTGCTGGCTCTGCCGGGCGAGTTGGAGAACCTGCCCGGCAGCCTCGATAAACCGGCGCTGCCCGATGTCAACGCCTGGGTGTGCCAGGGCGTTAAATGCTTACCGGCAATATCGGATGCAGATATCCTGCTACAGGTTTGCCCCGCAAGGGGACACCGATCCGCTATGGGCTGAAGCCCCTGCGGAGTCGTATGCAAAACTGAAAAAATTGGATAATATGGCGGGTCACTTTTCTCTCAAGTAAAACCAAAGGAGTATTAAATGAAAGTAATTCTGGGAATTGCCGCTGCTGCGGCCTTGCTGGTGGCTGGACAAGCCGCTGCTGCGGATGAAACCGCACTGGCGCAGAAGAGCGGTTGCATGGCCTGCCATCAGGTCGCCGTCAAAGTGGTTGGCCCGGCTTACAAGGACGTGGCCAAGAAATACGCTGCCGACAAAGGCGCGGTCGACCTGTTGACCAAGAAAGTCATCACTGGCGGCAAGGATACCTGGGGTCCTATCCCTATGCCTCCTAAGGGTGGCAACGCTTCCGTCAAGGACGAGGACATCAAGAAGATCGTGGCCTGGATCATGACCTTGAAGTAATCGGGTTCCGCTGTGTAAAAAAGCCGGCTAGTTGCCGGCTTTTTTATTTGGCGGCGGCAGTTTACAAGAGCCGCAAAAATGGCCAAGATGGTTTATCCGTCTATCCAATCGCGCTGGGTTCATGCAGGGTGGTCAGCCATCGGTAGCGGTCGAGGCGTCCCGCAAGGGATTTTCAACCCTTATAGTGAAAAGGAATCTGATCGTGAAAGACAACTTCAAGCCCGCCCGCCGCCAATTCCTCAGGATGGGCGGCGCCGCAATCGCCATGATCCCGGCAGTGGCCTTTACCGGCAACGCACTTGCCGCTACCAACCCGGGGATGCGTGCTTCGATGAAATATCAGGACACCCCGAATGGCGATAAAGACTGCGCAAATTGTATTCAGTTCGTGCCGGGCAAGACGCCGAAGGATCTGGGGGGCTGCAAGCTTTTCCCCGGCGACACGGAAGTGGCACCCAAGGCCTACTGTGCCGCCTGGGTCGCTATTCCGAAAAAATAGCCCGATCTCGCATTGATGGGAAAAAGCCGGCCTTGCGCCGGCTTTCTTATGTCACCAGCCCGAACAGGTAAAGGAAGATGGCGATGATCGCCAGCGGCGAAACGAAGCGGATGGTAAAGCGCCACATCCGGTAAGGTTGTGCGGCGATATTCAATTCTTCCTGGACGTGATGGGTCTTCATCACCCACCCCGCGAACAGCGCCATGAGCAGCCCGCCCAAGGGGAGCAGGATGTTGGTGGTGAGTTTGTCGAGGGTGTCGAAAATGTTCAGGCCGAACAAGAGGCGCACGTCCTTCCAGGCGCTGAACGAGAGCAGTACGGCAATGCCAAGCATCCAGTCGGTCAGGCCGATCAGCCACGCCGCCTGAAGGCGGGTCAGGCGCGTGTTTTCGGTGAGCCAGGCAATCGCCGGCTCCACCAGGGAAATCGCCGAGGTCCAGGCGGCGAAGGCGACCAGCAGGAAGAACAGCGTGCCGATGAAGGCGCCTCCCGGCATTTTGCCGAAGGCGATGGGCAGGGTCTGGAAGATCAGCCCCGGTCCCGCTGCCGGTTCCAGCCCGTTGGCGAACACCAGGGCGAAGATGGCGAGCCCCACCAGGAGGCCGACGGCGGTATCGGCAAGGGCCACGAACAGGGCGGTGCGGGCGATGGAGACATGGCGCTGGAGATAGGAGCCGTACACCATCACCGCGCCCATGCCCAGGCTCAGGGAAAAAAAGGCATGGCCCAATGCCGAGAGCACGACCACCGGGGTGACCCTGGAAAAATCCGGGGCAAACATGAAGCGGACGGAGTGGGCGAAATCGCCTACGGCCAGGCTGTAGCCGAGCAGCACCAGCAGGATGGCGAACAGCGCGGGCATCAGGATGTTGTTGGCCTTTTCCAGACCCGAGTTCACCCCGCGCGCCACTACGCCCATGGTCATCACGATGAACAGGCTATGCCACAAGCCCAGTTCCAGCGGTGTTGCCAGAAATGCGGCGAACTGGCTCTGCGCCGCCACCCCGTCGATGCCCTGGAAGCTGCCGCTGGCCGCGCGGACGATGTAATCCAGCACCCAGCCGGCGATGACGCTGTAAAAAGCCAGGATCAGCATCCCCGCGATCAGGCCCATGATGCCCACCCACCGCCACAGCGCCGTTGCCCCCGCTTCCTTCGCCAGGGCGGCCATGCCGTCCACCGGATTGCGCTGGGCACGGCGTCCGAGCATGATTTCGCACATCAACAGCGGAATGCCGACCACGGCAATGCAGGCCAGAAACACCAGGACGAAGGCGCTGCCGCCGTTGACCCCGGTCATGTAGGGAAATTTCCAGATGTTGCCCAGACCTATCGCCGAGCCGGCCGTGGCCAGGATAAAGGACCAGCGGCTGCTCCAGTGACTGCGATGGCGGGTCTGGGTCATGGACGGTCAGGGTTTGAAATAACGGTCGGTTTCCGCCTTGACGACCTTGGACAGCAGCAGCAGGCCGATCAGGTTGGGGATGGCCATCATCCCGTTCATCAAGTCCGAGAAGTTCCATACGAATTCCAGGTTCATCATCGCGCCCACCACCACCGCGGCAATGAAGACGATGCGGTAGACGCGGATGGAACGCGAGCCGAAGAGGTACTCGATGGCTTTCTCGCCGTAGTAGTTCCAGCCGATCAGGGTGGAATAGGCGAATACGGCGGTAGCCAGGGCGACGATGATCTCGCCCGTGCTGCCCAGAGTCTCGCCGAAGCTGGCGCTGGTCAGCTGCCCGGCGCCGATGCCTAGCGTCCAGGAGTCCGCGCTGAGGATGACCAGGGCGGTCATGGTGCAGACCACCAGGGTATCGATGAAGGTCTGGGTCATGCTGACCAGGGCCTGTTTGACCGGATCGTTGGTGCGCGCGGCGGCGGCGGCGATCGGCGCCGAGCCCAGGCCGGACTCATTGGAGAACACGCCGCGCGCGATACCGAAACGCATCGCCGCGGCGACCGTGGCCCCGGCAAAACCGCCGGTGGCGGAGGCCGGTGAGAAAGCATGGCCAAAGATCAGGCCGAAGGCATGGGGAATTTCGGTGACATTGAGCGCCAGCACCACCAGTGCCGAGCCCACGTAGCCGACAATCATGAACGGCACGAGAAAGGAGGTGAAGCGCCCGATCGAGCGGATGCCGCCCAGGATCACCAGGGCCGTCAGCACCATCAGCACGACGCCGGTGACCCAGGGCTCGATGTGAAAGGTGGCTTCGAAGATCTTGGCGGTGGCGTTGGCCTGGGTCATGTTGCCGATGCCGAAGGTGGCGAGCGCGGTGAACAGGGCGAACAGCCAGCCCAGCCACGGCAGGCCCGCGCCCTTGGCGAGGTAGTACATCGGTCCGCCGCGCATCCCGTGCTCCCCCTTTTCGCGGTATTTGACCGCCAGCACTGCCTCGGAATACTTGGTCACCATCCCGACCAGGCCGGTCATCCACATCCAGAACACCGCGCCGGGACCGCCCAGCGTGATCGCGGTAGCGACGCCGACGATGTTGCCGATGCCGACCGTGGCCGCCAGCGCCGTCATCAGCGCGGCGAAATGGCTGATGTCGCCGGCGTGGCCGTGATCCTTGTGGAAAACCAGGCGGAAAGCCAGCGGCAGGACGCGGAATTGCAGCCCCTTCAGCAGTACGGTCAGGTACAGGCCAGTGCCCACCAGCAGGGTCAGCATGGGCGGCCCCCATACCCAGCCGGACAGGGTCGCGATCAGCGCTTCGATGGTTTGCATGTTGTTTTCCCCCTAACCGCCGTGGCGGCTGATTTTTATGGTAATTCTGCGGATTATAACCAGAAACGCCGCGGTTGATGGAATGGCGGGGTTTATTAAAAAAGCGGTTAATGGTTTTTCTGGGTTTATGCCAACCAGTCTTTCGCCACCAGAAACTCGCGGTACAGCCGCTCTTCTTCCGAGCCCTTTTCCGGCTGCCAGTCATAGCGCCATTTGACGATGGGCGGCAGCGACATCAGGATGGATTCGGTGCGCCCTCCGGATTGCAGGCCGAACAGGGTGCCGCGGTCCCACACCAGGTTGAATTCGACATAACGGCCGCGGCGATAGGCCTGGAAATCGCGCTCGCGTTCCCCGTATGCCATTGCGCTGCGGCGTTGCAGTATGGGCATGTAAGCAGATAGGAAGTGCTCGCTGACGCTTTGCGTCAGGCCGAAGCTGAAATCGAAATCGCGCTCGTGGAAGTCGTCGAAGAAGATCCCGCCGATGCCGCGCGGCTCGCTGCGATGCTTGAGGTAAAAATATTCGTCGCACCATTGCTTGAAGCGCGGGTAATATTCCGCGCCGAACGGCGCCAGCGCATCGCGGCAGGTGCGGTGGAAATGCACGCTATCTTCGGTGAATCCGTAATAGGGCGTCAGGTCCATGCCGCCGCCGAACCACCACACCGGTTCTGCGCCGGGCGGCTGTGCGCAGAAGAAGCGCGTATTGAAATGGGTCGTGGGTGCGTAGGGGTTGCGCGGATGCAGCACCAGCGATAGACCCATTGCCTCGAAGCCGCAACCGGCCAGTTCGGGGCGTTTGGCCGTGGCGCTGGCGGGCAGCTTCTGGCCGCGCACGTGGGAGAAATTCACGCCGCCGCGCTCGAACACCCCGCCCTCCTCGATCACGCAGCTCAAGCCTTCCCCGCCCTCCGGGCGCTGCCAGGCATCGCGCAGAAAGGTGTGGCCGTCGGTCTGTTCCAGCAGGGTTACGATGCGTTCCTGCAAATCGGTGAGATAGGTTTTGACGGCGTCGCGGTTCATATGGTGCCCATATTCAGGGTCGGATGATCTTGCGGGTAAGCAGGTGCTGGATGGTGGAAGGGGTTTTGCGGGCGCCGACCCGGCCTGGCAGCACCAGAACGCTCAGGCCGAAGGCCTTGGCGCAAGCGGATTGGTTTTTTAACGGCTTCAGCCCGGCGCGGTTGGCGCTGGTTGAAACCAGTGCCGTGCCGAGTGCCCGGCACAAATCGGCGGCATCGGGGTGGGCGGTCACTCTCACGGCGATGCTTTCATGCCGGCCACGCAGCCAGCGTGGCGTGTGACGGGAAGCGGGCATTAGCCAGGTATGCGGGCCTGGCCAGGTCTGGCCGAGTAGCTTCGATTGTTCCGTCGTGGGCGGCAGCACATAGCGATCAAGGCGTGAAAAGCGGTCGGCGATCAGGATCAGTCCCTTGGACTGCGGCCTGCCCTTGAGTTGGAGCAGGCGCCGCACGGCGCGGGCGTTGCGTGGGTCGCAGCCGAGGCCAAAGCAGGATTCGGTGGCGTAGGCGATGATTCCGTCACTTTTAAGGTGGGCGCGCACTTTCCGGATCAGGGCGGCGGAGTAAGGCATTAATCCATTTCTATTCAATAGTGGAGCCACGCCACCGAATATCGCGACCCGGAGGTCGCTCCTATAGAGTGGGCTGCAGACTCTCATTCTGGGCAGCGATCTGCTCGGCGGTGCGGGCGCGGTCGTCTTTCAGGCGCTGCGCCAGGCCGCTGTCCTGCAGCGCCAGGATCTGGGCGGCAAGGTAGGCGGCGTTTTTGGCGCCGGCTTTGCCGATGGCGACCGAGGCGACCGGTATGCCGCCCGGCATCTGCACCGTGGAGAGCAGTGCGTCGAAACCGTTGAGCGGCCCGCCTTCCATCGGCACGCCGATGACCGGCCGGATGGAGTGCGCAGCCACTGCGCCTGCCAGATGCGCAGCCAGTCCGGCTGCGGCGATGAACACGGCGCAGCCGCGCCGGTCCGCATCCGTTACGTATTCCGCCGTGGCCGCCGGAGTGCGGTGGGCGGAGGAAATCCTGACTTCGTAGGGCACGCCGAAGGCGGCCAGGGTGTCGAGGGTGGATTTCATCACGGGCAGGTCGGAATTCGAGCCCATCAGGATGGCAACGAACGGGGTGGTCATGGCGTTTCCTCTAAGGTTTGGCTTTAATCGCCCGGTAGCCGATGTCGTGCCGCATCTGGCAGCCGTCGAACTTGATTTGCTCGGCGATCTCATAAGCGCGCCGCTGCGCCAGCTGTACCTTGTCGCCCAGCGCGGTGACGCACAGCACGCGACCGCCGCTGGCGACGACCTTGCCGTCCTTCATGGCGGTGCCGGCATGGAACACGTGGTAGTCGCGCGGGGTTTCTTCCAGCAAGTCGTTGAGCGGCGGCAGGCCATGGATCACGTCGCCCTCGCGCGGGTCGTCGGGGTAGCCGGCGGCAGCCATTACCACACCCAGCGCGGCACGGCGGTCCCACTCCGCTTCGGCCTGGTCGAGCGTGCCGTTGACGGCGTGCTCCACCAGGGTAAGAAAATCGCTCTTCAGGCGCAGCATGATCGGCTGGGTCTCCGGGTCGCCCATGCGGCAGTTGAATTCCAGCACCTTGAGATTGCCGTCGGCGGCTATCATCAGGCCGGCGTAGAGAAAGCCGGTGAACATTTCTCCTTCCTGGACCATGCCCTGCATCACCGGGTCGATCACTTCGCGCATCACGCGCGCATGGAGTGCCGGGGTGATCACCGGAGCCGGCGAATAAGCGCCCATGCCGCCGGTGTTGGGGCCTTGGTCTGCGTCCAGCAGGCGTTTGTGGTCCTGGCTGGTGGCGAGCGGCAGCACGTGCTTGCCGTCGGCCATGACGATGAAGCTGGCTTCCTCGCCGAGCAGGCATTCCTCGATCACCACCCGGGCGCCGGCCGCTCCCAGCTTGTTGCCGGCCAGCATCATGTCTACGGCGGCGTGCGCTTCGTTCAGGTCCTGAGCCACTACCACGCCCTTGCCTGCCGCCAGGCCGTCGGCCTTGATCACGATGGGGGCGCCCTGCTGGTCGATGTAGGCGTGGGCCGGCGCGGCATCGGTGAACGTGGCGTAGGCCGCGGTGGGAATCCCGTGCCGAACCATGAAGGCCTTGGCGAAATCCTTGGAGCTTTCCAGTTGCGCCGCGAACCGGGTCGGGCCGAAGATTTTCAGCCCCTCGGCACGGAAGACGTCGACGATGCCGGCGGCCAGCGGCGCCTCCGGGCCGACCACGGTAAAGGCGACCTTTTCCTGCTGAGCGAATGCCAGCAGTTCGGGAATCGTGGTGAGGGCGACGTTGGTCAGGTCCGGTTCAAGCGCGGTGCCGGCGTTGCCGGGCGCGACGAAGATCCTGGTCGAGCGCGGGCTCTGCGCCAGTTTCCATGCGAGTGCGTGCTCACGTCCGCCGCTGCCGATGACTAAAATTTTCATGTTTTAAAGCCTAATTTGCGTAATGGGTGATGAGGAATGGGTGATGAAAACCTTTCGACCATCACCCGTCCCTCATCACCCATCACCGTAATTTAATGTCTAAAGTGACGCATCCCGGTGAACACCATCGCCATGCCGTGTTCATTCGCAGCGGCGATCACCTCCTCGTCGCGCATCGAGCCGCCGGGCTGGATCACGGCGACGATGCCGGACTGGGCGGCAGAATCGATGCCGTCGCGGAACGGGAAAAACGCGTCAGAGGCCATTACCGAACCGCTGACCTGCAGGCCGGCATGCTCGGCCTTGATGGCGGCGATGCGCGCGGAATTGATCCGGCTCATCTGGCCGGCGCCGACGCCGATGGTCATTTTGCCCTTGGCATAGACGATGGCGTTGGACTTGACGAACTTGGCCACGCGCCAGGCAAACAGCAGGTCGGCCATCTCGGCTTCGGTCGGCGCGCGCTGGGTGACTACCTTGAGTTCATTATAGAGCGCCAGATCGGCGCCCTGCACCAGCAGGCCGCCGGTGACGCGCTTGAAATCCAGGCGCTGGGCCGGCGCCGAAGACCACTGGCCGCATTCCAGCAGGCGCACATTCTTTTTCGCCGCCACGATTTCGCTGGCCGCCGCTGAAACCTTGGGGGCGATGATGACTTCGACGAACTGGCGCTCGACGATGGCCTGCGCGGTTGCGGCATCCAGCTCGCCGTTGACGGCGATGATGCCGCCGAAGGCGGATTCGGGGTCGGTCTTGTAGGCGAGGTCGTAGGCTTCGAGCAGGTTGGCGCCGTAGGCCACGCCGCAGGGGTTGGCGTGCTTGACGATGACGCAGGCCGGCGCCGCGTCGAACTGCTTGACGCATTCCAGTGCGGCATCGGCATCGCCGATGTTGTTGTAGGACAGCTCTTTGCCCTGCAGCTGGCGGGCGGTGGCGATGCTCGCCTCCTTCTCGCCGGGCGCGACGTAGAATGCCGCTTGCTGGTGCGGGTTCTCGCCGTAGCGCATGGCCTGGGCCTTGGCGAACTGAAAGTTGAGCCGTTCCGGGAATTGCTGCTTGCTGCCGTCCGGCGCGATGGCGGTCAGGTAGTTGCTGATCGCGCCGTCGTACTCGGCGGTGTGGGAGAAGGCTTTCACCGCCAGCTTGAATTTGGTTTCAGTGCTGAGCGCCCCGCCATTTGCCTGCAGTTCGGCGGCGAGCGTGGCGTAGTCGGCCGGGTCGGTCACCACCGCCACATCGCGGTGGTTCTTGGCGGCGGCGCGCACCATGGTCGGGCCGCCGATGTCGATGTTCTCGATCGCGTCTTCCAGCGAGCAGTCGGGCTTGGCGATGGTGGCGCGGAACGGATAGAGGTTCACCACGACCAGGTCGATTGCCGGGATGCCGGAGCCTTCCACTGCCGCAACATGGGTGGGCAGGTCGCGCCGGTAGAGGATGCCGCCGTGTATCTTGGGGTGCAGGGTCTTGACCCGGCCGTCGAGCATTTCCGGAAAGCTGGTGTAATCGCCGACCTCGGTCACCGCTACGCCCGCATCGGCGAGCATCTTGGCCGTGCCGCCGGTAGACAGGATTTCCACGCCGAACTGGCGCAGGGTCTGGGCGAATTCGAGGACGCCGGATTTGTCGGAAACGCTGATGAGGGCGCGGCTGATTTTGGTCATGTTTAATTTTCCTAAAAAAGCGTTTTAGCCACGGATTAACACAGATGCACACGGATTTCTTTAAAATTCACCCTGCGAGTTTTACCTGCTTTTGGTGCATATCTGTGTAAATCTGTGTATTCCGCGGCGGGTTCTTTACTTGATGCCGTGGGTTTTCATTTTCTTGCGCAGGGTATTGCGGTTGAGGCCGAGAATTTCGGCGGCGCGGGTCTGGTTGCCTTGGGCATGGTCGAGGATCACCTGCAGCAGCGGCTTTTCCACGCATCCCACCACCATCTCGTAGATGGCGCAGGGCTTTTCCCCGTCCAGATCCTTGAAGTAGCCATCCAGTGCCTTGCGCACGCAGACTGATATTTCGTTTTCGTTGATCATGCTGCCATCTCGTTTTCCATCATATAAGTATGTCCGGTCGATTCGGCAAAGAAGTGCTCGACGGAGTCGAGCTGCTCGCGGGTGGTTTGCAACTGGTTCATGGCGTGGCGGAAGCCGGCGGAATCCGGCAGGCCCCGGGTGTACCAGGCAATGTGCTTGCGCGCCATGCGCACGCCGGTGTGTTCGCCATAGAAGGCGTAAAGCTCATGCAGGTGACTGTTCAGCAAGAGGTGGGTCTCGGCGACATCGGGGTGCGGCAGCAACTCGCCGGTTTTCAGGTAATGGGCGATGTCGCGGAAAATCCATGGCCGTCCCTGCGCCGCGCGACCGATCATGACGGCGTCGGCCTGGGTGTAGTCGAGCACGAATTTGGCTTTTTGCGGCGTGGTGATGTCGCCGTTGGCGATCACCGGAATGCGGATTTCAGCTTTGACCGCGGCAATGGTGTCGTACTCGGCGTCGCCGCTGTAGCCGCAGGCGCGGGTGCGGCCATGGATGGCCAGCGCCTGGATGCCGGAAGCCTCGGCGATGCGCGCCACGTTGATGGCGTTGCGGTTGTTCTTGTCCCAGCCGGTGCGGATCTTCAGGGTCACCGGCACATCCACCGCCTGCACCACCGCTTCCAGGATGCGCGCCACCAGCGGCTCGTTCTGCAGCAGCGCCGAACCGGCCATGACGTGGCAGATCTTCTTCGCCGGGCAACCCATGTTGATGTCGATGATCTGGGCGCCGCGGTCCGCATTGTATTTCGCCGCTTCCGCCAGCATGGCCGGATCGGCGCCGACGATCTGCACCGACACCGGCTCGGATTCCCCGGCATTATCGGCCCGGCGCTTGGTTTTCTCGCTGCCGTAGAGCAGGGAATTGGAGGCGACCATCTCCGAAACGGCAAGCCCCGCGCCGAAGCTGCGGCACAGCTTGCGGAAGGGGCGGTCCGTCACCCCGGCCATGGGGGCAACGACCAGATTGCTATTCAGGGAATAGGGGCCGATTTTCATTGCTTATTTTTTGAGCAGAAAGGCCGGTATTGTAATCCCAAACCTGTTGTCGGGAAAGGGATTAACTCAAGGAAAAACCACATCCCCGATCGGGGTCGGCAAGCCGGGTTATGCTGGCGATTCCGCCCTGATATGGGGCGTGCCATGCCGGCGAGATCGTGCTTGCCATGGCGGCGGATATGGCATTTAATTCAACCACAACATGCCCTGTTTTGGTGCATGGGTAAAGTGTGGCCGGCGCAGGCAAAAAATATGTGCTTCAATGAATGATGAGCAAAACCTAGTGAACATCCATGTTTGAGACAGCGGGCATTGCCCTGGCAACTTTCTTTGCAACGGTCGCTCCGATCGATGTGGCGGCGATGTTCGCCGCCCTGACGGCAACTGCCGCCCCTTCTAAGCGGCGTTCCATCGCTATCCGCGGAATCGTGATCGCCACCGTGATCCTGCTGATTTTTGCGCTGCTCGGGAAGTTACTGCTGGCCGGGATGGGCATTTCTCTGGCCGCGCTGAGGACGGCTGGCGGCATTCTGCTGCTGCTGATCAGCATCGACATGGTGTTTGCGCGCACGTCCGGCGCCACCTCGACGACGGACGAGGAGGACCGGGAGGCCGAACACAAGCATGACATCGCCGTGTTCCCGCTCGCCACCCCCCTGATTGCCGGCCCCGGGGCCATCGGGGCGGCCATCCTGCTGATGGCGAATGCCGAGGGGCAGGTTACGCATCAGCTGGCCGTCCTGGCGGCTCTCCTCGCCGTCATGCTGGTGACCTTCGTCGCCATGCTCACCGCCAGCCAGATCCACCGCTTTCTGGGCGTGACGGGCATGCAGGTGATCAACCGGATTGTCGGCATCCTGCTGTCCGCCCTGGCGGTGCAGTTCGTGTTCGACGGCATCGCGCAGAGCGGGCTGCTGGGCTAGATTTGTGGGTGAAGTGATAACGAATTGGCTGAATAATCCGGTGTCGGTGCCTGGGTGATTTTTCCCAAAGGAGATTGTGAAAAACAACCCGAAGTTGACCCCTTTAGACGCTGCCTTTAGACGCTGATGGGGGCAGGGTTGACAGGGAAGTCTTTATAGCAGGGTTAGCTTTCACGTTTCGATTTGAGCGCGATGGCTTGTTCATAGATTTCAGAAATCTTTTCCATCCATTGGGCGGTTCCTGTCATCCTCACCGCCAGGATGTACAGGAATGCAAAGGCAGCGAACACCCAGTCAATTCCGCTGAATGGTTCCACGCCTTCTCTTTGGAATTTAATAAACGCAAAGTAAGCGGTGGTTGCAAGCGGTATGAGGCCCACTTTCTCCAGAGCACCAACCAGGATGCCGATTCGCTCTCGAAGTTGCTTCGCCATCAGGACGAAATTAGCCCTCGCAAAGTTTAGGTGGTGAATCTCGCAGGTCTGCGAAAGTTCGTTGATGAGATCGACGTCATTGTTGAACTCGGCTAAGAAAGGTACGGACACTTCCCGCTCGATGTTTCGAAACTTCGCTAGCTCAGGAGTGATTGATGCGATCTGATACGCCATAGCAAATAGAGATGAGGCGAGCACAGCTAGTAAGGCAGTAAGCAGGAGGTATTCGTTCTTCCATATATGCGTGCTCAGCGCGAAGAAAATGCCTACACAAAAACTTCCAAGTGAGAGTCCAAGGCACCACTTTTGAGCAGCCGTTTCGTATGGCTGAAACTTCGCATCCTTCGTCTTCTTGGAGAGGACTATTTCGACGGCATTCTTTGGCGTGATGAGTGTCATGATGTGAAAGCTAACGAATGAAAGGGACTTCCCCGTCCCGAGGGTGCGGCGAAGTTGCCGCAAGTGGCATCGAAAGTGCCAAGATGGAAAGAGTCGTTTTCATCAATCAGCCGGAGGGGAAGGACATGAGCATTATCACCATAGGGATCGATCTCGCCAAGACTATTTTTGCCGTGCACGGTGTCAATGAAAGCGGCAAGGCCGAACTCGTCAAACCGAAAGTTCCGCGCGACCAGCTACTTCAACTCATCTCCAACCTGCCCCCGTGCCTGATCGGCATGGAAGCCTGCACCGGTGCACACCACTGGGCTCGGCTATTTCGCCAGCACGGCCACACCGTCCGGCTGATCGCCCCCAAGTTCGTCACCCCCTACCGCATGAGCGGCAAGCGCGGCAAGAACGACGCGGCTGACGCCGCCGCCATCTGCGAGGCCGTCACCCGGCCCCAGATGCGTTTTGTACCGATCAGGGATGAACACCAGCAAGCCACACTTGACCTGCACCGCACCAGGCAGGCAGGCGTTCGGGGTCAGGTCTAGAAATGTAGCAGATGCATCATTTATAGACCTGACCCCGTGGTTCTTTATTCTGCCACTCGCGGCGATATAGGAAAGCAGCAAATAACTACATCAGCCGAGTGTGCGGTCGAAATTGGCAGAGTGATTTGAGTCGCATGAGCCTCACACGACAACGTGAGTTGAAGTGCGTGACTGATTCGATCAAGGTACTGCAGCCACCGACAGTCGCCAAGCGGAACCGGGAAAATTACGAACGCAATAAGGGGTTGGCAATCTTGTGAGTTGGCTTTGCGAGCGTCTTCGACAATGCTATTGAAGTTCTTTGTTATCGGACGCGTCATTTGCTCAACGCCAGGCATCTTCCAGTTCGTGTTTGGTGTCTTCAATTCCACGTCGTAACGAACGCTATCCCACCGAAATGAAATATCGGAACGCGCGCGAGTAATACCTGTTGCTGAGATTGGCGCTTCAACTACAACATCGGTCGCTCCCTTGAGTTCGGCGTGAGCCGCGAGAGCAAACTTCAACCAACCCTCAAACTTGGCACGCTGCCGCATTGCAATTGCCATTGGACCGGGGTGGTTCAGAAGGACTTCACTGATCCATTCTCTTACGATGTCGTGTGCGTGCGTCATGGTGACCTTGCCGTATATTAAGTGTGCCTCCTAAAATGACGGTTTATAAATCGTCATTTTAGGCAATATGGCCTGAGTTAAGTAAATAATATGATTTGCAATCATGATGTTATGGTTTTTTAGGATATCCTAAAAATGACGGACACAACCGTCTTGTCTGCTTCACCGCTTCGCTGCGGCATTGTAAACGGTGTTGCGCTCGCGTTTCCCCTCCTCTTTGAAGGCGAGGCTATAGCTCACTGAGTTCGACCTTGATTTCCGCCTGGCCCGATCGCGCATCGGCAATCGCATTCAGTTCGATGTCTTCCAGTCGATCCATCAGCGCCTCGTAGGCTTTCGCCGGGACGCAATAGAAAGCCGGTTCATTCCGGTTGAGGATCGCTACCGGAAATCCTTCGCCCGCTGCGACGGTTCCCATCGGGTTTTTCTTCAATTCCGAAACGCTGGCGGTCGTTTCCGCCAGAATGATGTGTGCCATGACGCCTCCGAAACTTAAGGTAAGGGTATTAATATAGCGCTCTTGTCCGTCCTCTCAGGGCTTGTTCGGCGGAAGGCTCTCAATCCCCCGTTAGAACCCCAGGCTGGTCAGCAGGTCGTCCACTTCCTCCTGCCCGTTCACGATATCGCTGCGCCCTTCCCTGCTGACGACCGGCCCGTTGAGCAGGGAGTTTTCCTTGGCATGCCCTTCCGGTTTGCTGATGAGCAGGATATGCACCAGCTGGTGCTCCAGGTCTTGGGTGACCTGGGAGATTTTCTTGATGACCTGGCCGGTGAGGTCCTGGAAATCCTGGGCCACCAGGATGTCCGTGAGCTGCGATGAGGTTTCCCTTGTGTGGCTGGGGATGCCATCGAGGAAGGCCCGCATTTTATCGCCCGCCAGCCGGAGTTCGCCATCGCCCCGTGCGTTGTGCCATTCCTTTGCCAGCGCCAGGGCGGCGGTTTCCATGCTTTCCTGCAGCGGCAGCGCCTTTTCCACAGCATTGATGACGCGCTGCGCGGCCTGTTCGGTCAGCTGGGCGATATAGCGCAGGCGGTCCTGGGTGTCCGGCAGTTCCCCGGCCATGTTCTGGATCGCCTCGTCGCAGCCGAGCTCGCGCAGGGTGCCATGGAGCTGGCGCACCAGATGGCCCAGTTCGTTGTAGCCGGATTCGTTATTTGCCGGGGGGTGTTGCGATACATCGTTCAAGCGGCCACCTTTTTATTTGGATTTTGGGGCAGTTTGCCAGCTTTCTCGCGGCGCCGCTACTCAATCGTCATGGTGTTGGGGGTTTTTCAGCAAGTTTCAGTGCGCCTGCTCCCAGTTCGGCCCCACCCCCATATCCACCACCAGCGGCACGGCCAGTTGCGCCACCCCGCACATCAGGCCGGGCAGTTCGCGCTGGACGGTTTCCAGTTCGGCATCGGGCACTTCCAGCACCAGCTCGTCGTGCACCTGCATGATGATCAGGCTGTGCATCCGGTGTTCCTCCAGCCAGCCCTGCACCGCGATCATGGCGAGCTTGATCAGGTCGGCGGCGGTGCCCTGCATCGGCGCGTTGATCGCGGCGCGCTCGGCGGCCTGGCGGCGCATGCCGTTGGCGCCGCCGATTTCAGGCAGCCATAGCCTGCGGCCGAACACGGTTTCGACATAGCCCTGCGCCTTGGCGGCTTCGCGGGTGCGCTCCATGTATCGGGCCACGCCGGGGTAGCGGGCGAAGTAGCGCTCCATGTAGGCCTGGGCGGCGTTGCGCTCGATGCCCAACTGCGAGGCCAGGCCGAACGCGGACATGCCGTAGATCAGCCCAAAGTTGATCACCTTGGCATAGCGGCGCTGCTCGCTGCTGACTTCCACTGGCGTAATGCCGAACACTTCCGCGGCGGTGGCACGGTGGATGTCCTCGCCGGCGGCGAAGGCCCTGAGCAGGCTTTCGTCGCCGGACAGGTGGGCCATGATGCGGAGTTCGACCTGCGAGTAGTCGGCGGCGATGATGCGGCTGCCTGGCGGGGCGATGAAGGCCTCGCGGATGCGGCGCCCTTCCTGGGTGCGCACCGGGATGTTCTGCAGGTTGGGGTCGGAACTCGCCAGCCGCCCGGTCACCGCCACGGCCTGGTTGTAGCTGGTGTGGACGCGACCGGTTTGCGGATCGACCCTGCGCGGCAGCTTGTCGGTATAGGTGGACTTGAGTTTGGCCACGCCGCGGTATTCGAGCAGCAATTTCGGCAGCGGGTAATCCAGCGCCAGTTCCTGCAGCACGTCCTCGTCGGTGGAAGGGGCGCCGCTGGGGGTCTTCTTTTTTACCGGCAGCTTGAGCTGGTCGAACAGGATTTCCTGGATCTGCTTCGGGCTGTTGAGGTTGAAGGGCTGGCCCGCCAGCTGGTGCGCCTCCTTCTCCAGCCGCAGCATGCTGGTGCCGAGCTCGTGGCTTTGCTGGGCGAGCAGTTTGGTATCCAGCAGCACGCCGTTGCGCTCCATGGTGAACAGCACGTCGAGCAGGGGCATTTCGATGTTGCGATAAACGTAGCCCAGCTTGGCATCGGGCTCGATCTGCGGGAACAGGGCCTGGTGCAGTTGCAGGGTGATGTCGGCGTCCTCCGCCGCATAGCGGGTGGCGGTTTCGATGTCGACCTGGTCGAAGCCGATCTGTTTCGCTCCCTTGCCGGCGACTTCGGCGTAGGTGATGGTCTTGGCGTCGAGGTGGCGCAGGGCGAGCGAATCCATGTCGTGCGGCTTGTGGCTTTCCAGCACGTAGGATTGAAGCAGGGTGTCGTGGACGATGCCGTCGAGAACGATGCCGTGGTTGGCGAACACGTGCTTGTCGTACTTGAGGTTCTGCCCGAGCTTGGGCCGGGCCTTGCTTTCCAGCAGGGGCTGGAGCCGGCGCAGCGTTGCGTCGCGGTCGAGCTGCGGCGGCACGCCGGCGTAGTGGTGGGCGAGCGGAATGTAGGCGGCATGGTGCGCTTCGACGGCGAACGAGATGCCGACGATTTTCGCCGCCAGCGGATCGAGGCTGGTGGTTTCGGTGTCGACCGAAATCAGCTCGGCGCGCTCGAGCCGGGCTATCCAGGCCGACAGCTGGGCTTCGGTCGATACCGTCTCGTAGCTCGCTTCCTGCTTCGGCGGGCGTTCGACGGTCTCGCCGGCCTGATTTTGCGTGCCGGCATCGACCGCCTCGCGCAGCCAGGTCTTGAACTCGCAGCGCTCGAACAGCTCGATCAGCTTGGGCGTGTCCTGAGGCTTGGGGCCAAGTTCCTGCAGGGTGACCGGCAGCGTCACGTCGCACTTGATGGTGACCAGTTCCTTGCCCTTGGGCAGCCAGTCCAGGGTGTTGCGCAGGTTTTCGCCGACCACGCCGCCGACCTCGCCGGCATGGGCGACCAGGTTGTCGAGCGAGCCATACTGGGCCAGCCATTTGACCGCGGTCTTGGGGCCGACCTTGTCCACGCCCGGCACGCCGTCCACGGCGTCGCCGACCAGGGCGAGGTAATCGACGATGCGTGCGGCGGGCACGCCGAACTTGGCGACGACGCCGGCCTCGTCGAGCTTCTCGTTGCTCATGGTGTTGACCAGGGTAACGTGCGGATTGACCAGTTGCGCCATGTCCTTGTCGCCGGTCGAGATCACGGTGCGGATGCCCTGTTTCCAAGCCAGTTCGGCCAGGGTGCCGATGACGTCGTCGGCCTCCACCCCGTCCACCATCAGCAGCGGCCAGCCCATGGCGCGGATCGCCTCGTGCAGCGGCTCGATCTGGCGCGCCAGGTCGTCCGGCATCGATGGGCGGTGGGCCTTGTATTCGGGGTAGAGGTCGTCGCGGAAGGTTCGTCCCTTGGCGTCGAACACACAGGCGCTGTAATCGGCGCTATAATCCTTGTGCAGGCGGCGCAGCATGTTGAGCACGCCGTAGATCGCGCCGGTCGGCTCGTGGTGGCGGTTGCGCAGATCCGGCAGCGCGTGAAAAGCGCGGTACAGATAAGATGATCCGTCCACCAGCAGCAGCGTTTTTGTTTCCATATAGCGGTTAAACCTTTATGAACGGCTCAGAAAAAATCCCCAAAATGCAGGGCACGGACATTGCCGGGCACGCCTATTCAGCCAGGGAATCCTGGCGCGTGTTCGAGATTATGGCAGAATTCGTCGAAGCGACAGAGCGCCTGAGTTCCATCCGTCCCGCCGTGAGCGTTTTCGGCAGCGCCCGCACCCCCGTCGATCATCATTATTACAAGCTCACCGAGGAAATTTCCCGGCTCTTGTCCGATGCCGGCTTCAGCGTGATTTCCGGCGGCGGCCCGGGCATCATGGAGGCGGCCAACAAGGGCGCCTTTTTCGGCAAATCGCCCAGCGTCGGCCTGAACATCCAGCTGCCCTTCGAGCAGCATACCAACCTCTACCAGAACATCAGCCAGACCTTCCGCCATTTCTTCGCACGCAAGGTGATGTTCGTCAAGTTCGCCACGGCTTATGTCGTGATGCCCGGCGGTTTCGGCACCCTGGACGAACTGATGGAGGCGCTGACCCTGGTGCAGACCGGCAAGACCCGCAAGATTCCGATCATCCTGGTGCATGAACCCTACTGGCGCGGTCTGGTGGACTGGTTCAGGGATACCCTGGTCAAGGAGGGAACCATCAATGCGGACGACATGGACCTGATCCAGCTGATCGACGAGCCCAGGGACGTGGTGGACGCGATCTTCAAGTACTATGAAGCCCGCGGCTTCGAGCCCTCCCCCGCCGAGCGGGAAATGCTGCTCAGCCTGTAAGTGTTCTACATCAATGTATAATGAGCCCCTATCGCCGAGGAAAATAACATGCGTGCCCTGATCGCCCTGCTGCTGATTGCCCTGACCCTGCCCGCCTATGCGCAGGACGCCAAAACCCTGCCCAAGGACCTGCAGCCGATACCCGAGCCCCCGCCGGCGCCGGCCGGCATGGAGCTCGACCCGGCCTTCGAGCCGCAGGTGACCATCATCAAGCGCGGCGAGGAAAAGGTCGAGGAATACCGCATCGGCGGCAAGCTGTACATGCTGAAAGTCACCCCGCCCCATGGCGTGTCCTACTACCTGGTCGACCACAAGGGGGACGGGCAGTTCTCCCGCCAGGACAACCTGGACTCCGGCGTGCGCGTGCCGCAGTGGGTGCTGATCCGGTTCTAGGAGCCTGATCGTCGAGCATGTCCGTTTTTACTACCGTTTCCAGGGATGAACTTGCCGCCTGGCTGAAGAATTATTCCCTCGGCAGCCTGGTCGATCTGCAGGGCATTTCCGCGGGCATCGAAAACACCAACTATTTCGTCACCACCCGTCATGCGCGCTACGTGCTGACCCTGTTCGAGAAGCTCACCCGCGCAGAGCTGCCGTTTTTTCTCAACCTGCTCGACCATCTCGCCTCCCACGGCATTCCCTGCCCGCGTCCGATCGCCAGCCTGGACAACAGCTTTCTCGGCGAGTTGAACGGCAAGCCGGCCTGCATCGTCAGCTGCCTGGAGGGCAAGTCGCTGGACCGGCCGAATCCGGCCCACTGCGCCCAGGTGGGTGAAATGCTCGCCGACATGCACCTCGCCGGCCGTTCCTACAAGGCTGAAATGCCGAACCCGCGCGGCCCGGCCTGGTGGAAGGAGACCGCGCCGCTGGTGCTGCCCAAACTGCCGCCCGATGAAACCGCGCTGCTCAGCCAGGAAATCGGCTACCAGTCCGGCATCCGCTTCGAGGACCTGCCGCGCGGCGTGATCCACGGCGACCTGTTCCGCGATAACGTGCTGTTCAAGGACGATACCCTGAGCGGCGCAATCGATTTTTACTACGCCTGCAGCGGCGCCTGGCTCTACGACCTGGCAATCACGGTGAATGACTGGTGCGTCGCCGCGGACGGATCGCTGGATCGCGAGCGGACTGCGGCCATGCTGCGCGCCTACCACAAGGCTCGTCCGCTGTCCGGGATGGAGCAGCAGGCATGGCCGGCGATGCTGCGCGCCGGCGCGTTGCGGTTCTGGCTGTCGCGCCTCTACGATTTCCATTTCCCGCGCCCGGGAGAACTCACCCACGCCAAAGATCCGGCCCATTTCCGTCGAATTTTGCAGCGGCATGTGGCAATGCCGTCCGAATTACCCCATTTATTGTAAGGATCAAACATGGAATTACGTAAGGCAGATGCTGGACGGGGTTGGCAATGGATAGCGGGCGGCTTCGCCCTGTTCCGGAAGAATCCGCCGATCTGGATCGCGCTGTTCGTGATCTATTTCCTGATCGTCATCGTGGTTTCCATCATCCCGGTGGTCGGCCCGCTGGTGATGACGCTGCTGGCGCCGGTGTTCACCGCCGGCTTCATGCTGGCCTGCCGCGCCGTGGAGGCGGGTGAGGAGCTCGAACTGGGCTATCTGGTCGCCGGATTCAAGCACAACACCGGCCAGCTGGTTACCGTGGGCGGCCTGTATCTGGTAGGGTCGATCATTATCCTCGGACTGATGATGATGAGCGGCGGCGGCGCCATTCTCGGCTCGGCGGCGCTGGGTCAGATGCAGGGCATAGAGCCCAACGAGGTGATGGTGGGCGCGATGGGCGGGATGCTGATCGCCCTGCTGGTCGCCCTTGCACTACTGGTTCCGCTGCTGATGGCGTACTGGTTCGCCCCGGCGCTGGTGGTGCTGCGCAACATGACGGCCATGGAAGCGATGAAGTTGAGCTTTGTCGGCTGCCTGCGCAATATCTGGCCGTTCCTGGTTTTCGGGGTGATCGCTTTTGTCCTGACGATGATCGCCATGATCCCCTTCGGCCTCGGCATGCTGGTCCTGGTGCCGGTACTGAACGCCTCGATCTATCTGGGTTACAAGGATATTTTTCCGGCCGAGCCGGAAGCCGAGGCGCCCCCGCTGCCCGCGTAAATCTCTATTTCCGTACAGCTCAAGCTGGCGTCAGCTTGGCATATTCCAGCGCCAGCCACTTCACCCCGGCATTGCGGAATTTCACCTGCACCCGTGCATCCGCGCCGACACCTTCGCAATTGACGATGACGCCCGCGCCGAACTTGGCGTGCGCCACGTTCTGGCCGACATGCCAAGGCGAGTCATTCATGCTGCGCTCATACGCGCTGGGCTGGGCCGGTTCTGGCCGTGCCGCCCAGCTGTCCGCAACGGATTGCGGGTAGGGGCGCGAGGCTTTGGGCGCCGGGTTGATCCGCTTCAGCAGGTTTTCCGGGATCTCGCTCAAAAAGCGCGAAGCCAGCCCGTAGCGGAACTGGCCGTGCAGCATGCGGTTCTGCGCCAGGCTGAGGTAAAGCCGGCGCCGGGCGCGGGTGATGGCGACGTACATCAGGCGCCGCTCTTCCTCGACGCCGTCGGCTTCGTTGCGGGCGTTGTAGCTCTGACTAACCTGCTGCGCAGGTAAGTCTGCACTGAAACTCCGCTTCGCTGCGTTTTCGTGGGGGAACAGTCCCTCCTCCAGCCCGCTCAGGAACACGGCGTGGAATTCCAGCCCCTTGGCGGCGTGCACGGTCATCAGCTGGAGCGCGTCGCTGCCTTCCCCGGCCTGATGTTCGCCCGCTTCCAGTGCGGCATGGGTGAGGAAGGCGGTGAGGCTGTCGTCCTCGTTTTCGTTGACGAAGCCGACGGCGGCGTTGACCAGTTCGTTGAGGTTGTCGACCCGGTCGGCGCCGTCCTTCTCGGCCTGGTAATGCGCCACCAGCCCGCTCTGCGCCAGCATGTGCTCGATCTGCTCCGGCAACGGCAGACCTTCGCAGGTGTCCTGCATCGCCCTGATAAGTTCGAGGAAGCCGCCGATGCTGGTTCCCGCCTTGCCGCCGAGCTGCCCGCTTTTCGCCGCCTGCCACAGGCTGGACTGGTTTTGTTTGGCGATCTCCTGCAATTGTTCCAGGCTGCGCGCGCCGATGCCGCGCGCCGGAAAGTTGATCACCCGCAGCAAAGCGCCGTCGTCGTCGGTGTTGCCGATCAGGCGCAGGTAGGCCAGCGCGTGCTTGACTTCCTGCCGTTCGAAGAAGCGCAGGCCGCCGTGGACGCGATACGGGATGCCGGCATTGAACAGGGCGTGCTCCAGCACGCGGGACTGGGCGTTGGAGCGATACAGCAGGGCGATATTGGCGAAATCCACGCCTTCGCGCTTCAGCGCGCGGGCTTCGTCGATGATGAACTGGGCTTCTTCCTGATCGTTGGCGGCCTCGTACAGGCGGATCGGCTCGCCGGTGCTCTCGGCGGTCCACAGGTTCTTGCCGAGCCGGGTGCGGTTGTGGGCAATCAGGGCATTGGCGGCATCCAGGATGTTGCCGTGGGAGCGGTAGTTCTGCTCCAGCTTGATGACTTTATCGACGCCGAAATCGCGCTCGAAATCCTGCATGTTGCCCACCCGCGCGCCTCGGAAGGCATAGATCGACTGATCGTCGTCGCCGACCGCGAATACCGCCGCATCCGGCCCCGCCAGCTGCTTGAGCCAGAGGTATTGGAGGCGGTTGGTGTCCTGGAACTCGTCCACCAGGATGTGGCGGAAGCGGCTCTGGTAATGGGCGCGCAGGCTGGTATCCCGGGCCAGCAGTTCGTAACTCCTCAGCAGCAGTTCGGCGAAATCCACCACGCCCTCGCGGCTGCACTGCTCGTCGTAGGCGGCGAACAGTTCCTGCTGCTTGCGCGTGTAGGGGTCGTGGGCTTCCACGTCCTTGGCGCGCAGCCCCTGATCCTTGGCGTTGTTGATGAAATGCTGCAACTGCTTGGGCGGGTATTTCTCGTCGTCGACGTTGAGCGATTTCAGCAGGCGCTTGATCGCGCCGAGCTGGTCGGCGGAATCCAGGATCTGGAACAGCGCGGGCAAGCCGGCCTCGCGGTAGTGAGCGCGCAGCAGGCGGTTGCACAGGCCGTGGAAGGTGCCGATCCACATGCCGCGGGTGTTGATCGGCAGCATCGCGGAGAGCCGCGTCAGCATTTCCTTGGCCGCCTTGTTGGTGAAGGTGACGGCCAGTATCCCCGCCGGGCTGGCCTGACCGGTCTGGATCAGGTGGGCGATGCGGCTGGTCAGCACCCGTGTCTTGCCGCTGCCGGCGCCGGCCAGGATCAGCGCGGACCGGTGCGGCAGGGTGGCGGCTTCGAGCTGCTCGGGGTTGAGGCCGGAAAGAAAGGACTGGGTCATGGCGTGGTAAGATTCTGGGCTGCAGGAAACCCATTATAAAGCATGGCAACGGAGGAAACACGATGGCAAAATTGATGTATTTCGCGCAACTGGCGGAATCGCTGGGCCGTACTTCGGAACAGGTTACGCTGCCGGCTTCGGTGGGCGATATCAAAGCCTTGATCGACTGGCTGAGCCGCCGCGACGAGGCATACAAACAGGGTCTGGCGGAGGGCAGGGGAGTGGCTCTGATGGTGAACCGGGCCGCGGCGACTTTGGAAACGGCCATCGGTGACGGCGACGAAATCGCCTTTATCCCCGAACGGCTGAAATAAAAAACCCGGATGGCGGTGTGATCCGCTATCCGGGTTTGTTTGCTGCGGTTTTCTGCGCTTACTTCTTGGCGCTTTTCTTTTTGGCTTCCATCATGTCGTGGATCATCGGGGCGAGAACCACTTCCATCGCGAACCCCATCTTGCCGCCAGGCACCACCAGGGTGTTGCGGCGCGACATGAACGAGTCGTGGATCATGCTCTGCAGATAAGGGAAGTCGATTCCCTTCGGGTCCTTGAAGCGGATCACCACGAAGCTTTCGTCCGGCGTCGGGATGTCGCGGGCGATGAAGGGGTTGGAGGTGTCCACGGTCGGCACGCGCTGGAAGTTGACGTCGGTGCGTGAAAACTGCGGGGTGATGTAGTTCACGTAATCGGGCATGCGGCGCAGGATGGTTTCTACCGTGGCTTCGGCCGAGTAGCCGCGCTCCTTGGCGTCGCGGTGGATTTTCTGGATCCATTCCAGGTTGACGATCGGCACCACGCCGACGCCCAGGTCCACATATTTGGATGCATCGACCTTGCCGTTAGCCACCAGGCCGTGCAGGCCTTCGTAGAACAGAAGGTCGGTGCCGCCGGGGATATCTTCCCACGGGGTGAATTCACCGGCGCCCAGCTTGGTTTTCAGCTTCAGGCGGGTGTTATGCGCTTCGGCTTCATCGCCATTGTGCAGGTAGTAACGTTTCTTGCCGGTGCCGGTCTCACCGTAGCTCTTGAACAGCGCTTCGATCTTGTCGTAGTGGTTGGCGTCCGGTCCGAAATGGCTGAAATGGTTGTTGCCTTTAGCTTCGGCTTTGTTTACGGCTTCCTTGAATTGAGCACGGTTCAGCGAGTGGAAGCTGTCGCCTTCCACCACGGCCGCCTGGATGTTCTCCCGGATGAAAATGTGCTCGAACGCAACTTTGACAGTGGTTGTGCCGGCGCCGGACGAACCGGTAACCGCAATAACTGGGTGCTTCTTCGACATCTGGTTTTCCTCCCGCTGCTTAAGTCATTAAAAATAATGGGTCGAGTATAATCGTGCGCTGCTGCTTTTGTCACTATGCGGGGCATTCGATTCTTGAATGGAAGGATAAAAGTAACTACTCAGGTGCCGCCGTTTTCCCATTCGCCAGCGGTGCTTCCCCTCATCCCAACCTTCTCCCAGAAGGAGAAGGGGCCAACGTGAAAAGCGCTTGTTTTGATCTGCGCTTGTTTTGATATGGCGTAAACCGAGCCAGCCGTTCGCGGGTATAATTGCGTATCGTTAAAGAGGAATATCATCCGTTCATGCAAGCGCAATACTTACCCACCGAGATCGAGCGTCAGGCCCAGGCCTTCTGGGACCAAAGCAACGCCTTCAAGGCCGTGGAAACCCCCGGCAAGCCCAAATACTATTGCCTGTCGATGTTCCCCTACCCTTCCGGCAAGCTGCACATGGGGCACGTGCGCAACTACACCATCGGCGACGTGCTGGCGCGCTACCACCGTTTCCAGGGTTACAACGTGCTGCAGCCGATGGGCTGGGACGCTTTCGGCCTGCCCGCCGAGAATGCGGCGATCCAGAACAAAGTCGCCCCGGCGGCATGGACCTACTCCAACATCGACTACATGCGCGGGCAGCTCAAGAGCCTCGGCCTGGCCATTGACTGGTCGCGCGAACTGGCCACCTGCAAGCCGGACTATTACAAGTGGGAGCAGTGGCTGTTCACCAAGCTGTTCGAGAAGGGCTTGATCTACAAAAAACTCGCCACGGTGAACTGGGACCCGGTGGACATGACCGTGCTCGCCAACGAGCAGGTGATCGACGGCTGCGGCTGGCGCTCCGGCGCGCCGGTGGAAAAGCGCGAAATCCCGATGTATTTCATGAAAATCACCGCCTACGCCGAGGAACTGCTCGCCGACCTGGACGGCCTGACCGGCTGGCCGGAGCAGGTCAGGACCATGCAGAAGAACTGGATCGGCAAGAGCTTTGGCGCCGAGGTGCATTTCCCCTATGAGGATGGCCAGGGCGTGCTGAAGGTTTATACCACCCGCCCCGACACCCTGATGGGAGCGACCTACGTGGCCGTCGCTGCCGAGCACCCGCTTGCCACCGAAGCCGCTCAGGGCAATCCGGCGCTCGCCGCTTTCATCGAGGAATGTAAGCACGGCAGCGTAGCGGAAGCCGACATGGCGACGATGGAAAAGAAGGGCATGCCGACCGGTCGTTTCGTGGCGCACCCGCTCAATGGCGAGAAGCTGCCGGTGTGGGTCGCCAATTACGTGCTGATGGGTTACGGCGAGGGCGCGGTGATGGCCGTTCCGGCCCATGACGAGCGCGACTTCGCTTTCGCCGCCAAATACAATCTGCCGGTCAAGGCCGTGGTCATGCCGGGCGATGGGTCATGGGCGATGGGTGATGGGGAAAAAGTGCCGCATGGCGAATTGCCCATTACCGCTTACCCATTACCCTTTACCGAGCACGGGACGTGCATCCACTCCGGCAAGTACGACGGGCTGGATTTTAGCCAGGCTTCCGACGCCATCGCCGCCGACCTCGAGGCCCAAGGCCTGGGCGCCAAGCGTACCCAGTTCCGCCTGCGCGACTGGGGTATCTCGCGCCAGCGCTACTGGGGCTGCCCGATTCCGATCATCCATTGTTCCTGCTGCGGCGACGTGCCGGTGCCGGAGAAAGACTTGCCGGTGGTGTTGCCGGAGGACGTGAAGATCGACATCGGCTCGCCGATCAAGAAAATGCCGTCCTTCTACGAGACCGCCTGCCCCAAGTGCGGCGGCCCCGCCGAGCGCGAGACCGACACCATGGACACCTTTGTCGAGTCGTCCTGGTATTACGCCCGCTACACCGGGCCGGACAACGACCGGTCCATGCTCGACGAGCGCGCCAACTACTGGCTGCCGGTCGATCAGTACATCGGCGGCATCGAGCACGCCATTCTGCACCTGCTCTACGCGCGCTTCTTCAACAAGCTGATGCGCGACGTCGGCCTGGTGAACAACGACGAGCCGTTCATCAATTTGCTGACTCAGGGCATGGTGCTCAAGGATGGCACCAAGATGTCCAAGTCCAAGGGTAACACGGTGGACCCCCAGGCGCTGATCGACCAGTACGGCGCCGATACCGCGCGCCTGTTCATGATGTTCGCGGCGCCGCCGGAGCAGAGCCTGGAGTGGTCCGACGCCGGGGTGGAAGGCGCGTTCCGCTTCCTGAAAAGGTTGTGGAAGGCGGTGCACGAGCACGTCGAGAAGGGTGTGGTCGAAGGCTACAAGGGCGGCGATCTTTCCGCGGAACTCAAGGCGCTGCGCTTCCAGCTGCACGGCACCATCCAGAAAGTCAGCGACGACTACGGCCGCCGCCAGCAGTTCAATACCGCCATCGCCGCGGTGATGGAGCTGATGAACGCGCTCGGCAAGGCCGGCGACGACAGCCCCGCCGGACGCGCTGTGATGCAGGAGGCGCTGGAGGCGGCGGTGCAACTGCTGGCGCCGATCGTGCCGCATGTCTGCCAGGCGTTGTGGGCCGAACTCAGGGGTGGGGCCAACCTGCTGGATGCACCCTGGCCCAAGGTGGACGCTACGGCGCTGGTGCAGGACGAGATCGAGCTGGTGTTGCAGGTCAACGGCAAGCTCAGGGGCAGCATTACGGTGGCCAAGGACGCCTCGAAAGAGGCGATCGAGCAACTGGCCCTGGCCAACCCCAACGTGCAGAAGTTCATGGAAGGCAAGCCGGCGAAGAAGGTGGTGGTGGTGCCGGGCCGGCTGGTCAATATCGTGGTTTAGAGGATTAACGATGCGCAAACTGTTGGCGGTAACGGCTCTTCTCCTTCTGGCGGCATGCGGCTTCCAGCTGCGGGGCGTGGCGAATTTGCCTTTTGAGTCGCTGTACGTGGACGGCGGCGACAATCCGGCGCTGGCGGCGGAGATCCGCCGGGCGATTCTTTCCGGGACGCAGACCAAGCTCGCCGACAAGGCCGAAGATGCGCCGGCGGTGCTGCAGGTGCAGGGGGCCGCGCGGGAAAAACGCATCCTGGCGCTGAGCGGCGCGGGGCGGGTAAGGGAATACGAATTGATTTACCGCGTGGGCTTCCGCTTGCTGGACAAGGAGGGCCGTGACCTGATTGCCACTCAGCCCATCGAAATGCGGCGTGCCATGCTCTATGACGATGCCCTGGTGTTGGCGAAGGAGCAGGAAGAGGCGCTGCTCTACCGCGACATGCAGAACGATGTGCTCAGCCAGTTGATGCGGCGGCTCGCGAAGGCCAAGCCGCAATTTGCGGATGGCCCGCCTTAACGCCGATCAGCTGGCCGCGCAGTTGCAGCGCGGCCTCGCGCCGCTGTACCTGATTTACGGCGACGAACCGCTGCTGGCGATGGAGGCCGCTGATGCGATCCGCGCCAAAGCGCGGCAGGAGGGCTATGCCGAGCGCGAGGTGTTTACGGTCGAGTCCGGCTTCAGCTGGCAGAACCTGCTGGCGAGCGGCAACAGCCTGTCGCTGTTCGCAACCCGGCGGATCATTGAAATTCGCATCCCCACCGGCAAACCGGGCACGGAGGGCGGCCAGGCGCTGCAGGACTATTGCGCGCGTTTGCCGGACGATACCATCTCCGTGGTGACCTGCCCCAAGCTCGACAAGCAGGCGCAGGCGACGAAATGGTTCAAGGCGCTGGAGCAGGCGGGCACGTCGATCCCGGTTTATCCGGTTGAGCGGCCGCGACTGCCGCAATGGATCGGGGTGCGGCTGGCGACGCAAAAACAGCGCGCCGACGCGCCGACCTTGCAGTTCCTGGCAGATCGCGTCGAGGGAAATCTGTTGGCGGCACACCAGGAAATCCAGAAGCTCGGGTTGCTGTTCCCCGAAGGTCCGCTGGATTTTGACCAGGTTCGCGAAGCGGTGCTGGATGTCTCGCGCTATGATGTGTTTAATCTCTCCGATGCCATGCTGGCAGGAGATGCCGTCCGCCTGGTGCGGATTCTGGAAGGGCTGAAGGGCGAGGGCGTGGCGCCGACGCTGGCGCTGTGGGCGTTGACCCAGGAAATCCGCACCCTGGCAAAATTGAAGCTGGGCCAGCGCAGGGGTGTCGCCCTGGCGCAACTGTTCCGCGAGGCGCGGGTATGGGAATCCCGCCAAGGCTCGGTGCAGCGCGCACTGGGCCGGCTCAGCGAAGCCCGGCTGGTGGCCGGGTTGAAGCAGGCCGCGGCGCTGGACCGGATGATCAAGGGGCTGAGCCGCGGCGACGTGTGGGACGAACTGTTGCAGCTTGGGCTAGGAATAGCGAGAGCAAAATAGATTTTATCCACGGATAACACGGATTCCCACGGATGGCCTAGAGACAGGGATCCCGGTAGTTTTATCCGTGTTAATCTGTGTTCATCCGTGGACAAACTGTCTAAATAAGGAATTTACATGGACATCAAAGCTTATATGCAAACCGTCGGCCAGCAGGCTCGCGCCGCTTCGCGCCTGATGGCGAAGGCCGACACCAATGCCAAGAACAAGGCGCTGACCGCAATGGCGAGCGCGATCCAGCGCGACGCCGCCAAGCTGATCGCGGCGAACGCGAAGGATCTGGCCGAGGCCCGTGAGGCCGGTCTGGAGGAGGCCCTGCTCGACCGCCTGACCCTGACCGAAAAAGGCGTCGCCGGCATGGCCGAGGGGCTGCTGCAGATTGCCGCCCTGCCCGATCCGGTGGGTGAGATCAGTGGCCTCAACTATCGCCCTTCCGGCATCCAGGTCGGCAAGATGCGCGTGCCGCTGGGCGTGATCGGCATCATCTACGAGGCCCGCCCCAACGTTACGGCGGATGCCGCCGGGCTGTGCCTGAAGGCGGGCAACGCGGCGATCCTGCGCGGCGGTTCGGAAGCGATCCACTCCAACCAGGCGATTGCCGCCTGCGTGCGCGAGGGGCTGGCGGCCGCCGGACTGCCGGCGACGGCGGTCCAGGTGATCGAGACCACCGACCGCGCCGCGGTGGGCGAGCTGATCACCATGAAGGAATTCGTCGACGTGATCGTGCCGCGCGGCGGCAAGGGCCTGATCGAGCGCCTGATCGCCGAGGCGCGCATTCCGGTGATCAAGCACCTGCACGGCGTGTGCCACGTCTACATCGACGACAAGGCGGACCTGGACAAGGCGATCCGCATCGCCGACAACGCCAAGACCAGCCGCTACGGTACCTGCAACACCATGGAAACCCTGCTGGTGGCGGAGGGCGTGGCCGCTACGGTGCTGCCGCCGCTGTGCAAGATCTATCTCGACAAGGGCGTGGAGCTGCGCGGCTGCCCGGCTGCGCGCGCGATCATTCCGCAGATGAAGGAAGCCACCGAAGAAGACTGGCACACCGAATATCTTGCGCCTATCCTTTCAGTTAGGGTGGTGAAGGATCTCGATGCGGCGATCGGACACATCAACACCTACAGCTCGCAGCACACCGAGTCCATCGTCACCGAAGACTACAGCCGGGCGCGCCGTTTCCTGCGCGAGGTGGATTCCAGCTCGGTGATGGTGAACGCCTCGACCCGCTTTGCCGACGGTTTCGAATACGGCTTGGGAGCGGAAATCGGCATTTCCACCGACAAGATCCATGCCCGCGGTCCGGTCGGGCTGGAAGGGCTGACCAGCCAGAAATTCATCGTGCTGGGCGATGGCCATGTTCGCGGTTAACAATGCAATTTTACCAAGGAGGACGGTATGACGATCAACATTCCAGAAACTCCAGCCGGGTATGACCAAGCCCGGATCATCGAAAGGCCGGACGGTTTTTACTGGCAGGACAGGGAATCCGACAAGGCATTTGGGCCATTTCCGACGCTGCGGGATGCGGTGCAGGACATGGAATACAACGTCGACTCCGATTACGAGCCCGGCGAGTCGCTGGCGGAAGTGGAGGCGGAAATCGGGATTGCGGATTGGAATGACCCCGACACCGGCCTGCCTGCCGAGGAAACGCATCATATTGAAGATCACTGATAGAGCGGTGATGGGTGATGAGGAATGGGTAAGCGGTAGGCGGGTTATGTTTCTCATCACCCATAACTCATCACCCATCACCCGATGATTCCCCCCATCGGCATCCTCGGCGGCACGTTCGATCCCATTCATTACGGCCATCTGCGGCTGGCCCAGGAACTGGCGGAGGGGTTGGCTCTGGGCGAGGTGCGCTTTATTCCGGCGGGGCTGCCGCCGCACCGCGCGCCCCCTTTCGCCTCGCCGCAACAGCGGCTGGAAATGGTGCGCCTGGGCATGGCCGGCAACCCGTTGTTTTCGCTCGACGAGCGGGAAATCTTCAAGACTACGCTCAGCTACACGGTGGAAACCCTGCTGGATTTGCGCCGCGAGCTGGGCGCGACGCAGCCGCTGTGCCTGTTCATGGGCGCGGACGCTTTTTTCGGGATGACCACCTGGCACCGCTGGCGCGAGCTGTTCGGCCTGGCCCATGTCGTGGTGGCGCAGCGTCCTGGCGTGGCCGGCATTACCCGCGCCGCCGCAACTCTGCCCGCCGAGCAGCTGGACGAACTCAACCGGCGCCTGACCAACGAGCCGGAAGCCTTGCTTGGCGCGCCATCCGGCGCCATCCTGGTGCATCCGGTCACGGCGCTGGACATTTCCGCCACGCAAATCCGCAGCGATCTTGCAACCGGGCGAAGCCCGCGTTATTTGCTCCCCGACGCGGTTCTCGATTATATTCAGACAAACGGACTTTATAAGGACATCAATGGAACTTGAAGCGATGAAACAGGCAGTGGTCGATGCGCTGGAAGACATCAAGGCGCGCGATATCGTGGTGATGGATGTGCGCAAGCTCACCAGCATGACCGATTACATGATCGTTGCCAGCGCTGATTCCAACCGCCAGACCCGGGCGCTGGCCGACAACGTGCAGAAAAAACTCAAGGAAGCCGGCGCGCATGTGCAGGGCTTGGAGGGTGAGGACAGCGGCGAGTGGGTGCTGGTGGACCTGGGTTCGGTGGTTGTCCACATCATGCAGCCCACGGTACGCGAGTACTACAATCTCGAGCAGTTGTGGGGCGGCCCGGTTATGGGCAAGAAACCCAAATTGGCGGAACCCTCGGTTCATCCGTGAAGCTATGGATCCTGGCGGTGGGCCACAAGATGCCCGCCTGGGTAAATGAAGGCTTCGGGGAGTACACCAAGCGCATGCCGCGCGAGGCCCGCATCGAACTGGTCGAGATCAAGCCGGAAAAACGGGCCGGCGGAAAAACACGGGAACAGGTTCACGAGGCCGAGCGCGGTCGCATCGAGGCCGCCCTGCCGGCTGATTGCGTCCGGGTGATGCTGGATGAGCACGGCAAGGACTGGAGCACCCTGGAGCTTGCCGACGAGTTGAAAGAATGGATGCGCGGCGGGCGCGACGTGGCATTCGTCATCGGCGGCGCCGACGGCTTACACCCGGAGGTGAAGCGCCGCGCCAGCCGGCTCTGGTCGTTGTCCCGTCTGACGCTGCCCCATGGCTTGGTCCGGGTGGTCCTGGCGGAGCAGCTGTACCGGGCCGTGACGGTAATCCAGAACCACCCCTACCATCGGGAGTAACGATTTGATTTCAGGCAAAAAGATTTACCTGGCTTCGCGCTCTCCGCGGCGGCGGGAGCTGCTCGCTCAAATCGGCGTCAGTTTCGAACTGCTGCTGCTTCGCGATGACCTCGCGCGTGGCCAGGATGTGGACGAAACCCCCCTGCCGGACGAAAACCCTCACGATTACGTGCTGCGTATTAGCCACACTAAGGCCGAGGTCGGCTGGCTGCGCGTGAGCCAGCGCAGGTTGCCGCATTTTCCCGTGCTGGCGGCAGATACGGCGGTGGTGCTGAACGGTAGGATCATGGGCAAACCCGCGAACCGGGAAGCCGCGATGGAGATGTTGCTGGCGCTGTCGGGACAAAGGCATGAAGTGCTTACCGCCGTGGCGGTGGCGAATGCGGGCAGAGTCGAGCAAAAGCTGTCAGCTTCAACCGTACAGTTCGGCAAGCTGAGCGACCATGCCATTCGCCGTTACGCCATGACCGGCGAACCGCTCGACAAGGCGGGCGCTTATGCGATCCAGGGGCACGCGGCGGCGTTCATCGAGAAAATCGAAGGCAGCTACTCCGGCGTGATGGGGCTTCCGCTGTATGAAACGGCGGAGTTGCTGGCCTTGTTCGGGATGGAAGTTCTATAAATCATTTGCCATGGATAAAAAAATAAAAGCATGAGCGAAGAAATTCTGATCAACGTCACCCCGCAGGAAACCCGGGTGGCGGTGATGCAACAGGGTGTGGCCCAGGAAATCCACATCGAGCGCATCAGCAGCCGCGGCCTGGTCGGCAACATTTACGTCGGCCGGGTGTGCCGGGTGCTGCCGGGCATGCAGTCGGCATTTGTCGAGATCGGCCTGGACCGTGCCGCCTTCCTCCATGTGGCGGACATCTGGCAGGAGCGCCAGGACGTGGAGACCCGGCTGATCGAGAGGATCCTGCACGAGGGGCAGACCCTGCTGGTGCAGGTGATCAAGGACCCGATCAGCACCAAGGGCGCGCGCCTTTCCACCCAGATCAGCATCGCCGGACGTTTCCTGGTATTTTTGCCGCAGGAGACCCACATCGGCATCTCCCAGCGCATCGAGGACGAAGCCGAGCGCGAGCTGTTGCGCGACAAGCTGCAGCACCTGTTGCAGCCCGACGCGGGCGGCGGTTTCATCATCCGCACCATGGCGGAAGCGGCTTCCGACAGCGAGCTTGCGGCCGATATCGAGTACCTGCGCAAGCAGTGGCGCGACATCAAAGAAAAAGCCAAAAGCGCCAAGCCGACCTCCATGCTCTACCACGACCTGAATCTCTCGCTGCGGGTGCTGCGCGATTTCGTCAACGAGGAAACCATTCATATCCGGGTGGATTCACGCGAGACCTTCCAGAAAATGCAGGGTTTCGCCCTCGAGTACACCAGCAACGTCGTCGGCCTGCTCGAACATTACGCCGGCGAGCGTCCGCTGTTTGACCTGCACGGCGTGGAAAACGAGATCGAGAAGGCGCTGGCGCGGCGCGTCGATTTGAAATCCGGCGGCTATCTGATCATCGACCAGACCGAGGCGCTGACCACGGTAGACGTGAATACCGGCGGCTTCGTCGGCGGCCGGAATTTCGACGACACCATTTTCAAGACCAACCTCGAAGCGGCGCAGGCGATTGCGCGGCAACTGCGGCTGCGCAACCTCGGCGGCATCATCATCGTGGATTTCATCGACATGGACAACGAGGAGCACCAGGCTGCCGTGCTCGCCGAGTTCAAGAAGACGCTGGCGAAGGACCGCACGCGCATGACGGTGAACGGTTTCTCCGCGCTGGGTCTGGTGGAGATGACGCGCAAGCGCACCCGCGAGAGCCTGGCACACATCCTGTGCGAGCCCTGCTGCACCTGTCAGGGGCGCGGGGTGCTGAAGACGGCGCAGACGGTGTGCTACGACATCTTGCGCGAGCTGGTGCGCGAGGCGCGCCAGTTCAGCGCGCGCGAGTTCCGCATCCTCGCATCCCAGCAGGTAATCGACCTGTTTCTCGATGAGGAATCGCAAAGTCTGGCGCAGCTGGGGGATTTCATCGGCAAGCCGATCTATCTTCAGGTGGAAAATCAGTACAGCCAGGAGCAGTACGATATTGTGTTGATGTAGGGAACGAAGCTGCCGGGCCCGAGCGGCATGCTTATTAAGAGGCCCGTTCGGGCTTTCGGGGTCAAGGTAACGCTTGCCCCAAACACAAAATCCCAAAAAATCAGTTATAATTCAATCCAACCGAGGAGCGCTGCAACGGATTTCTTCCGTCAGGCTCGGCTTTCGAAAACCGCGCTTACCTGTATTTAACCCGTGCCGGGCACGGGATGCCCAGGTGAGCGACGTCCCCCTGCATCCCCCCGGCCACAACGTTATGGAGTTCGCTGTGGCTGAAACCAAAAACTTTACCGACTGCAAAGTCGCCGACATGTCTCTGGCCGTATGGGGCCGCAAGGAAATTCTGATGGCCGAGGTGGAAATGCCCGGCCTGATGGCGATCCGCGCAGAGAATGCCAAGGCGCAACCGCTGAAAGGCGCGCGCATCGCCGGTTCGCTGCACATGACCATCCAGACCGCCGTGCTGATCGAAACCCTGACGGCACTCGGCGCGGAAGTGCGCTGGGCTTCGTGCAACATCTACTCGACGCAGGATCAGGCTGCTGCCGCCATCGCCGCCACCGGCGTGCCGGTGTTCGCCTACAAGGGCGAATCGCTGGAAGAGTACTGGGAATACACCCACAACATCTTCGAATGGCCGGGCGAACCTGCCAACATGATTCTCGACGACGGCGGCGACGCCACCCTGCTGCTGCACCTGGGCACCCGCGCCGAAGCGGACATTTCCGTGATCGCCAAACCGACCTGCGAAGAAGAGCGCGTGTTGTTCGCCGCCATCAAGGCCAAGCTGGCCACTTCGCCCGGCTGGTACTCCGCGCGCATCAAGCACATCAAGGGCGTGACCGAAGAAACCACCACCGGCGTGCATCGCCTCTACCAGATGGCCGAGGAAGGCCGCCTGAAGTTCCCGGCGATCAACGTCAACGATTCGGTCACCAAGTCCAAGTTCGACAACCTGTATGGCTGCCGCGAATCCCTGCTCGACGGCATCAAGCGCGCCACCGACGTGATGATCGCCGGCAAGATCTGCGTGGTGCTCGGCTACGGCGACGTGGGCAAGGGCTGCGCCCAGGCCTTCCGCGGCATGGGCGCGACCGTGATGGTGACCGAGATCGACCCGATCTGCGCGCTGCAGGCGGCGATGGAAGGCTACCGCGTGGTGACCATGGACGACGTGGCGAGCCTCGGCGACATTTTCGTCACCTGCACCGGCAACCTCAGCGTGATCAACCACGACCACATGGCGAAGATGAAGGACGAAGCCATCGTCTGCAACATCGGCCACTTCGATTCCGAAATCGACATTGCCTCGCTGGAAAAATACCAGTGGGACGAGATCAAGCCCCAGGTCGATCACGTGATCTTCCCCGACGGCAAGAAAATCATCGTCCTGGCCAAGGGTCGCCTGGTGAACCTGGGCTGCGCCACCGGCCATCCTTCCTTCGTGATGTCGGCCTCGTTCAGCAACCAGACCATCGCCCAGATCGAGCTGTTCAACCATCCGGAGAACTACGAGAATAAGGTTTACGTTCTGCCCAAGCATCTGGATGAGAAAGTGGCCCGCCTGCACCTGATGAAAATCGGTGTGAACCTGACCGAACTGACCGAAGTGCAGGCCGCCTATATTGGCGTGCCGAAGAACGGTCCATACAAGGCCAACCATTATCGGTATTAAAATCAGGCTAGAGGCGAGGGGCTAGAGGCAAAACCAGCCTTCCCTCGCCCATTGCCTATAGCCCATGGCCTAACTTATGACAAAACCCATTTTAAGTTTCGAATTCTTCCCCCCCAAAACCCAGGAGGGAATGGACAAGCTGCACGAGACGCGCAGGCAGCTCGGCCAGCTCAATCCGGAATTCTTTTCGGTCACGTTCGGTGCCGGCGGATCGACCCGCGACCGTACCCTGGAAACCGTGATCGAAATCCAGCGCGAAGGCCATGAGGCCGCGCCGCACCTGTCCTGCATCGGTTCCACCAGGGAAAGTATCCGGGCGATTCTCGACGAATACAAAAGCCACGGCATCCGCCATATCGTCGCGTTGCGCGGCGACATGCCTTCCGGCATGGCCTGTGCGGGGGAATTCCGCTACGCCAACGAACTGGTGGAGTTCATCCGCGCCGAGACCGGCGACTGGTTCCGCATCGAAGTGGCCGCTTACCCGGAATTCCATCCGCAAGCCATCTCCGCCCAGTCCGACCTGGCCAATTTCAAGCGCAAGGTGGAGGCCGGCGCCAATGCCGCGATCACCCAGTATTTCTACAACGCCGACGCCTATTTCAACTTCGTTGACGAGTGTACGGCCATGGGCATCACCATCCCGATCGTTCCCGGCATCATGCCGATCGGCAACTTTTCCCAGCTGGCGCGCTTTTCCGATGCCTGCGGCGCGGAGATCCCGCGCTGGCTGCGGCTCAAGCTGCAGGGCTACGGCGACGACAGCGCTGCCATCCGCGCCTGCGGACTGGATGTGGTCACCGACCTGTGCGAGCGGCTGCTGAAGGGCGGCGCGCCTGGGCTGCATTTTTATACGCTCAACCATGCCGGCCTGATTTCGACCGTCTGGCAACGCCTCGGGCTGTAGCAGGCCGCAGGAGGGGGCGGGGAGCCGGCGGCTCGATGAGCCGGAAAGACCCTGATGCTGGCGTTGACTTCTCAAGTTCATCGCCATTACTATAAGCAAAATCCTTACTTTCAACCGCCTCCCCATTCTTTCAACCGCCGATGATCGAGAACATCAGCCTTAAAACGCGTATTCTTCTCCCCCTCGCCCTGGTGTTGGCGATCCTTCTCGGTGCATTCCACTTCAGCCTGTACCGGCATAATCAGGCCGATGCCAGCCTTCGTTTCGTGGGCGACCTGCAATCGGCAAAAACCTACTACCAGCGCGCTCTGACCCGCCGCGGCGAAAAGCTGGGAGTGGCGCTGGAGGTCATCCTGCGCGACGAAAAATTGCAGGCGGCGCTACGCACCAGGGATCGGGCTGCCTTGCTGAAGCAGGCCGCGCCGCTGTTCAGCCAGCTGCGTGACCGGTATGGCATCACCCATTTCTACTTCGAGGATGTCGCACGGGTCAATGTGCTGCGCGTGCACCAGCCCGAGCGTCATGGCGACACCATCAGCCGCCATACCACGCTGACCGCTGAAAAAACCGGAAAAATCGCCATCGGAGCGGAGCTCGGCCCGATTGGCACCTTCACCCTGCGCGCAGTGGCGCCGATGTACGACGGCAACGAACGGGTCGGCTACGTCGAGTTGGGCGAGGAAATCGAGGATGTGCTGAACGACATCCAGGCCATCGTCGGCACCGATCACCTGTTGGCGATCGACAAGCAGTTCCTGAAGCGAGTCGACTGGGAAAGCGGCATGCGCATGATGGGACGGAACGCTGACTGGGATCAGCTTCCCGGCATGGCTGCCATCCACCAGTCATTGGACTTGCCGCGGGCGCAGACAATCCGCATCGCGTTCCCTGGAAACCCGTCCAATTCCGTTCTGGACCTGACGGTGGGTGAAAAACATTACCGCAGCGGTTCTATACCGATTGAAGACGTGGCCGGGCACAGGGTGGGGAACCTGATGATCCTGCGCGACACAACGCAGCACGTTAAGGAAATGCACGCCACCATCCGCTCCCTCAGCCTGTTTTTCCTGGCGCTGGGCGGAACGCTGATCGCCTCGTTCTATCTGATCACCCACCGGGTGGAGCGTCGCCTCGATGAGGCTCACCTGCGATCGATCAACCAGGGGCTGGAACGCGAAGCCGTGCAGGCAAGGCACATCGCCGAACTGGAAAGTGAGCACAACAAGCTGCGGCGCACCCAGGAAGAACTGCAAAAAAGCGCGGAAAACCTGCGCCTTGCCGGCGAAGTATTCGAAAACAGCACCGAAGGGATCATCATTACCGACGCGCAGGCCAACATCCTGCAGGTCAATCGCGCATTCACCGCCATCACCGGCTACAGCGAGGCGGAGGCCATCGGCCAGAGTCCCCAGTTGTTGCGCTCGAACCGGCACAACACCGCGTTTTTCCAGGCCATGTGGGCCTCTCTCATCGAGTTCGGCTACTGGCAGGGCGAAATCTGGAACCGGCGCAAAAACACCGAGGTCTATCCGGAATGGCTTTCCATCATCGCCGTCCGTGACGAACGGGGCGAGGCCGTCCATTATCTGGGCGTGTTCGCCGATCTTACCGAGAAAAAGCGGGCCGATGCGCACGCCCACCGCCTCGCCCACTACGACGCGCTCACTGAACTGCCCAACCGCCTGCTGCTGGAAGACCGTCTGAAACAGGCGCTGACGACGGCGCAATCCAACAACTGGCTGGTAGCGGTGCTGCATCTGGATCTCGACCGTTTCAAGGCGATCAACGACACTCTCGGCCACCCATTCGGCGACAAGCTGCTGCAAGCCGTGGCCGGGCGGCTGGCAGGCCATGTCCGCGACAGCGACACCCTTGCCCGCTTCAGCGGGGACGAGTTCACCGTCGTGCTGGGCGATACCGGCCACCAGCACAACGCCGCGCTGGTGGCCCAGAAAATCCTCGATGCCCTAGCCGAGCCGTTTTACCTGGAAGGTCAGGAAGTCTTCATCACCCCCAGCATCGGCATCGCCCTCTACCCGCTCGACGCCGGCAACAAGGATGACCTGATCCAGCATGCCGACACGGCCATGAGCCACGCCAAGGCACGGGGCGGCAACAGCTACCATTTCTACAGCGCCGACATGAACCTCACCGCCTCGCAGCGCTTGACCATGGAAACCCAGCTGCGGAGAGCGCTCGAACGCGACGAATTCGTGCTGCACTACCAGCCCCAGGTCAGTCTGCATAGCGGCCGGATCATCGGCATGGAAGCGCTGCTGCGCTGGCAGCACCCGGAGCGGGGCCTGGTCGCGCCAGGCGAATTTATCTCCCTGCTCGAAGAAACCGGCCTGATCGTGTCGGTCGGCGAATGGGTGCTCCGCAGCGCCTGCGCCCAGAACAGCGCCTGGCTGGCCGCCGGACTGCCGCCCTTGCGCGTGGCGGTCAACCTGTCGGCACGCCAGTTCCGCCAAAGCGGCCTGGCCGCCGTGGTTAGCCAGGCACTGATGGATGCCGGGCTGGCGCCGGAGTGCCTGGAGCTGGAAGTCACCGAAAGCATCATGATCCAGGATTTGCAGACCACGATCACCACCTTGCACCAGTTGCACGCGCTCGGTATCCAGATTTCGATCGACGATTTCGGCACCGGTTACTCATCCCTGAGCTACCTGAAGCGCCTGCCGATCAGCAAGATCAAAATCGACCAGTCCTTCATCCGCGACATCTGCTCCGATCCGGACGATAGCGCCATTGCCTATGCCGTCATCAGCCTGGGGCACAGCCTGAAGATGCAGGTCATCGCCGAAGGGGTAGAGACGGAAGAGCAGCTGGAACATCTGCGCGCACAAGGGTGCGACGAATTCCAGGGGTACTACTTCAGCCGGCCGCTGCCCGCCGAGGCTTTTGCTCAACGGGTGAGAGACGGCCTGGTGGTGAAACCGGTCTGATCGGCGGCCTGTTCCCAATGGGTGCGCGCAAGTTGTCACCCCGCCCCCCATGTCGTAGCATAACCGCATGCGCCGCACCCCCTCCTCCCCCCTTCTGCTGATCGCCTTGGCCATCGCGCTCGTCGCGGCGGTGGAGTGGAGCGGCCTGCGCCTGCTGCTGCCGCTGGAAAATCGCGTTTCCGACTTCTTCGTTCGCATCCATGCGCAGGATTTGCGGCCCGATCCCGATATCGTGATCGTGGATATCGACGACTTCAGCCTTGCCCGGATGGGCGACGTCGCGGGCAGTTGGCCATGGCCGCGCTCGGTGCACGGCGAGCTGACCGCGGGTATCGCCCGGCAGCGGCCCAAGGCCATTGTCTTCGACATCCTGTTTGCCGAACCGGACGTGTACCGTCCGGAGAGCGACGCGCTGTTCAACGATGCGGTGCGCCAGCTATCCAACACCTATTTTCCGATGGTGCGCCGCGATGCCGCCGAGGACGCCCGCGGCATTTCGCTGGCCGAATACGGGCCGGCCCTCGACATCATGCCGACCGCCCTGGCCGACCGCGATGCCCGGATTTCCTTGCTGCTGCCCCGCGCCGTGGCGCGCGAAAGCTGGCGCACCGGCACGATCAACTTCGTTGAGGACAGGGACGGCATCGGGCGCCGCTACGACATTTTCATCCCGGCCTACGGCTGGCGTATTCCCTCGCTGCCGGCCCGCGTCGCGCGCGATCTCGGCTACCCGCTGCCCGAACAGGAGACTATCCAGCTCGGCTGGCGCGGCGCTGCCCTGTCGCATCGCCGCATCTCCTACGCCGACCTCTACCAGGATTTCAGCCGCAAGAAAGCGCTACGCGACCCGGTGGAATTCCGCGACAAGATCGTCGTCATCGGAACGACCGCCACCGGCCTGCACGACATCCGCGCCACGCCGCTTTCCAGCCTGGCGCCGGCGGTGGAGATCCTGGCCACGGCGCTCGACAATCTGAAAAACACGGGCTACATGCGCTCCGCCCCCGCACCCCTTCCATTCCTTTTGACGCTGCTTCTGGTCGCGAGCCTGCTGGCTGCCTTCCTCGCCCGCCGCAACACGCTGATTATCGGGGCGGCCCTGCTACCGGTATCCGCTGCGCTGCTGGGCGCTGAATATGTTGCGATCAGCCGCCAGGTTCTGTTGCCGGTTTTTACCCCGCTTGCCCTGGCCTGGAGTTTCTTCTTCGCCGCCGCCCTGGCCGAATACCTGCGCGAGCGGCGTACACGCGAACAAACCGTGCAGATTTTCAACCGCTTTCTCGATCCCCGTGTGGTGAAGAACCTGGTCGACCAGGGCACGACAACCGCAAGCATCAGCGGCCAAGCGTGCGAGATCACGGTGCTGTTTTCCGACATCCGCGGCTTCACCACGCTGTCCGAGACCCGCAGTGCGGCAGAGATCGTCGCCCTGCTCAACCGCTATTTCAGCATGCAGGTCGCCGTGGTGTTCCGCCATGGCGGCACCCTCGACAAATTCATCGGCGACGCCATCATGGCCTTCTGGGGCGCGCCCGGCGAGGACGCGGATCATGCCAAACATGCTGTCGCGGCTGCGCTGGAAATGGCCGAGCGCCTGGAGGAGTTCAAGCGCGACATGGGCGAGCTGGGCTCCCGCTTCGATGTCGGCATCGGCCTCCACAGCGGCCCGGCGGTGGTCGGCTTTATCGGCTCGGAGCAGCGCCAGGATTACACCGCCATCGGCGACACGGTCAATCTGGCCAGCCGCATCGAAGGCGAAACCAAGGGTGTCAGCCGCATCCTGGTTTCCGCCGAAACCAGGGAGCGGTGCGCCGCAGCGTTTGACTTTGTCGACCACGGCTTTTATAAAGTGAAGGGCCGCGCCCAGGAAGTGCGCCTGTTCGAACCAAGGGAGAAAAACTCATGAAATCCCGTGTGATCTGCCTATGCCTGCTGGCCCTGATGCCGGCCGCCGTCGTGGCGGCGGAATGGGCGCTCACCGTGCGCGCCACCGAGCTGAAGAAGGAACCCTATGTCGACGCGGAAACTCTCGCCACCCTGCCCGATCAGGCGCGGGTGGAAATCCTGCGCCGCCAGGGCGGCTGGACCCAGATCAGGACGCAAGGCGCCGCCGCCCAGGGCTGGGTGCGGATGCTCAGCCTGCGCTTGGGGGACGGCACTGCGCGCAAGGGCGACAGCGGCATCGGCTCGCTGCTCAGCGTGGCGCGCAGCGGCAGCAGCGGCACCACCGTCGCCACCGGCGTGCGCGGCCTGTCCGAGGAGGACTTGAAGAACGCCAGACCCAATCCGGAAGAACTGCAAAAAATGGAGAAGCTCGCGGCCACCCCCCAGGATGTGCGCAAATTCTCGGGCAGCGCCAGCCTTGGCAGCCATCAGCTGGACTATTTGCCCGTCCCTGCCGGCAGTTCCCCCGCTCCTTCCGACGGCAAGTCGTCCTGGGGGGACAGCCAATGACTTTCCCTGGAAAAATCTGCAGTGCCGCCTTGCTCCTGCTGTTTGTCGCATTGCCTGCCAGTGCCTTCGACTTTAACCAGCTTAACCTGAACAAGCTTGGCGGACTGCTGGGCAAGGTCAAGGACGTACAGGAGGTGGACGAGAAAGGAGAAATCCGGATCGGCCAGGGCATCGCTTCCAACCTGCTCGGCGCCGCGCCGCTGGTGGCCGACGAACGCATGCAGAAATACGTCAACCAGCTGGGCCGCTGGCTTGCGCTGCAAACCGAGCGCCCCGACCTGAATTGGCATTTCGGCGTGCTCGACAGCGCCAATGTGAATGCCTTCGCCGCGCCGGGCGGCTATATCTTCATCACCCGAGGGCTGCTGCTCAAGCTGCACAACGAGGCCGAGCTGGCGGGGGTGCTCGCGCATGAGATCGCCCACGTGCTGCGGCGCCATCACCTCAACGCCATCCAGCAAAATGCCCGGGTCGGCATCGCCGCCGACGTGCTGTCGCTCGTCACGCAGGACCAGCGGCACGGCGAAACCCTGGACAAGGTCATCAACGCCGGCACCGAGCTCTACGCACGGGGCCTGGACAAGGACGACGAGTTCGAGGCCGACCGCATGGGGGTGGTTATCGCCGCCCGCGCCGGCTACGACCCCTATGCCCTGCCTGCGGTGCTGCAAACCCTGGAGGCGATGAACCCGCAGGACAGCGGTCTGGCGCTGATGTTCAAGACCCACCCCTCTCCCGCCAGCCGACTTGAACTGCTCGACAAGGCGATGCAGTCCAGCTTCGACCCCTATGCCGGGCAGCCCACCCTGGCTGCGCGTTTCATGAAATTCGCCGGCCCCGCCAACGAGGGCGGCGGCAGGAAGCCCTAAAACGGTCATGGCGATTCAGCATGACCGTTTCCCTCACCCCGGCCCTCTCAAGGGAACGCCCTCACCTCAATCCTCTCCCGCAAGCGGGAGAGGAGGCAAACGTGAAGGGCACTGGTTCCGATCTGAGGGGCGAAGTCTCGCTTCGCGAGTGTGGTGTCAAGCGGGAACGCCGGCGCGCAGCAGCGGCTTCAGCGCCGTGAGGATGCTGGAAAACACCTTGGGATTGTCCTTCTCCAGCCCGGCCAGCAGGGTTTTCATGTGCATGCGCTCGGTGGGCATGCCGAAACAGGCCGGGCAGTTCTCCGGGATCACCGGAAGTTCCGAATTCTGCGCGAAAGCCGCAGTCTGGCGCTCGCGCGCGTAGGTGAAGGGGCGGATCACTCGGATGTCGCCCTTGTCGTTGAGGTAATGCGCCTGCATGGTGCGCAGCTTGCCGCCGAAGAAAGTCGACATCAGGAAAGTCTCGGCGGCATCGTCCAGGTGTTGCGCCAGCGCCAGCACGTTGTAGCCGTTCTCCCGTGCCGTGCGGTAGAGGATGCCGCGCCGCAGACGCGAGCAGAAGGCGCAGAAAGAATCGCCGACCATGGATTTTTCTGCCTGCTCGACGATCGGCTGGCTCTCGTAGAAATAGGGAATGCCCAGTTCCGCCATATAGCCTTTCAGCGGTGAGGGATCGAAATCGGGCGATTGCGGATCCACCGTCGCCGCCGCCAGTTCGAAACGTACCGGCGCCTTTCTTTGCAAAGCGATCAGCACATGCAGCAGGGAAAGGCTGTCCTTGCCACCGGACACCCCGAGCAGGATCCGGTCGCCCTCGCGGATCATGGTGAAGTCGCCGATCGCACGGCCGGCAGCGCTCATCAGGGATTTTGGCGGTTTGATGGGTTCGTTCATAGTGAAGCGCTCCGCCCGCCATCCACCGGCAGGATCGTGCCGGTAATGTAAGAAGCATCCTTGACCAGGAACAGCACCGCGCGCGCGATGTCGTCGGGCGACCCCTCGCGCTTCAGCAGAGTATGGGCGACGATGCGACGGCGTTCCTGCTCGTCGAAGGTGCGATCCCCCTCCGGCCACATGATCGGGCCCGGCGCCACCGCATTGACCCGCACCTCCGGGCCGAGCTCGTGGGCGAGCGATTTGGTCAGCGCCACCAGACCGGCCTTGGCGATGCTGTACACGAGGTAGCTTTTCATCGGCCGCTCGGCGTGGATGTCGGCGATATTCACGATGCAGCCGTGGCTGTGGCGCAATGAGTCTGCCGCGGCCTGCGACAGGAACAGCGGCGCCTTGAGGTTGGTGCCGAGCAGGTCGTGCCAGTCCTTTTCCTTGATCTCGCCCACTGCGGTCGGATAAAAGCTGGAGGCGTTGTTGATCAGCGTGTCGAGTCGGCCATAGTGTTCCACGGTGGCGGCGACCAGGTCCGGCAGCCGCTCCGCATCATGCAAATCAGCCTGCACCAGCGCGGCAGAATCCGGACGGATGCGGTTCAATTCGTCGCGCAGCGCCTCCGCTTCCGATACCGAGGAACGGTAGTGGATCATCAGGCTTGCCCCTTTCCCGTGCAGCCGGCGGCAGATTGCCGCGCCGACTCGCTTCGCGCCGCCGGTAATCAATACGACTTTGCCTTGCATGTTTTCTCCATTACACTGGAATTGCCCGAATCTATCACACTTGCCATGTCCCCACTACCCGCACCCGACCCGGCCGCGCTGGAATACAGCGAAAAGACCGCCGCCCTGATCCGTCGTGAAATTGAATCCGCCGGCGGCTGGATTCCCTTCAGCCGCTTCATGGAGCTAGCCCTGTATGCGCCCGGCCTTGGCTACTACAGCGCCGGCATGCACAAGTTCGGCGCCGCAGGCGATTTTGTCACCGCCCCAGAAATCTCCGCCCTGTTTGGCCAGGCCCTGGCGCAGCAAGCCGCTCAAGTGCTCGGGCTCACCGCTGGAAACATTCTGGAAATCGGTCCCGGCTCCGGCCGCCTGGCTTTCGACCTGCTCTCCGAACTGGAGCGGCTGGGGCGGCTGCCTGAGCACTATTATCTCCTTGAAGTAAGTGCTGATCTGCGCCAGCGCCAGCAGCATCTCCTGGCGCGGTTCGCAGCGCGAGTCGAATGGCTGGATGCCCTGCCGGCTTCCTTCTCCGGACTGATCATCGGCAACGAGGTGCTCGATGCGATGCCGGTACACCTCGTCGCCTGGGGTAAAGATAGCCTCTTCGAGCGCGGCGTGAGCCTGGTGGACGGCCAGTTCTCCTGGAGCGAGCGCAAGCTGACATCGGGAGAACTATTCGACATCGCCGCCGGCCTGGATGTTCCTCCCGGCACAATCAGCGAAATCGGCCTCGCCGCGCGCGGCTTCGTCGCCACGCTCGCCGGGCTGCTGGAGAAGGGGGCGATCCTGACGCTGGATTACGGTTTCGGACAAAGCGAGTACTACCATTCCCAGCGTAGCACAGGCACCCTGATGTGCCACTATCGCCACCACGCCCACGACGACCCGTTTCACCTGCCGGGCCTGCAGGACATCACCGCCCATGTGGATTTCACCGCCATCGCCGAGACCGGCGTCGATCATGGCTTGAATCTTCTGGGCTATACCAGCCAGGCCCATTTCCTGATCAACTCCGGAATCACCGACTTGCTGGCGCGCGCCTCGCCCGAACAAGCAAGCGCTTACCTTCCGCTCGCCGCCCAGGCGCAGAAGCTGCTCAACCCGGCGGAAATGGGCGAACTGTTCAAGGTAATTGCCCTGGGCAAGGGTATAGATACCCCTCTGCTCGGCTTTGTGCGCGGCGACAAGAGTCGCATGCTGTGATTGCGAAACCTTTGCTCAAGGCCGTCCTCTAACTTGCGCTGCCTGCCGTCGCCGCCAGCTTTTTTGCTATTGCAAAACCCGCATCACCGTGGCGCCAACTAAAAGCCCGCTAAAGGGAGCCGTTATGCTGGAACTGCGCCGTATCACCAAATCGTATGTGAGCGGACGACCTGTGCTGACGGATTTGTCCTACACGCTCGCAGCGGGCGAATACGTTGCCGTCATGGGCGAGTCGGGCGTCGGCAAATCGACCCTGCTGAACCTTATCGCCGGACTGGACACAGCGGATTCGGGAGAAATCATCATCGACGGCGTGCCCATGTCGTCGCTGGATGACGATGCGGCGACACGGCTGCGACGCACCAGGATGGGCTTCATTTTTCAGGCATTTCATGTGCTGCCGCATTTGACGCTGCTGCAAAACGTCGCGCTGCCTTTGCTGCTGAATGGGGCAAGCACCCAGAGAGCGGAGGAAATGCTCGCCGCGGTCGGCCTGCACGGGCGCGGCAACGATTTTCCGCATCAACTGTCGGGCGGCGAAATGCAGCGTGTCGCCATCGCCCGCGCGCTGGTGCATCGCCCGACACTGGTGCTGGCCGACGAACCGACCGGCAACCTCGATCCGGACACGGCGCATGGCGTGCTGATGTTGCTGCGCGCAGAAATCAAGGCGAATGGCGCTTCCGCCATCGTCGTTACGCATTCCGATGCGGCGGCCGCAACGGCGGACCGGGTGCTGGTGCTGACCCGCAATGGGTTGCACCCCGCGGCATGAAGATGCGCGTCAATCTCCTTTCCCGCTGGTTGCTGCTTGGCGAATGGCGCGCCTATCCGCTGCGCGCGCTGGTAGCCGTCGGCGCGATTGCGCTGGGCGTGGCCCTGGGCTTTGCGATTCACCTCATCAATGCCGCCGCCTTCAATGAATTTTCCGCAGCGGTAAAAAGCCTGTCTGGCCAGTCGGACATGGAAGTGCGCAGCACGCAGGCCACCTTCGACGAGCGGTACTACCCGCTGCTGGCGCAGCATCAAGGCGTCGCGCTGGCCAGCCCGATACTGGAACTGGACGCGGTGGTTCCGGGAGCAAAAAGCCCGTTGAAAATCCTCGGCCTCGACATTTTCCGCGCCGCCTTGATCGCGCCCGATTTCATCGGCATCCCGGCACAGGACAAACCCTTCGACACGCTGGCCGATGACGCCATTTTTCTTTCCCCCGCCGCGATGGAATGGTTGAAGGTGGGCCAGGGCGACTTGCTGCCCCTGCGCGCCGGCACGCAAACCATCGCGCTGCGGGTCGCAGGCGGCCTGGCGCACGCCCGTGCCGGGCAGCGCATTGCGGTGATGGACATAGGCGCGGCGCAGTGGCGCTTCAACCGCATCGGACAACTCTCGCGCATCGAACTGAAATTGACCGAGGGGGTTAATCGCGACGCCTTCAAAGCCGCTCTGGCGCAGGAGTTGCAGGGGCAGCTAATGGTGACGCAAACCCAGGATCAGGAGGCGCGCACCGCCAAGATGTCCCGTGCCTACCGCGTCAATCTGAACGTGCTGGCGTTGGTCGCGCTGTTTACCGGCGCATTTCTGGTGTTCTCGACCCAGGCGCTGTCGGTGATTCGCCGCCGCAGCCAGTTTGCGCTGCTGCGCGTAGTCGGCCTGACCCGCGCGCAACTCCTGCGCCAGGTGCTGCTGGAGGGCGCGGCACTGGGCGTGCTGGGCTCTTTGTGCGGCATCGCCGCGGGCTATGCGCTGGCGGCCGCGGCACTGCATTTTTTCGGAGGGGATCTGGGGGGCGGCTATTTTCCGGGGGTTAAACCCACGCTGTATTTCACGCCGATTGCGGCGGGCGTGTTTTGCCTGCTGGGTTTTGCAGCCGCCTTGTTGGGCTGCGCTGCGCCGGCCTGGGAGGCGGCGCGCGCCCAGCCGGCGCAAGCGCTTAAATCCGGCAGCGAAGAAGGCGCGCTGGCGAAACTCGCCAACCCCTGGCCGGCAATCGCCGCGCTGGCGCTAGGCGCGCTCTTGACGCAAATCCCGCCGGTAGGCGATTTGCCGATTTTCGGCTATGCCGCGATCTCTCTGTTGCTGGTCGGCGCCATCGCGCTCATGCCGCGCCTGTCGGCCGGCATTTTCAGGCTCGCCAATCGTAAGCCCGTGTCCAATCCCGTCGCCGCCCTGACGCTGGCCAGACTGGCAAACGTGCCGAACCAGGCGTCCATCGCGCTGGGCGGCGTGCTTTCCAGCTTTAGCCTGATGGTGGCGATGGCCATCATGGTGGCCAGTTTCAGGGTGTCGGTGGACGAATGGCTGTCGCAGGTGTTGCCTGCCGATCTGTATGTCCGCTCAGCGCAGAGCGGCAATACCGGTTCGCTCGACCCCGAGGCGCAAGCCGCCATCGCCGCAGCGCCCGGCATTGCCCGTGCCGACTTTTTGCGCCAAACGCAATTGATGCTCGATCCGGGCCGACCCGGCGTGGCGCTGATCGCGCGACCGATCGATGTGCGCGACCCCGGTAAAATTCTGCCGCTGGTAAGCCGGACCCTCGTGCCGCAGAACGCGCTGCCGATCTGGGTGTCGGAAGCCATGGTGGATTTGTACGGCTATTCCGTCGGCATGGCCGTGCGCCTGCCTATCCACGGACAGGTACGCGATGCCGTCGTTGCCGGCGTGTGGCGCGACTATGCGCGGCAATTCGGGGCGATCCAGATGCGGCTGGCGGATTACCAAGCCCTGACGGGCGACCATGAAATCAACGATGCGGCGCTCTGGCTGCAACCGGGTGTGACGCCGGCGCAAGCCATCGCCACATTGAAGAAACTACCTTTCGGCACGGCGCTGGAATTCGCCGAGCCGGGCGATATCCGTGCCGCCAGCCTGAAAATTTTCGACCGCAGTTTCGTGGTGACTTACTTGCTGGAAGCCATTGCAATAGTCATCGGCCTGTTCGGCGTGGCCGCGACTTTTTCGGCGCAAACCCTGGCGCGGGCAAAAGAGTTCGGCATGCTGCGCCATATCGGGGTGACGCGCCGGCAAATTATCGCCATCCTGGCGCTGGAAGGCGGCTTGCTGACCGTGATCGGCATCATGGTGGGATTTGTGCTGGGCTGGGTCATCAGTCTGATTCTGGTATTTATCGTCAACCCGCAGTCATTCCACTGGACCATGCAGCTGCATCTGCCGTGGGGATTGCTGGCGTCTGTGGCGACAGCCTTGCTGGCATCCGCCGTCCTGACGGCGCTGGTGTCGGGGCGCTATGCGCTGTCGGGGAATGCGGTTCGCGCGGTGAGCGAGGATTGGTGATGCGGATTCTAGGCTTCCTATGTTTGCTGCTGGCGCAGTTTTCCGTCGCCGCGCCGTCGCAATTTTCTCCGGTGACGCCAGACAAAACCCTCAGTTTCCCGGCTGATTTCGGTGCGCATCCCCACTTTCGCACCGAGTGGTGGTATGCGACCGGGTGGCTGGAAACGGCGGATAAAAAGCCGCTTGGCTTCCAGATCACCTTCTTTCGCTTTGCCACCGAGTTCGATGCGGCCAACCCCAGCCAATTCGCGCCGAAGCAACTCATCATCGCGCATGCCGCCTTGTCCGACCCGGCGCTCGGCAAGCTTCTGCACGACCAGAAAAGTGCGCGTCAAGGGTTTGGCCTGGCCTATGCAAAACCCGGCAATACTGATGTCAAGCTGGATGATTGGCGTATTTTCCGGGACGAAAAGGGCCGGTATCAAGTGAGCGTAAAGGCGCGCGACTTCAGCCAGAATTTATTGCTCACCCCGTCGCAAGCCCCGATGTTGCAAGGCGATCGCGGTTTTTCCCGCAAAGGCCCCAAGCCGGAGCAAGCCAGCTACTATTACAGCGAGCCGCAACTGCGCGTAACCGGCAGCATAACCCGCAATGGCAAACCCGTCGCCGTCACGGGTTCCGCCTGGCTCGATCACGAATGGTCCACCAGCCTGCTGGATGCGAATGCGGTCGGCTGGGATTGGGTCGGGGCCAATCTGGATGACGGCGGTGCGCTGATGGCCTTCCGGATTCGCGATAAAACTGGCGCGCCGGTCTGGGCCCACGCGGCGTTGCGCGACGCGACCGGCAAGATCACGCAATTCCAGGCAGATGCCGTGCGCTTCATGCCGCAGCGCCGCTGGCGCTCTCCCCGCACCGGGGCAAGCTATCCGGTCGCGATGCAGATTCAGACCGGCGCGACGGTGTGGCAGTTAACCCCATTGCAGGACGACCAGGAGCTCGATTCGCGCCGGTCTACGGGGGCGGTCTACTGGGAGGGTGCCATCAGCCTCGGCCGTGACGGCAAACCGGCTGGCCGTGGTTACCTTGAAATGACCGGGTACGTTAAACCCCTGAGATTTTGACAGGCGTTCCGTCATCCTTGACGGATGAGCCGTGTGCGACGCGCGGCTGTCCGCCCTGACCCAGCGCCTGGTGGACGGGAAGATCGTGATTTAGTGTAAGTTAACCCCGGATCGTCAGGCGCGCCTCCGTGCCCCCACTTTCCCGAGCCAGCAATTCTATTTTCCAGCCATTGGCGTCCGCCAGTTGGCGGGCAATGGCAAGGCCCAGCCCGCTGCCCCCGGTCGCGCTGCTGCGCGATGACTCCAGACGGTAAAACGGCCGAAACACCTTTTCCGCTTGATCGGGGGGAATCCCCGGCCCGCGGTCGAATACGCTGATCCTGGCCCATTCTTCCGCACAATCACAGGCCATGCTGACCGGTTTGCCGCCGCCGTAGCGCAACGCATTTTCGATCAAATTGGAAAGAATACGGCGTAACGCCACTGGCGCTACCGCCCGGATGCATGGGGGCTGCGCCCGCCATTCAAGCGCCGCGCCTTGCGCCAGGTCGCCGAGCAGCGCCGCCAGATCCATCGGCTGCTTTTCCTCCTGCCCCAGGCCCTGGGCAAGTTCCAGAAAACCTCCGATCAGTCGGTTCATTTCCTCCATGTCGCGCTCCATGCGAGCGATCAGCGCCGGATTGGCATTTTCCGGGATCATCTCAAGGCCAAGGCGGAGGCGCGCCAAGGGTGTGCGCAAATCGTGGGAAATTCCCGCCAGCAGGGTGGTGCGGTTGTCCATCAGCGCCTTCACCTGGCGGGCCATCCTGTTGAAGGTGGCCGCCAAGGCAGCCAGCTCGGTCGGCCCGGACTCCGGCAGCAGTTCCGGGGTCAGGCCCTCCCCGACGCTTGCCGCCGCATCGGCCAGCCGCGCCAACGGGCGCGCGATGCGCCGCGCCAGCACCAGAGAGGTCAACGGTACGAGAATCACCCCCGCCACCATCACCAGCATCAGCGCCAGCAGGGGATGAATGCCGAGCCGGTCGAGGGTGAAGCCGATCCGGATCATCTGCCCGCCGATCGGAATTTCCGCCCACATCCACTGCTTTTCCCAATGGGTGACCTTGACGTGTATCGGCATCCCGACACGCGCAGTCAACGCGCTCTCCAGCAATTGCAGATAGGGCAGAAACTGACCCTCGTCCGGCAGCGGGGTATGTGCCTTGAAAAGCCACAGGTCATGGCTCTTGGCCAGTTCATCCTCAAAGTCCCGGCGCGTCTCGGGCGGAAGTTCGACCCAGGTCTGTGCGGACAGCACCATCAGCGCCGCCAGGTCGTCGGCGGAACGCCTGGCCATCGGCAGGAATACGGTCGCCACCGCCACCACCAGCACGACCAGCTGGAACGCCAACAGGACCGCCGTCAGGGCGGCGGCGGTCCTGCCGAACAGGGTTGTCGGGCGACCCGGCCAGAGCCTCATGCCGCGTCCCCCTCCGGGGAAAACAGATAGCCCTGCCCCCATACGGTGCGGATATAGCGCGGCTCTGCCGGGTCAGCCTCGATCTTGCGGCGTAACCGTGTCACACGCACGTCGATGCTGCGGTCGAAAGGGTCTCGCTCAAAGCCCTTGATCAGATCCATCAGATGGTCACGCGACAGCACCCGGTTGGCATGTTCAACAAAGATCCGCAGGAGCGCGAATTCGCCACTGGTCAGTGCGACCTCCTCGCCACCCCTGACCAGTCTGCGGCGCTCGGGGTCGAACTGGAAAGGCCCGAAACAGTAGCTCGCCGGCGGCATCGATTCCTTCGTCTCGCCGCGCCGGCGCAGCACTGCCCGGATCCTCGCCAGCAGTTCGCGGGGATTGAACGGCTTGGCCAGGTAATCGTCGGCACCCACCTCCAGCCCAACGATCCGGTCGATCTCCTCGCCGCGAGCCGACAGCATGATAATCGGCAAATTGCCGCGCACCCTCAGTCGGCGCGCCAGACTCAAGCCATCCTCGCCGGGCAGCATCAAATCGAGTATCACCAGATCGGCAGGCCGTTCCGCCAGAAAAGCCTCCATCTCCACCCCGTCTGCTACCGCGCCGACCGCGTAGCCCTGCCCGGTCAGGTAGTCGGCCAGCAGTTCCCGCAAGCCGGCATCGTCATCCACCACCAGGATATGCACTTTGTTTTCGTTATGTTCGTTCATGGCCCCAATATACAAAACAACCCGGCTGGCCGCCATGCTTCGGCACAATTCGTAACACATTGTTACATTTTATCGGCATCCTGAAATACTTCCGAAACGTCCAAGAGGGATGATGCACATCATGAATTCAATCGACAACACAAGCCAGACGCTACCGGAGAATGCCATGCAAAACACGGGCTTCATCGTCGCTCCCCTGCTCGTCATGACACTACTGCTCAGTTCCGGCGCCGAAGCAAATGAGGTACAGCCCCATGATCTCCCGCAACAACTGGCGCAAAACATGAGCGCTGAAGACCGTGCCGCCCTGCGCGAACAACTGGGCAGCCGGATGCGTGAAACCAGCCCGGCGGAACAGGCATTGATGCGCGATTCCGCCTATGACGGCAGGAAACGCATGGAAAACGACGAAACGGCCAGGCCGGAGCGGCGCAGCGGCAGGAACGAAGGTGGCTACGGCCGCGGCCACGAATCTCGCCAGGGTGGTAGCAGTGGCATGGGCGGAGGCAGAGGCGGCGGACGGGGACGTTAGCCGCCAAATCAACCAGCGCAATGACTTGAACCAAAGAGAATGAGCATCCAACTAAGGAGCAGCAAAAATGCGCAAATTACTCACTTTCGCCATTGCGGCAACAACTGGACTGACCAGCCTTTCCACGGCATCGGACTTCACCGACACCGCACGGGTCATCTCCAGCACCCCGATTTACCGTCAGATCTACGAGCCTCGCCAGGAATGCTGGACGGAAACGGTCGGCTCCGGCCCGACGCGCCAGGAAAAATCCTATGGCGGCGCCGTCATCGGCGGCCTGGCGGGTGCACTGCTGGGCAGCCAGGTCGGGCAGGGAAACGGGCGCACGGCCGCCGCCGCGGTAGGCGCAGCCACCGGAGCGCTGGTCGGCGACCGAATGGACAACTCGGCGCAGGAATATGCGCCGAGACAGGTTCAGCGCTGCCGCCAGATCGAATCATCGCGCCAGGAGGTCTCTGCCTACAACGTAGTGTACCGATTCCACGGCAGGAACATCGCCACAACCCTGCCTTACAACCCCGGCAGCTATGTCCGGCTCGGCGTCAGCGTCCTCGGCGCCGGCAGCTAATTTTTTAGTCACTACTGTAATAAGGAGAGAAAATGCGTAAATCCACATTAATCGTCGCACTGACCGTCATGACCTTGGGCATGTCCACCGTCACCTTCGCCCGTGGTGGTGGCGGAGGAATGGGTGGCGGGATGGGACAGGGCGGGATGGGTCAAATGGGCAACCGGGACTCCGCCAATCAAGGCGCCGCCGAGAACGCCCAGCGCAGACAGGAACGCATGCAACAGCGCGAGGAAGAGCGCACCCAGAACCAGGAACAGACCAGGGCGCGCATCCGTGAACACCAGCCGCAAACCGGCATGCCCGCGACACCTCAGTAACAGACTAAAGCCAGCCCTGATCGCAACGCGTTCGGGACTGGAACAACTTACCTCCCCTTTGCCCGGCCTCGCGCCGGGCTTTTTTCGTCCGGCGCGATCGCAACGCTATCCCTTGCGCGTTGTTGTACAATCAAATTTTAATGTGGCCCTTTCAAGAATTGCCACGGATAAGTTCAACAGTCTGCACTACCAGTGCCGGAGGATTCGTTGCATTGTATATGGCGCCGGAACACTCCTGCCGGGATGCCGGCAATTTCCATTCTTCAATAACAAAACCGAGTGAGGCCGCCATGTCGCAAACCAAAATCCTGCTGGACGAAGCCGAAATCCCGACTCATTGGTACAACGTCGTCGCCGACATGCCCAACCCGCCCGCCCCGCCGCTAGGGCCGGACGGCAAGCCGATCGGGCCGGACGCGCTCACCGCCATCTTTCCGATGAGCCTGATCGAGCAGGAAATGTCCGCCCAACGTTGGATAGCGATTCCCGAGAAGGTGCGCGAAATCTATCAGCTATGGCGGCCCTCGCCGATGTTCCGCGCCCACCGGCTGGAAGCGGCGCTCGGCACCCCGGCGAAGATTTACTACAAGTACGAAGGCGTTTCCCCGGCCGGTTCGCACAAGCCCAACACCGCCATCGCCCAGGCCTATTACAACAAGGAAGCCGGCATCAAGCGCATCGCCACCGAGACCGGCGCCGGGCAGTGGGGCTGCTCGATGGCGTTGGCGGGGCAGATGTTCGGCCTGGAGGTGCGGGTGTATATGGTCAAGGTCAGCTACGGCCAGAAACCCTACCGCCGTTCGATGATGCAGACCTGGGGTGCGGAAGTGTTCGCCAGCCCGAGCATGGAAACCCAAACCGGGCGCGCCGCGCTGGCGGCCGACCCGGACAACCAGGGCTCGCTCGGCCTGGCGATCTCGGAGGCAGTGGAGGATGCCGCCTCGCGCGCCGATACCAATTACGCCCTGGGTTCGGTGCTCAATCACGTCCTGCTGCACCAGACCGTGATCGGCCTGGAAGCCAAGAAGCAGTTCGAAAAGGTCGGCGACTATCCGGACATGATTTTCGCCCCCTGCGGCGGCGGTTCCAACTTCGGCGGCGCGGCCTTCCCCTTCTTCGCCGACAAGGCGGCCGGCAAGAACGTGCGCCTGGTGGCGGTGGAACCCACTTCCTGCCCGACGCTGACCCGCGGCCATTATGCCTACGACTTCGGCGACACCGCCAAGCTCACCCCGATGATGCTGATGTACACCCTCGGCCATGACTTCATGCCGCCCGGTATCCACGCCGGCGGCCTGCGCTACCATGGCGACTCGGCTCTGGTGTCGCAGCTCTACCACGAGAAGCTGATTGAGGCAGTGGCGGTGCCGCAACTGGCCACCTTCCAGGCCGGCGTCACCTTCGCCCGCGCCGAGGGCATCATCCCTGCGCCGGAATCCAACCATGCCATCGCGGCCTGCATCGACGAGGCATTGCGCTGCAAGGAAAGCGGCGAGGCGAAGACGCTGTTCTTCAATCTCTCCGGCCACGGCCACTTCGACATGGGGGCCTACGACAGCTACTTCAGCGGCAAGCTGGAGGACTTCGCCTATCCCGAGGAGGCGATCAAGGCCGCGCTGGAACGGCTGCCGAAGGTGGGGTAGGGGTTTTTGCGGAACGGCCCGCCCGACATATTTCCCCCGCGAACATATCCTAGTCATACACCTTTTGCGCTATATTGTGCATGATTGACTCAGGTCAATATTTTCGTCATGAAAATGCATAACGAATAAGCAATCAAGAAAGGGGGAGTCATGAAACAGGAAGCCATGCGCGTATCGGTCAGCCTGCTGCTGGGCGCCGCAGCTGCAAGTTACGTGCTGGGGGGCGGCATCACCCTGCTGCTGGAACATTACGACGCTCATTACCTGACCGGATTCGTGCTGACCGGCCTGACCGCGACCGTCGCCATTGGACTGGCGCACTTCCGCGTCGTTCGCCCTCTTTATTCCGCCAGGGAAGTCATTTCCGCCAATGGCGAACACCTTTCTCCGGATGAGTTCGCCCAGTCCGGCCTGCGCAGCCACAAAGTGGTGGGGCCGTTCATAGACCGGATTAGCAGCATCCTGCTGAAATTTGTTTCAGTTCTTGCGAACGTTTCCAAAATTATCGAGAAAAACTCGATATCCCTGGCGGAAACCTCGCATAAAGTCGACCAGCTGAACAAAAATATCGAGGCGCTCGCCGGCAAGTCACGGGAAATCGCCACCGCGGCCGAGTCCATCTCTACCAACACCGCCCTGGTTTCCAGCAATGCCGCCCATGCGGCAGAATTTGCGATAAAAGCGCGCGGTGACAGCGTGGCCGGGCAAAGTTCGCTGAAGGAAGCCCTTGCCGAAATGCGCCAGATGAGTGCGCGCACAGAGGAAACCTCGCAGTTGATCGGCAAGCTCCAGGACAACTCCAGCCAGATTCAGGCCATCACCCAGGTGATCAACACCATCGCCGGCCAGATCAACCTGCTAGCCCTGAATGCGGCGATCGAAGCGGCTCGGGCCGGCGAGCATGGGCGCGGCTTCGCAGTGGTCGCGGACGAGGTACGCAAGCTGGCGGAGAAAACCTCTGCCGCTACCGGCGAAATCGGCGGGATGGTGACGGAAATCCACTCTGAAACCGAACGCGCGGTCGCCACCATGCAATCCCTGGTGGAGGACGTCAATCGCGGCGTTGGCCGCGTCGAGTATGTGGGAACACAGCTGGAGGGGATACTCCAGCACTCCTCGAATCTGGAAGATCAGATGCGGGCCATCGCCGATGGCGCCGAGAAGAACCATGCCGAAGTGGGACAAATATCCGACTCCCTCGGCTTCGTGCGTGAACAGCTGGACGGTTTCGAAGTGCAGATGAAGACCATTTCCGAGCAGTCCATGGCGCTTTCCGATCTGGGCGAGGGCCTGCATGAATCGCTGGTCGGGCTTCACCTCGACACGATACATAGCCACATGTTCAAGGTCGCCCGGCTCGCGGCCGACGAAGCGCAGGAAATCTTCGCGGCAGCGGTAAAGTCCGGAAAAATGCGCCTCGACGACATCTTCGACCGCAACTACAAGCCAATTCCCGGCACCGATCCGCAGAAATATAACGCCCTGTTCGATGCGTTCACCGATCGGATTCTGCCGGCCATCCAGGAGAAAGTGCTGCAGCAAAACCCTGAAATCATCTATGCCATCACCACGGACAACAAAGGCTATGTGCCGACGCACAACGACAAATTCGCCAAGCCGCCCACCGGCAACTATCAGACCGACCTCGCCAACAGCCGCAGCAAGCGGATATTCAGTGACCGCACCGGATTGCGTTGCGGCGCGAACACCCAGAAAATGCTGTTGCAAACCTACAAACGGGATACCGGCGAGATCATGCACGACATCTCGGTGCCGATCTATATTGCCGGGAAGCACTGGGGTGGCTTCAGAATGGGCTACAAGGCCGCATAAATGCGCGGCTTCCCTTGCCGATCCTCAAACAGTACTGTATGGAGTGCCATGTTGAGGGCGGGAAGGGCCACGAGAAGAGCGGCCTGCTCATGTCCAGCCGTGAAAACCTGATGAAAGGCACCAAGTTCGGCACCATCATCAAGCCCGGCGACAGCCTGACCAGCGCCATGATCATGCTGGTCGAAGGCCGTGCCGATGCTTCCATCAAGATGCCCCACGGCAAGGATTTCCTGCCCAAGGAGAAGATCGACCTGCTGAAGAAATGGGTGGAGCAGGGGGCGAAGAGCAACTGACATCCAGGTGCGTATCGTCAGGTAAGCGCGACAGGTGGCTTAAATCCTGGCGTTTCAATCCGGAAATGCCCGCAACGCGAGTTGCGGGCATTTTTTTGTCTTTGCGAAAATGGAGCAGAGAAGGCAGTGGAACCACAAAGGGGGATGCGACTCTAATTTAAATGTTATTCAGTCTGGAGTCAGCCATGATCCGCGCCCTCCTCGCCACCGCTCTCCTGCTCCTGCTCAGCGCCTGCGCCACCACGCCCACACCCATTGCCAGAGGCCCGTTTGCGCTTGTTTCAGTAAAACAGGCCCTATCGAACGAAGCGGCGGGAAGCCGGGTACGCTGGGGAGGAATGATCGTCAACGTAGCGCCGCTCAAAACCGAATCCTGCTTTGAAATATTGAGTCGCCCGCTGGACAGCGATGGCGCGCCCAAGCGAACCGACCAGACCGAGGGACGGTTTATGGCCTGCGGTGCGGGATTTTACGATCCCGCCTCTTATCCGGCCGGCAGGGAAATTACCTTTATCGGCAGCGTGCAGGCGCCTGCACTATGCAAGATCGGCACCTACGAGTTCAGCTGCCCGCGGCTTGCGATCGAATCGCTCTATCTGTGGCCGAGACTGGAACCCCGCTATTATTACTCCCCTTATTATTACGACCCGTTCTGGGGGCCATGGCCCTATCGGTATCCCTACTGGCGCTACTGAAGCCGGCCGCTGGCTTGGGTCTCGCTGTGTCCCGCCGGTTTATCCTGTCCAATTCTCGCGCCAGGCCTTGATCGCAGCCAGCCGCGCCTCGTACACCCGGTCGCGGATTTGCGCCGGGTCGGCGCATTGCCGGGCGACCGCGCCGGCATCCACCGCCTGGGCGGTCTTGAGCGCCTGGCGCAGGAAATCGGCCGGCTCGAACACCGCGTCCTGGTAGCCCAGCCGGCCGCAGCAATCGGCGGTGCAGGCCAGCAGGAAGGCTTCGAAGCGCCATGGCTGGCGCAGGGCATCGGTTTCCAGCAGCAGCTTGAGCAGGGTTTCGGGCCGCAGCTCAAAAGCCCGCAGCGGAATGCCGTGAAAGCGCGCCACCATTAGCGCCAGTTCGCGGCAATCGTTGGGCACGCGCAGACGCTGGCACAGTTGCTTCGCCAGTTCGAAGCTGCGCGCCTCATGGCCGATGTGGCGCGGCCATTCCGCGCGCGGCGTGGCGCCCTTGCCGAGGTCGTGGGTGAGTGCGGCGAACCGCACTGGCAGGTCGTAGTTCTGGGCGGCAGCGTAATCCACCACCATCATCACATGCACCCCGGTGTCGATCTCGGGATGATACTGCTCGGTCTGCGGCACGCCGAACAGGATATCCAGCTCCGGCAGGATGCGGGCCAGCGCGCCGCATTCGCGCAGCGCCAGAATCATGCGCGAGGGGATCTTTTCCATCAGGCCGCGCGCCAGCTCCTGCCACACCCGCTCCGGCACCAGCGCATCGACTTCGCCGTTGACGGCCATTTCCCGCATCAGGGCGAGGGTTTCCGGCGCGATGGCGAAGCCGAACCGCGCCGCGAACCGCGCCACCCGCAACACCCGCACCGGATCTTCGACGAAGGCGGGGCTGACGTGGCGCAACACCCCGGCTTTCAAGTCGGCGATGCCGCCGTAAGGATCGATAAAGTTGCCGGATTCGTCCTTGGCGATGGCGTTGATGGTGAGATCGCGCCGCGCCAGATCCTCCTCCAGCGTCACCTCGGGCGCGGCAAAAACCTGGAAACCCTTGTAGCCGCGCGCGGTCTTGCGCTCGGTGCGGGCCAGGGCGTATTCCTCGTGGGTCTGGGGATGAAGGAATACCGGGAAATCCTTGCCCACCGGCCGGAATCCCCGGGCCACCATTTCCTCCGGCGTCGTGCCGACCACCACGTAGTCGCGGTCGGCCACCGGCAGCCCGAGCAGCTCGTCGCGCACCGCGCCGCCGACGGCGTAGATTTTCATGGAGATTAGCGTTTCTCGTCGATAAACCGTTTGAAGCGCGGCAACTCGGTTGCGGCCAGGTACAGCGGCGCTTCGGCCTCGAGAGCGGCGGGCTGGATGCCGAACACCTCGGGAAACGGGCAGCAGCACACCGCGTCGGTTTTCAAGGTCAGGTAGTTGTCGTGGGTCAGCATCTTCACCGGCATCAGGCCCAGCACCATGGCCTGCAGCGAGGACATTTCATCGGACAGCGGCATGACCGTGCGCTTGAGGCCCTTGACCCTGGCGACGAACTCTACCAGCTCCTGCAAGGTGTAAACCGTCGGTCCGCACAGTTCGTAGCGCTGGCCGAAGGTGGCCGGGTTGTTCAGGCTGGCGACATAGGCATGGGCGACATCGCCGACATACACCGGCTGGAATTTGGCATTCGGGCTGCCGAGCGGGAAAATCGGCGTCCAATAGAGCAGGCGGGCGAACAGGTTGAGAAAGCTGTCTTCCGGGCCGAAAATCACCGACGGGCGGAACACCGTCACCGCCAGATCCTCGCCGTGGGAAGCCAGCACCAGTGCCTCGCCCTCCCCCTTGCTGCGCTGGTAGCGGCTCAGGCCGTCCGGGTCGCCGCCGAGGGCGCTCATGTGCAGCAACCGCTTCACTCCCGCCGCCCGGCAGGCTTCCACCACCTTGCGCGGCAGTTCCACGTGCGCGCTCTGGAAGGCGCCGCGTTTGTGTTCGTGGAGAATGCCCACCAGGTTGATCACTGCATCCACGCCCTGGAACAAGCTTTTCAGCACCGCCGGGGCGTGGATGTCCGCTTCCACCAGCGACACCGTCGGCAGCACGCTCAGATGCTTGGCGCGGTTGATGTTGCGGTAAGGCACAAGCACTTCGTATCCCTGCTCGCACAGCTTGCTGATCACATGCCGACCCACAAAACCGCTCCCGCCCAGCACGCAAACTTTTTTTATTTCCATTATTTTTCCTTATTCTTCAGCGGTGGTTAGATGCCCAAGGTTTCAGTGCAGACTAATGCGCGAAGCGCGTTACGCCGGAGCTAAAACCGCTTCCGCCCAGCACGCAGACTTTCTTGATTTCCATTGTTTTTCTCCTTATTCGCAATCCGGTGCGCGCTCATCATTGCCGGCGCAGTCTGTTTTTCCGCTTCCTTTCGTAATCGTGCCCAAGCGCTGCTTCAATGACTGCAACTGCCGGCCGAATTGGTTGCCGTAGTAAACGGCATTGCTCATCACCTTCTGCGCATAGCCACGGGTTTCGGTAAACGGAATGGTTTCCGCGTAAATCGCGCCTTCCATCGGCGTCTCGCTGCGCCACTTGAGGGCGCGGCTGGGTCCGGCGTTGTAGGCGGCGGTCGCCAGCAGCGGCTGGCCGTCGAGTTTATCGAGCACATACTTGAGATAATGGGTGCCGAGTGTCACGTTGGTATCCAGCTGGTTGACCAGCGACTGGCGGAAGTTCTTCATCCCGATGCGTTTCGCCATCCAACGCGCCGTGGCCGGCATCAGCTGCATCAATCCCGACGCGCCGACGCCGGAACGCGCCTGCTGGACAAAGCGGCTTTCCTGGCGGATCAGGCCGTATACCCAGGCCTCGTCCAGGCCGACCAGGCGTGCTTGCTCCTGCATCACGTCGCGGTGGGGAGCGGGAAAACGCAGGCTGAAATTATGCAGCTGCTGGGTCTTGTCCGCCGTGTTGATGGCCCGGTCATACCAGCCGCGGCGCTGCGCCACTTCCGCCGCCGCCAGCAGGCGCCGGTCGTCGAGCCCGCGCACCGCCCATGTCCACTCACGGTTGGCCTCGTAGCGCAGGTTCATGTCGTACAGGGCCAGCGCGCGCCGGATCGCCGGCAGTGTCTCCATCGCCCGGATCTCGTCGCTCCCGGCCTTGAAGCTCTCGACGGGGCTACCCGCCACCACGCCCATTTCCCCGGCGGCAAGCTGGCCGTAATAATTAAATTCCTTCGACAGCGGCGCCAGGATCGCGTTGCCCTGCACCGCCTTGCCCTGTGCCTTGAGCGCGCGCGCCTTCCAGTAGCGCCAGGAGCCCTGGTTCTGCTCCGCCTCCGACATCGCGGCGATGGCGGCCTGCACCTCCGGCCAGTTCTGCTCGCGCAAGGCGGCGCGCACTTTCCAGGCGAGTTGCAAGTCGGTAAGGCGGGTTGCGTCCGCCTTGCCGAACCAGGCCAGCGCAACCGGATCGTGCTTGCGCGCAGCATGCAAAGCCAGCCAGCCCCAGCCATAGGCCTGTTCCTCCGAGCTGAACCGGGATTGCATCGCATTCCAGTAAGGTAATGCCTGCTGGGGCTGGCTGCGCGCCACACGGGACAGGGCGAACAGGGTCAGCTCGCGGCCGGCGCGGGTTTCCAGGCTGACCGGCAGCTTGTCGAGAAAAGCGAGCGGATTTTCCGCCGCACGTTCCAGTTCGCGCAGGGGGATCTCCTGCCAGGCGGGGAAGTAGCGCGCGACACGCTTCGCCACGCTGATGTTGCCTGCCTCCAGGGTCAGCCTAAAACGCGCCCACACATCCTCTACGGTGAGCAGACCGCCGGCCGCCAAGGCATCGGACAAAGGCAGGCAGCTCTCAGGCTGCTCTTCGGCATTGAACCAGTAGGGCTTCGCCTCCGCCAGCGCAGTGCTGTCGCCCAATGCGATCCGCGCCTGCAAGGCATAGCAGAGCAGATCCGAGTCCCGTGTGATCAGGGCGGGGTATTCGCTGATGAACAGTTCCCAGCGCTGGTTTTTTGCCAGCATCCGCAGCCATTCGGCGAGCAGCCGGTCGGCCAGGAAGCTGTCCCCGTTGCGCTGGATAAACCCTTTGATCTCGTCCGGACTCGCATCCTTGAGGCGCAGCATGAGCTGCATGTAAGCGACGAAGGGCTCCAGCGCATGGCCTTGCAGGCGTGCGGCCATGGCGTCGAAACGAGGAATATTGCCCGATCTGAATGCCTCGCGCGCTGCCAGGAAGTCATCTTCCTGGTTTGCCGAGGCGGTATTGCTGAATGCGGAAAGGGCTAACGCCGCGGAGAAAACGACTGCAAAAAATGGGTTCTTCATAGGTGGCTATAGTGTAAAACTTGACGTCTTTAAAAGATAGCACACGAAGCCCGGCATTAGCCCGAATCCCGCCACTGGCAAGGTTGAAAGTTTTTTTGGGGTGCTGCGGACCAGCGCCGCGACAGTGTGCTGGCAAAGGTTCTGAAAATGACGGACTGAGTCGCGAGCCGCCCTATTCAGGCATCCGCGAATTCGTAAAGATTAAGGCAACGTGGGTGAAACCATTCAGCGCCGCCGAATTTTGGCCAGCACCTTGCCGCTGGCGCTGTCGTAAAACCACACTTCGAGCAAATCACCCACCAGATAGCGCTTTCTCAGGGTGTAATCCACCGGTTCCGCGTAGGTGGCTTTCCAGAAGGTGTTGCTTTCGGTATGGTAGGGCGGCTTGAGCCGGCACACTGCCAGCGTGCGCAGGGTCTTGCCCTCGATCAGGCGTTTCGCTTCCCCGGCTTGCATCGCCACGGACGCGCCGAAGCCGGCATCGTCGTCCACCTTGCGCTCGTAAAAATCGTAGAGGTTGTCGAAGGCCAGGAAATATTCGTAGAGCCAGCGGTTTTTCACTTCCACCGTTTTGCCGGAGTAGAGCTCCACCACGACGGGCGCGTGCTTTGACGCGGTTTCGGAGCCGAGGGGCAGGAATTTGAAACGGTAATAGTCGCGCTGGTCCGGGTCGGCCCGTTCATCCCAGCTCCAGCCCTCGGCGATCTGGTTGAACGCCATGTTGTAGCGCAGTTCCAGCTTGCCGCTGGCCGCGTTGTATTGCTGGGAAAAATTCGGGCCGGCATCGAGATCGACGGCAAAGGCGAACACCTCCTTCTGGATGCTCGCAGCCACCGGTGCGGAAACGGATATTTCTCCGTACCGTTTCTTGATGTCATCCCCGGCATAGTTGGCGGGGAGCACCGGGGCCGAGATGTCGAAAGCGGCGGTGGCATGGCTGGACAGGAACAACAGCATTGCCGCCGCCAGGAATTTCACTCGTTGCATCTTTTCACCCTCAAATACGGGCATCTTAGCAATAGGTGATGCGGCCCATCCATGATTTAAATCAAATCAACCTGGAGAAGCAAGTCTCGCCACGCTGGCACAAACCGCTTGGGTTCTGCACCGCCTCGGTTTTTCGGGTGAACTTAATGTGACCCTGGCCCCTTTGATTGACCGCCATCCCCTTGGGTGACATAGTGGGAAGCGTGAACCGTAGCCTGAGAGGCTGGGCGAACTATTTCCATTATCGAAACTCAAGTCTGGCGATGAGCAAGGTCAGAAACCATGCGGAAGACCGGTTGCGAACCCACTTGATGAAACGCCATAAGGTGAAGGACAGAGGAACCGGCCTGCGCCGATTCCCAAGTGCCGATCTGTACGGGCGCTATGGGCTGTACAAAGTTCCTGCGGTGGCGGGCTGGCGCTCGGCGCACGCCTCGGCATGAAGAACATCGGAAAGCCGTGTGCGGGAAAACCGCATGCACGGTTTGATGAGGGAGGGCAGGCGAGAGCCTGTTCTCTACTCTACCCATTGATACGATCTGTGACCCCGCGTTGCGCGGGCAATCTGCGGCGACGGGCAGACTAATACGTTACTCCCGCTGTTGCTTGCGCCGCGTCTTGTCGGCGTACATACGTTCATCGGCTTGTTTTAGCGCCCGCGGAATGTCTTCCCCGCTCAGGGCCACTCCCACCCCAAGCGAAATAGACACCGCCGGGCCGTCGTGCCGGTGATTATTATTGTCGGCACACGCTCTGATGCGCTCCAGCGAGGCCAAGGCCCACTCTTCGTCTATGCCGTAAAGGATGATCACGAATTCGTCGCCGCCGGTGCGGGAAATAACGTCGCTGGCGCGGAAGGCCGACCGGAGGACGGTTGCGGCCCCCTTGATGAGTTGGTCGCCCGCTTCGTGTCCCAGGGTGTCGTTGACGCGCTTCAGGCCATCCAGATCGGCGACGATAAAGCTGACCGGGAATTGGCGACCGGAGGCGATCCGCTCCAACTCGGCATCGAAATAGGCCCGGTTGTAGAGATCGGTCTGGGAATCATGGGTGCTGCGATATTTAAGCTTTTCATCGGATTTCTTCCGTTCGGTGATATCCCGTGAGATGCCGACGAACTCCTTGAGATTCCCCTCGGCATCGGCAATGGCCGAGATGACCACCTCCACCGGAATGATCCGTCCATCCCGGCAGATTTGCTCCACCTCGATCTTCTCCGAGAAATCGCCGTGGCGCTCGAATTCCGAAAAACGGCCGGCGATCCGCGCCATGACTTCCCGTATCCTGGTCAGTGATTCTGCGGCCACGGTCTGCGCCAGCGATTCAGCCACCGCTTCGATAACGCTGAGACCGCGCACGGAGGCAATGGAAGGGCTGACATAGGTGAAGTGTTCCGTAGAGGCATCAAGGGTCCAGATGACGTCGCTGACACTCTCGGAAATCAGCCGGAAACGCTCTTCGCTCTCTCGAAGCGCCGCCGACATCCGCTGAATTCTGAGCATATCCTCCTGCAATCTATTGTTCGCGGACTCCAGGGCGGTCCGCGACTCGTCCAGATTCCTGGCCATGGTGTTGAAGGCAACCGCAAACTCACCCATGAAATCCACCCGCTGGGAAAAATCACCGGCGGCAATCTGCGTTGCCTGCCAGGTAAGATGCTTCAGGCTGGCCTGGAGGGACTTGAGACTTCCGGCCACCGGCCCCGCCACCCTCGGTGGCGACGCGGTGAGGTCGCCATTGGCCAGAGCCAGGGTAAATCGCCGGAGCGCCTCCAGATAGACCGCCAGCCGGGCCAGCTCCTGCGCATATTCCACATCGGCGGGCATTTCCCGGGGTATCCGGCCGGTGATCAACTGTTCCAGAATGGCCGTGATCCGCTCGTCTCTCATCGTTCCCGTACGGCCTCCGCTTGCGCCGAGAAACGGCAGGTCCGGTCGCCGGTACACCAGCAGTCCACCTCCTTGACCGTGAACGGCGTTCCGGCGAAGCGTTCCAGAATGGCCGCGATAAAGCCTTCGTCATAGGTGCAGAGCTCGGAGCCGGTCTCCGGCAACCCAGAACAATCCAAGTCTTCCGCGACGGTGAGCACAAAGTGGCCGGCTTCCAGATCGGCCTTCTCCACGCGCAAGATGCCGATGCTATATTCCTTAAGTACTGATTGCAGCTTGCTCACCAATTCGTTGATGTCTTTTTGCGGGCCGATCAGATTGTCGTAAAACTCCCCGCCGGCCAGGTATCCCGTGTCATAAAAAATCCGGTCGGCTTCGTCCGATCCGTAACGCTGTTCGAGGATATCGCGGAAGCAGAACTGCATCAGCCGATACACCTCCAGCCGGGTCAATTTACCCAGATTCGGTCGTCCAAGCTCCAAGTCACCCAGCAACTCCCAACTGAACCCGTATTTACGCTTTTCAGTCTCACCCATTGCAATTCTTCTTTCCGGTCTAGTACCCAAGCCAAAATGGCATAACGCATCGAACGGTCAATGTTGTTCGTGCAACAACAACCCCGCAACGAGCAAAATAATTATCCGCTATGTGAATGTGTGAACGCGAGCGCCCATTTATACGAAATACGGAAAATTTATACGCCATATGGAAATCGCCATATCCGGCCTGCACGATGGCGTATAAAATGGCACCCATGTTTACCTCACAGTCCTACAAGTTTCAAATCCGGTGGCTGCTCGACCCCGCTACGGATGAGGCTGCCACGGCTATTCCGGCAAGCGCCACTCTGGAACGACAGGATTTTCCTTTTCCGCCGGGGGTCGGTCATGGCTGGTTCGAGCGCATGCCGTTGGCGCACGGGGTTACGGTATTTCGCAGTGTGCATTGTTTTCAGCCGGAAGCTTCCGGGCAGACGATTCCTCTGGGGAAATTCGAGGTGGAATTTCCAGAGGTAGCCCTGATGGCGCAAACAGTTCAGGGCCGCGCGATCTGCCACCAGGAGTTCCACCCACCGGCAGAACTGATCTTGCGCCCCGGCCATGATAGTTTCCGCTATGCCGACCGTATTAGCATGATTCCGCTGGTAGACACCTCATCGGACAGCGTGATGACCGGCATCAGCATCAGCGATACCGCTTTGTCCGGGATGATGGGCAAGGATATGGCGCAACAGTTGATTACCGGGCTGGGACTCGATGCGCCACCGGTGGTCAAGGTGATGCCAATTCCGCTGCGCGTTTCCGCCCCGTTGCGCGTCTGCATGTCGGCGGCATTGATGGGGCCGCTGAAAAAAATGTTCGCGCAGTCGAGGGCGCTTGAGTACCTGTGTGCGCTGGCGGCGCATGTTGTCACGCAAGCCCCGGCAACCTTGCCTACAGGCCGCAGATTCAACCGGGTGTGCGAGTTGCACGCCTATCTGATGCAACTGGAAGGGAAGCTGCCGACACTCAATGAACTGGCGGTGTCGTTTGGAACGTCCGCGCGCTGCCTCAACGACGAGTTTGCAAAGGAATATGGCTTGCCGATCTATTCTTTTATCACCGACCACCGTCTCAATGAAGCGCACGCGGCATTGCTGGAAAGCAATCTGCCCATCAAGGTGCTGTCGCAGCGCCTGAGCTATTCGCACGTCAATCACTTCGCTGCTGCTTTCAAGAAGAAATTCGGCTATCCGCCCGGCAGCCTAAGGCGCGGACGACAGATCGAAGGTTTGTAGAGGGTCAGATTCCGTAAGGTGCGCCGCGCGTACCATCACACTGGTGAAACCGCGACCCAACTTCAGCGTCACTTTACCCCGTGAAACGAAACCTGCCACGGACAAAAAAGCCTGCCGAGGCCGCCCCATGTACCCGCTATCGTTGGCGATGGCAGCCCGGACAAAACAACGGTGGCCGGGAAGGGTGGGAAGGGGGCGATGATTGCCGTAGTCGGGATGCCTCGGGCTGGCGATAAACCCAAACGGCGCACCGTACCACCACGCCCTAACGAATAGCGTTTATCCGCCGCCCCACCCAAGCCAGCAAGAGTCCGAGCCTATCGACGGCGGATAGAGCACGGGGTCAAGTCTTGCATTAACACATTCCCATCAAAAACCAAATCCAGTGCCGGCACCGTGTTCAGTGAAAGCAAAGGCAGGGGTGAGAAAAATTTAAGCTTGGCGAAGTGGTCGCAATTTGCGACCACCTCCGCCTTTTCATCCGTGGTGAGCGCAGCAGGCGCCACCCGACTTCAACCAAGAAACAGCTTGTAAGCCGGGTTCTTGCTCTCGTCCACATAGGGATAGCCCAGGCGCTTCAGAAAGTCCTTGAAGGCGGGCTTTTCCTGCGGCGGCACCTGCACCCCCACCAGCACCCGCCCGTAGTCCGCGCCGTGGTTGCGGTAGTGAAACAGGCTGATGTTCCAGCTCTGGCCCACGCTGTCGAGAAACTTCATCAGCGCGCCGGGGCGCTCGGGGAATTCGAAGCGATAGAGGATTTCGTTTTTCGCCTGGGGGGCGTGTCCGCCGACCATGTGGCGGACATGCAGCTTGGCCATTTCGTTATCGCTCATGTCCACCGGCTGAAGCCCCTTGCGCTCGAGAATCGCCAGCAACTTCTCGGTTTCGCCGCGATTTTGCGCCTGCACCCCGACGAACACGTGGGCGGCGCTGGAATCGGAATAGCGGTAGTTGAATTCGGTGATGTTGCGGGCTCCCAGCAGGGCGCAGAACGCCTTGAAGCTGCCCGGTTTTTCCGGGATGGTGACGGCGAGCACGGCTTCGCGCTGCTCGCCCAGCTCGGCGCGCTCGGCGACATGCCGCAAGCGATCGAAGTTCATGTTGGCGCCGGAGGCGATCGCCACCAGCGTCTTGTTCTTCAACTTTTCACGCGCAACGTACAGCTTGGCCCCTGCGATGGAAAGCGCCCCGGCGGGCTCAAGAATGGAGCGGGTATCCTCGAACACGTCCTTGATCGCGGCGCAGATGGCATCGGTATCCACCAGGATGACTTCGTCCACCAGTTCGCGGCAGAGGCGGAAGGTTTCCTCGCCGACCTGCTTGACCGCCACACCATCGGCGAAAATACCAACCTGCGCCAGGGTCACCCGCTCCTTCTTCTTCAGCGAGCGGTACATGGCATCGGCATCGGCCGGCTCGACGCCGATGATTTTTATTTCCGGCTTGAGGCGCTTCACGTAAGCGGCAATACCGGCGATCAGGCCGCCCCCGCCTACCGGCACGAAGATGGCGTGAATCGGGTCCGGATGCTGGCGCAGGATTTCCATGCCGATGGTGCCCTGCCCGGCGATCACCTCCGGGTCATCGTAGGGATGAACGAAAGCCAGCTTGCGTTCCTTCGCCAGGGCCAGGGCATGGACATAGGCGTCGCTGTAGGAATCGCCGTGCAGCACCACCTGGGCGCCACGGTTCTGCACCGCCTCGACCTTGATCTGCGGGGTGGTGACGGGCATCACGATGGTGGCTTCGCATTTCAGGCGCTGGGCGGAAAGCGCCACACCCTGGGCATGGTTGCCGGCGGAGGCGGCGATCACCCCGCGCTTGAGGGTCGCGGCGGGAAGCTGCACCATCTTGTTGTAGGCGCCGCGCAGCTTGAACGAGAACACCGGCTGCAAGTCCTCGCGCTTGAGCAGGACCGTATTCTGGATCCGGCGCGACAGGTTGGGCGCGAATTCCAGCGGGCTTTCGATGGCCACGTCGTAGACGCGGGCGGTAAGTATTTTTTCCAGGTAGTCGTTTTGCATGATATTTCTAATAATTTAATTTTTTCAAGGTTAACAGGAATTAACCGAAACCAGAAAATTTGCGATCCCCAGCGTATTTCTTAATCCGGCAAATCCTGCAATAATTCGGTCTAAGTATGCGAATTTAAAAATAAGGATCCGGGAACATGACGCAAGACGAACTCAAACAGGCCACCGCGCGCGCCGCCATCGAATACGTGCCGGCCGGCATCATCGGCGTGGGCACCGGCTCCACCGCCAACTATTTCATCGACGAGCTGGCCAAAATCAAGGGGCGCATCGACGGCGCCGTGGCCAGTTCCGAGGCCACCGCCCAGCGCCTGAAAAGCCATGGCATCCCGGTTCTGGACCTGAACAGCGCCGGCGAGCTGGCGGTTTATGTCGACGGCGCCGACGAAATCACCGCGCACATGCACATGATCAAGGGCGGCGGCGGCGCGCTGACGCGGGAAAAGATCGTCGCCGCGTGCAGCAAGAAATTCGTCTGCATCGCCGACGGCTCCAAGCTGGTCGGCCTGCTCGGCAACTTCCCCCTGCCGGTGGAAGTGATTCCGATGGCGCAAAGCTACGTCGCGCGCGAGCTGGTCAAGCTCGGCGGCCAGCCCACGCTGCGTCAGGGCTTCACCACCGACAACGGCAACATCATCCTCGACGTGCGCGGCCTGCAAATCATGAACCCGGTGGAGCTGGAAACCCAGATCAACCAGATCACCGGCGTGGTGACCAATGGCCTGTTCGCGCGCAGACCGGCTGACGTGCTGCTGCTCGGCACCAGCGACGGGGTCAAAACCCTGAAGGCCTAATAGCAACAAAACTGTCATAATCGGCGCGTATACTTGAGAATACGAACATGAAGGAGAAACACATGCAGCATGAACACATTTCCAAGCAATTCGATGCCGAGCTGGAAACCGTGCGTTCTCGAGTGCTGCAGATGGGCGGCCTGGTGGAGGAACAGATCGTCAACGCCATCGAAGCCCTGATCAACAGCAAGCTCGACCTCGCCGACGACGTCATCGCCAAGGATCTTCAGGTCAATGCCATGGAAGTGGAGATCGACGAGTCCTGCGCCCACATCATCGCGCGCCGCCAGCCCACCGCCGGCGACCTGCGCATGGTGATGACGGTGATCAAGACCATTACCGACCTGGAGCGCATCGGCGACGAGGCAGAAAAGATCGCGCGCATGAGCAAGCTGATTTACCAGTCCGGCCGTCTGGCCACACCGCGCTTCACCGAAATCAAGATGATGAGCGGCATCGTGCTGGAAATGCTGCGCAAGTCGCTCGACGCCTTCGCCCGGCTCGACCTCGGCACCGCGGTTCAGGTGCCGCGCCAGGACATCCTGGTGGACGACGCCTTTAGCGCCTGCATGCGCCACCTGATCACCTTCATGATGGAAGACCCGCGCACCATCTCCACCTCGCTCGACGTGCTGTTCGCCGCCAAGGCGATCGAGCGCATCGGCGACCACGCCAAGAACATGTCCGAATACGTGGTCTACATGGTCAAGGGCAAGGACGTGCGCCACACCTCCATCGAGGAAATCGAGCGCGAAGTGGAATAGCGGGATAAAGGGCGCCCAGCCGTGCGCAAGTACTCCACCGTCGCGGCGGTCGATCTCGGTTCCAACAGCTTCAGGCTGCAAGTCGCACGGGTGGTGGACGATCAGATTTACCCGCTGGATTCGCTGAAAGACACCGTCCGCCTTGGCGCCGGGCTGGGCGCGGATAACACCCTCGATCAGGATACGTGCAGCCGCGCGCTAGCCAGCCTTGGCCGCTTCGGCGAACGTCTGCGCGGCCTGCCGCGCGATGCGGTACGCGCTGTCGGCACCAACACCTTCCGCGTTGCCACGAATGCCCAGGAATTCCTGCGCCAAGCCGAGGCCGCACTCGGTTTCCCGATCGAGATCATCGCCGGCCGCGAGGAAGCGCGCCTGATCTACCTCGGCGTTTCACACGGCCTGCCGGTCTCGAGCGACAAGCGCCTGGTAGTGGACATCGGCGGCGGCTCGACCGAATTCATCATCGGCACCGGCCTCAAGCCGCAGCAGATGGAAAGCCTGTACATGGGCTGCGTCAGCTACAGCCAGCGCTTCTTCCCGAACGGAAAAATCAGCAAAAGCGCCCTTCAGCAGGCGGACCTTGCCGCCCGCGCCGAAGTCCTGTCCATCCGCGGCGAGTTTTCCGCCGCCCATTGGCAGCAGGCCGTGGGATCTTCCGGCACCGCCAAGGCGCTGGCCGAGATGCTGCAAATGAATGGCTACAGCGACAGCGGGATCACTCCGGAAGGACTGGCAAGATTGCGTGATGCCATGCTCAAGGCGGGCGATTGCAACAAGCTGCAGTTGGCCGGCCTGCGCCCTGACCGGGTACCCGTTCTGGGTGGCGGCTTTGCCATCATGGCGGCGATTTTTGCCGAACTGGGCATCGCCTGCATGGGTGTGGCCGACACGGCCTTGAGGGAAGGCGTGCTGTACGACCTGCTGGGCCGCTTCCACCGCCACGACATGCGCGAAACCACGGTGCGGCAATTCATGCGGCGCTATCGCGTCGATCCGGTGCAGGCCGGGCATGTCGGGCAGCTCGGCATCGATCTGTTACGCCAGCTGGGAGATGCGCAGCCGCTCGATCTGGAGGCCGCGCTGAAACATCTGTCCTGGGCTGCGCGCCTGCACGAGATCGGGCTTTCCATCGCGCATAGCGGCTTCCACAAGCATTCCGCCTACATCATCGAGCACGCGGACATGCCCGGATTTTCCAAAAAAGAGCAGGCCCAGCTCGCGCGCCTGGTCCTTGCCCAGCGCGGCTCGCTCGGCAGGGTGGCGTCGCTGGGAATGGACAACGAGGGCTGGGCGCCGATTTTGGCCCTCCGCCTCGCGGTGCTGTTCTACCGCAGCCGCATGGATTTCGAGTTGCCGGAGATCCGGCTGGGGTGGCATGGCTCCGGCTTCGAGCTCGCAATGAGCCAGGACTGGCTGATCCGGAACCCGCTTACCGAAACCGCACTGGCCAATGAAGCCAGGGAATGGAAAAGCGTCGGGGTGAAGCTGGGAATTTCGAGCTCGCTGCCTTAACCCGCACAAGGTCGTAGGGTGCCAATAAGCGAAGCGCATTGCACCGGATGTTTTGCATTGGACTTCGAACCGCCCATCCCAGCACCCCCCCTCATTCGATGCAATAACGATTGCGCCCTACACACTGCCCTGATTCCCTTGGTTGTGTTTTAGCTCCGACTAACGCGCTACGCGCATTAGTCTGAGCTAAAACCCCCTCACCTTTTGCTATGTTTTAGTTCCGACATAACCTGCTGCGCAGGTTAGTCTGCACTGAAACCCCCCCTGATTCCCTAACGGGAATCAGGGGGTGTTTTCTTCCACGAACTGCGGGAAATACTCTGCGGCGACGATGTAGGTCCCATCGCAGTTGAACGAGGCGCGCACGATGCCCTGGCTCAGGGAGATTGCGGCGTTGCGCAGGTAGAAGCCCTCGATGCCGCGCAAGCGGTTGAGCGACTGGACGACCTGCTTGATGTCCTTTTTCGCCATCGGTTTCCATTCCTCGCGCTGGCGATCCATCAGCGTGCGCCAGTGGGGCGGCAGGTATTCCCGCAACGGGCCGGTCTGCACCGTATTGCGCACGCGGCGGATGATCTTCATTTTCTTCTGGTAGGGAACCTGCACGAAATGGCGCTCCACATAGCCCGGCTGGATCAGGGCGATGGCGTCGTGGATCTCGTAATTGAACGGGTTGAACACTGATTCGGTACGTACCTCGCTGCTGTTGAAGCCGACGTAGATGCTGAAACATCCGGTTTTCCGCAGCAGCCATTCGCAGGTTTCCAGCACTTTTCCCGCTTCCCGGTCGATCCGGCTCTCCTGTCGCGGGCGCAGCGATGCCGTTTCACGCAGGGTCGGGTCACCCTTGATGCTGACGAACAGCTTGTCCTGCGGCAGGCCGAAAGTGCCGACGATCGCTTCGTGGATGACGCACAGGTTCTTGTCGCCTTCGTCAGACGTTGGCGGGCAAGAATTTACGGGCTGCGGTTTTTTGGTCATATTCTTCAAAGTAGTGAAAGAAGGTGCTGGTTATTGCTGCGTCATAATACAACGGCGCGTTATCCAGCGCCCGCATTTATGAACACACTGCGCGACGCTCGATAAACAGGCTGTTGCCGGGAATCCCCTTGGCCTGTTTTTTCGCTTCGGCTGCGGCGGCAGAAATTTTGTGGTGCGATGCCTGATTGCAGGGCTCGACCCGCACGGCGCCGATGGAAAGGCTGGTCAGCGGATAGAACACTTCTTCGCCATGGCGGTCCGGGCTAATATAACCTTGCTGCGCCCGGTCCTCGGCACTGAAGAATTCCAGTATGGCACTCGCAAAACGGGCCAGCGCTTTCTGGCAACGGGCTTCCCAGTCCGCGCTTTGGAACAGGATGATAAAGTCGTCGCCGCCGATGTGGCCGATGAAATCCCCCGGGCCGCACACTTCGGCAAGGATCTTCCCGGTCAGCTGAATCACGTCGTCGCCGCTATGGTAGCCGTAGACGTCATTGAATGGCTTGAAATGATCCAGATCGCAATAGCAGGCGCAGAATTCCGTCCCGCCCTGCAGCAGCAGGGCGATCTGCTCGTTGATTGGTTCATTGCCCGGCAACAGGGTCAGCGGGTTGGCATAGCGTGCGGCGCTGATCTGCATCTGGGTGATTTCCCGCACCAGGTCGTGACCGGTTCCCATGCCGAGATATTGCCCGCGGTCGGTGATGATGAAGCCGTTTGACAGGTGGTGCCGGTCCGCCTCCACGATGGCGTGGCTCAACGCCTGGATGCTCATGTCTTTATCCACGATCAGCGGGGCGGCATCTATCAGCCGGGTGCAGGGTTTCTTGCCGAACAGTTCGCGTCGGTAAGGGCGCGCCAGATTATCGATCAGTGCGTTTCGGTTGATCAAGCCGACCGGCAAGCCGTTTTCGACCACGGGCAAGGCTTGCAGTTCGGGGTCGCCGATGAACAGTTCATGAAGCACGTCATTGGAAGTGTCCGGCGCCACGGCTTTACACTCGCGCAACAGCTTGAGCACGGAAGCCGTCTTCAGGCTGGCTTTGCTGCTTGGGGGCGGATTGGGAGCCAGCGTTTTTTCCAGTACCTTGACCACTTCGGCAGGAAGCGCCATGGCCGGCTGGCCACTGGGGCGGGCAAGATAATAACCCTGGCCGTGGGCTATCCCCAGATCCTTGATCACCTGAAGCTCTGCCGCGGTTTCGATGCCCTCGGCAACGACCCGGGTGCCGGATTTCTCCGCGATCTGCTGGATCGAGCTGACAAACTGGTGCTTCACCGGATCCTGGTCGATACCCTGGATGAAGTGCATGTCGATTTTGACGTAATCGGGGCGCAACTCCGACCACAGACGCAGGCTGGAAAATCCCTCGCCCAGATCGTCGATGGCGATTTCGAACCCCATGGCGCGGTAATGTTTCACCGCTTCGCGCATCAGATTGTAGTCGTAGACGCGCTGGTTCTCCGTCAACTCGATAATCACCCGATCCGGCCTCAGTCCAAGATTGTGGATGTAGCCCAGCGTTTCGCCATGCTTGGCATTGCGCTGCAACAGGCATTCCGGGCTGACGTTGAGGAACAGCTTGCCGGGCAGGTTAAGCCGGGCAAAGCTTTCCAGCACTACCTGGCGGCTCAGGTGCTCCACTTCCACGGCCAGTCCGTTTTCGTTGGCGGCACGAAACAGGTTGAGGGGCGAATGCAGGGGGCTATCGGAAGGTCCGCGAATCAGCCCCTCGTAACCGGTTATTTCGCCATTGCCCATCAAGACAACAGGCTGAAACAAGGCGGTTAGCCGGCGTTGCGCGATGATTTCCAGCAAGCACCGGCGCGTCTGAGTTTCGTTTTCATCCCAGACCGCAGATTCGAAACGGCACGCGGCGTCTAGCGCGGGCGGCGCAGCAGCGGTCATGGCCAAGTGGCTGACTGCCCTTGCCTGAAACTTGGCGCTTCCCGGAGAACTGCCGAGAAATCCGAAATGGGTATTCTGCATTGCTCTTCCTCTCGCATATTTCATCATGCGAGAGATACTAGGCCGGTATTGTGACAGGAGTATGACCGTCTATTTCAGCGGCTGCGCCAGCTCCTGCATGAGCTGCGCCTGGGCACAGACGCTTTTGCTGCCGCTGCGTAGATGTTTGCGCCGGTAATTGCCTTCTGCGTCCATTTCCCATGCCTGGCAGTTGTCCTTGAGATAGGGCTCCAGCCCTTCCTTGATGACGCGCTTCTTCAGTTTTGCATCCAGTACCGGAAAACAGGCTTCGACCCGGCGAAAGAAGTTGCGCTGCATCCAGTCCGCGCTGGACAGATAAATGTCGTGCGCGCCGCCGTTGTAGAAATGAAATATGCGCGTGTGTTCGAGGAAGCGCCCGATGACGGAACGTACCCGGATATTTTCCGAAACGCCCGGAATCCCCGGCCGCAGGGCGCACACCCCGCGCACGATCAGATCGATCTTGACCCCGGCCCGGGATGCGTCGTACAGCGCGCTGATGATCTCCGGTTCGAGCAGGGAATTCATCTTGGCGACGATGAATGCCTTTTTGCCGGCGCGCGCATGGGATGCCTCGGCATGGATAGCCGTCATCATTTCGCGGTGCAATGTGAACGGCGACTGCAGCAAATGGTTCAGCTTGCTCGCCTTGCCCAGGCCGGTCAGTTGCATGAAGATGTCGTTGACGTCGCTGCCGATCTCCTCGTTGCAGGTAAACAGTCCGAAATCGGTGTACAGCTTGGCGGTGCGCGGATGGTAATTGCCCGTGCCGAGGTGAATGTAGCGGCGCAGCCCGTCTTCCTCGCGCCGCACCACCAGCAGCATTTTGGCGTGGGTCTTGTAGCCGACGACGCCGTACACCACATGGGCGCCCGCATCCTCCAGACGGCCCGCCCAGTTGATGTTGGCCTCCTCGTCGAAGCGCGCCAGCAGCTCCACCACCACGGTGACTTCCTTGCCGCTATGCACCGCCTTGATCAGCGCTTCCATCAGCGCGGAATCGGTGCCGGTGCGGTAGATAGTCTGCTTGATCGCCAGCACGTTGGGGTCGGTAGCCGCCTGCTGGATGAAATCGACCACCGGCGCAAACGACTGGAAGGGGTGATGCAGCAGGATGTCGCCGCTACGGATCGCCTGGAACATGTCGGGCTGCTTCGCTACCGTCGGCGGGGTGCTCGGTATGAAGGAAGAATATTTGAGATCGGGCCGCTCGACCCGGTCCGGAATCTGCATCAGCCGCACCAGGTTGACCGGGCCGTTGACCTGGTAGAAGTCTTCCTGGTTCAGGCCGAATTGCCCGAGCAGAAAGGTGGCCATTTCCGGCGAACAGTTGTCCGCCACCTCCAGGCGCACGGCATTGCCGAAATTGCGCTGCGGCAGCTCGCCTTGCAGCGCTTCGCGCAGGTTTTTGACCTCTTCCTCGTCGACGAACAGATTGGAGTTGCGGGTGACGCGGAACTGGTAGCAGCCCTTGATCTCCATGCCGGTAAAAAGCTCGCCGACATGGGCGTGGATGATCGAGGAAAGGAAGACGAAACCGTGCTCGCAGCCGGCCACTTCCGGCGGCAGCTTGATCACCCGCGGCAACGAGCGCGGCGCCTGCACGATGGCGGCGCCGGAGGCACGGCCGAAGGCGTCCTTGCCTTCCAGCTCGACGGCAAAATTCAGGCTCTTGTTGAGCACGCGCGGGAAGGGATGGGCGGGGTCGAGGCCAATCGGGGAAAGCACCGGCATCAGCTCGCGAAAGAAGAAATCCTTGATCCATTCGCCCTGCCCATCGTGCCAGTGGGTGCGGCGCAGAAAGCGGATGTCGTGGCGCGCCAGTTCGGGCAGTATGCCTTCGTTCAGCAGCCGGTATTGGTGCTCCACCAACTCGTGCGCCTGCTCGGTAACCTGTTTGAACACCTGGCGCGCCGACAGGCCGTCCGGCCCCGTCGCGGTGGCATGGAGGGCGATCTGCTCCTTCAGTCCGGCGACGCGGACTTCAAAAAACTCGTCCAGGTTGCTGCTGACGATGCACAGGAATTTCAGCCGCTCCAGCAGGGGGTTGCGATGGTCCTCGGCCTGCGCCAGCACCCGTTGGTTGAAGGCAAGCTGGCCAAGTTCGCGGTTGAGGTAGTATTCCTGAGCATGCGGTGCGGTCATGGAAGCGGTTATCCTGAAGCCGGGTGAACTGAACGGTAATGGGTGAGGGGTAATGGGTAATGAAACCCCGGGCCCATCACTCCTCACCCATTTCTCATTACGGTTTGGGCGGTACGAAACCCGTCACCGCATCCGCCCCGGAGCCGAAGAAGTAGTTCTCCACCTGTTCCGCCAGGTATTTGCGCGCGGCGGGGTCGGCCATATTCAGGCGATTTTCGTTGATCAGCATGGTCTGGTGCTTGAGCCAAGCCGCCCAGGCTTCCTTGGACACATTTTCATAAATCCGCTTGCCGAGCTCGCCCGGATAGGGCGGGAAATCCAGTCCATCCGCTTCGCGGCCGAGCTTAACGCATTTCACTGTTCTTGCCATTTCATCACTCCATTTAAAATAAGGTTGCTTGATCCTGAAAATCTTTTAACCACGAATTACACGAATGAAGCACGAATGTTCACGAATAATCTTGGGTTTATTCGTGAACATTCGTGTAATTCGTGGTTAATCGCCGTTGATTACACTTAAAATTATTTCATGAAATGTACTACAGTTTTTTCACAAACACCTTGGAGCGGCGCTGATAGTTGTACAGCCCTTGCTTGGCCTTGGGCAGCTTGTCCACGCCGGCCTCGGTGAAGCCGCGCTCGAGGAACCAGTGCGCGGTGCGGGTGGTGAGCACGAACAGTTGCTTGAAGCCCTTGCCCAGCGCCCTGACCTGCATGTATTCGAGCAATGCCTCGCCGCGGCCGGCGCCGCGGTAATCCGGATGCACCGCCATGCACGCCAGCTCCGCCGCCTGCTCTTTCGGAAACGGATACAGCGCGGCGCAGCCGATGATCAGGCCGTCGTACTCCAGCACGGAGAAGCGGTCGATTTCCATTTCCAGCAGCTCGCGCGAGCGCCGCACCAGGATGCCGCCGGTTTCCAGCGGTTCGATCAGCGCGAGGATCCCGCCGACATCCTCGATCGTGGCGTCGCGCAGGGTTTCCAGCGGATCTTCGCTGACCATGCTGCCGATACCCTCATGGGTGAACAGTTCCTGCAGCAATGCGCCATCGATATGGCGGCTGATCAGGTGCGCCCGCGCCACGCCCTTGCGGCAGGCGCGCACCGCACAGGGCAAGTAATAGCCCACATCCGTCGGCAGTGCGGCGGCGGGGGCGAGAATCGCTTCCGCCTCGGCCGTGGTCAGTTCGCGCAGCAAATCCCCGTTTTCACCGGTAATGCCGGTGGTGTCCATCAGGAAAATCAGCTTGTCGGCATCCAGCGCGATCGCGGCGGAAGTCGCCACATCCTCCAGCGACAAATTGAACACCTCGCCCGTGGGCGAATAGCCGAGCGGCGAAAGCAGCACGATTTCGTTGCCGTCGAGTCTGCGCCGTATGCCTGTCGCATCGATCTTGCGCACCTCGCCGGTATGCATCAAGTCCACGCCGCCGAGCACCCCCATCGGCATGGCGGTGACAAAATTGCCGCTGGCCACCCGGATGTCGGCGCCCGCCATCGGCGAATTGGCGAGGCCCATGGATAGCAGCGCCTCGATCTCCACCCGCACCGTACCGGCCGCCTCCTTGACGCATTTCAGGGCATCGTCGTCTGTGACGCGCATTCCTCCGGCATAGCGGATCGCCGCGCCGCGCTCGGTCAGCTCCTCCTCGATCTGCGGCCGTGCGCCATGCACCAGCACCAGGCGCACGCCGAGGCTGTTGAGAAGATTGAGGTCGTGCGCCAGCGCAATGAACTGGCCTTCGCTCACCACCTCGCCGCCGAAGGCCACCACGAAAGTTTTACCGCGAAAGGCGTGAATATAGGGCGCGGCCGAGCGAAACCACGCCACAAAATGGGTTCTGAGTTCTGAGTGCTGGGTACCGAGAGGCATCGAAAGCTAATCCGTTATCAAATCAAAGCATTCCATCGCAAGTGCAAAGTGTACCCTAATCCCTTCACCCAGCGCCAACCTGTATATGTCTTGGCCCTTTTCATGCCGAATCACGAACCCGTCGGCGACGGGCGCGCTTGCCGTCGGCCACGAAATCGGCTACGTTCCCTAAAGATTCCGGATCAATCGGGGCGGCCCTTGATTCCGGCCAGCTGGCGTTGCGGGCCATTCGCGGAAGCCGTGGATGGTGCAGGTACAACAAGGAACCCATTCATGTTCTCCCTCTATGGAATCAGCGGTCAAGTCTTCAGCGGCACGCTGGAAGCGATGAGCCGCGTACGCCAGGCTCGCCGGATTGCCCATGTGCGCCCCATTGCCGAAGACGGGGAAGAATTCGGTATCGAAGAGACCCGGCTGGCTCCTCGGGATGAAGCGATTCGCGCCTACCATCAGGTGCTGAATGACGACTTGGAGCGCGGACCGCTTTATCACGCCGCACAGGTGATGACTGCGCCGGTCATCACGCTGGCGTCGAGCGACGCCGTGGCCCGTGCATGGTACATACTGCGCGAGAGACACATCCATCAGACGCCCGTGGTCGATACGGAAAATCGGCTGGTCGGCATCGTCAGTGAACGAGATTTGCTGACCACCATCGATATCGATGGCGATCGAGTGATCGCAACCCTGCATCGCAAAGTGGGTGACGTGATGACCACGCCGGTGGTCGCCGCTACGCCGGTCACCGACATCCGCCGCATCGCGGCCGTCATGTTGGAGCATGGCGTCGATGGCGTGCCCATTACGAACGAAGCGGGGTATCTGGTTGGCTTTGTTTCTCGCAGTGACATTCTGCGCGCCGTCGTGACCGATCCGCCCTTGAGCCTGTGGCGGTAAGTGCCCGGTTATTCTTCAGGAACTCGGCGTTCAAGCCTTCACAGCACACTTTCGATCAAGGCATGGAGCTTGGCGAAGTCCGGTTCGCCGACATACTGCTGGATGATCTGTCCCTGTCTGTCGATCGCGAAAGTGGTCGGGGTGACGCGAACATTGCCAAACGCCTGGGCTACGGCGCCGTCGGGATCGAGCGCGACGGTGAACGGCAGGCCGTTTTTCTCGGCGAACTGCCTGACGTATTCGGGCGGATCGTAGCTCATTGCCACGGCGATGGTTTCCAGGCCGCGGCTGTGGTATTTTTGCCAGGTTTTCACCAGATCGGGCATTTCCTTGATGCAACCAGAGCAACTGGTCGCCCAGAAATTCACCAGCACCACTTTGCCGCGCAGGCTGTCGAGCGCAACCTTTTCTCCGCCCAAGGTGGAGAAAGTAGCCTGCGGCGCCGCGGGCTTTTGCGAGAGCAGCATGGCGAGCGCGCCGGCCAGCGCCAGAGCCACGACCGCTGCGGCCAGCAGCTTGATGCGTCCGGTATTCATAAATCTCCAATGCATAATCCTGAAAAACCCAGTTGAACCGCGGAGGACGCAGAGGACGCTGAGGAATTCAAAGGCTTACATGCTCACCAGGAGGGAAGTTGGTAACAAGCTCTTAATCCCTTGTTTTTCCTCCGTGTCCTCTGCGTCCTCTGCGGTGAATTGCCTTTTAATAGTGACTGCCGCTATTGTCTGGATTTTTGTTCGCTTTGTCACCCCCGCATGATTAGCGACGAACTCAGTCTCGGCGGCCTGTTTCTCAGCAGCTTTCTCGCCGCCACCCTGCTGCCGGGCGGCTCCGAGGCGGTGCTGTTCGGCGTGCTCAAGCTCAATCCCGGCCTGTTGTGGCCGGCGCTGGCCCTGGCGACGCTGGGCAATACCCTGGGCGGCATGAGTTCCTACCTGCTCGGGCGCATCCTGCCCGAGCGCGAACCCGCAAAATGGCTTTCTTTCGTGCGCCGCTACGGCAGCCCGGCGTTGTTGCTGGCCTGGGCGCCGCTGGTCGGAGATGCGCTGTGCGTCGCGGCGGGCTGGCTGCGGCTCAACGCCGTTTACGTCTTACTGTTCATGGCTGCCGGCAAACTGGCGCGTTACCTTGCCATCGCCTGGACCGCGATATAGCCGGTTGAACCTGGCCGCAATGCGCCGGTCTGACGTAACAACCGAATTGGGCTAGAATTTACCCTTTACTGCAGCCTTTATTGAAAATGACGACCTCACGCCTCAGAGAAATCCCTTATAACTACACTTCCTTTTCCGACCGCGAAATCATCATTCGCCTGCTCGGCGAGGAAGTCTGGGAGATCCTCAACACGCTGCGCGCCGAACGCAAGACCGGACGCTCGGCGCGCATGTTGTTCGAGGTGCTCGGCGACATTTGGGTGGTTTCGCGCAACCCCTACCTGCAGGACGACCTGCTCGCCAACATCAAGCGCCGCAAGGCGCTGGTCGAGGCGCTCCGTCACCGCCTGCGGGCCATCGAGGCGCGCCGCCAGGAAAACGAGCCGGTCAGGCAATTGCTCGAACGCACCGCCCGCGCCGTGGATACTTTCGAGGCGGATTTCGAGCAAACTGCGCGCCTGCGCCGCAGGGTGCTGAAGAAGCTGCTGCCCCATACCCGCCGCGACAATATCCAGTTCGACGGCCTGGCGCGCGTGTCTCACGTCACCGACGCCACCGACTGGCGCGTCGAATATCCCTTCGTCGTGCTCAACCCCGACACCGAGGAGGAGATCGCGCCGCTGGTGCGCACTTGCATCCAGCTCGGCCTGACTCTGATCCCGCGCGGCGGCGGCACCGGCTATACCGGTGGCGCAGTGCCGCTCGACAAGATGTCGGCGGTGATCAACACCGAGAAGCTCGACCGCCACAACGGCGTGGAAATGATCAGCCTGCCCGGCGTGGCAGAAGCCGTGCCGACCATCCGATGCGGCGCGGGCGTCGTCACCCGGCGCGTGATGGAGGCAGCGGACGCCGCCGGCTATGTGTTCGCGGTTGACCCGACTTCGGCCGACGCCTCCTGCATCGGCGGCAACGTGGCCATGAATGCCGGCGGCAAGAAAGCCGTGTTGTGGGGCACCGCGCTCGATAACCTGGCCTCGTGGCGGATGGTCGACCCTGACGGCAACTGGATGGAGATTACCCGCCTCGACCACAACCTCGGCAAGATCCACGACATCGAAACTGCGCGCTTTCGCGTCAGCCGCCTCGGTGCGGACGGCAAAGCCGCCCAGCCCGAAGAGATACTCGAGATCCCCGGCAGCCATTTTCGCAAGGCCGGACTGGGCAAGGATGTCACCGACAAGTTCCTTTCCGGCTTGCCCGGCATCCAGAAGGAAGGCTGCGACGGCATCATCACCTCGGCGCGCTTCATCCTGCACACCCTGCCCAAGCACATCCGCACCGTGTGCCTGGAATTCTTCGGCCAGGTGCACCGAGCCGTGCCGGCGATCGTCGAGATCAAGGACTATCTGGATGCCCATCCCTTGTCCATACTGGCCGGATTGGAGCACCTCGACGAGCGCTACATCAAGGCGGTCGGCTACGCCACCAAGGCGAACCGACCGGAGCGCCCGAAAATGGTGCTGCTCGCCGACATCGCCTGCGACGATGAAGCTGCGGTGGGCGAAGCGGCCTCGCGCATCGTGCGGCTCGCCAACGCCCGTGGCGGCGAGGGGTTCATCGCGGTCAGCGACGACGCCCGCAAGAAATTCTGGCTCGACCGCGCCCGCACCGCTGCCATCGCCGCCCACACCAATGCCTTCAAGATCAACGAGGACGTGGTCATCCCCCTGCCGCGCCTGGCGGATTACAGCGACGGCATCGAGCGCATCAACATCGAGCTTTCGACGCGCAACAAACTCAAGCTGCTGGATGCGCTGGAGCAATTCATCGCCGGCGATCTGCCGCTGCATCGCGACGATGACGTGCCACCCGACACCAAGCTGCTCGACACTCGGCGCGAAACCGCCCTGGCGCTGCTGCGCGACAACCGCAAGCGCTGGCAGTGGCTGCTGGACAACCTGGACGCCCCCTACGCCGGCTCCGGCTTCGAGCCGGAGGCGCCCAGTCCGGAACTCGAAACCGTTTTCCATGCGCTGCAGGACCACACCCTGCGCATCTCATGGAAGAAGGAAGTGCTTGCCGAGTTGCACCGCATCTTCACCGGGCGCGAGTACCAGCCGATTCTGGAGCGCTGCGATGCGATCCACCAGAAAGTGCTGAAGAGCCGGGTGTTCGTGGCATTGCACATGCATGCCGGCGACGGCAACGTGCATACCAATATCCCGGTCAATTCCGACGATTACGAGATGCTGCAGGAAGCCAACCAGGCGGTGGCGCGCATCATGCGCCTGGCCACCGATCTGGGGGGGGTGATTTCGGGCGAACACGGCATCGGCATCACCAAGCTGGAGTTTCTCGATCCCGCGGCGATCGCCAGCTTCGCCGTCTACAAGACCAAGGTCGATCCCAACGGCCATTTCAACCGCGGCAAGCTGCTGCCGGGGGCGGACCTGCGCAATGCCTACACCCCCAGCTTCAGCCTGCTCGAAGTCGAATCGCTGATCATGGAACAGAGCGAGATCGGCGAGATCGCCGACTCGATCAAGGATTGTTTGCGCTGCGGCAAGTGCAAGCCGGTGTGCAATACCCACATTCCGCGCGCCAACCTGTTGTACAGCCCGCGCAACAAGATCCTCGCCACCAGCCTGCTGATCGAGGCTTTCCTCTACGAGGAGCAGACCCGGCGCGGGATTTCCCTCAAGCATTTCGACGAATTCAACGACGTCGCCGACCACTGCACGGTGTGCCACAAGTGCCTCGCGCCCTGTCCGGTGGATATCGACTTCGGCGACGTTTCGATCTCGATGCGCAATTTCCTGCGCAAGCAGGGCAAGAAGAAATTCAACCCCGGCAGCTACGCCGCAATGCTGTTCCTCAACGCCACCGACCCGACCACCATCAAGATCATCCGCAAGGTCATGATCGAATGGGGCTACGCCGGGCAGCGCCTGGGTTACCAGCTGGCGAAGCGCTTCGGCCTGATCGGCGGGCAGACCCGAAACCCGCCCGCCACCGTCGGCCAGCCGCCGCTCAAGGCGCAGATCATCCACATGGTCAACAAGCCGATGCCGGGCAAGCTGCCGAAGAAAACCTCGCGCGCCCTGCTCGGCTTGGAAGACTCGGCCATCGTGCCGGTGATCCGCGACCCCGCCAAGCTCAGCGAGGATTCCGACGCGGTGTTCTATTTCCCCGGCTGCGGTTCGGAGCGCCTGTTCGGCCAGGTCGGTCTCGCCACCCAGGCGATGCTGTTCCATCTCGGCGCGCAGACCGTGCTGCCGCCGGGTTACCTGTGCTGCGGTTACCCGCAGACTTCGGTCGGCAACGACGACAAGGGGCAGGCCATCACCACCGCTAACCGCGTGCTGTTCCACCGCGTCGCCAATACCCTGAACTATCTCGACATCAAGACCGTGATCGTGTCCTGCGGCACCTGCATGGATCAGCTACTGAAATACCAGTTCGACAAGATTTTCCCCGGCTGCCGCCTGCTCGACATCCACGAATACCTGATGGAAAAAGGCCTGAAGCTGGAGGGCATCTCAGGCGTCCGCTACATGTACCACGACCCCTGCCACACCCCGATCAAGACCTACAACCCGCTCAAGGTGGCCAACGATCTGCTCGGCGGCGGCGTCAAGCTGTCCGACCGCTGCTGCGGCGAATCCGGCACGCTGGCGGTAACCCGGCCCGACATCTCCACCCAGGTGCGTTCGCGCAAGCAGGAGGAAATCGTCAAGGTTGCCGCCGAAATAAACCGGGAAGCCGCGTCCGCCGAGAACCCGAAGATTAAATTATTGACATCTTGCCCCTCTTGTTTGCAAGGGTTATCCCGTTATAATGATGACACGGGCATTGAGGCGGATTACATCGTGGTGGAAATGGCAAAGCATCTTCTCGGTTCGGCCTGGATGGAAGACTACATCGCCAGTGCGAACAACGGCGGCATCGAACGGGTGCTGCTCTAAAGAGCCTCATGTGCGAGCTATGTGAAAATGCAGGCGGAATACCCCTGTGGCAGGATGCGCTGTGCCGGGTGGTGCTGGTCGAAGACCGCGACTACCCCGGCTTCTGCCGCGTTATTTGGACGAAGCATGTCAAGGAGATGACCGACCTGCCGGCAGCGGAACGCCGGCACCTGATGGACTCGGTGTTCGCGGCGGAAAGTGCGGTTCGGCGGCTGTTGCAGCCGGACAAAATCAATCTGGCCAGCCTGGGCAACCTGACTCCGCATCTGCACTGGCACATTATTCCGCGCTGGCATGGCGACCGGCATTTCCCCAACCCGATCTGGGGAGAAATGCAGCGTGATGCGCAGCCCGCAATGCCCGAGCGGCTGGCGGAAGGCTTGCGCACCCTGATCCATGAGGCATTGCTACCCGCCTCGGACTGATCGAATCTTCGCGAGTTTCACTTTAAAATGGAGGCTTCCATGAACTTACCCGCTAGCCCCGAGCCGGCACTATCGGCCCAGTTCAGCGACGCCATCAGCTGCAAGCAATGGCTGAAAACGCTGCCGCTGACCAATATTCCTTTGGCGCACGCCGCCCTCACCGCCCAGATGGAGTTGCTCAACCGGACGCCCTTCGCTCCTCTGGAACGCCTCAAGATCAACGAATTGCTGCGTGATCCGATCGTTTTCGTGCAGCTGGAGATGGCCAGGAAATACCTCGGCAAGCCCCTGCCGCTGGAGACCGTCCAACTCAACAACTGGCATAGCGTAGTCGGCCTCTGGGCTGCGCTGGGCGCGTCCTACCGGCTTTCCCTGCAGGCTTGCCTGGAAGGCGACGCCAGCATCGCCGCGCACGCCGCCCTGATCACCCAGCGCTGCCTGCGCTGGATTGGCCTGCAGTTGGTGGAGCACTACCGCATTTACCGCGAAATCGATAAGGGCGTGTGGCAACAGGCGCATGAGTTGTATGCCCTCGCAGAGCAGCGGGGTTACGCCATGGAGGTGGTGAGAGACCGCCTGAACAGGCAAACCGACAGCGCGACCTGCGCGGCTTCCTATGCCCAGATCCTGCTCACCAACCTGGCCGATCCTTACCGGTTGACGCCAAAACAGCTCTCCCTGCTGGACCGGTGGCTGGATAAATGGGGGGTGCGCGTGACGATCGCCGCCACTCCGCCGGAAAACACGGCATTGTCCCTGATCGGAGTGGACCTGGCCGCATCGGCGCCACCCGTCATGGTGCGCAATGACATGAAACTGGCCAACCCCCGCTATCTCGACACCGACCGGCTCGCCACCACTTTCCGCAAGCGCATCCAGCAACTCAGAAACAATGTGGATCCCGCCGCACTGGGGCTGGGCGAGGACTGCGTTCAGCCCGACTGCGAGGCCCTGCTGACCGCGCTTTATCGGCACTGGTTCGAGTCCGCGCCGAAACGCAGGAACTTTACCCGTCGGTCGGGTGCGGACAAGGCTCAAGCCACGTTCGGCATGGCGGCGATCCACTTTTTCCTGGGGGGAGAAAAACCCTTCAAGCAGCCGGGTAAAAAAGAAAAACTCAGCCAACGTGAAATCGAGGATTTGCAATTCTTCGGCCGCATCAGCGATCAGACGGAGAAACTGCATATCTCGCAGCTGGGGTTCGGTCTCGAAACCTGGCAGATTCTGGATGAAGGTGCGCTTGGCTTCCGCCTGGCCCGGCCGGACAAGGGCGGCATGCGCATCGGCCTGAAACAGCTCATTGCCATCCGTCCGTCGGACAGCAACACGTATGCGCTGGGCGTCATCAAATGGCTGGTTTTCCCTTCGAGCGGCGGGCTTAATATCGGTGTTCGCGTCCTGCCCGGCGCGCCGGTCGCCATCGCCGCACGTCTGGTTTCGCTAATGACGGATGCCGTCAGCAAATACGCCCAGGCCTTTTTGCTCCCGGATCTGCCCGTGCTGAAAGAAACCACCAGCCTGGTGCTGCCGTCGGGCTGGTTCGCTCCCGGCAGAGTAGTGGAAATCCATGCCGGGGAAGCGCCTGCAACCGTCAAACTGCACAGCCTGATTGAAAAAGGCAGCGATTACGAGCGGGTGGGGTATGTCAGAGTTTGACCTGAGAAAAGCTTTTAACCACGAATGACACGAATGTTCACGAATCAACCCGAATAGTTCAAAGGCAAGTGTCGCCTCACCAGGCGGGAAAATCAGGTGGCCTATGCGAATCTACCCTTGTTTATTCGTGAACATTCGTGCTTTATTCGTGCCATTCGTGGTGTATTACTGTTTTAATTTTGATTTTCCGCAATCAGCCGCCTTGCCGGGAAACAGGCGCTGAAGGTGCTGCCCTTGCCCGGCGTGCTCTCGATTTCGAGCCGCGCCTGATGGCGTGTCAGGGCGTGTTTGGCGATGGCCAGTCCGAGGCCGGTGCCGCCGGTTTCACGCGAGCGGCTGCGGTCCACCCGGTAAAAACGCTCGGTCAGGCGCGGGATGTGCTGCGGCTCGATGCCGATTCCGCTGTCCTGCACGCTGAACACCCCTTCCCCCTCCCACTCTTCCCATTGCAGGACGATCTCGCCGCCATCCGGCGTGTAACGAATGGCATTGCTGACCAGGTTGCCGAAGGCGCTGCGCAGCTCATCCTCATTGCCCAGCAGCCAGCGCCCCGAAGCCAGGCTAAGCCGCAGCCGGTGCCGATCGGCGCTCAGGGACTGCGCATCTTTCAACAAATCCCGCAGCAGGCGCGGCACGTCGACGGTTTCTTCCCGGTGGGCGGTGTGGCTGCTTTCCAGTTTCGACAGCATCAACAGATCCTTGACCAGATGCTGCATGCGGCTGGTCTGGTCCAACATCAGATTCAGATAGTGCCGGGTCTGGGTTTCATCCAGATGCGCCATGTCCACCAGCGTTTCGAGAAAGCCGCCAACCACGGTTAGCGGCGTACTCAGCTCGTGGGAAACGTTGGCGACGAAATCGCGGCGCATGGTCTCGACCCGTTCCAGCTGGGTGATGTCGCGGCTAATCAGGAGTTTCTGCTCGTCGCCAAAAGGGATCAGCTGTATCGACAGCACCAGTTCGCGGTTGCGGGTGGATTTGAATATCAGCGGCTCGCGATAGTTATGCGCTGCCAGGTAATCGGTAAACTGGGCTTGGCGAATCAGATAGGTCATCCACTGACCGCGGTCGCGCGCGAGGTTGATGCCGAACTGCGTCTCGGCCACCGGATTGCACCATTCGATCTGGCCGCTGCTGTTCATCATCACGACGCCGTCCGGCATCGCCTCGCCGGCCTGCTGGAAACGCTCCAGCGCATTGGAAAGATTGTGCCGGCTATCGGATTGTTGCCGTTCCAGCTGGTAAAGCACGGCAAAGGCCTCTTCCCACAGCCCGGACCCGTGCGGCACCGTGCCGACATCGGGCTGGCGCAGCCAGCCGTCCAGCGCATGCAGATTGCGCAAATGATGGGACAGGTAAATCAGCAACAGGAAGACCATCAGGATCAACGCCGGAACCGCACCGGCAGCCGCCCACAGAACGAGCGGGGCGATCGCCAGCAGGCCCAGCGTCTGCAATGAGCGCCACCAGAAATTAAGCATGAGTGAGGGTGTGGAATCTGATCATGGGAACTGAGATAGTTTAACCTTAGATTGGCTGTAACTGCTCAGCTATGGAGTGATGGGTAATGGGGGATGAGTGATGGTCGAGAGGTTTTCATTACCTATTTCTCATCACCCCTCCGTATGAACCGACATCCGGTAGCCGGAGCCCCGCACGGTCTGAACCAGGCCGTCATGCCCGGTTGCCTCGAGCGCGCAGCGCAAACGGCGGATATGCACGTCAACGGTGCGATCCTCGACAAACACATGGTTGCCCCACACCTGGTCGAGCAGCTGCGCGCGGGAATACACCCGCTCGGGATGGGCCATGAGGAAATGCAGCAGACGGAATTCCGTCGGCCCCAGTTCTATCGGCTTGTCATTGCCGGTTACCCGGTGCGTCGCAGGGTCGAGGCGCAAGCCGGCCACCGCCACCGCTTCGCCCGCCATCTGCGGCGCACGGCGGCGCAGCACCGCCTTGATGCGGGCATTCATTTCGCGCGGGCTGAACGGTTTGGTGATGTAGTCGTCGGCGCCAATCTCCAGGCCGGTGATCTTGTCCTGTTCGTCGCTCCGCGCCGTCAGCATGATGATGGGCACGTTCCGCGTATGGCTGTCGGCCTTGAGGCGACGGGCGAACTCCACCCCGCTCATGCCCGGCAGCATCCAGTCGAGCAGGATCATGTCGGGCAGCGCCTCGCGCACCAGGGCCAGCGCCTGCTCGGCGCTACCGGCGACGACGGGGCGGTGCCCCGCCTGTTGCAGATTGAGCACCACCAGTTCCCGGATCGCGGGTTCGTCTTCCACCACCAGAATTGTTGCCGACATAGCCGTTCCTGCGTAACCGATCGAATTGAATTGTTGGATATTATGTCGCCGATATGACAATTTGATGACAAAATTGCGGCGACCGTCGCGGACTGGCTCAGCCCGGTTTATGTTTTACCTTAAGTCGGTTATGATTTCCACTTTCAATTGAGCCGCTCCCCCTGAACAGCATGGAAAAAACCACCCATTTCGGTTTTCAGACCGTCGAGGAATCGCAAAAAGCGAAAAAAGTCGCGGAAGTGTTCCATTCCGTGGCCGAGCGCTATGATCTGATGAACGACCTGATGTCGGTCGGGCTGCATCGGCTGTGGAAGCACTTCACCATCGAACAGAGCGGAACCCGGGAAGGCAGCCGGGTACTCGACATCGCCGGCGGCAGCGGCGACCTGTCGCGCGCCTTCGCCAAGCGCGTCGGCAAGAGCGGACAGGTCATCCTCACCGACATCAACAGTTCGATGCTCGGGGTCGGCCGCGACCGGTTGCTGGACGACGGCATCGTTCCCCTGGCGGCACAGTGCGACGGCGAAAAACTGCCGTTCCCGAGCAACTATTTCGACTGTGTCACCGTCGCCTTCGGTCTGCGCAACATGACCCACAAGGATGCCGCGCTGAAGGAAATGTACCGCGTCCTGCGCCCCGGCGGGCGGCTCCTGGTGCTGGAGTTCTCCAAGATATGGAAACCGTTGCAACCCCTGTATGATGTCTATTCGTTCAAGGCGCTGCCGGTGATGGGCAAGCTGGTGGCGGACGACGAAGAGAGCTACCGCTATCTCGCCGAATCGATCCGCATGCACCCCGGACAGGAAGAGCTGAAGGGGATGATGGAACAGGCGAGCTTCGAGCGTGTCGAATATTTCAACCTGAGCGCGGGCGTTGTCGCCCTGCACAAAGGTTTCAAGTTTTAAATGTAGGTTGGGCACCCCGTGCCCGACAAACCCGAAATCATTTGTTGGGCACGGGGTGCCCAACCTACATGTCTGGTAGCTAATAAAGGAGATTCAACCATGAGCAAATTTTTCACCCTGTTTTTCGTTGCACTGATCAGTTTCGGCCTGACCGCCCAGGATGCCGACGCCAGGCGCATGGGCGGCGGCAGCAGCATCGGCAAGCAGCGCTCGACTTCCTCCCAGCAAACGGCAGCGCCGGCAAAACCGGCGCAAGCCCCTGCGGCGGCCCCGGCTGGCGGCAACAAATGGCTCGGTCCTCTGGCCGGCCTGGCCGCAGGCGGCCTGCTCGCCTCCATGTTCATGGGCGGCGGCCTCGCCGGCGGCATGGGCAACATCCTGATGATCCTGGCCCTGGTCGGCGGCGCGTTTTTCATCTTCCGCATGCTGAAGAAGCCGCAGCCGCAATCGGTTCAGTACGCCGGCCATACTGAACGGACGTCCGTGACCGACATGGCCGCGCCTGGCGGTTCTGCCGCGCCGGCCGCAGCGATGCTGGCAAGCAGCACCCGGCCTGCCTGGTTCGAGGACGGCCCCTTCCTGCGCGAAGCCAAGAAGCAATTCCTCCGTCTGCAGGACGCCAACGACCGCGGCGACATCAACGATATCCGCGAGTACGTCACACCGGAAATGTATGCCGAAATCAGCCTGCAGATCCAGGAACGCAATGGCCGGGAAAATAAAACTGAAGTGGTGACGCTCAACGCCGAAATCGCCGATGTGGTCACCGAAGGCGACTTGGTGATCGCCAGCGTGCGCTTCTCCGGCATGATCCGCGAAGAAGCCGATGCACCGGCTGAAACCTTCAGCGAAATCTGGCACATCCAGAAATCCCCGTCGCAGTCCAACGCCACCTGGTTCATCTCGGGTATCCAGCAGGCTTAAAAGATTGCCATTCCAATTTTTTCTCGGGGGGCTGCCCTCACCCCAACCCTCTCCCGCAAGCGGGAGAGGGGGCAAACGTAAAGGGCGCTTGTTTTGATCGGCTTGTCCGAAACCGCGCTGGCCGGGCTTCTCAATCATCTCCTCAGCCAGCACTCCTGGGCCGCGGCGCAGCTACGCCCGCATGCTGGCAAAATCCTGCAACTGCGGCTGCCGTTGGCTTCTGCCGCACTCGCCATCCAGGGGGATGGTAGCTTCGCGCCCGCCGCGCCGGGTGCACGGGTAGACGTCACGTTGATCCCCAATCCCCTGGCATGGCTGGCTTCCGCCGACCCGACCGCATGTTTCATTCCTGGCGGGGAAGATGTCGCTCTGGCGAAAGAGCTCGCGGAAACCCTGGGGAAAATGCGCTGGGACGCGGAAGAAGATCTGAGCCGGGTGCTCGGCGACATCGCCGCACATAAGCTGGTTTCCACCGCAACCGGTGTCCTCGAGTGGCACAAAAACGCCGCCGAAACCATTGCCAGGTCCTGGGTTGAGCACTGGCAGGAAGAAAAACCGACTCTGGCCCAACCCGAACTGGTGCGCGCCTTCTTCAAGGAAGTGGGCGAAGTGCATGATAGGGTGGAACTGCTGGAGAAAAAAATACGGCAACTTGATCAAACGATATAGTCATGTCGTCAATCTGAGAAAAAGAATGACCAATTTAAAGACATGAACCGCGGAGGACGCGGAGTAGAACCTGTTTTTCCTCCGCGTCCTCCGCGTCCTCTGCGGTGAAAAAATATAAATGAAGCTGCTACGCCTCGCCAAAATCATCTACGTCACCCTGCGCTTCGGCCTGGAAGAATTCATCCTCGGCCACGAGCGCTTCCGCT
>CAZLJK010000001.1:0-211380 GCA_964559825.1 uncultured Sulfuricella sp. | reverse complement strand
CGCGCCAATGCTTGGCTTCGGTGCACTTACTTCGTAAGTTAACCGGACACTACTGATTTTGACGTATAAATTAATGGGCACCCAAAATGAATAATTTACTTACCCCTGTGGCGGCGTTAGCCGGACGGCTCAGTTTCCCGAAAAAAATAATGTTCATTGCACTGTTTTTCGCTGTGCCGTTGGTCCTGGCCCTCGTTTTCCTGATTAAATCGAACAACCAGTGGATCGATTTCAGCTCCAGTGAGCTGAAAGGCCTTAAATACCTGACACCCGTCACACAACTAATATTTGCCACGCAACAGCATCGCGGAATGGCTTCCGCGCTGTTGAACGGAGATTCGTCTTTCCAGGCGAAGGTCACCGGCAAGGAAAAGGAAATCGCTGCCATTACTGCCAAAATAGACGACATCGACCGGCAAACCGTCTCTTTCGGCATGACCGGAAAGTGGTTGGACATCAAGGCTAAAATCGGGGATTTGATCGCAAAATATCCGGGCATGACCCCGCCGGAAAGCTTCGCGGCACATACTGGCTTGATCCGGGAAATGATCGAGCTGACGAGAGAAGTTGCCGACCGTTCCAGCCTGACGTTCGACCCCGACACCGCCGCACATTACCTGCACGACTCGGCCTTCAACAAGATATTGTTCCTTACCGAATATCTCGGCCAAGCGCGAGCCCTCGGCGCTGGCGCCGCAGCCAAAAAACAACTGGAAGATACCGTGCGCGGGAAGATCGTGGTGTTACCGGGCCAGATCAAGCTGGCGATCAACGATGTTGCAACCAACATGAACAAGATATTCGGCGCGCAACCTACGCTGAAAGACGATCTGGGCGCCGCCGTCGTCGAGGCGAGCAACATCAGCGAACAATTCAATGTGACAATGCAGGAACAAATCATCAATGCGCCCACTATCGACATTGTCCCCGCCGCTTATTTCGACATCGCCACCCGCTCCATCGACATCAATATCAAGGTCATGGAAGCGATGCTGCCGGCGCTCGAACGGCTGATAGTAGAACGCAAAACCCGCCTGGAATGGGAGAGAAACAGCACTCTCGCCGTCGTGGTGGTAACGCTGCTCATCGTGTTCTACCTGTTAGCCGGCGTCTACGTCTCCATCATTAACACCATCGATGACCTTGACCGTGCCGCCAAACAATTGGCGGAGGGCGACCTGACCACCCGTATCGAAGTGACCACGCGCGATGAACTGTCTCGGTTGGGAAAATGTTTCAATGTCATGATCGGGAATTTCAGCGATTTGCTGCGGCACATTGCCGCCTCCGCCAACCAGTCCGCCGATACCGCCCCGGCGCTTTCCTCCGCCGCGCTGCAAATTGCCAGCGCTTCGCGCGAGCAGAGCGATACGGCGGAAAAGCTCAGCGCCGCCATTGAAGAAATCTCCTCCACCATCGCGGCTATTTCGGAAAATGCCCAAACCGTCAACACTAAGGCGCACGAGTCCAATGAGCGTGCCCGTCTAGGCAACGAAAGCATCTCAGCCCTGATGGGCGAGTTATCTGAAGTCCAGTCGGCGGTTAACGATATCGCCAGAACGATCAAGGAATTTGTCAGTAGCACCGACAAGATCATCGATATGACCTCTCAGGTACGAGATATCGCCGACCAGACCAACCTACTGGCACTCAATGCCGCCATTGAGGCGGCACGAGCCGGCGAGCAAGGGCGCGGTTTCGCCGTTGTGGCCGACGAGGTGCGCAAGCTCGCCGAAAAATCGGCGCTGGCAGCCAACGAAATCAATCTTGTCACTCAATCCATTGCCCGCCAGTCGGTCAACGTTAACAAATCCATCAGTGAAGGGCTGGCGCACTTGACCACCAGCGACGAATGCGTAGAAAGCCTGGTCGGCATGTTGGCGGATTCTGGCACTGCGGCAACAAAGACCCGCGATGGTGTCGCCGATATCGCCATGGCAGCTCGCGAACTGAACAGCGCCAGCGAGGAAATCCGCAATGGCATTGAAACCATTGCACGCATGGCCGACGAAAATCGGCTGGGAACGGAAAAAACCCAGGGGATAGCCATGGAGCTGGAAAGAATCATCATCGGCCAGAAGGCAGCCCTTGGCCAGTTCCGGCTGGCTTGACAGGAGAAACCGTAAATGTCCGCCATACTCAATAAAATCGTCGAACGCACTAAGCTCGCTGGCACCAACAAGCTGGAAATCCTGCTGTTCAGCCTTGGGAAAGACAGCCGCACGGGGCGCCACGAGACCTTCGGCGTCAACGTCTTCAAGGTGCGCGAAGTGATGCGGGTTCCGGAAATCACCCGCGCCCCGGAAATGCCCGCGTCGGTCGAGGGCATGGTCAGCCTGCGCGGCCAGCTCGTGCCGGTAATCGATCTCGTCAAATATGTCGGCGTACAGACCGACACCAAGCCCCAGATCATGATCGTCACCGAATACAACCAGCACATCCAGGGCTTCCTGGTCGAAGCGGTGGATACCATTCTGCGGCTCGACTGGTCCGTGATGCGGGTTCCTCCCGACATGCTCACCGCGCAGATGGGCGGGCTGATTACCGCAGTCACCGAGCTTGCCGACAAACGCTTGGTGATGATGGTGGATATGGAAAAAATCCTTTCTGAAACCACGCATTACGATGACGCCCTCCTATTTCAGTCTATCCGCCCGGTGCAGCCCGCCGAGAACCAGCGTTACACGGTATTTTTTGCGGACGACTCAATCACGGCGCGCAAGCAGATCGAGCGCACCCTGGAAGCGCTCAGTGTCGATGCCCGTTCAGCCAACAACGGTAAACAGGCGTGGGAAAACCTGCAACAGATCGCTGCCGAGGCCGATGCACGGGGGGAGAGAGTCCGCGACCTTATCCAGCTGATATTGACCGACGTAGAAATGCCGGAGATGGACGGTTATGTACTCACCAAAAACATCAAAAGCGATCAGCGCTTCGCCGGCATCCCGGTACTGATGTATTCATCCCTCAGTTCGGTCAACGAGCATCTCGGCCTGTCCGTCGGCGTGGATGCCTATGTCTCCAAGCTGCAACCGCAAAAGCTGGCCGATGCCGTCAGCCTCTTTCTGAAGCGCGAAAATGAGACGGCGGCGGCCATCTAGCGGAACCGCCACTACAAGGAATAAAACATGTCCACACACAGTACTGCATTACTTGACTCCGTCGATACCAGAACCAAGCTGGCCGGTTCTAACTGCATGGAAATCCTGCTGTTCACCCTTGGCAGCGGAGAACTTTTCGGCATCAACGTATTCAAAGTGCGTGAAGTTTCGCAGACTCCCTTCATCACCAAAACACCCAACACGCCGCATGGCGTTGAAGGATTTATATCCTTGCGCGGCAATATCATCCCGGTGATTGCGCTGGCCAAATCCGCCAGCTTGGCTGGCGTGCCGGACAAAACGGGACAAACCATGATCGTGACCGAATTCAGCGGCCATGTGCAAGGGTTCCTGGTGCACGACGTGGACCGCATCGTGCGTATGGACTGGGAACAAATCAGGCCGCCAGGCGAAATGCTCACCCAGGGCGACTCCATGATTACCGCCATCACCGAGCTGCCGGACGGACGGCTGGTTTCGATTCTTGATGTGGAGCAGATACTGACCGATGTGATCGGCATTCCCCTCATTCAGGACATGGGGCCGGTCACCGAAAACAGCGAGCATTTCGTTTTTTTTGCGGACGATTCGCTGGTGGCGCGCAAGGAAATCGTCATGGTGCTGGACCAGTTGGGCGAGAAATACCAGCAGGCCAACGATGGGCAGGAAGCTTGGGAAAAACTCCAGGGGCTGGCCAACCATTCAGGTGGCAGCCAACTGCCGCTGAACGAACAACTCAGCCTGATCCTGGTGGACGTGGAAATGCCGCGCATGGACGGCTATGTCCTGACCCGAAAAATCAAGGATGACGCGCGTTTCAATGGCATCCCGGTAATCATGCATTCATCCCTGTCCGCAAACGCCAACATGGTTATGGGCAAATCTGCCGGCGTGGACGCCTATGTCGCAAAATTCGACCCTGCTGTCCTGGCGAGCACGCTGCGCCCGTTCCTGGCGAGGATGGTTTGTTGAATTCCATTTTCCGAAACGGAGTGAAAAATGGTTGATAAAAACATGAAATTCCTGGTTGTGGACGATTTTTCCACGATGCGGCGCATTATCCGAAACCTGCTCAAGGAGATCGGATTTACCCATCTTGATGAAGCCGAGGACGGCCTGGTCGCCCTGGCCAAGCTCAAAAACGCCAAGTATGACTTCGTCGTTACCGACTGGAACATGCCGAACATGAGCGGCATCGAATTGCTGCGCGCCATCCGCCAGGATGAAACGCTGAAACACCTGCCGGTGCTGATGATTACCGCCGAAGCCAAGAAGGAAAACATCATCAGTGCCGCGCAGGCCGGGGCCAGCGGCTACATTGTCAAGCCATTCACCAGCGCCGTGCTGGAAGAAAAGCTGAACAAAGTTTTCAAGACATTTGGAATGATCTAGGAACAGGATAGCAAGATGACGATCGACAACGACTCCTATGAACTGGAAGCCCTCTTTGACAGCATAGTTGCGGGAAACGCGGGGGCAAGCACTCCGCCGATTGGCGTGCCCCCTCCCCCCGCCACGCAGGCGGAAAGCGGAAAGGAAGCCATGCCCGACGACATGTATTCGCGCATCGGACATTTGACCCGTCAACTGTACGACACCCTGCAACAACTCGGTTACAGCGATACCCTGAAAAAAGTGGCGCAGATAGACATCCCCGATGCACGCGAACGGCTCGCCTACATCGCCACCATGTCTGAACAAGCGGCAATCCGCGCCCTCAATGCGGTAGAAAAAATCCAGCCGATCCAGGATACGCTTGAAAACGAATCGAAAAAATTGTCCCAGCGCTGGGACATGCTGTACGACAACCGGCTAAGCGTCGAAGAATTCAAGCAAATGGCCGAGGACACCCGCGAGTTCATGCGGGGAATCCCTGCACTCACCCGGAAAACCAATGCCCAATTGCTCGAAATCATGATGGCGCAGGACTTTCAGGATCTGACTGGGCAAGTTATCAAGAAAACCGTCGCCATGGCACAAAAAATGGAACAGGAAATGCTGCAACTACTGGTCGCCGCCGCCCCGGTGGAAAAGAAAGCCAGTCTCGAACCCTATCTGCTCAACGGCCCCATCATCAACCCCACTGGGCGCGATGATGTAGCCACCAGCCAGGCGCAGGTGGACGAACTGCTGGAAAACCTCGGATTTTGAATACCGGTCGAGGTTGATTGAACCATGATAAATAACCCAAGGAGAACCCCATGAACCCATTCGGTGACATGGAAGATGTGCTGCAGGACTTCCTCACGGAAGCCGGCAATCTTTTGTCCGACGTGGATAACAAACTGGTCGAGCTAAAAAAGGCGCCGCTCGAACCCGGATTGCTCGACGATATTTCCCGCAGCATCCATATCATCAATGAAAGAGCGGAATTTTTGGCTGTGGACAGCCTGGTCGATCTTGCCAGTCGCGTTGAAAATCTTTTCGGCAAACTGTGCGGCAATGAACTGGCCCTTACCCCGGAAATCATGGATGCAATCATGTCAAGCACCAAGGTGGTACGCGAGATGATCGAGATACTGACGCACAGGCAAATGCCCGCCAGCGCCGATGCCGCGCTGCTTGCAACGCTGGATGCGGCGCTGGGAGTGAATGTTCCGGCCCGCTCCGCGGAAATTTCTCTGCCGGCGCTTCCCGCCCCGCCCATCCAGACATCTCATGTCGTGGAACTGGGGGAAATCCAGATTAGCGACGCCAAGCGAATGCCTGATGAAGTCGTGATCAATAAGCCTGTGCCTACCCCCCCGTTTGCCCCAGGCAAGGGCAGCGCTGATGTCTCAGCCAAAGAAACCTCCATCCGCGTAGATACCGGACGGCTCGATATGGTGCTCAACCTCTCCGGCGAAATCGGCCTGACCAAGAATCGCCTGAATTGCCTGCGCACCACTATCCTGCAAGGCAAAATGGATGCCGAAACGTTGAAGGCGCTCGACGAATCCGTCAACACACTCGACCTGCTGGTCGGCAATTTGCAGAATTCCGTCATGAAAACCCGCATGCAGCCGATCGGGCGGCTGTTCCAGAAATATCCGCGCATCGCGCGCGATCTTGCGCGGCAACTCGGCAAGGAAGTCGAATTCACCGTTTCAGGGGAAGAAACGGAAATCGACAAAACCATGATCGAGGATCTCGGCGACCCGCTCGTCCATCTCATCCGCAACGCGGTCGATCACGGCGTGGAAATGCCGGCTGATCGCCTCGCCGCCGGAAAACCGCCGTGTAGCGAAGTACGCCTCTCGGCAGCCCAGTCGGGCGACCATATCATCATTGAGATCGCCGACGATGGGCGCGGCATGCGCCCTGAAGTTCTGCGCCGCAAAGCACTGGAAAAAGGGCTGATTGACCCAGAAACAGCAAACAGTCTGGATGACCGTCAAAGTCTGCATCTCATTTTCCTGCCTGGCTTCTCGACCAAGGACGAGATTTCAAGCGTCTCCGGACGGGGGGTCGGCATGGACGTGGTCAGAACCAATATCACAAAACTCAGCGGCCGCATCGACATCAATGCCGCTCCCGGCCATGGCACCATTATCACGATCTCTCTGCCGCTGACACTGGCTATTTTGCCGGTGCTACTGGTATGCCTCGGCGACCAGCCCTTCGCCGTACCTCTATCCATGGTGCGCGAGATCATCCCTATCGACACTGGGGGAATCCAGCGAGTATCCGGCCGCGCCACCATGGTGGTGCGCGAAGAAGTCCTGCCGGTGCGCATTCTGGCCGATCTACTGGGTAGGCCATCAGACGGACTGCCCGCTTACGGCGTGCTGATGCAATCGGCGGATAATGCTTTTCTTCTTGGCGTGGACAGTTTCATCGGGCGCGACGACGTGGTCATCAAGCCGCTGACAGACATTAAGCCTAAAGGGGTCGCAGGCGCCACCCTGTCCGGCGATGGGGACATTGTGCTGGTTCTCGACATGGAAGAACTACTGAACCCGGACGGAGGTGCCGACAACCGTTCGCTAATGCGCGTATAGAAAAATCATGAGCCATCGCGCATAGATCGGGCGGCAACCTGTCATCGACCATGCCCAGCATGTCATCGGTCATGAACTGCTCTATCGTCGCAGCGCGGAAGCCACCGAAGCGGTAATCTCGGACGAATTCGAAGCTTGTGTGAATATCGTGAACAACACGCTCATCAACATGGGGGCCAAACAGTTGCTCGGCAATGGGCTGGCCTTCATCAATATCACGCCGGAACTGCTGGATTCCGACCTGCTCGACCTGCTGCCCAGCGCTCGCACCATTCTGGAAACCGCCGATTTCATCAAGCTCGACATCCAGCGTTTCGACACCAAGACACTCGCCAAGGCCATCAGCCACTACCGTCATTACCCGCTCAAGCTGATTGCCAAGAAAGTGGAAACCATGAAGGAATATTTGGCCTGCGTAGAACTCGGCTTCGACTATTTTCAGGGATACCATTTCACCCTCCCGGAAACGCTGAGTTAAAATCGGGGCACAAATTCAGGCTTGTAACGATAGCAGGCCAATCAAGCCCGCCCGCTGGCGGGAAAACGCAAGGTGAAAGTGGTGAGCTGACCCGGTTCGCTGGCCACGCTGGCGTCGCCGCCGTGCAGCCGCATGATGGACTTGACGATGGCGAGTCCCAATCCGGTCCCCGCGTCGGTGTGCTCGCGCGCGTCATCCACTTGGTAGAAGCGGTCGAAAACTCTTTCCAGGTGTTCGGGGAGGATGCCGGAGCCGGGGTTGCTGACGCGCAGTTCCACGGCATCGGCGGTCGCGGCGAGGGTGGCGCGAATCTCGCCGCCCGGCGGGGAGTGGCGGATGGCGTTGGACAACAGGTTGGCGATGGCGCGTTGTGCCAAAATGCGTTCCGCCATGGCGCGACCTTCACCCTCGCAAACGATTTTCAGGCCGGCATCGTCGGCGAGCACTTCATAGAACTCGGCGACTTTGTCCAGTTCCGCCCGCAGGTCGATTTCTTCGGCATTGAGCGGCGCCTGGGCGTTATCCGCCTTGGCGAGAAACAGCATGTCGCCGATCATGCGCGCCAGTTGCTCGTATTCCTCCAGGTTCGATTCCAGCACGGCGCGGTAGTCCTCGGCGCTACGGGTGCGGGACAGGACGACCTGGGTCTGCCCCATCAGGTTGTTGATGGGGGTGCGCAACTCGTGGGCCAAGTCGGAGGAAAAATCCGACAGTCGGGAAAATGAATCCCGCAGCCGCTCCAGCATGGCGTTGAAGGCGGCGGCCAGCGCCTTCAGCTCCTGCGGGGCGTTCGTCACTTCCAGCCGACGGTCGAGGCGGCTGGCGGAGATGTCGCTGGCCGTTTCCGCCATCTGGCGCAGCGGCCGCAGACTATTGCGGGCGGTGAGAAAGCCGAGGATGGCGGCAGCCAATCCGCCGAACAGCATGGCGGCGAACAGCGCCCGGCGGTAATCGGCCAGCAGTTCCAGCGCTTCCCGCGAGTCCTGCGACAGGACGATCAGCGCCCGCTCCCCCGTTCCGCCCCCCAGGGCGCCCCACGCCGCGACGGTGTGATAAGGGTCGCCGGGGGTCGGCATGCGGATCGCGATGCCGCTCGGCGCGGCTCCATCGGCGACCGGCGCTATCAATATTTCCGCGCCGGGCCGCCAGTCCGAGGACGACAGCAGAACATTGCCCGCCTCGTCCAGCAGGGCGAGGCGCAGGTGGGGATGGCCGATGATGGCGTCGCGGAATTCGTTGGGCGCGGCGACGATCTGGGACAGCGAGTTCACCGCCGCGAGGTGATGACGGAAAAGCGCCACCTTGCCGACCAGTTCGGCGTGATCCCGCTGCATCAACTCGACATCGAGAAAACGGTAAAGATAGGCGCCGATGCCGGCGAGCAGCAGAACCGTGGTAAGTGCGAACAGGATGCTAAGGCGGAGGGTGAGCGAGCCCGGTCTCATTCCCGCTCCTCCAACACATAACCCATGCCGCGCACGGTATGCAGCAACTTCTTGACGAACGGGTCGTCCATCTTGGCGCGCAGCCGCCGGATCGCGACCTCCACCACGTTGGTGTCGCTGTCGAAATTCATGTCCCAAACCTGCTCGGCGATGAAGGTGCGCGACAGCACCTCGCCCTGGCGCCGCATCAGCAGGTGCAGCAGCGCGAATTCCTTGGCGGTGAGGTCGATCCGGGCGGCGCCCCGCGCCACTCGGCGCCGCACCGGGTCGAGCTCCAGGTCGGCGATGGCCAGGACTTCCGCCTGGACGTTCCGTCCGCGCCGCAGCAGGGTACGCAAGCGCGCGAGCAGTTCGGAAAAGGCGAAGGGTTTGACCAGATAGTCGTCCGCGCCGAGTTCCAGCCCTTTGACCCGGTCTTCGACCTCGTCTCGCGCGGTGAGGAAGATCACCGGGGTGTCCTTGGCTTTGCGCAATTCGCGCAGCACGCTCCAGCCATCCATGCCGGGCAGCATCACGTCGAGCACGATGACGGCGTAGTCCCCGGTCAAGGCAAGATGCAGGCCGTCCATGCCGTTGCTCACCAGATCGACGACGAACCCGTTCTCGGTCAAACCCTTGCGCAGGTAGTCACCGGTCTTGGCTTCGTCTTCAACGATCAGAACCTTCATCTGCAAGCCTCGTTAGTCATGGATCAAAACATTTTAGCTGGCTCGGCGAAGATAACCAAAATGTAATTTCCCGGTCAGCTTGGCGTAGGCACGCAAAGCATACGATGGCTCCATAATTTTGATACCGGCATGTTTGAAACCTGAGGACATCATGCGACCCACCCTGTTGATTTTAGGCTTGCTGCTCACGCAACCCGTTGACGCCGCCAGCTTGCGCACAGCGCTGGATAAAGCCTGGGAAAGGAGCCCCCTGGCGCAAATCCTTGAGGCAAGGCGCGCGGAAAGCGATGCCCAGGCCGTCGCCGCGAACAGCCTGCTGCCCGACGCACCCGCCGTCATCCTGGGCCATCGCAGCGACCAGTTGAACAGCAACGCGGGCATGCGCGAGTGGGAAGCCGGTATCGCCCTGCCCATCTGGCTGCCCGGCCAGCGCGACGCCCGGCAACGCCAGGCGCAAGTCGGCAAGGATGTCCTGGAAGCCAATATCCGTGCACTGCGTCTGAAACTGGCAGGGGAGCTGCGCGAGGCGATCTGGCAGGTGCGCCAGGCGCAAGCCCAAATCCGGCTCGACGACGAGCGCGCGCTAACCGCGAAAAAACTGGCGGAAGATGTCGCCAGGCGGGTTCAGGCCGGGGAGCTGGCCAAAACCGATTTGAATCTGGCGCAGAATGAATGGCGCACCGCCCAGGCCGCGATTTTGCACAGCAGCAACCGGCTGCTCCAGGCACAGCAAGCCTATGCCGCCCTCACCGGCATGACGGCCTTGCCCGACGACGTTTCCGAAAACGCGCAGACTAAGCCCCTGCCGGACGACCATCCGTTGCTGGAAGAAGCGAGACTAGCCATCGAAGCGGCGCAGGCGCAAGTGCGCGTGGCTTCGAGCTCGCGCCGCGACAGCCCAGAGGTCGAACTCAGCACGCGCCGGGAGCGCGGCAACCTGAACGATCCCTACGCCAGCACCGTGGCAATTACCCTGCGCCTGCCCTTGTCCAGCGACGCGCGCAACCTGCCGCGGAGCAGCGCCGCCCAAACCGCCCTCACCGGCGCGCACAGCGAATACGCCCGTGTCCGGCTTACGCTTGAATACCAGAGGCTGCAAGCGGAACAGACCTTGCAAGCCGCCGATCAAGTGCTGGACCTGGCACGGCAGCAGCGCGGCGCGGCGCGGGAAAACTTCGACCTGATCCAGAAATCCTTCAATCTCGGAGAGTCCGACCTGTTTACCTTGCTTCGCGCCAGGGCTGCCGCCTTTGAAGCAGAGCAGTCTTACAACCAACAAGAAATCGCGCAGGCGCTGGCCCGTGCTCGCCTCAATCAAGCGCAAGGAGTCTTACCGTGAACGTATTAAACTTGGAAACGGCAATCCATTTACCACAGAGACACAGAGGCACAGAGACAAAAAACAAGAGAAAAGGCCAAAATTTACCCTTCATTCAGGTAGCGACAGAAAAACTGGCGGTAATTCACGGTTTTCTCTGTGCCTCTGTGTCTCTGTGGTTAACTGTTTTTACCAGGTTCACCTGTGGACAAGTGGCGCGCCCTGCCTTTGCGGCATGGGCGCTGGTTCTCATGCTTTTGCCGCTGTTCGCTTTTGCCCACGGCGGCGAAGAACACGGCGACGAGGCCAAGACTCCAGTCAGCTTGCCAGCGACCGGACCGCGCTTGGAATTGAAATCGCCTGACGTGGAACTGCTGGGAATACTCCGGGACGGCAAGCTCACCCTCTATGCCGACCGCTACATCAGCAACGAGCCAATCCGCAACGCCAAGATCGAACTGGAAAGCAACGGGCGCAAGGTACAGGCACAAGCGGAAAAAGACGGCAGCTATACAGCCGCCGCGGACTGGCTCAGGCAACCCGGCAAGCATGAAGTCGTGGTGAGCGTGGAAGCGGACGGTTTGGAAGACCTGCTCATCGGCTCCATGGAAGTTCCCGCCACGAAATCCGAAGCCCTCGGACGCGCCTGGCTGGATGATGCGAAGTGGGCGGCTGGCGGTATCGCGGCGGCCATCCTGCTGGCAGTGTTGTTCAAATTTTTGCGCCGCCGCAAGGGTGTTGCGGCAAGCGCGTTGTTGCCCTTGTTTGCGGCTTTCCTGCTCGGCGGGCACGGCAATCCAAGCTTCGCGCACGGCGACGAAGATCACGGCGACAAACCCCATGCCGCGCCTGCTGGTGCGGCAAGTAACGTACCGACCGCCGCGCAGGCTTCCCCCGTGCGCTTGCCCGACGGCAGCATTTTCGCGCCCAAACCCGTGCAGCGGCTGCTTGGCATCCGCACCGTGCTAGGCGAGCCGCGCGACATCGCCAAAACAGTGGAGCTCAATGGCCATATCGGTGCCGATCCGAATTTCAGCGGGCGCGTGCAGTCCAGCCAGTCCGGGCGCATTGCCGCGCCCGCCGGCGGATTCCCCACTTTGGGCATGAAGGTGGGTAAAGGGCAAATCCTGGCTTACATCGAACCCGTTGCCAGCAACATCGAGAAAGGCAATCAGCAGGCGCAATTGGCCGAGTTGAGCAGCCGTTTCGGCCTCGCCGAAAAGCGCGCAGAGCGGCTGGATCAACTGGTGGGCAGCCTGCCGCAAAAGGAGATCGACGCGGCGCGGGCCGATGCGGCCAGCCTCAAGGCGCGGAAGGCGGCGGTGGCGGCCAGCCTGTTCCAGAGCGAAGCCCTGCGTGCGCCGGTTTCCGGCGTGATCAGCCGAGCCGACGTGGTCGCTGGGCAAGTGGTCGAAGCCAGGGAAATCCTGTTTGAAGTAATTGATCCCTCCAGGCTCCGGGTCGAGGCCGTCGCCTACGACACTACGCTGGCCGGACAGGTAGCTGGCGCCTCCGCCGTGACCGCAGCCAACCAGCCGTTGACGCTGGCGTTCATCGGACTAAGCCATCAACTTCGCGAACAGGCGCTGCCCATGCAGTTCGCTGTCAAGCCGCCCTTCCCCCCGTTGGGCGTGGGCCAGCCGGTGAAGGTGTTGGTCCAGACCAGGCAAACCATCCGCGCCATCCCAGTGCCGCAAGGCAGCGTCATGAAAAACAGCAGCGGGGAGAGCATCGTGTGGCTGCACGCCTCCGCCGAGCGCTTCGTGCCGCAAAAGGTGAAGGTGCAGCCACTGGACGGCAATACGGTCGCGGTACTGGAGGGGTTGCATGACGGCAACCGGGTGGTGACGCAAGGTGCGGCAATGCTTTCGCAGATGCGCTAAGGGATAGATATGTTCAAGGCCATCATTCATTCCAGCCTGAGCCAGCGCCTGTTCGTGCTCGCAGTGGCGACCCTGCTGCTGGCGTACGGCATGCTCAGCCTGAAGCAGTTGCCGGTGGACGTGTTTCCCGACCTCAACAAGCCCACCGTGACGCTGATGACCGAGGCCGCGGGCATGGCGCCTGAGGAAGTGGAGCAACTCATCACCTTTCCCGTCGAGACGGCGATGAACGGCCTGCCGGGCGTGAACCGCGTGCGTTCGGTTTCCGGCATCGGGCTGTCCGTCGTGTACGTGGAGTTCGACTGGGGCACGGATATTTACCGCAACCGCCAGCAGATCGCCGAGCGCCTCTCCCTGGTCAAGGAGCAGATTCCTGCCGGTATCACGCCGCAGATGGGGCCGATCAGCTCCATCATGGGCGAAATCATGCTGATCGCCATGACCGTTGATCCCGCCAAGGCGAACCCGATGCAGGCGCGTGAGCTGGCCGACTGGGTGGTGCGGCCGCGCCTGTTGACCATTCCCGGCGTGTCGCAGGTCATTCCCATCGGCGGCGAGGTGAAACAGTACCGAGTCACGCCAGACCCGGTCAATCTCGACCGCTTGGGCATCACTCTGGAACAGATGGAAAAGACGCTGGAGAATTTCGCCAGCAACACCAGCGGCGGCTTTCTGGAATCGCAGGCGCAGGAATACCTGATCCGCAATATCGGCCGCACCACCAAACTCGAAAATTTGCAGGATCTGGTGGTGGGCTACCGATCGGGGGTGGCCATCCTGCTCAAGCAAGTCGCCAAGGTGGAATTCGCTGCTCGCCTGAAGCGCGGCGACGCGAGCTTCATGGGCAGGCCGGCGGTGATCCTGTCGGTGCAGAAGCAGCCCGCGGCGGACACGGTCAAGCTGACTAGGGAAATCGAGGCGGCGCTCGCGGAGATGAACAAGAGCATGCCTGCCGGCATCGCCGTGAAAGACGTCCTGTTCAAGCAGGCCAATTTCATCGAAAGCTCGGTGAGCAACGTGGAAGAGGCCTTGCGCGACGGCGCCATCATGGTGGCGGTGGTGCTGTTCCTGTTCCTGCTGAATTTCCGCACGACGTTCATCTCACTCACCGCGATCCCCATTTCCATCCTGATCACGGTGCTGGTGTTCAAATACTTCGGGCTGTCGATCAATACCATGACGCTGGGAGGCTTGGCCATCGCCATCGGCGAGTTGGTCGACGATGCCGTGGTGGGGGTGGAGAACGTATTCCGGCGCCTGAAACAGAACCGGGCGGAAGGCGGCAAGGCCTCCGTGCTGGAAGTCATCGCCGCCGCCACCCTGGAAGTGCGTTCCGCCATCGTCTACGCCACCCTCATCATCGTGCTGGTGTTCGTGCCGCTGTTCGCTCTCTCCGGCATCGAAGGCAGGCTGTTCGCACCGCTGGGGGTGGCCTACATCGTGTCCATCCTCGCCAGCATGCTGGTATCGGTGACGCTAACGCCGGTGCTGTGCTATTACCTGCTGCCGAAAATGAAGCGGCTGGAGCACGACGACAGCCCGGTAGTTAAAAAGCTCAAGCAATGGGATACGGACTTGCTGCAATGGTCGTTCGACCACAGCAAGCTGGTGCTCGGCGCGGGGCTGCTCGCGGTGGCCCTTGCCGCAGCCGCAGTGCCGTTCTTCGCCCGCTCTTTCCTGCCCGCGTTCAACGAGGGCACGCTTACCGTCACGGCCATCATGAATCCGGGCACTTCGCTGACGGAGGCCAACCGCATCGGCACCCTGGCGGAACAGTTGATCCTGCAGGTGCCGGAAGTGACTCAGGTGGGACGCCGCACTGGCCGCGCCGAACTGGACGAGCACGCGGAGGGCGTGCATTACAGCGAGATTGACGTGGATCTAAAAAAATCTGCCCGATCCCGCGAGGCCGTTTTGCATGACATCCGCGACCGCCTCGCGCCGCTGCCCGCTTCGGTCAACACCGGCCAGCCGATCTCGCACCGGCTCGACCACATGCTGTCCGGGGTGCGCGCGCAGATCGTGCTGAAAATCTTCGGCGATGATGTGGACACCCTGCGCGGCCTGACGGCGGATCTGCAAACCCGGCTCGCCCACATCCCAGGCCTGGTGGATTTGCAATTGGAAAAACAGGTACGCATTCCGCAGTTGCAAATCCGCGTCGATTACGCCAGGGCCGGACAGTACGGCGTCACCCCGGCAGCGATCAATACCGCGCTGGAAACGCTGTCCAACGGCGCAACCGTGGCACAGGTGATCGAGGGCAACCGGCGCTTCGACGTGGTGATCCGCTTGAATGACGCCGACCGCACGGCACAAGGTTTGAGCAATCTTTTGGTGGAAACGCCGAGCGGACGCATCCCGCTACGCCTCATCGCGGAAATCGAGGACAGCGACGGCCCCAACCAGATACTGCGGGAAAACAGCCGCCGCCGCATGGTGCTGATGGGCAACAGCGACGGCACCGACATGACGCAGATTATCCGCGACATCCGCGCCGAGCTCGCCGGATACCCGCTGCCGGAAGGTTATTTCACCAAGCTGGAAGGCCAGTTCCAGGCGCAGGAAGAAGCCAGCAAGCTGATTGCTGGGCTGTCGCTGCTGTCATTGGCAATGATCTTCCTGGTGCTGTACAGCCGCTACAAGTCCACCGTGCTGTCGCTGATGATCATGGGCAACATCCCGCTGGCGCTGGTGGGCAGCGTCATCGCCCTGAAGCTCTCCGGCGGCGCGCTGTCGGTGGCAAGCCTGATCGGCTTCATCACCCTGGCTGGCATCAGCACGCGCAACGGCATCCTGAAAATCAGCCACTACATCAACCTGGTCGCGCATGAGGGCGAGGCATTCGGCAAAAAAATGATCGTTCGCGGCAGCCTGGAGCGCCTGACCCCCGTGCTGATGACCGCGCTGGTGGCGGCTTTCGCGCTGATTCCGCTGATGCTGGCCGGCGGCGATCCGGGCAAGGAAATCCTGCATCCGGTGGCGGTGGTGATTTTCGGCGGCCTGGTGAGTTCCACGCTGCTGGATACCTTGCTCACGCCGGTGATGTTTTATCTGTGGGGCGAGAAGCCGATGATGAAACTGCTGGAGCAAGACAGCAAGGAAAACTTTTGAAGCACCCTGTTTACCGCTTATTACAACCCCAAAGGAGTCTGAAATGAAATACCTGAAATCATCACTGCTAGCGGTATCCCTGATTTTCTCGCAAGGCGCGCTTGCCCACACCGATGAATATCTCGACACCCAGGCCGCGCCTCACGGCGGACAACTGCGCATGGCGGGCATGTACCACTACGAGCTGGTGGTGAAGGCAAATGAAGTCACGGTTTACCTCACCGACCACGCCGGCGCCAAGCTGGCGGCCAAAGGCGCGAGCGGAACGGCCACGGTGCTTTCCGGGAAAACGAAAGCCTCCGTGAAGCTGCTGCCCACTGAAGACAACGTGCTGAAAGGAAATAGCAAATTTGGGCTTGCGCCAGACATGAAGGTAGTGGTTTCCATTACTCTCCCTGGACAGGCCTCGCAACAGGCACGCTTCACGCCGTTGCAAAAAACAAAGCCGGAAGCAAGTAAACATAGCAGTGACTTGTAGCCAATATTTTTATGCTATAGATACTAAATGCGATACGCGTTCCCTCTCACCCTTGAATCCGAAACACGGCCTAACCGATTGCGCCGCAAGGGGCTTATTACGCTCGCCCCGCTGGTTATGATGGTGTGGTTTGCGTATTGGGTAGAGATGATGTCCCAAGCCTGCTGCCAACCCCTGTTGTCCGATGCGCATCATTCATCCCACACAGATGACCACGATGCCCATCATGGGGTGTTGGCAGCCCTTGAGCCGGCTGCGCCGATAGATCATGAACACTGCCCTCAACTGAAGAGCTCCGAACTTGTTCCGGCCTCGACGGAACTGCTGATGGATAGCGCACCGAAACCGGTTCTCATGGCATTGCTCTCTCTTTCCACCCCGCTTTCGATCTTCAGCACTCCTTCCAGCCACACCCTCTATCAGCAATCGCATCCGCCCCCGAGCCGCTATCTGCGCACTCGATGTTTGCTGATTTGATCCTGCTCGCGTTTCGTACCCGCTTGCCGCTTGCCTGAGCGAAGCGGCGTTTGCTATTGCTCGTTCGTTTTTTACCACTCAGCCTATGGAGGGCATCATGAAGAAATTATTGATTACAACTGCTTGCGCACTGACATTTGCATCCTGGAATGTATTGGCTGTGGATGAACATCATCCCGACCAGGCGCAATCCGCTAAAGCGCCAGCACCGGACACGGGTAAGACGGTGCAGAAAATGCAGGATAACGTGAAGAAGATGCAAGGCCAACTCGACCGTATTGCCAAAACCAAAGATGCCAAGGAACGCCAAAAGTTGCTGCAAGAGCATATGCAAACCATGCAGGACAACATGATGGCGAGCAAGGGCATGATAGGCGGCATGATGGATTGTCCCATGATGAAGGACGGGATGATGGGCGGCGGCATGGGCATGATGGGTAGTCCAGGCGGTGGTGCAGGCATGTCGCAGGATGCCACGATGAACCGCATGCAAATGATGGAAAAACGCATGGACATGATGCAAATGATGATGGAGCAGATGACGAAATCGCAAGCCCCGCCTAAGCAGGACAAATAGCTTATCCAGCGCTTTTCGGGCTTGCAGGCCTGCTCCTTGATGGATGATGAAAGAGGCAATGAGATGGACAGACTCAACCCTTGGGTAGCAGGTTCCGCCCTGGCGGTAACGTTTGCCATTGTTTACACCCTCTGCGCCGCCGCCTTTGCCTTATGGCCGAGCACCACGCTGGAATTTTTCAACGCCTGGTTTCACGGCGTGGATCTTCGCGTCCTGCAACCCACCGCCAGCGCATTTACGCCGGGCATATTTCTCTACGGCTTATCCGGCATCGTGCTGACCGGTTTCGTGACGGGCGCGGTTTACGCCGCTATGTACAACCTGGCCAGGCGCTGCCCGGGCTGCCGGTAAGACGTGGAAGGGGAGCAAGGCATGGAACTTGCGCAAAACGACATCGCCACTCAGCCGCTGAAAGAGAAACGCTGCCGCCTATGCGGCGCTCCCATCGCCGGCCAGCCCTTCATCCGGGAGGGCAAGGAATACTACTGCGAAGGGTGCTTTCTCGGACGCAAGGAATACCGGGGCATCGAGGCGGAGCGGGACAACGCCTATCTTGCCTTGGCGGAGGCGCTGGCGGCGGCCCTCGATGCGCGTGAGCACGAAACCGGACTGCACTCCAAGCGGGTAGCCTGCCATACCCTCATGTTGACGAGGCGATTCACCGACGACCCGGAACGGTTACGGCAAGTCTATTGGGGCGCCCTGCTCCACGACTTGGGCAAGATCGGCATCCCTGACGCCATCCTCCTCAAGTCTGGGCCGCTGACCGAAGACGAATGGACCGTCATGCGCACCCACCCGGAGATCGGCCAGCGCATCCTGGCGACCGTGCCCTTTATGGCCGAGGCAGCCGAGATCGTGCTGAGCCACGAGGAGCGCTTCGATGGATCAGGCTACCCGCGCGGGTGGCGGGCGATGCCATCCCCCTCTGGGCGAGGCTGTTCGCGGTGATCGATACCCTGGACGCGATCACGTCGGACCGCGCCTATCGCAAAGGGCTTCCCTTCGACACCGCCAAGGCGGAGATCCTGCACCTGTCCGGCGTCCAGTTCGACCCGGTTGCGGTGGAGGCCTTCGTCGCGGAGGAGGCGGAACTGCGGGAGATGGTTGAACTCAAGTGCGACAAGGCTTCCATCCTGGGAATGCACATGTGAAAGGAGCAATCATGGCAACCGATCCGGTGTGCGGCATGACGGTGTCACCCGACAGTCGTTTCCGCCAGGTTCACGCAGGACGCACGTACTTGTTCTGCAGCGAACATTGTCTGGCAAAATTTCAGGCTGCACCGTCGGAATACGCGAACGCAACTCCCATGGCGGCGGCAGCCACGCCGACTCCCACCAGCAGCGGCGTGATCTATACCTGCCCGATGCACCCTGAAATCCGCCAGCCATCGCCAGGAAACTGCCCGAAGTGCGGCATGACCCTGGAAGTTCTCGCTCCGCCGTCGAAGGCGGCTGTCGAATACACTTGTCCGATGCACCCCGAAGTGGTGCGCAACGAACCGGGTAACTGCCCCAAATGCGGCATGGCGCTGGAGCCGCGCAATGCGCCGATAGAAGGCGATTCCGAGCTTGCCGACATGACGCGCCGGTTCTGGGTGAGTACGGCCATGGCCTTGCCGGTTTTTCTGATGACGATGGTTTCCGAACTTGCTCCACAGGCAGTACCTGGCTTCATTTCGATGCCTGTATTGCTATGGCTGGAATTCGCGCTGGCAACACCGGTCGTGCTGTGGGGCGGCTGGCCGATATTCCAGCGCGGCTGGGCTTCCGTGGTTAACCGCAGCCTCAACATGTTCAGCCTGATTGCACTCGGCGTCGGTGTGGCATGGACTTACAGCGTGGTAGCGCTGCTGGCGCCGGGGATTTTCCCGGCAACCATGCACAGCATGGCAGGCATGGTACCGGTTTACTTCGAAGCCGCTGCGGTGATTATGGCGCTGGTGCTGCTTGGACAGGTGATGGAGCTGCGGGCGCGCAGCCAGACCAGCGCCGCCATCAAGATGCTGCTCGACCTTGCGCCGAAAGCCGCGCGCATCGTGCGTGCCGACGGCAACGAGGAAGACATTCCTCTTGAACAAGTGCAGCCTGGTGATCTGCTGCGCATACGCCCCGGCGAAAAAGTGCCAGTGGACGGCGTGGTGCTCGAAGGGGCGAGCGCGCTGGACGAATCCATGGTGACCGGCGAATCCATTCCAACGGAAAAAAACGTGGGAGCGCGGCTGATCGGCGCCACGGTGAACGGCACCGGGAGTCTGTTGATGCGTGCTGAGCGCGTCGGCAGCGATACCCTGCTCGCCCAAATTGTGCACATGGTGAGCGAGGCACAGCGCAGCCGGGCGCCGATCCAGCGCTTGGCCGATGTCGTTTCGGGCTATTTCGTTCCGGCGGTGGTGCTGGTTGCGCTCGCCACTTTAGCCATCTGGGGCATCTGGGGACCCGAGCCGCGCTTGGCCCACGCCGTCGTCAATGCCGTGGCGGTGCTGATCATCGCCTGCCCTTGCGCGCTGGGGCTCGCCACACCCATGTCGATCATGGTGGGAACCGGGCGTGGCGCGCTGGCCGGTGTTCTCATAAAAAATGCCGAAGCACTGGAAACCATGGAAAAAGTGGACACGCTGGTGGTGGACAAGACCGGCACCCTCACCGAAGGCAAGCCCAAGCTTGTGTCGGTCGTTACCATTGCCGGATTCGAGGAATCGGAAGTGCTGCGGCTGGGCGCAAGCCTGGAACGCGCCAGCGAGCACCCGCTGGCTGCGGCGATCGTGAATGGCGCACAGGAAAGAGGCATGGCCCTGGCGCCCACCAGCGACTTTCGCTCTTTTACCGGCAAGGGGGTGGCGGGAAGCGTTGACGGGCGCCAAGTCGCGTTGGGCAATCTCAAGCTGTTCGAAGAACTGGATATCGGCGCCGGCGATCTGGCCGCGCACGCTGACGCGTTGCGCGGCGACGGCCAGACGGTGATGCTGATCGCCATCGATGGCGGGCCGGCGGGGCTGCTCGGCGTGGCCGATCCAGTCAAGACGACCACCACGGATGCGATCCGCGCCCTGCACGAAGAAGGCGTGCAGGTGATCATGCTGACCGGGGACAATCGCACCACGGCTGAGGCCGTTGCGCGCAAGCTCGGCATTGACCGCATTGAAGCGGAAGTCCTGCCCGAGCAGAAAAGCCAGGTAGTCAAAGAATTGCAGGCACAGGGCCGCATCGTGGCGATGGCGGGCGATGGCATCAACGATGCGCCGGCGTTGGCCCAGGCCCAAGTCGGCATCGCCATGGGCACCGGTACCGACGTGGCGATGGAAAGTGCCGGAGTCACCCTGATCAAGGGCGATCTGCGCGGTATTGTGCGAGCAGTTCGCCTGAGTCGCGCCACCATGCGCAACATCCGTCAGAACCTGTTTTTTGCGTTTGTTTACAATGTGCTCGGCATTCCCGTGGCGGCGGGCGTACTTTATCCATTTTTCGGCTTGCTGCTTTCCCCCATTATCGCCGCCGCAGCGATGAGTTTCAGTTCGGTATCGGTGATCGCGAATGCACTGCGGTTGCGAAAACAGCCACTTTAGAATTCACGACACACCGAGGAGGCAACCATGATATTCCAGGGCAGGCATGTTCACGGCAACGGGCTCTAGCGCCGTACCGGGTTATCTCGCCACCGGTCAGGTGACGTGCTACAACATCGCCGGTTATGAGATTCCCTGTGGCGGCAGCGGGCAGGACGCCGAATACCGGCGCGGTACTCCATGGCCGCAGCCGCGCTACGAGCAGCAGGGTGAAATCGTCCTGGATCGGCTTACCGGCTTGGTCTGGACACGCGACGCCAACCCCGAAGAATTCCCTATGACCTGGCAGGAAGCCCTGGATCGCGTGGCACGGATGAATCGCAAATGCGCCTTCGATTATGGGGACTGGCGACTGCCAAACCGGCGCGAGTTGCGCAGCCTGGTCAGCCACCAGACCCGCAAGCCGGCCCTGCCGGAGGGGCATCCGTTCCTCAACGTCTTTCCCGGCTGGTACTGGAGTTCAACCACGGCGGCGATCAGCCCAGTTCACGCCTGGTACGTGCACTTGGAGGGGGCGCGCATGTTTTACGGCGGCAAGGATCAGTCTTTCCTGCTGTGGCCGGTGCGTGGAACTGGCAACGGCGCCGTCCCTGTCACCGGCCAGACCCTTTGTTACGATGCGGCGGGCCGGGAAATCCCCTGCCGCGGCAGCGGCCAGGACGGAGAGTTGAATACCGGCCGCCCCTGGCCACAACCGCGCTTTGCTATCAAGGATAAAAGCGTCCTTGACCGCCTGACAGGACTTTGCTGGCGACGCGACGCGGACATCACCCGCCATCCTGTGAACTGGGATGAGGCGCTGGCCGCCATCGCCAGGCTAAATCTGGGCACTGGCGACGAAATGGGGCCATGGCGGTTACCGAACATCAATGAACTCGAATCGCTGGTGGATTGCGCACGGCACAGCCCTGCCTTGCAGTCCGGCCATCCGTTCGAAGCGGTGCAAGCGGCCTACTGGTCGGCCACCACCAGCGCCTTCGAACCGGACTGGGCATGGGCGCTCTACCTGGACCAGGGCGCGGTGGGTGTCGGCCAGAAGCAGGGACGGTATTTCAGCGTATGGGCAGTTCGCGACGGCGACCACGGATTGAGTTAAGCCGATTCCCGCCGCAAAAACCCGAGGGGGAGACACACCATCTGGGCGGAAACCTGCCCGATCCGCTATAATTTCCGCTTACTTCTTCAACCTCTCAAGGACACATAATGTACGGATTCAGCACCCAACTCGACATCCCTTTCGACGCAGCCGTAGCCAAGACCATCGACGCTCTGAAAGTGGAAGGCTTCGGCGTTCTCACCGACATCGACGTGAAAGCCACCATGAAGGCCAAGCTCAACATCGATGGCCGCCCTTACCGCATCCTCGGCGCCTGCAACCCGCCGCTGGCGCACCGAGCCATCGAAGCCGACCCCGATATCGGTTTGCTGCTGCCCTGCAACGTGGTGGTGCGCGAGGAAGCCGACGGCAAGATTACGGTCGCCTTCATGGATCCATCCGCAGTGCTGAAGCTGGTGGACAAGCCCGGCGTCGAGGAACTGGCGGCGGAAGTGAAAGGTAGGCTCGAACGAGTGCGCGACAGCCTCAAGGCGTGATTCCCTGGGTCAATAACGACACGCCCTTCCCGCCGCTCGATTCCGCCCTGCGCGAGCCCAACGGCTTGCTGGCGGCGGGCGGCGACCTTTCCCCGCAGCGGCTGATCGAGGCCTATAGGCGCGGCATTTTTCCCTGGTTCAACCCCGGCGAGCCGATTCTGTGGTGGAGCCCTGACCCCCGCATGGTGTTGTTTCCCCACGAACTTAAAGTGTCGCGCTCGCTGCGCAAGGTCCTGAAGAAACAAGTCTACGAAATCCGCGTGGACTCCGCCTTCCGGCAAGTCATGGAAGCCTGCGCCGCGCCGCGCGATGGACAAGGCGGCACCTGGATCACCGCCGCGATGATCTCCGCTTACACCGAGCTTCACCAGCGCGGCCTGGCCCATTCGGTCGAAACCTGGATGGAAGGCAAGCTCGTCGGTGGGCTTTATGGCATCGGCCTGGGCCGGATGTTCTACGGCGAATCCATGTTCAGCCTCGCTACCGATGCTTCCAAGATCGCCTTCGTCCATCTGGTCAGGCACCTTGAACACTGGGGCTACGGCATGATCGATTGCCAGATGAAAACTGCGCATCTCGCCTCGCTTGGGGCGCGCGAAATCCCACGCGCCGAATTCAGCCAAAAGCTGTCGGAACTGGTAAACTTTCCCGAAGATATCGGACACTGGCACCGACAATGAACTTGCTGAATGACTTTTCCACGCGCGAGTTGCAGTTCTACCTGACTTCCGCCTACCCGTGCAGCTACCTGCCGGGGCGGAAGGCGCGCTCGCTGGTCGCCACGCCCAACGAACTGGTGGACAGCGCGGCTTACAGCGAATTGATCCGCCTCGGCTTTCGCCGCAGCGGAACCTACAACTATCGACCGCAATGCAGCCAGTGCCAAGCCTGCGTCCCGGTACGGCTAGTCGTCGGGGAATTCGAGCGCAACCGCACACAGCGGCGAGCCTGGAAAGCCCATTCCGCAATGACCGTAGCAGTACTGGAACTGGTCTATGACCCTGAACACCACGAACTCTACCGGCGCTACCAGGCAGCGCGGCATGCCGGCGGCGGCATGGATCAGGACAACCGGGAGCAGTACGAACGCTTCCTGCTACAAAGCCACGCTACCACCTATCTGGTCGAGTTCCGCGAGGGCGATGTCCTGCGCATGGTCAGCCTGATCGACAGGGTAAATGACGGCCTCTCCTCGGTATATACGTTTTACGACCCCGATCTGCCTCGCGCCAGCTTCGGCACTTACAACATCCTGTGGCAGGCCGCGCTGTGCCGTGAACTGGAGCTGCCCTACCTGTATCTCGGCTATTGGATAGAGCACAGCCGCAAGATGGCCTACAAGACCAACTTTCAACCGCTGGAGGGCCTGATCGATAACCGCTGGCGTTGCCTGCCGCTCAGCAAAACATGACCCGCGGAGCTTACAGCGCTGCACTGCGCATCTCCCTGATCTATGCCGCTGTCGCTGCATTGTGGATATTTCTTTCAGACCGGATGCTGGAAACGCTCGCAATGGCCCCCGACTGGATGACCCGGCTACAGACCTACAAGGGCTGGGCCTTCGTCGCTTTTACCGCGCTGCTGCTGTATTGGCTGGTACGCCGCGAAGAGATGAAACAAGCCAGTCTCACCGCAAAAGCGCAGACGGCCCTAGCCCAGACCGAGGAAATACGCCAGCAACTGGATCATCTCATAGAGCGGATATCCGACGGCTTTATCGCCATCGACAACGACTGGCGTTACACCTACGTCAATACCAGGGCTGGGCAGCTTTTCGGCCGCAAACCTGAAGAACTGATCGGCAAGAACATCTGGACCGAATTTCCGGAAAGTGTTGGGCAGCTTTTCTACCCCGCTTATCACAAGGCCATGGCGGAGCAGACGCCAATCGAAATGGAAGACTATTACCCGCCTTGGAACCTCTGGTTCGAAAGCCGTATCTACCCTTCCAAAGACGGCATTTCCATCTTTTTCCACGACATCACCAGGCGCAAGTTGGCGGAAGCTTCCAGCGCCAAGCTCACCGCCATTATCGAGGCCACCAGCGATTTCGTCGGCATTGCCGATATGGAAGGCCGGGCTTCTTATTTGAACCGCGGCGGAAGAATAATGATGGGGATACCCCCTGATGAAGACATTTCATCCACCCGCCTGGATGATTATCATCCCCGCCGGGTGATGGACATCATTCGCGCCGACGCCATCCCGACCGCGTTGCGCGACGGAACATGGAGCGGAGAAACCACCTTGCGCACGCGCGACGGCAAGGAAATCCCGGTGTCCCAGGTAATCATCACCCACCGGGGGGAAAGTGGAAAGCCGGAATGGGTTTCCACCATCGTACGCGACATTTCCGAGCGCAAACGCCACGAGTCCGAGCTGATTTACCTCGCCAATCACAATGCGCTCACCGGCCTGCCCAATCGCAATCTGCTCACCGATCGCCTGCAACAGGCCTTGATCGAGGCGAAGCGGCATGACCGGATGGCAGCGCTGATCTTCCTCGACCTGGATCGCTTCAAGCACGTCACCGAATCCCTCGGGCATGAGGTGGGAGATCTGGCGCTGAAGCGGGTTGCCGAACAACTGGGCGGACTGGTGCACGAAGGCGACACGGTTGCCCACCCCGGCGGCGACGAGTTCGCACTCTTGTTAAACGAAATTACCCACAGCGAGGACGCAGCCCGGCAGGTGCAAAAGGTGCTGAACCACTTCGAAAACTCCCCGCTCACGGTAGGCGGGCACAAGCTTTTTGTCACCCTCAGCGCCGGCATTGCCCTCTACCCCACCGACAGTGAAAACGCAGAGGGCTTGCTGCAAGCCGCACTCTCCGCCATGGATCGCAGCCAGGCTTTGGGCGGCAACACCTACCAGTTTTACTCCAGCGAGATGAATATCCAGGCACTGGAAAACCTGGCCATGGGCAGTGCGCTGCACGACGCGATCGCGCGCAACGAAATCGAACTGCATTATCAGCCCCAGGTGGATCTCGCCAGTGGTGAAATTGTCGGCATGGAAGCGCTGGCACGTTGGCGCCATCCTCAATTTGGCATGGTATCGCCGTCGGTTTTCATCCCCTTGGCCGAGGAAACCGGCCTGATCGGCCCCATCGGCGCATGGGTGCTACACGAAGCCTGCCGCCAGAACAAAGCCTGGCAGGACGAGGGTCTGCCCCCGTTGCGGGTGGCGGTCAATCTCTCGGCGCGGCAGTTTTGGCAGCGCGACATCGCCGATATTGTTGCCAAAACGCTTGCCGAAACCGGACTGGCGTCGCGCTTTCTCGAACTCGAAATCACCGAAAGCATGTTGATGCAGGACGTTAATGCCACCATCGGCATCATGCAGCAGCTGAAGAAGATTGGAATCAGTTTCTCCCTCGACGATTTCGGCACCGGCTACTCCAGCCTGAGCTACCTCAAGCGCTTCCCGATTGAAACCCTGAAAATAGACCAGTCCTTTGTCCGCGACATCCCGCACGACAAGGATGATTCGGCTATCGTCGCCGCCATCATCGCAATGTCCAGCGCGCTGGGAATCAAGGTCATCGCCGAGGGGGTGGAAACCCCGGAACAGTTCGCATTTCTGTGCACCCAGAAATGCACCTCCATGCAGGGATACTATTTCAGCAAACCGCTGCCGTCGGACATGTTCGCCCTGTTGCTGCGACGGGGAAAAGCCTTGGATACTTCTACACAAGGGAACCCCGACATTCCAAAGACTTCTTGAATGAGCAAAAGATCGTATGGTGTACAATCCACCTGACTTCCGTAGTTGAACTACGCATTCCAATCAACGACTTCTACAAGCATAAAACCCATGCGCCAATACCTTGATTTAATGCAGCACGTCCTCGACCATGGCCACCGGAAAAGTGATCGCACCGGCACCGGCACGGTCAGCGTGTTCGGCCACCAGATGCGTTTCGACCTGGGCGCCGGCTTCCCGTTGGTGACTACCAAAAAATGTCATCTCAAATCCATCCTCCACGAGCTGCTGTGGTTTCTCAAGGGCGACACCAACATTCAGTATCTCAAGGACAACGGCGTCAGCATATGGAACGAATGGGCCGATGCGAACGGCGAACTCGGCCCGGTATACGGCTATCAGTGGCGTTCCTGGCCGACCCCGGACGGCCGCCATATCGACCAGATCAGCCAGGTGATCGATCAGATCAAGCACACCCCGGACTCACGACGCCTGATCGTCTCCGCCTGGAACGTGGCCGACGTCGACAAAATGAAGCTGCCGCCCTGTCACGCCTTTTTCCAGTTCTATGTCGCCGACGGCAAGCTGTCCTGCCAGCTTTATCAGCGTAGCGCCGACATCTTCCTCGGCGTGCCTTTCAACATTGCTTCCTACGCCCTGCTCACCCTGATGGTGGCGCAGGTATGCGGCCTCAAGCCGGGCGATTTCATCCACACTTTAGGGGATGCCCACCTCTACCTCAACCACCTCGACCAGACCCGCGAACAACTGTCGCGAAGCCCTCGTCAGTTGCCGACGATGCGAATCAACCCGGCGGTGCAGAACATTTTCGGCTTCAAATATGAAGACTTCACTCTCGAAGCTTATGACCCCCTCCCCGCGATCAAGGCACCGGTTGCGGTGTAAGCATTGCCGGCACTTCTGGCTGCATTGCCGGTATCGAAAAACATCCTGACCCGCAAATCATCAATTGCAGTTCCACATTCCGCAATGGTATAAATGCTCATTATCTGCACCCTAAAATTTAGCCTGTCGGCACGGAGAAAATCAACATGAACTGGATCAAACACAGCATCCGCAACAAACTATTTTTGATATCGGGCACAGGAACGACCCTCCTCCTCGCCGCCTCCCTGCTCGGACTATGGCTTGCCTGGGTTCAGATACAAACGCTCGAGCAAGAGGTCGCTGTTTACCAGAACGCCGCGCAACAGGCTCAGGCTGATTCACAAATCCCAAAAAACCAGGTTAAGGAAGCCAGAACCAGCGGCCAAAGTGGCATAGTGATCAGTCTCGGGCTGATGGCCGCCGCCATCGTCATGGCATTCTTCGCCTTCTTGTGGCTGGTGCAGAAAAACATCCTGAACCCCGCAAACCAGCTGGTTCAGGATCTGGGCAGGCTCGCCAAAGGCGATTTTTCATCCGCCATTACCTGCACTTCGGAGGACGAGCTCGGCAAGATCGCGGCTAGCGCTGAGCAAATTCGCATCGAACTCGGCGGCATCATTGCCAAGGTAAACAATATTACGTCAGAAGTCTGCAGCACCGCGTCCAGGCTTTCCGACACGGCAAACCTGGTTGCTTCCGGCTCCAACCAGCAGAGCGAAGCGGCGGAAGCCACGGCTGCGGCGGTTGAGGAGATGGCGGTCAGCATCAGTTCCGTCGCGGAAAATGCTGACAATGTAAACCAGATTTCCCGGAACGGGATGGAACACACCGAGAAAGGTAACGAAAGCCTGTCCGAACTGATCGGGGAAATCACCACAGTGGAGTCTTCCGTCGAAGGCATCGCCGCATCGGTATCTGAGTTCATCCGCAGCACGGAAGCCATTACCAACATGACGAGGCAGGTCAAGGACATTGCGGAACAGACCAATCTGCTGGCGCTCAATGCAGCAATCGAAGCCGCACGGGCAGGCGAGCAGGGGCGCGGGTTTGCCGTGGTGGCGGACGAAGTACGTAAACTGGCTGAAAAATCGGCGCAATCCGCCAGCCAGATCGATCAGGTCACGATGACGCTCGGCTCGCAGTCCGCCGCCGTGGCACAAGCGATCCAGCATAGCCAGAAGTCATTGCAAACCAGCCAGGATTACCTGGAGAACGTCGCCATGGTATTGGGCGAGGCCAATCAGTCGGTGACCCAGTCAGCCGAGGGCGTGGAGAATATCGCCCTTTCCGTAAACGAACAAAAAACGTCCAGCCACGAAATCGCCCAGAACGTGGAAAGAATCGCGCAAATGGCTGAAGCGAACCGGTCGGCTATCCAGGAAAATACAGCCGCCACGCAGCGTATGGCGCATCTGGCCGAAGACCTGCGCGAAATGGTAAGTCATTTCAGAATATAAGTTTCCACAAAAATATGGGCAAACCCCGTCTTTCCATCATTGCCGCGATGGCGAAAACCCGCGTCATCGGCATAGCCAACACCCTACCCTGGCGCTTGTCGGAAGACCTCAAGCATTTCAAGGCGCTGACACTGGGGCACCACATCCTGATGGGGCGCAAAACCTGGGAGTCGCTGCCGGGCAAACTGCCGGGGCGCACTTCCGTGGTCATCACCCGCTCCAGGGATTTACAGGCGCCGGGTTGCATCGTGACAAATTCGATCGAGGACGCGATTGCCGCTTGCGGCGACGACGACGAAATTTTTTTCATCGGCGGCGCGGAGCTTTATCGCCAGGCGCTGAATGTCGCCGACCGGATCTACCTCACTGAAATCCAGGCGGAATTCAAGGGCGATGCGTGGTTCCCCGAATTCGACTCGAACCTGTGGCAGGAAACCGGGCGCAAACCCTGCAAATCCGAAAGCGGGCTGGAATGCGATTTTGTGGTCTATGATAGAAAAGCCTCAGCCCCTCAAGGATAAAACATGAAATTTTTCCGTCCGTTGATTCTGCTTCTGCTCCTGCAAACTCCGCTGTTCGCCCTTGCCGGGCAGGCCGAACTCACCTGGTACGGCCATGCCGCCTTCAAACTCACCACCCCTGCCGGCAAGGTATTGCTGATCGATCCTTGGCTCACCAACCCGGCCAACAAGAATGGCAAGGATGATTTGGCGAAGCTGGAAAAGGCCGATTTGATCCTGATCACTCACGGCCACTTCGACCATGTCGGCAACAGCGCAGAAATCGCCAGGAAAACCGGCGCCAGACTGGTCAGCACCTTCGACCTGGGCAAGGCAATCGCCCAGTACGGCGGTTACCCGGAGAAACAGATGGGGTTCGACACCCAAGGCAACTTCGGCGGCGAGCTTTCTCTGCTTGATGGCGAGATAAAAATCGCCTTCATCCCCGCCATTCATAGCTCCACGGTAATGGCGCCAGAGGGCAGCGCCGACAAGGACATCCACGACGGCGGCAACCCCGGCGGCTTTCTCATTATGGTAAAGAATGGCCCGGCAATCTACCACACCGGCGACACCGACGTTTTCAGCGACATGGCCCTGATTCGCCAATTCGGCAAAGTGGACTTGATGCTCGCCTGCATCGGCGGCCATTTCACCATGGGACCGGAGCGCGCTGCAGAAGCCGTTCGACTGGTCAAACCCGGCATGGTCGTGCCGATGCACTTCGGCACCTTCCCGGTACTGGACGGAACGGTGGCAGCCTTTGCCAAGGCACTGAAAAAATCGGGCGGCAAGACCAGACTCCATGAAATGAAAGCGGGCGAGACCCTCAAGTTATGAGGGCGTCACCCCCAAAGTAAAACGGGCGCACCAGCGCCCGTTTTACTTTGGTACGGACTGTGCTAGAGATGCCTCACGCAATCCACATAGTACCGTGACTTCCCGTTCAGTTCTTCTTTCACCAGACCGTGTATGTCAGTTTCGAAGCCAGGAAATTTCTCGTTGAATTCACGGGCGAATTTCAAATAACGAACGATGGTCTCGTTAAAGCGCTCACCGGGAATCAGCAATGGGATACCCGGCGGATAGGGGGTCAGCAACACGCTGGTTACGCGGTCGGCCAGATCGTCGATCTCGACCCGGTCGATCTCCCTGTGCGCCATGCGGGCAAAGGCATCAGTCGGCTTCATCGCCGGCACCATGTCGGACAAATACATCTCGGTCGTCAAACGGGCCACGTCGTTGGCCTTGTAGATGCCGTGTATGTTATCGCTCAGTTCCTTCAAGCCCATCCGTTCATAGCGCGGATTCTTGGCGACGAATTCCGGCAGCACGCGCCATAGGGGCTGGTTACGGTCATAGTCGTCCTTGAACTGCTGCAGCGCAGTCAACATGGTGTTCCAGCGGCCCTTGGTGATGCCGATGGTGAACATGATGAAGAAGGAATAAAGGCTGGTTTTTTCCACGATCACGCCGTGTTCTGCCAGATACTTGGTGACGATGGCGGCGGGGATCCCCGAGTCGGCAAAATCTCCGTCCACATCCAGTCCCGGCGTGATGACGGTGGACTTGATCGGGTCCAACATGTTGAACCCCGGTGCGAGGTTGCCGAAGCCGTGCCAACGGTCGCCCTGGCGCAGCATCCAGTCGTCGCGCTCGCCGATGCCCTCCTCGGCGAGATGTTCCGGCCCCCATACCTTGAACCACCAGGAATCGCCAAACTCCGCATCCACCTTGCGCATGGCACGGCGAAAATCCAAGGCTTCGAGAATCGACTCCTCCACCAGCGCCGTGCCGCCGGGCGGTTCCATCATCGCCGCCGCCACGTCGCAGGAAGCGATGATGGCGTATTGCGGGCTGGTGGAGGTATGCATCAGGTAGGCCTCGTTGAATACGTCGCGATCCAGCTTGCGCGCTTCGGAATCCTGAATCAGGATCTGCGATGCTTGGGACAGTCCCGCCAACATCTTGTGGGTGGACTGGGTGGCGAAGATCATTGAGTCTTTGCAGCGCGGGCGGTCCTTGCCGATGGCGTGCATGCCCTGGTAGAAATCGTGGAACGTGGCGTGAGGCAGCCATGCCTCGTCGAAATGCAGGGTATCGATCTCCCCGTCCAGCATTTCCTTGAGGGTTTCCACGTTGTAGAGAATCCCGTCATAGGTGCTCTGGGTGAGTGTAAGCACCCTTGGCTTGGTAGTTACACCGCGTGCAAAGGGATTGGCTTCAATCTTCTTGCGGATGTTTTCCGGGCTGAATTCTTCCAGCGGAATCGGCCCGATGATGCCGTAATGGTTGCGGGTAGGCGTCAGGAAAACCGGCACCGCGCCGGTCATGATGATCGCGTGCAATATCGATTTGTGGCAATTTCGGTCTACCACCACCACATCCCCGGGAGCAACCGTGGAATGCCATACCATCTTGTTGGAAGTGGAAGTGCCGTTGGTGACGAAAAACAGGTGGTCCGCATTGAAGATGCGCGCAGCGTTACGCTCGCTGGCCGCCACCGGGCCGGTATGGTCGAGCAGTTGGCCGAGTTCGTCCACCGCGTTGCACACGTCCGCGCGCAGCAAGTTCTCGCCGAAAAACTGGTGAAACATCTGCCCTACCGGGCTTTTGAGAAAGGCGACGCCCCCCGAATGGCCGGGACAGTGCCAGGAGTAGGAACCGTCGGCGGCGTAATGAGTGAGCGCTCGAAAGAAAGGCGGCGCCAGTGAATCCAGATAATCCTTCGCTTCCCGCACCACATAGCGCGCGATGAATTCCGGCGTGTCCTCGAACATGTGAATGAAGCCATGCAGTTCCTTCAGCACGTCGTTGGGAATATGGCGCGACGTGCGGGTCTCGCCATATAGAAATATCGGGATATCCGCATTCCGGCGGCGGATCTCCACCACGAAGGCGCGAATCTGCTCGACAGCTTGCTCCGCCAGTTCAGGCGTGGAGAACTCCTCATCGTCGATCGACAGGATGAACGTCGAGGCACGGCTCTGCTGCTGTGCAAAGGAAGTCAGGTCGCCATAACTGGTGGCGCCCAGCACCTCCAGACCTTCTTCCTCAATCGCCTTGACCAGGACACGCACGCCAATGCCGCTCGCATTCTCGGAGCGGAAATCTTCATCGATGATGACTACGGGAAAACGGAAACGCATTTGTGTTCCTAGCAATGTAGGTCGGGCACCCCGTGCCCGACAGGGGGAGTTTCCATTGTGTTGGGCACGGGGTGCCCAACCTACTCAGGACTAAATTTTAGGCAAGGTCACGCCGTGCTGGCCTTGATACTTGCCGCCACGGTCCTTGTATGAGGTTTCGCAGACCTCGTCCGACTCGAAAAACAGCACTTGGGCCACACCCTCATTGGCGTAGATTTTGGCAGGCAGCGGCGTGGTATTGGAGAACTCCAGGGTCACGTAGCCTTCCCACTCCGGCTCGAACGGCGTCACGTTGACGATGATGCCGCAGCGCGCATAGGTGGACTTGCCCAGGCAGATCGTCAGCACGCTGCGCGGGATGCGGAAATACTCCAGGGTGCGCGCGAGGACGAACGAATTGGGCGGGATGATGCAGACATCGCTTTTGACGTCGACGAACGAATTGGGGTCAAAATTCTTGGGATCGACGATAGTGGAGTTGATGTTGGTGAACAACTTGAATTCATCCGAGCAGCGGATATCGTAGCCATAGCTGGAAGTGCCGTAGGAGACGATTTTTTTTCCGTCCACGCTCCTTACCTGCCCCGGCTCGAAGGGTTCGATCATGCCGTGCTGTTCCGCCATGCGGCGAATCCACTTGTCCGATTTAATGCTCATAAATCCAGCCTTCAGCTATCAGCGATCAGCTACCAGTTAAAGCGGCCAGCACGAGGCTGACCGCTGAAAGCTGACCGCTGACTACTTGGGTTACGTATTTTGAATCACGATATTGGGGAAGCGCGCGCTGAAATCCTGTGCCTGGTCGGCCACTTTGACCGCCACGCGACGCGCGATTTCCTTGTAGATCTGAGAAACGCGCCCATCGGGGTCAGCCACTACCGGCGGCCTGCCCTCGTCGGTCTGCTGGCGGATGTTGATATCCAGCGGCAATGCGCCGAGAAACTCGACATCGAAGTCCTTGCACATCTTCTCGCCGCCGCCCGCACCGAAAAGACGCTCTTCATGGCCGCAGTTGGTACAAATATGCAAGCTCATGTTCTCCACGATGCCGAGAATAGGGATACCCACTTTCTCGAACATTTTCAAACCCTTGCGCGCATCGATCATGGCCACGTCCTGAGGCGTCGTCACGATCACGGCACCGGTCACCGGCACGGTCTGCGCCAGAGTAAGCTGAATATCTCCGGTGCCTGGCGGCAGATCCACCACCAGGTAATCCAGGTCCTTCCAGTTGGTGTCATTCAGAAGCTGCCCCAGCGCCTGGGTCACCATCGGGCCGCGCCATACCATGGGCTGGTCCGGATCGATCAGAAAACCGATGGACATGGCCTGCAGGCCGTGACCATTCAGCGGCTCAAGTTTTTTGCCATCTGCAGACGGTTCGGGACGGTCATCCTTGATGCCCAGCATCAGGGGTTGCGAAGGGCCGTAGATGTCGGCGTCGAGTATGCCGACTCGCGCACCTTCTGCCGCCAGAGCCAGAGCCAGGTTCACCGCGGTGGTGGACTTGCCTACGCCACCCTTGCCGGAAGCCACGGCAATGATATTCTTGATGCCCGGAATCAGTTTGACGCCGCGCTGCACGCTATGCGAAACGATGTTGGAGGAGACATTGACCGTCACGCCACCGACGCCGGCAATGCCTTTAATCTTGTCGCCTACCAGGGTGCGGATACTTTCAATCACGCTTTTAGCCGGGTAACCGAGGACGATATCAAGGGAAACCTTGTCGCCGTCGATCTTGATGTTCTTGACCGACTTGGTGCTGACAAAATCCTTCTTGGTAGTAGGATCGGTAATTTCTTTCAGTGCGGCTTGCACCTGCTGTTCTGACACGGACATGCTTACTCCTTGAGTGTAACCATTTTTGCCAAGCACCTTTAAAGGGTACCAGAGCAGAAAACGAAAGTTTAACGAATAATTGGGCTTGCTACCACGGTTTGTTACAATTGAGGTCTTTCAAGTTCCCCGACAAACCGCAATGAAACGCAAGATCCTGGTTACCAGCGCCCTACCCTACGCCAATGGCAGCATCCATCTTGGCCATCTGGTTGAATACATCCAGACCGATATTTGGGTACGATTCCAGAAAATGCAAGGGCACGAGTGCCATTACGTCTGCGCCGATGACACCCACGGCACCCCCATCATGCTCCGCGCGCAAGCCGAGGGCATCACCCCGGAGACCCTGATCGAACGGGTCTGGCACGAGCACAGGGCGGATTTCGACGGCTTCCACGTCGATTTCGACAACTACTACTCGACCAACTCCGACGAGAACCGGGAACTGGCGCAGAACATCTACCGCACCTTGCGCGACCGGGCAAAACTGATCGTGACCAAAACCATCGAACAGTTCTACGATCCGGAAAAGGAAATGTTCCTGCCGGACCGTTTCATCAAGGGCGAGTGCCCCAAGTGTCATGCTTTGGACCAGTACGGCGACTCCTGCGAAGCATGCGGCGCCACCTATTCCCCCACTGACCTGATCAACCCGGTCTCGGCGGTATCCGGCGCCACCCCGGTGCGCAAGGAATCCGAGCACTACTTCTTCACGCTCGGCGCCTGCAATGACTTCCTGAAGGAGTGGACCAACGCCGGCCATCTGCAACCGGAAGCCGCCAACAAGATGCAGGAGTGGATCGGCGGCGGCCTGCAGAACTGGGACATTTCCCGCGACGCGCCCTACTTCGGTTTCGAAATCCCGGATGCGCCGGGCAAATATTTCTACGTCTGGCTCGACGCTCCGGTCGGCTACATGGCCAGCTTCAAGAACCTGTGCGCGAAAAAAGGCCTGGATTTCAACGCCTACTGGGGACAGGATTCCACCGCCGAGCTCTACCATTTCATCGGCAAGGACATCCTCTACTTCCACGCCCTGTTCTGGCCGGCGATGCTGAAATTTTCCGGCCACCGCACGCCCACCGGCGTCTTCGCCCACGGCTTCCTCACCGTCAACGGCCAGAAAATGTCCAAGTCGCGCGGCACCTTCATCACCGCCGCCAGCTACCGCAAGCACCTCAACCCGGAACAGCTGCGCTACTATTTCGCCGCCAAGCTCAACAGCAGCATCGAGGACATCGACCTCAGCCTGGAGGATTTTACGGCACGGGTGAACAGCGACCTGATCGGCAAGTACGTCAACATCGCCTCGCGCTCGGCGGGCTTCATCACCAAGCGCTTCGGCGGCAAGCTTGGCGGCATGGCCGACCTGACCTTGCCGCAACAATTGCAGAGCGCCGCGAAGGACATCGCCGCCCAGTATGAAGCTCGCGAATACGGCAAGGCCTTGCGCGACATCATGCGCCTGACCGATCTCGCCAACCAGTATGTGGACGACAACAAGCCCTGGGAGTTGGCCAAGCAGGAAGGCATGGAAGCCAAGCTGCATGAAGCTTGCACCGTCAGCCTCAACCTGTTCCGCCTGCTCACCCTCTACCTCAAGCCGGTGCTGCCCAAGCTGGCCGCCGACGTGGAAGCCTTCCTCAACATCGCCCCCCTGCAATGGAGTGATGCGCAGGAGCTACTGCCTGCTGGCCATGCCATCAACCCCTACCAGCATCTGATGACCCGTATCGACCCGAAACAAGTGGAAGCCATGATCGAAGAAAACAAAGCCACCCTGGCTCCGGCAGCGGAGCACTCCCCCGCCCGCCATGCCGAGAAGCAAACCCACGAAATCCAGCCGATCGCCGAAACCATCGGCATCGATGATTTCTCCAAGATCGATCTGCGCATCGCCAAAATCGTCAACGCCGAGCATATCGAGGGCGCGGAAAAACTGCTCAGGCTCACCCTCGACATCGGCGAGGAAAATCCGCGCACCGTCTTTGCCGGCATCAAGTCGGCCTATGCGCCGGAGAAGCTGATCGGCCGCCACACTGTGATGGTCGCCAACCTTGCCCCGCGCAAGATGAAGTTCGGATTATCGGAAGGGATGGTGCTGGCCGCCTCGGGCAGCGAGCACGGGCTCTTCATTCTCAGCCCGGACGAGGGCGCCAAGCCGGGGATGCGGGTGAAATAGAAAAGGCGGCGCACGCGCCGCCTTTTTTACGCCGAGCCTTTTCGATCAGGGCTTCAGATAGACATAGTTTTGCTGGGATTGCAGCTTGGAAATCTCCGCTACACCAGAGGGCACGATCACAGCCTCAGGGATCACTTTTTTCGGGTCGATCTTGCGTCCGACCAGCGTATTGTTGCACACATCGAATGTCACGCCTTTTGCCCTCAATTCCTGGACTTTGACATCGTAAGGATTGCCGTCCTTGTCGGTTGCGCCTTCGAGCAGAAAGTCGATGCCCTTGCCGTGGGTGACCATCACGATGGTCGCCTGCGGATTGGCGCTGAGGTGATTTTTGACATTGTTCATCGCCACCCCCGCCACGGTGGAGTCATTCACATGATAAACCACCTTCTCCGGAAATCCGGCCGCAGCCGACTTGCCTCCGGTTGAGGCGCAGCCCGCCAGACCCAGCAAGCCAAACAATGCGCTCAGCAACAACAAGTTACGCAAATGTGTCATCTCCGTCTCCTTAATATAATTATAATTTAGAAAAATCCCATAACATGGCACTTCCGCTAAGTACATTGGCTTTTTTTCTGGCATTTGTAAATAGTCCAAATGCACTTAGCTACCTGTTTTTACAGGATATTCAAGATGCGTTTATCTTCTTAGCCCGCATTAACCGGGAACAATATCCATGAATATCAGCCATCATCTGAGCGTTTACGGTCGGGTTCAGGGCGTATTCTTCCGCGAGTCCATGTGCCGCAAAGCTCATCAGCTCGGCATCACCGGCTGGGTCAGAAATCGCCGTGACGGTACCGTGGAAGCGGTGATACAGGGCACGCCTGAAGCGGTCGGCGCCATGATCGAATGGGTCCGGACAGGACCGGAACTGGCGCGAGTGGAAGGAGTGGAAATCAATGCGGGCAGTGGCGAGTACCCCGATTTTGAAAAACGGGATACCGCTTAGAACATCGCCCTGAGGAAATTCAGGTAAGCAGTCGCATCCGGTTCACCCTCGGCGGGCGCCCAGTGTGCTTTTTCTGCCGGCTCCAGCACCTTATAGGGGCCGGCCTTGGCCTCGAAGAAGATACTGCCGGACTCCAGGGCTACCAGGGAATGAAACACGCCATGAGGAATATTCACTCCCACCGCTTCACCTCCCGAAGCCAGGCTTGCCGTCCCGGTAACGTTTCCCGCATGGTCGAAGAAAACCACCCCGAACCGCCCCGAGAGCGCAATGATGGACTCATCCTTGCTCGCATCCAGGTGGCAGTGTGGCGGGATATAGGAATCCGGCTCCATCGCATTGAGCAGCCGATGACTCACATCCGCCTCGGCGGCATGGAAATTGAAATTCTTGCGCCGACGGAGCGCAGCCTGCGCTTCCGACGAAACGCGGACGAATAATTTGCGGTCGATAATCAGGGGGGTATTCATAAGAACATGATACCGATGTCTGAAAAAGACAAAAAAAACGCGGCTCACCTAAGTGACCGCGCTTAAAATCCACCAAAAAAATGGAGGATGGAGGAGACAACACTGGAACAACTCATAGCTGATGAATCATTCAAGTTATTAGCATTATCTAATATTAGAATTTACTTTGCAAGCATTCATTGAAAAATCCCGATGATGGCTGGCGAACTACTGCTCACCAGCATTGCGCGATGGAAAGCGCCGCACCTTTTTGACCGAGGTGGTCGAGCGTCAGCGTGCCGCAACTGTCAGAAGTCGTGGTGCCCGTTGGGGTTGCGTTCAGCGTATAGGTACTTGCACCCTGATTGGTGATGCTCAGGATGTAATACGCGCTACGGCGAAAACAAAAAAGCCAACCCGGCAATGAGTCGCCGGATTGGCTTTTAGCAAAGCAGTGTACGAGTTAATGCTTGATGACGGCGTCCTTTGTTTGCTCTTCAACCGGCGGCATGGGCGGGGTCGCAACTACTTCCGGCAGCGCCTCCGGCTTGCGTTCGAGCGCGTACCCGAGCACTTCGTCGATCCACTTGACCGGGTGGATATCCAGCCGGTTTTTGATGTTATCCGGTATCTCGACCAGATCCTTGACGTTCTCATGAGGAATCAAGACGGTTTTGATCCCGCCACGGTGAGCCGCCAGCAGTTTTTCCTTCAACCCGCCGATCGGCAATATCTCACCGCGCAGCGTGATCTCGCCGGTCATCGCGACATCTGCCCGCACCGGAATTCCGGTCAGGATGGATACCATCGCGGTGGTGATGGCAATACCGGCACTAGGCCCATCCTTGGGCGTGGCACCTTCCGGCAGGTGAATGTGGATATCGTTCTTCTGATAAAAATCCTCGGAAATGCCCAGCGTGCGCGAGCGACTGCGCACCACGGAAAGCGCCGCCTGAATCGATTCCTGCATCACCTCGCCAAGCTTGCCCGTGGTGATCATTTTGCCCTTGCCGGGCAGCGCCACCGCCTCGATGGTCAGCAACTCGCCGCCCACTTCGGTCCAGGCAAGACCCGTCACCTGGCCGACCTGGTTATTCAGCTCGGCCATGCCATAGCTGTAACGGCGCACCCCCAGATACTTGTCCAGGCCGCGCGAGGTCACAGCGATTTTGCCTTTGCCCTTCCTGAGCAACAGCGCCTTCACCACCTTGCGGCAAATTTTGGCGACTTCCCGTTCCAGGCTGCGCACCCCCGCCTCTCGGGTGTAATAGCGGACAATGTCGCGCACGGCGCTTTCCGCGATACTGGCCTCTTCCTCTTTAAGTCCGTGCAGCTTCAACTGCTTCGGCAGCAGATAGCGCATCGCGATGTTGATCTTCTCGTCCTCGGTGTAACCGGATAGACGAATCACTTCCATTCGGTCGAGCAGCGGACCGGGAATGTTCATGGAGTTGGAAGTGGCCACGAACATCACGTCCGACAGGTCATACTCCACCTCGACATAATGGTCGACGAAGGTATGGTTCTGTTCCGGGTCGAGCACCTCCAGCAGCGCAGAGGAGGGGTCGCCACGGAAATCCGCCCCCATCTTATCCACTTCGTCCAGCAAAAACAGGGGATTACGCACCCCCACCTTGGCCATCCCCTGCAACACCTTGCCCGGCATGGAGCCGATGTAGGTGCGGCGATGCCCGCGAATCTCGGCTTCATCGCGTACGCCGCCCAGTGCCATGCGAATAAATTTGCGGTTGGTTGCGCGGGCGATGGACTGTCCCAAGGAGGTTTTTCCTACGCCGGGCGGGCCGACCAGACACAGGATCGGCGCCTTGAATTTGTCCACGCGCTGCTGCACTGCCAAATATTCGACGATACGTTCCTTGACCTTCTCCAGGCCGTAGTGATCCTTCTCCAGCACCGCTTCAGCCGCCTTCAGATCCTTGCTGATCTTGGTTTTCTTTTTCCACGGCAACCCGGTCAGAACGTCGATGAAGTTGCGCACCACCGTTGCCTCCGCCGACATCGGAGACATCAGGCGCAGTTTCTTCAATTCGGATTCGGCTTTGGCAAGCGCATCCTTGGGCATGGAAGCCGCCTTGATTTTCTTCTCCAGCTCGTCCAGATCCGAGCCTTCCTCCAAGTCGCCCAGCTCTTTCTGGATCGCCTTGACCTGCTCGTTCAGGTAATACTCGCGCTGGCTCTTTTCCATCTGACGCTTGACGCGGCCACGAATGCGCTTTTCCACCTGGAGGATATCAATTTCCGAATCCAGGATACCGAGCATGTGCTCCAGGCGTTTTTGCACGCTCACCATTTCCAGGATTTCCTGCTTCTGCTCGATCTTGAGCGGCAGGTGAGCGGCGATAGTGTCAGCCAGACGACCCGCCTCATCAATACTGGCCAGCGACGTGAGGATCTCCGGCGGAATCTTTTTGTTGAGCTTGACGTACTGATCGAACTGCGCGAAAAGGCCACGGCGCAACGCCTCGATTTCGTTTTCTTCGCCTTCTTCCTGCGCGATCAGGTCGGCTTCCGCGACAAAGTGGGTCTTGGCATCGGAGAATTTGGTGACCTGAGCGCGCTGACTGCCTTCCACCAGCACCTTGACGGTGCCATCTGGCAGTTTCAGCATCTGCAGGATGCTGGCCATGCAGCCGACCTCATACAGGTCCTCCGGCACGGGTTCATCCTTGGCGGCGGATTTTTGCGCCACCAGCATGATATGTTTCCCGGATTCCATGGCAGTTTCCAGCGCCTTGATGGACTTGGGACGACCTACGAACAGTGGGATCACCATGTGCGGGAACACCACCACATCGCGCAGCGGCAAAAGCGGCAGTGTCACGGATTGGTCTAACGGGTCATTGTGTATAGTCATGGGCTCCACCTGAAATTTAACTTACATCTACGAAGGTAGGGACGACTTGCGGCAATTCAAGTGCATCTGAAAAATTCGAACTCCGCCCACAGCAAAATTGAACAAACGGTTATGACCCTTTCCCTCTCTCCTAGCTCCCTCCCGGAGGGAGAGAGTGATGAGGGTTCGCTTCGCGAGTTTTACGTTGACAAGCCGCTGGGGAAGCGGCGGCAAAACATCAGGCAGTGCCGGCCACCTTGGGCTGATCGGCGTAAATCAGGATCGGTTGATTCTCACCGCTGACCACCCCGTCGTCGATCACCGCCTTGGCAACATTGCTCATGGAGGGCAGGTCATACATGATATCCAGCAGAGTATGCTCCAGAATCGAACGCAAGCCACGGGCGCCGGTCTTTCTCGCCAGCGCTTTCTTGGCAATGGCGAGCAGCGAATTTTCCCTGAACTCCAATTCAACCCCTTCCATCGCGAAGAGTTTCTGGTACTGCTTGATCAGGGCATTCTTGGGCTCGGTCAAGATACGCATCAGGGCGTGCTCGTCGAGATCCTCTAGGGTCGCGACAACGGGCAGACGACCGACAAATTCAGGGATCAAGCCGAACTTGATCAGATCTTCCGGCTGGACATCGCGCAGCACGGCGCCGATTTCCTTGCGGTCGTCCTTGCTCTTCACTTCGGCCCCAAAACCTATCCCGCCTTTTTCGGAGCGCATGCGAATCACTTTGTCCAGGCCGCTGAACGCACCACCGCAAATGAACAGGATGTTGGTGGTATCGATCTGAACGAATTCCTGATTGGGGTGCTTGCGGCCGCCCTGCGGCGGCACCGAGGCAGTCGTCCCCTCGATCAGCTTGAGCAGTGCCTGCTGCACACCCTCACCGGACACGTCGCGGGTAATCGACGGATTGTCGGATTTGCGTGAAATCTTGTCGATTTCATCAATGTAGACAATACCCCGCTGCGCCTTCTCCACATCGTAGTCGCATTTCTGCAGCAATTTCTGAATGATGTTTTCGACATCCTCGCCGACATAGCCGGCTTCGGTCAGGGTGGTGGCATCGGCGATAACGAAAGGCACGTTGAGCATTCGCGCCAGCGTCTGGGCCAGCAGGGTCTTGCCGGAACCGGTTGGGCCAATCAGCAGGATGTTGCTTTTGGACAACTCAATCTCGTCGGTCTTCGAACTGTTCTTGAGCCGCTTGTAATGATTGTAAACCGCGACGGAGAGGATTTTCTTCGCCTTCGGCTGATCGATCACGTATTCGTCGAGCATCTGGCAGATTTCCTGCGGCACCGGTAGGTCGGAAGCCCCCGCTTTTGCCGATTGATCGCCCTGCGCCTCCTCGCGAATAATGTCGTTGCACAACTCGACGCACTCATCGCAGACAAACACGGACGGGCCGGCAATCAATTTACGCACTTCATGTTGGCTTTTGCCGCAGAACGAGCAGTAAAGCAGTTTTTCGCCGCCGGTTTTATCAGACATTTTCAGTTTCCCTCAGATATTTTTGGCATCAAGCAGCAAAATCGGTTCGATTCGTCAGTACTTTATCCACCAGCCCATATTTTACCGCTTCATCGCCGCTCATGAAATTATCGCGGTCACTGTCTTTTTCAATGGTTTCAACGGACTGGCCGGTGTGATGAGCCAGCATCGTATTCAGGCGCTGCCTTAAGTATAGGATTTCCTTGGCATGGATTTCAATGTCTGAAGCTTGGCCCTGAAAGCCGCCCGACGGCTGATGAATCATCACTCGGGAGTTCGGCAAGCAGAAACGTTTGCCCTTGGCGCCGGCGGCGAGCAAAAACGAACCCATGCTGGCTGCCTGGCCCAGGCAGAGCGTGCTGACATCAGGCTTGATAAACTGCATGGTATCGTAAATCGACATCCCGGCACTGACCGAGCCACCCGGCGAGTTGATGTAAAAGAAAATATCCTTGTCCGGATTGTCCGATTCCAGGAACAGCATCTGCGCCACGATCAAGTTGGCCGTCGCATCGTTGACCGGCCCAACCAGGAAAATCACCCGCTCCTTGAGCAGGCGAGAATAGATGTCGAACGCGCGTTCGCCACGCCCACTCTGCTCGATCACCATCGGGACCAAACCCAGGTTTTGCGGCTCCCAGTTCTGACTATGAATCATTAATTATTCCCCATCAGTTCATCAAAGGCGGAAGTGACTTCCACCACTTTGGCGCGTTCCAGCACCCACTTGACCACATTGTCTTCGATAACCAACGATTCGACTGCGGCCAGGCGATTCGGTTCACCATAATACCAAGCCAGCACCTGCTCCGGCTGCTCATAGCTCTGCGCCAGTTCATCCACCAGTTTACGCACCTGCTCAGGCTTGGCCTGCAACTGGTGCGCGGTAACCAGTTCCGACATGATCAAACCGAGGCTGACGCGGCGGCGCGCCTGGTCTTCGAACAAATTGGCGGGCAGCGAAATATCGCCGCTAGCGGTTAAACCACGAGCACGCAAATCTTCGCCGGCCTGCTGACGGAGATGGTCAATTTCCATCTCGACCAGAGACCGGGGCTGCTCGAACGGCGTCGCATCGAGCAGAGCCTGCATCACGCGCTCCTTGACCCGGCCGTCGATGCGCTTTTTCACTTCACGCTCAAGGTTAGCCTTGATTTCGCCCCGCATGGTTTCCAGGTTGCCGTCCGTCACACCCAGCGACTTGGCGAAGTCCGCATCGACTTCCGGCAGTTTCGGTCCGGCCACCTGATTCAGCGTCACCGCGAAAGTCACGGTTTTTCCGGCCAGTTCCTTGGCATGATAATCTTCGGGAAAGGTTAGTTCAAACGATTTGCTCTCGCCTGCCTTCATGCCAACGATAGCCCCTTCAAAATCCTTCAGCGTATGGCCTTCGCCCAGCACCAGCTTATAACCATCGGCCTTGCCACCCGGAAACTCCTCTCCGTTCAGGGTGCCACGGTAGTCGATCTCGACCTGGTCGCCGTCTGCAGCCTTGCGCTTGGCCGGCACATAAGTCACGCGCTGCTTGCGCAGGATTTCAAGGGTTTTATCAACCTCGGCATCGCCCACCACCACCTGCGGACGGTCGATCGCCACCCCGCTGATATCGCCCACCACCACTTCGGGATAAACCTCGAAAGTCGCAGCGAATTGCAGATCCTTGGACTCGCCCTCGGCCGGCATGGCCTCGATCCGGGGATAACCCGCCACCTTCAGGTTTTGCGCCCGCACCGTCTCGGAAAAATTCTTCTGCACCGCCTCGCCCAACACTTCCTGGCGGACCTGGCCGCTGTATTGCTGCTCCACAATCTTCATCGGCACCTTGCCGGGACGAAAACCATCCATCTTGACCGTGCGCGCCAGCCGTTTTAGCCTGTTTCCCACTTCAGCTTCCATGCTGGCGAGAGATATCGCCAGATTAAGTGTGCGTTGCAGCGAGCTGGCGTTTTCCGTAGTCGTTTCCATTCCTATCCCTCTAAATTAAAGACTGTTGCATGTCTGGTGCGAAAGGGGGGACTCGAACCCCCACGCCGTGAAGCGCTGGAACCTAAATCCAGTGCGTCTACCAATTCCGCCACTTTCGCAAAAACCTATAGTGTAATATATTCAACGATCGGCTGTCAGCTTCCTTTTCCGCGAGCCATCCTACCTGAAAACCCTATGCCTCAACATTATGAAAATTTTCCGGTGGCATCCGTCCTGCTGCCAAAACGGCTGCGCCGCCCGGTTGGCGTCATTTACGCTTTCGCCCGTGCGGCTGACGATTTCGCGGATGAAGGCGATCTCGACGATAATGAGCGTCTGGCTCTGCTCGGCTGCTTTCGTGCCGAACTGGATAGAATCGGGGCCGGCCAGCCCCCCGCGGCTCCGCTGTTCCACGAGCTGAAAGAGATCATCGACCGCCATCGCCTGCCGCTGCAACCTTTTTACGATCTGCTCGACGCCTTTTCCCAGGATGTGGTTAAAAAACGCTACGCACACTTCAGCGAGGTGATGGATTACTGCCAACGCTCCGCCAATCCGGTCGGGCTGCTGCTGCTCCACCTTTACGGCGCGGCGACAGAACGCAACATCAGCTACTCTAACGCCATTTGTTCCAGCCTGCAGCTGATCAACTTCCTCCAGGACATCTCCATCGACTACCAGGACAAGGACAGGATTTACCTGCCGCAGGATGAACTGGCAAAATACCGCATCACCGAAGCGCAAATCGCGCGCGGAGACACTAGCGGCCTGTGGAAGCCCTTCATGCAGCTCCAGATCGAGCGCACGCGCAAGCTACTGCAGGCGGGCGCGCCGCTCGGCAGCGTGCTGCGCGGCAGGATCGGTCTGGAAATGCGCATGATCATCCTGGGCGGCGAAACCATCCTGCGCAAGCTGCACAAATCCGGCGGCGACATCTTCAATGACCGTCCGCTGATCAAGCCAGGAGACTGGGTATTCATGCTTTACCGAGCCCTGCGAAAAAAATGAAAGTTAATACCTTGACGCCCGACCAATACTGCCAGGAGCGGGCCGCAAAAAGCGGCTCCAGCTTCTATTACAGCTTTCTTTTCCTGCCCCCGCTAAAGCGCCGGGCAATCACCGCCCTGTATGCCTTCTGCCGCGAAGTGGACGATGTTGCCGACGAATGCCACGACGTCGCCGTCGCCCGCACCAAGCTCGCCTGGTGGCGCAATGAAGTTTCCCATATCTTCGCCGGCCACCCAGAGCACCCCGTGGGGCAGGCCCTGGCGCCGCTGGTTCGGGAATTCGGCCTGCCTGCCGCGGAATTCGATGAGATCATCGCCGGCATGGAAATGGATCTGACTCAGAACCGCTATTCCGATTTCGACCAGCTCCAGCTCTACTGCCACCGCGTAGCGGGCGTGGTGGGACTGCTTTCCGCCCGCATATTCGGTTACCGGGATGCGCGCACCGAAACTTATGCCCACGACCTCGGACTGGCTTTCCAGCTCACCAACATCATCCGCGATGTCGGCGAAGACGCCCGACGCAACCGCATCTATCTGCCGCTAGACGAGCTCGCCCGCTTCGGCGTCAACGAAGCCGACATTCTGCATGGCCGGGAAACTGCGAATTTCAGCCAGCTGATGGCGTTCCAGGGCGAACGGGCAAACCAATACTATGCCCAGGCGTTTTCCGAGTTGCCCGCAGCGGATCGCAAGAACCAGCGCACCGGCCTGATCATGGCGGCGATTTACCATGCCGTGTTGGACGAAGTCAGGCAAGACGGCTACCACGTCCTGAATCAGCGCATCTCGCTTACGCCACTGCGCAAACTGTGGCTTGCCTGCAGGACCTGGATCAAGGAATGAAAGTCGCGGTCATCGGCGCCGGCTATGCCGGCCTGGCGGCAGCAGTGGAACTGGCCGCCCAAGGGATATCCGTAACCGTCTTCGAGGCAGCCAGGCAGCTGGGCGGGCGAGCACGGCGGGTGGATTACCGCGGCATGGCGCTGGATAACGGCCAGCACATTCTCCTCGGCGCCTACCGCGAAACCCTGCGCCTGATGCGCATGAGCGGCGCAGATCCGGCTGCGCTGCTGCTGCGGCTGCCCCTGCAACTGGTCATTCCCGGTCGCTTCAGCCTGCAAGCGGCACCGTGGCCGGCACCGCTGCATTTGGCACTAGGACTGCTTGCGGCGCGCGGTCTGACTTGGAGTGAACGCCTCTCCGCCGCGCGCTTCATGAGCACGATGCGGCGCTGGGGTTTCCGCCTCAGCGACGACATCGGCGCCGGCAAGATGCTGACTATGCATGGCCAGACCGGCAATCTGCGCCGCTACTTATGGGAGCCGCTCTGCGTCGCCGCGCTCAACACCCCGCTCGAAACCGCATCGGCCCAGGTATTCCTCAACGTCCTGCGCGACAGCCTGGCCGGCAGCCGGGAAGACAGCGACATGCTGCTGCCACTGACCAATCTGACCCGTCTCTTTCCGGAACATGCAGCCGCATTCATCGAGAGCCATGGCGGTAAAATCGTGCATTCCCAAACAGTGCTTGCAGTCAAAGCCGAGGCTGCCGGCTTCTCCCTGGAAATGCGAGCAGGGTCGGAAAAGTTTGACCAGGTCATTTGCGCGGTGCCGCCGCAGCGCCTGGCCGCGCTTACCGCCGACCTGCCTGAACTGGCAGAAGCCAAGGCACAGGTAGGCCGCTTCAGTTATCAGCCGATCTACAGCGTATTTCTGCAATATCCCGCAGCAACCTGCCTGCCCCGGCCCATGATCGGCCTGTATGGCGGCGTCACCCAATGGGTGTTCGACCGCGGCCGGATCAACCACGAAGCCGGCCTGTTGTGTGCCGTAATCAGCGCGGAAGGACCGCACCAGGCACTGGATCATGACGAACTGGCACAGCGGGTGGATGACGAGCTCCGTGCGACTCTTCCCGACCTGCCGCCACCGCTGTGGCACAAGGTGATTGCGGAAAAGCGCGCCACCTTTGCCTGTAGTCCGGACCTGGAACGCCCCGGCCAAGCCACCCCGCTGCCGAATTTCTACCTCGCCGGCGACTACACCGCCGGCGATTACCCCGCCACTCTCGAAAGCGCGGTACGAAGTGGGGTAAAATGCGCACAACTTATTCTGGAATCGCCATGAAAAACCACCAAGCACCGCAAGATCTACTGAAGGGCCGCGTCATTCTCGTCACAGGGGCGGGCCAAGGCATCGGCAAAACCGCAGCATTGACCTTCGCGGCCCACGGCGCCACGGTCATCCTGCATGGCCATTCGGTAAAAAAACTGGAAGCGGTATACGATGAAATCGAGACGGCAGGCCACCCGCTGCCGGCGATTTTCCCGCTGGACCTGAGCAAAGCAGAAGACAAGGATTTCGCCGCAATGGCTTCCGGCATCGGCGGGCAGTTGGGACGACTCGACGGCATTTTGCACAATGCCGCCAAGGTCGACCGCCCGCAGCCGCTGGAAGACCAGACCCTGGCGCAATGGCTGCCACTGCTGCGCGTCAATCTGGCCGCGCCCTTCGCCCTCACCCGTGCCTGCCTGCCACTGCTGAAAGCTTCGCCGGACGCTTCGATCCTGATGACCTCGGAAACCCACGGTCACACCCCCACAGCCTTCTGGGGCGGCTTTGCGGTCGCCAAGAATGGGGTGGAAACGCTGGTAAAAATCTGGGCGCAGGAACTGGAGGTCTACCCCAGGCTACGCATCAATGCAGTGGTGCCCGGCCCGGTGCAGTCGCCGCAGCGCATCCGCATCTATCCTGGCGAGCACAAGGACAACCTGCCCAAACCTGAAGCGCTGATGCCGCTCTACCTCCATCTCATGGGGCCGGACAGCCACGGAACGAGCGGCCAGATTATCGAGGCGAACCTGAATTAGTACGTCGTTCTGACGACTTGAACTAAACAACTTCCGACAGGATGTCGTTGACCTTGGCGGTCCGGAAAAAATCGGGGGTTATTGCAATATCAAGGCAAAGAGGCCGGGAATCATTCGGTCTCATCGATCCAGGCCATCTGGATCGCTTCGAGAATTTTCTCGCTGGATTTGATCGGATCGTCATCAAAGCCCTCCAGCTCGGTCGCCCATCTGTGCAGATCGGTAAAGCGGACATAGCGGGGGTCTACTTCGGGAAATTTTTCGTAAAGCTCGATGGCAATATCCAGCGTATCGGTCCACTTCATGACAAACCTCTTAGTGTTGCTCGCTGGCCAGATTGATGGTGTATTTCGGAATCTCTATCACCATATCCCGATCCTTGACGATCGCCTGACAGGAAAGACGCGAGTTCGGCTCCAGACCCCACGCCTTGTCCAGCATGTCATCCTCCAGTTCATCTGAGGGATCAAGCGATTCGAAGCCCTCGCGCACCACCACATGGCAGGTGGTGCAGGCGCATGCTTTCTCGCAGGCGTGCTCGATTTCGATGCCGTTCTCAAGCAGGGTATCGCAGATGGATACGCCGGGCTTCGCCTCGATCAATGCACCATCGGGACAGAGTTGCTCATTAGGTAGAACGATCAATTGGGGCATGGTTTAAGTCTCAAGTTCTTCCAGTTTATGGCCAGTCAGTGCTTTTTGTACGCTCTGGTCCATGCGTCGTCCGGCGAACATCTCGGAAATGTGGTTCAGGCGTTCGACCTGTTCTTTGATCTGCTGATGATTTACCCCTTCCAGGGCTCGGTGCAGCGCCACCATTCCTTCATCGATCTCGGCGCGTTCCGCAGCGCTGAGCAGACTGTCGCCGTTTTCGGCGAGCGCCGATTCGATCGCCTCGATCAGGCGCCCAGCCTCAACCTGCTGCTCGCGCAAGGCGCGTGCAGCCATGTCGGCCTTGGCATTTTCTTGAGAGGTGAGCAGCATTCGGGTAATTTCGCCATCGCTGAGGCCATAGGACGGTTTTACCACGACCGAAGCCTCCACCCCGCTACTCTTTTCACGCGCGGACACACTGAGCAGACCATCCGCATCCACCTGAAAAGTGACCCGTATACGCGCCCCGCCTGCCACCATCGGCGGGATGCCGCGCAGTTCGAATTTGGCCAGGGAGCGGCAGTCGCTCACCAGTTCGCGTTCGCCCTGCACCACATGGATGCTCATCGCGGTCTGGCCGTCCTTGTAGGTAGTGAATTCCTGGGCGCGCGCCACGGGGATAGTGGAGTTGCGTGGAATGACCTTCTCCACCAGCCCACCCATGGTTTCCAGGCCCAGGGAAAGCGGAATCACATCGAGCAACAGCCAGTCGTCGTCGGAACGGTTGCCGGCCAGCACATTGGCCTGGATCGCCGCGCCCAGCGCGACCACCTTGTCCGGATCGAGATTATTGAGCGGCTCCTGGCGGAAGAACTGGCCAACTGCGCGCTGGATCTGGGGCATGCGCGTCGCCCCGCCCACCATAACTACACCCTTCACATCTTCAGGCACCAATCCGGCATCGCGCAATGCTTTTCGGGTAGGCGCCAGCGTCTTGCTGACCAGGCTGCTGGTGATATCGATAAAAGTTTCGGAGCTGAGCGTAATATCCACCGTTTCACCGGTACCCAGCACTGCGGTGATGCGCACCTCGGGATGGAGGGTCAGGTCTTCCTTGGCTTCGCGCGCGCGGGTCAGGAGCAGACGCGCATCCTGCGGCTTCACACCGGACAGCTTGGCCTGCTCAAGGATCCAGCAATAGATGCGGTGATCGAAATCGTCGCCCCCCAGGGCGGAGTCGCCGTTGGTCGCCAACACCTCGAACACGCCCTTGGACAAACGCAAAATGGAAATATCGAAAGTGCCGCCGCCCAGGTCGTAAACGGCGTAGACACCTTCAGCCGCATTATCCAACCCGTAGGCGACTGCCGCTGCGGTGGGTTCATTCAGCAGGCGCAACACGTTAAGTCCGGCCAACCGGGCCGCGTCCTTGGTGGCTTGGCGCTGGGCGTCGTCAAAATAGGCCGGCACCGTGATCACCGCCCCCACCAGATCGCCGCCTAGCGCCTTCTCGGCGCGATCGCGCAGCACTTTGAGAATTTCGGCGGACACTTCGACCGGGCTTTTTACGCCGGCCACGGTCTTGAGCTGAACCATGCCGGGCGCATCGACGAACTGATAAGGCATGCTGCCGACATCGGGCAGGTCGCGCAGCCCACGGCCCATGAAGCGCTTCACCGAAATAATGGTGTTGTGGGGATCCCTGCTTTGCATCGCCTGCGCGGGATAGCCGACATCGGTGCTGCCGTCCTCATGGTAGCGCACCACCGAAGGCAATAATCCACGGCCATTTTCGTCATGCAGCACGACGCTCATGCCGCTCCTGACCGTTGCCACCAGGGAATTGGTCGTGCCCAGGTCTATCCCCACCGCCAGCCGATGCTGGTGTGGCGCGGTGCTCATACCGGGTTCTGCGATCTGCAACAAAGCCATTATGCGTCCAAAGCCTCCAGCGCGTAGTTGATTTCCTCGCGCAATTTTTCCATGAATTTAAGCTCGCGTACAATTTCCGCAGCCTTCGGGTAATTCTTTTCTTTATCCAGCAAATCAGCCAGCTGGTGCTGCTGCGCCTGAATCTCGGAACGCAGCTGGCCGCTCAAATGCTCCAGTTCGTTCGTATCCTTGGCCGCCTTGGCTTCGCCGATCGCCTCGCGCCACTCCATCTGCTGTATCAGGAAGACGGGCGACATCGCCGTATTGGTTTCCTCGTGGAGCTCGACGCCGTTCAAATGCAGCAAATAACGCGCCCTGCCGAGGGGCTGCCGGAGTGTCTGGTAAGCCTCGTTGGCCTGCGTCGACCATTGCATCGACAGCCTGCGCTCGGCATCGGAAAGGTGCGCGAACTTGTCCGGATGGATCTGGCTCTGGATGTCGCGATAAGCCTGCTCCAGCTGGATCGGATCGATCTGGTATAGCGGCGGAATACCGAACAGCTCGAAATGGTTCTTGCTGAAATCAAAATTCATCGCGTGCCGTTCATGGATATCAGCTTAGAAGCCGACGCTCTCGCCGCAACCGCACGAGTTCTTGACGTTGGGGTTGTTGAACTTGAAACCCTCGTTCAGCCCTTCGCGCACGAAATCCAGCTCGGTGCCTTCAAGGTAAACCAGGCTCTTCGGATCAATGAGGACCTTCACGCCGAAGCTTTCAAACTGGCTGTCGGTGTCGTTGAATTCGTCGGCGAATTCCAACGTGTAGGCCATGCCGGAACAACCGCTGGTGCGCACGCCCAATCTCAATCCCACTCCCTTGCCGCGCTTGGCGATGTAATTCTTGACGTGGGTAGCGGCCTTCTCAGTCAGGGTAACTGCCATGCTCCATCTCCTTATTTAGAACAATCCGAACCTGTGCAGGCGGCAGTTTCAACCATCGCGCCGTGCTTGGACTTGTAATCGGCCACCGCCGCCTTGATGGCGTCCTCCGCCAGCACCGAGCAGTGAATCTTCACCGGCGGCAGTGCCAATTCTTCCGCAATCTGGGTGTTTTTGATGGTGAGCGCCTCGTCCAGGGTCTTGCCCTTGACCCACTCGGTCACCAGAGAGCTGGATGCGATCGCCGAGCCGCAACCGTAGGTTTTGAACTTCGCGTCCTCGATCACCCCGTCCTTGTTCACCTTGATCTGCAGTTTCATCACGTCGCCGCAGGCGGGCGCCCCGACCATGCCGGTGGCGACGCCTTCGTCGTCCTTGCCGAAGGTTCCGACATTACGGGGATTTTCATAGTGATCCAATACTTTTGTGCTGTAAGACATTTTAACCTCCTGTAATTAATGTGCGGCCCACTGTACGGTGCTCAGATCGACGCCTTCCTTGAACATGTCCCACAGCGGAGACATTTCGCGCAAGCGGCCGATCTTGGCTTTCACCAGATCAATCGCAAAATCGATTTCTTCTTCGGTGGTAAAACGGCCGATGGTGAAGCGGATCGAGCTGTGCGCCAGTTCGTCGCTGCGACCCAGGGCGCGCAACACATAAGAAGGCTCCAGGCTCGCGGACGTACAGGCGGAGCCGCTGGAAACCGCAAGCTCTCGGATCGCCATGATCAGCGATTCGCCCTCGACGAAGTTGAAGCTGATGTTGAGGTTGTGCGGCACCCGTTGTTCCATGTCGCCATTGACATGCGCTTCCTCGATTTGCGACAGCCCCTTGTAGAGCCGGTCGCGCAGGTAGCGAACGCGCTCGTTTTCGGTGGCCATTTCCTCCCGCGCGATGCGGAATGCCTCGCCCATGCCGACGATCTGGTGCGTCGCCAAAGTCCCGGAACGCAGCCCGCGTTCGTGACCGCCACCGTGCATCTGCGCTTCCAGACGGACGCGCGGCTTCCTCTGCACGTACAGCGCGCCGATGCCCTTCGGGCCATAGGTCTTGTGGGCCGAGAAGGACATCAGATCGACCTTGAGTTTGGCCAGATCTATCGTCACCTTGCCGGTAGCCTGGGCGGCATCGACGTGGAAAAGCACACCCTTGGCGCGGCAAACCTCGCCTAAACTGGCGATATCCTGTATCACCCCGATCTCGTTGTTGACCAGCATGACGGAGGCGAGGATGGTGTCGGGGCGCAAGGCCGCCGTGAATTTCTCCATATCCACCAGGCCGTTGGTTTCCGGCATCAGGTAGGTGACTTCGTAACCCTCGCTCTCGAGGTGGCGCATGGTATCGATCACCGCCTTGTGCTCGGTCATCACCGTGACCAGATGCTTGCCCTTGCCCTGGTAAAAGTGCGCGGCGCCCTTGATGGCGAGGTTGTTGGATTCGGTTGCACCCGAGGTCCAGATGATTTCCTTGGGGTCGGCGCCAACCAGCTTGGCAACCTGCTCGCGCGCCTCCTCGACAGCCCTTTCCGCATCCCAGCCGAATTCATGGGAGCGGCTCGCCGGGTTGCCGAATTTTTCGGTCAGATAAGGAATCATTTGTTCCGCCACTCGCGGATCAACCGGCGTAGTTGCGGAATAATCCAGATAAATTGGTTGCTTAATCATTTTTCACTTCTCCACTTTCCCAATGTTCCCGTTCGCCATTAAACCGCAACCAGCCTTCTCAGACTAAGAATCTCGCCTTGCAGCGCCAGCAAGAACCGCTCGATCTGACTCATTTCATTCTCCTTGCCCAGACTGACGCGCACCGCACACCGCGCCAGCTCACGTTCGACCCCCATGGCCAGCAACACCGGGCTCGGATCGGTGCCGCCGCTGGAGCAAGCCGACCCGCTCGCCACCGCAAATCCGGCGCGGTCCAGCGCCATCACCAGCGTTTCGCCGTCTATGCCGGGAACGGCAAAATAACAGGTATTGGCCAACCGCCTGGCGCCATCGCCGAACAGCACCGCACCCATGGTTCGCAGCCCCTGGTCCATCCGCTCCCGCATTTGCTGGAGCTTGGGCGGCAGCTCGGTCAGGCGGCTCGTCGCCAGCGCACAGGCCGCACCGAAACCGACGATCGCCGGCACGTTCTCGGTACCCGCGCGCAAACCCTTCTCATGCTCGCCGCCGGTGATTTGCGGCTTGATATCGAGGCGCTTGTCCAGAACCAGCGCGCCCATCCCTTTCGGCCCGTACACCTTGTGCGCGGAAATCGTCATTGCGTGGACGTTCAGCGCGGCAAAACTGACCGGCATCTTGCCCAGCGCCTGCACCGCATCGGTGTGCACCATTGCCCCCACGCTGCGCGCCCGTTCCGCCACCGCCGCCACATCCTGCACCACACCGGTTTCGTTGTTGGCCAGCATCACCGACACCAGCCCGGTAACCGACTCGCGCAGCGCAATTTCCACATCGTCCATTTCGAGCCGGCCAGCAGCGTCCACCGCCAGCCTCCTTAACTTCCAGCCCTGCTCGCGCAGTTCCTGCGCCGGCTTGATCACACTGGGGTGCTCCACCGCGCTCACCGCGATCTGCGAAGGCCGCATCCGCGCCGCCGCACCTTTAATCAGCAGGTTGTTAGCTTCGGTGCCGCCGCTGACGAAAACCACCTGCGAAGGATGCGCGCCGACCATGTCTGCCACCTGCTCACGCGCATCGTCCAGCGCCTTGCGCGCACTCCGCCCGTACTCGTGACGGCTGGAAGCATTGCCGTAAGTTTCCCTAAAAAACGGCAGCATCGACTGCAACACGCGCTCGTCGAGCGGCGTGGTTGCGTTGTGGTCAAAGTACGCTGGCAACATCCGCTTTAGCACCACGTCTTGACACGGACTGAGACTTGTCATGGATCTCTGCCACGCCGACCCCGCGTTGCTGCGCCACCAGATGGGCCAACGTGACCGAAGCCAGATAATCGTAAATTTTTCCGCTCAGACTGGTCCACAATTCATGAGTCATGCATTCGCGCTCTTCGTGGCAGTTGCCCAGTCCACCACACTGAGTGGCATCAATCGGCTCATCCACGGCCTTGATGATGTCCGCGACCGCAATCTCGTCCAGACTCTTGGCCAGATAATAGCCGCCGCCCGGCCCGCGCACGCTCTCCACCAGCGCATGGCGGCGCAGCTTGCCAAACAGCTGTTCCAGGTAAGACAAGGAGATTTTCTGGCGCTCGCTGATCCCGGCCAGCGTCACTGGCCCACCACCCCGGCGTAATGCCAGATCGAGCATTGCGGTCACCGCGAAACGTCCCTTGGTTGTCAGTCGCATTTTAATTCCTTCCCATGAAAGTCACGCTGCAACTCTATAATACCTTATTAATTTAGTCAACTATTTTGTTTAAATAGTTCGCATCGAACTGATCCTGGGGTGGCGTTACCGATTCCATCTCGACCCCCATCTTCTTCAACTGTGCCAGGATCAGCTCAACACGCTGATCCAACACCACGGTATGGTCAAGCAAGCCGTGGATCGCCTTGACGACCGGATCATTCATGTCGGCGCTAATGGCATAGGCGGAAAATCCCAGCTTCTGAGCCTTGCTTTCGCGCATTTCCGCCTGGGTCGGATCGATAATTCGCGCCGGAATACCCACCGCCGTGGCGCCCGCCGGAACATCCTTCACCACCACCGCATTAGAGCCGACCTTGGCGCCGTCGCCGATGAAAATCGGGCCGAGGATCTTGGCGCCGGCGCCGACCACTACCCCCTTGCCCAGGGTAGGGTGGCGCTTACCTGCGTTCCATGAGGTGCCGCCCAGCGTAACGCCATGGTAAAGCGTCGAATCGTCGCCGATCTCGGCGGTCTCGCCGATGACCACGCCCATGCCGTGGTCGATGAACACCCTCCGCCCGATTAGCGCTGCCGGATGGATCTCGATGCCGGTCAGCCAGCGGCCCAGATGGGCGACAAAGCGCGCCAGCCACTTCAGGTTCAAGTGCCACAGACGCCGCGACAAGCGGTGCACCAACAGCGCATGCAGACCCGGATAGGTGGTCAGCACCTCCCAGGTGGAACGCGCAGCCGGATCGCGCTCGAACACGACCGATATATCTTCCCGCAAATGATCGAACATATCTCGATTCCGAAATATAAGGAAAATATTATATTCCAGACTCCATTAGTCAACTATGGGTTTTTTTCATTTATTTGTGAATTTATCCACCGAAGTCAGAATCCCGCGCAAAATACTGACTTCCTCCTTTTCCGGGCGCGCCCGTGCAAACAACCTTCTCAACCGCTGCATCAAGCGTCCCGGGCAGGCCGGATCGAGAAAACCGGTGTTTATCATGGTCCGCTCCAGATGTTGATAGAAGCGCTCCACATCTTCAAAGCCGGCAGCCTCAAAACCCTTTGCAGCAGGCACTTCAACCTCGTCAAGAAACGCCATGCGCAACTCGTAAGCCAGAATTTGCACTGCGGAGGCCAGATTCAACGAAGTAAACTCCGGATTGGCCGGGATGGTGGCGAGCAATTGGCACTTGTCCAGCTCGGCGTTGGACAACCCCGACATCTCTGTGCCGAACAGAAGCGCCACTTCCCCCTGAGTAGCAAGATCGAGCATGCGGGACGACGCCTGATGCGCGGACAGCATTTCGTGGGAGAGATCGCGCCGCCGCGCGGTTACCGCCACGGCAAGCACCGTCCCTGCCAGCGCCTCATCCAGGGTAGTGCAAACCCGTGCATTTTCCAGCACGTCCGCCGCCCCGGCGGCACGCGCATCCGCGACGGGATCGGGAAAAGACTTGGGATTGACCAGATAAAGGCGCTCCAATCCCATCGTCTTCATCGCCCGCGCAACCGCGCCGATATTGCCCGGATGGCTGGTGTGGCTGAGCACGATGCGAATGTTATTCAGTGCATTGGGTTTCTTCATCCGTGGTTTCCCATTAAAATAGCGAGAATGCGCTCAGCGTTTTGTTCCTTAACTTTCCCAGGATAACCCATGCATCCCATGCTCAACACCGCGGTTAAGGCCGCGCGCCGCGCCGGTCAGGTCATCAACCGCGCCTCCCAAAACCTGGATTCGCTCACGATCAAACACAAGAGCTTTAATGATTTTGTCAGCGAAGTGGATCAAAAAGCGGAAGATGCCATCAAGGAAGTCCTGCTGGAAGCCTACCCGAAGCACGCGATTTTAGCAGAAGAAAGCGGCGCGCAGGGCGACTCGGAATTCCAGTGGATCATTGATCCACTCGACGGCACCACCAACTTCCTCCACGGTTTCCCGCAATATGCCGTTTCAATCGCCATGCAGCACAAGGGCGTGCTGACCCACGCCGTCATCTACGACCCCAGCCGCAACGACCTGTTCACCGCCTCGCGTGGCGCCGGCGCCTTCCTCAACGACCGCCGTCTCCGCGTCAGCCGCTGCGAATACCTGAAGGATGCCCTGATCGGCACCGGCTTCCCGTTCCGCGACTTCACCCATCTCGACACCTATCTGGGCATTTTCCGCGAGCTGATGCAAAAAACCGCCGGCCTGCGCCGACCCGGTTCGGCCGCTCTGGACCTGGCCTACACGGCCGCCGGCCGCTTCGACGGTTTCTTTGAATTCGACCTGAAAGCCTGGGATATCGCCGCTGGCGCACTGATGGTGCAGGAAGCGGGAGGATTGGTGGGGGATTTCCAGGGCGATGCCGGCTACCTGCAAAGCGGCAACATCCTGGCCGGCAACCCCAAGGTTTTTGGCCAACTGCTGCAGACCATCACAACGCACTTGGCCGCCAAGGACAAGTAAGAGCGAACCCAACCGTTCGATAGCAATGCAGCCACCGGTCTTAAGAGCGGTGGCTGCATTGCCGCATGCGCTTCACGTTGTCGCGGAGTTCATGATGTTGGCAGCGGGGATTCAACCGGCTGGTGGCTGGAATACATGCGGTACAGATAGAGCATCCATGCACCCAGGCCGAACAACACCGAAAGGAATGCGATGAATCCGCCCACCCCCGGAATACTTGTCAGCAAGGCAAGCAGGATCAGCGCAAACAGAAACGCGACGAACCGGGCACTGGAACTTGCACCGCCTTGCCGCAGCAGCGTCATGACCTTGTCGCCCGCATAGAAAGCCACGGTCAGGTAGCCCAACACAAGCGCCAGGGGATAAAGCAGCAACGCCGCCAATCCTATCGGAATGCCGATGACCGTGACGAGCAGGAGCGCCACCGCAACCGGCAGAGAAACCATCAACGCGAAACCCAGTATCAGGCTTTTGCCCGGTTCGCTGCCAAGGGTGTTCGAGACGGTCCGGACAAAAACCGGGAACAACGTCAGCAACAGCCCGCCCAGCAGCGCCAGCCCCGCCACCGCCAATACTCCGCCGAGTATGCCGGCCACTTTGCCCGCCGTTGCTGCGCCGCGCTTTATCTGCTCTATCTCCATAGGCATGTAGCTCACCCCGCCCTGAATGACCGCCGCAGGATCGATCTTGGCCGGTTGCGGGCTACGGTAGCGAAGCTTGCCCCGGATATTCGCCCCCGGCAGTATTTCCACCTCGCGCGCAGTCAGATCCACATCGCCCCAAATCTCGCCGCTCAGACGAATCGTTTCACCCATTGCCTTCAGGCTCTTGCCGACTCGCCCCTTTACCTCAATGCTGGCGCCGGCCAGGCTTGCGCGCCCCTCGACGTTCGCCTCCGGGGAAAGACTCAAGTGGCCACCGACGGCTTTGACGTCGCCACCGATTTCGCCGTCCAGCCGCACCGATCCGCCCGCCGCATAAAGGTCGTCGCGCACTTTGTTCTGAATCGCGACGCTTCCCCCCACGGCGAAGACTTCGCCGTTCACCTGGCGCTGGATCGCAATGTTGCCGCCTGCCATGTAGACGTCTCCCTCCACGTTGGAACCGAGTTCCACGTTGCCCGCGGCGGAAACGAAATCGCCCGCGATCGTATCGGACACGCCAAGAGGCGCAGCAAACCACCATGCCGACAGAACCGGGCCGGGGAGCAGCATCAGCATACCCAGCAGCAGGGACAGACTGTTGTTTTTCCCCCTGGCGAACAAGAAGCTCTTCAATGCGCCACCTCCCGAATCCGATTCAGCAAATCCGATTAAATGCTGGGGTTCATTAACCGCGTTCCTTGCGCCTTTCAGGATTATTCAAATTTAACAAGCGATTCACTTCACCTTAGCAATCTCTGCGCATAAATCAAATCACGGGTTCATCTTGCAGGACGGGAAGCGGGAATTCCATGCCCGTTACCCGCGGCCGAATCGACGCCGCTGGATGTCCTATACTTCAAAAAGCCATTTAGCCAACCCGTTATGCCGCCACGTGAGGAGCGCTATGACACCGTTTTTCAAGCTGCAGTTATTCATCGGCAGGATACTTATTTTGTCCGCACTGAGCGTTAACGTCGCACTATGCGATGAAGCGGGCCAGTCGAGCGGCCACTTCGACTACTACGATCAGGACCCTGCCGCGCATAAACTTCTGGGCTACGTGGAAGAGTACCACCTGAACCAAGGCATAGCGGCCATGAACAAGGGCGGCCTGAGCCATGCCCTCGGGCATTTCGATTTCATTCTCAATCGCTTCCCCAACCACCCGCGTGTGCTATTGCTCGTGAGCGAAGTCTTCCACAGGATGAAGACCCCGGCCAAAGCCGACCTGTATTTCCAGAAGGCGATTGAGCTGTATCCGGAAACAGCACCGACCTATGCCGCCTATGGCATCTTTCTGCAAAAATCCGGGCAGCTCGGACGGGCCATTGAAAACTACAAAACCTCGCTGAAACTGGATCCAGGCCACATGGGCACGCACTACAACCTGGGGCTGGCCTATTTTGACAAGAAGCAGTTCGATCTTGCCAACCAGCATGCTCAGGAAGCGTATGCGCAGGGATTTCCGCTGCCCGGCCTGCGCGATAAATTAAGAAAAATCGGCGTCTGGAAGCCCACGGAACAATCCGCCACGACGGCTGAAACCGCTCAGCAATGAGGCCAATTTTCAATCAACCTAAAAAAGCAGCCATGAACCGCGGAGGCCAACCGCAAGACGGGGTCCTGTGGCGAAAAGCGGCTCAGGATAAAGGCCCTGATGACTGAATCGATCCGCACCGAATGCCTCCGGGATGAAACCGGTTTCCACGCACTGGCCGCAGACTGGAACCGGCTGGCCGAGGCCACCGCGCCCGACTCGGTGTTTCTCCGGCACGAATGGTTCGACTCCGCCTGGCAATGGCTGAAGTCGGACTGTCGGCTGTGGCTGATCTGCGTCTATCGGGGCGACACCATAGCCGGAATCTGTCCGCTCGTATCGCGCTCCGGAAAAACCGCCGCCATCCGGGTCAGCCGGCTTGAATTCCTGACCGTGCCGGATACCCAGGAATGCGACATTTTGTCTTCCGTATCCGACCGCAATGAGGTGATCTCGGCAGTGGCGCGAAAAATTCACGAAATGCGCTCTGAATGGGACGTGCTGGAACTGTCCTATCTGCCGGCAGAATCCGATACGTTGGCGAAATTACCCGCGGCGCTGGCACAGTACGGCCTCATCAGCACTTCCATGCCTGCCGGCCGAAACCTTTACATTGCCCTCGACGGCAGCTGGGAAAATTTCTATGCCGCTCGCAGCCGCAGCCTGAAAAAAGCCAGCAACCTGGCCGCCAACCGCCTGAAGAAAAGCGGCAAGATCGACCTGCGCCAGGTCGGCGCCGACGCAAACGATGCCGCGATCGGCACCGCCCTGGAAGCGGCCGTCCGCATTTCAGCGCAAAGCTGGAAGCGGCAAACCGGACTCACGCTCGACCATCCCGGCCCGGCAGGCTTCATCCGCCGGCTGACCAAGCTCGCCCACGAGAGGGGCTGGCTGGCGATATGGCTGCTGGAAGTGGACGGCAAAGCCGTTTCCATGGAATACCAGCTGGCTTACGCGGACCGGGTGCATGCCCTGCGCGCCGACTTCGATGACGCCTGGAGCGAGCTATCGCCCGGTTCCCATCTCAACCGGGAAATGCTCGAACAGATGTTCGGCGGCAACCGCAAGCGCTATTACATGGGGCCGGGTGACAATGCCTACAAGTTGCGCTGGGCTGAAGATTCCACCCCGCTTTACCGCGTGCTGACCTACAGTACGACGCCGCGCGGCTGGCTGGCCTACCTGTTGGACCGGAAGCTGCGCCCGGCATTCGGTAAGTTGCGCAGCCTGATCTCCCGGCAGGAACAACCGGCATGAGCGGGCTATGCGGTTGGTGGGGCAGCCCCAATAAAAGTGCGGACGAAAACCGCCACCTGATAGAATCCATGGCCGCCGCACTCCGCCGCCACGACGAACGGATCACCCCCTTGTCGAACGATCATGGCGAGCTGGCAACCGTTGCGCGTCCAGGCCGCTTCGACCTATACCAGGACAAGAAGGTGATGGCGGCGGTTTACGGCCCGGCCCGGTGCGCGGTTCCGCTGCCCGCTGGCGCAGGACAACTGGCCCGGTTCGTTGCGGAAGGCTATCTCAAACTCGGCCCGGACATCCTCAAATCCCTGTCCGGCCCGTTCGCTGTGGCGCTGATTTCCGCCGACGAAGTGTTTTTGGCCATCGACCGCATGGGCATTTCATCGCTGACCTACATGCAGGCTGGGAACGGCCTGATCTTCGGCTCCAGCGCCGATGCGCTCAACGCCCATCCCTTGACTGCGGCCGAGATCGATCCCCAGGGCATTTTCAATTACCTGTATTTCCATATGGTTCCCGGTCCCGGCACGATTTACCAGGGCCAGCACCGGATGCTGCCGGGTAGCTGGCTGCGTTTCAGAGATAGCAAGCTGACGACCGGACGCTACTGGGAGATGACGTTCATCGAACACCGGACCGAGAGCTTCGAAGCGCTGCAAGAGGAATTCCTGGCCCTGCTCCGCAAGGCCGTCCGCTCCGCCGCGAGCGAAAAACAGGTAGGCGCCTTTCTCAGCGGCGGCACGGACAGTTCCACCGTTTCCGGCATGCTCGGGGGCATCGATGGAAAACCCGCTCGCGCCTACTCGATCGGTTTCGACGCCGAAGGCTATGACGAAATGGCCTATGCCCGCATGGCGGCAAAACATTTCGGCAGCGACCTCCACCATTATTATGTCACGCCGGAAGACGTGATCAGCGCAGTGAGCGAAGTCGCCGCCAGCTACGACGCCCCCTTCGGCAATGCCTCGGCGGTGCCGGCCTATTACTGCGCCAGACTGGCAGGACAAGACGGCATCAAGCTGATGCTGGCCGGGGACGGCGGCGATGAGCTGTTCGGCGGCAATGCGCGCTATGCAAAACAGCGTATTTTCTCCCTGTATAGCGACCTGCCGGCGGGGGTGCGCAAGGGGCTGATCGAACCGCTCTTGCATGCACTACCGGGAGGCGGCTGGATTTCCCCCATCCGCAAAGCCCGCAGTTACGTGGCACAAGCCTCCCAGCCCATGCCGGAACGGATGGAGGCTTACAACCTGCTCACACGGCTGGGCATCGACCGGGTGTGCGACCCGGATTTCCTGGCAAGCGTGGATACCGCCCGGCCCGTCGCGTTACTCGCCAACGAATGGAAAAACGCCCATGCCGGCAGCCAGATCAACCGGATGCTGGCACTCGATCTGAAATTCACCCTGGCCGATAACGACCTCCCCAAGGTCGGCCAGATGTGCGAACTGGCCGGCATCGAGGTGGCTTATCCCCTGCTCGACGACGAGATCGTCGCCTTCTCCGCCCGCCTCGCCCCCAACCTGAAACTCAGGGGAACGAAGCTGCGCTACTTTTTCAAACAGGCGCTGCGGGACTTCCTGCCGCGCGAGATCATCACCAAGCAAAAGCATGGCTTCGGCCTGCCCTTCGGGATGTGGCTGCAAACCCACCGAGGGCTGCGCGAACTGGCCTATGACAGCCTGGAGAGCCTAAAGCTGCGAGGAATTGTCCGTCCCGAGTTCGTGGACGACCTGATCGCCACCCATCGCACCGGACATGCGGCGTATTACGGAACCATGATCTGGGTACTGATGATGCTGGAATTGTGGTACGAGAAGAAAGCTGCGCCAGCCCGCAACGGAATAGATGCAGATGGCCTGCACCGGGCGTCCGGCTTGGGTGCAATGCCGGGCATTTAATTGTCATGACAAAATACCCGAATATCACTCGCCGCAAGGTGCTGGGTGCCATCGCGGCCGCTCCCCTGCTGTGGCCCGCGATGGGGCTGACCCAGCAAGGCCGCCCCGCCGCCCGGACCATCCCGTCGAGCGGCGAGTCTTTACCACTTGTCGGCCTGGGCAGCTGGGTCACATTCAATGTCGGCAATGACAGGGCCGCGCGGGACGCCAGCACCAAGGTGATGCGCAACTTTTTCCTGGCAGGTGGACGGCTGATCGACAGCTCCCCCATGTACGGTTCTTCCCAGGAAGTCATCGGCTATGGACTCAAGAAGCTGGGCCGGCAAGCGGGCGTGTTCGCCGCTGACAAGGTCTGGATTTCCGGCGGCACAGAAGGTCGCGCCCAGATCGAGAGGTCGCGCCAATATTGGGGCATTCCGCGCTTTGACCTGATGCAGGTACACAACCTGCTGGCATGGCAGGCGCATCTGCCTGCGCTGTTCGCCATGAAGGTAGCCGGCCAGCTGCGCTACGTGGGCATCACGACCTCCCATGGCCGCCGCCATCGCGACATGGAGCAGATCATGGCCAGCCAGCCGCTGGATTTCGTCCAGTTGACCTACAACCTCATCGACCGCGAGGCCGAACAGCGCCTGCTGCCGCTCGCGCGGGAACGCGGCATCGCCGTCATCGTCAACCGCCCGTTCCAGCAAGGTGCGCTGATTACCAGGCTCGAACGCCATCCGCTGCCGCCGTGGGCGGCCGAAATCGGCTGCACCAGTTGGGCCCAGTTTGCCCTCAAGTTCGTCATTTCACATCCGGACATCACCTGCGCGATTCCAGCGACCACCCGCGTCGTCCACGTTCTGGAGAATATGGGCGCAGCCTCCGGACGTCTGCCGGATCAAGCCACGCGCACCCGGATGGCTGCATTCGTGGCCCGGCTCTGATGTCGGATTGGTGGACCTACAACCTGAACGATCTGCTGCTGTTTTCGCAGCGCACATATTACCGGCTGTTCGAGCTTTACAACGCCGAACTGTGGCCGCTGCAGATTCTCGCGCTCGCGCTCGGCGTTTTGGTTTGGGTGCTATGGCGGCGCGGCAGCGACCGGGCGGGGCGCGCCATCGCCGCGATCCTTGCCGTGTGCTGGCTGTGGGTCGCCTGGGCGTTCCACTGGCAGCGCTACGCAAGCATCAATCCGGTCGCCGGCCATTTCGCGCTGGCCTTCGCGCTCGAAGCCCTGCTCCTGCTGTGGACGGGAGTGCGGGGCCGTTTTACGCCTGCACCGAGCCCCTGGCTGCAACAGCGCGCCGGCCTGGGCATTTTTCTGTTTGCCCTGCTGATTTTTCCCTTGTTGGGCTCGCTACTGGGGAGAAGCTGGACGCAGACGGAAGTGTTCGGCATGGCGCCCGATCCCACGGCGCTGGCGACGCTCGGCGTCCTGTTGTTCGCCGGCGTGCGGCCGGTGTGGCCGCTTTATCCGATTCCCATGGCATGGTGCCTGATCAGCGGCGCGACCTTGTGGGCGATGGAATCGCCCGACTTCGCGATCGTCCCGCTTGCAGCGCTGCTGGCGGTCCTTCTCGCAGTCGGCAATGCCTTGGCGAAATCGGCATCCAGGCGGCCAAGTGGGTAACCAATCAAGTCTTCCGACCAACGCTGCCTTTTTTGGCGCCGAGCTTGGCATCAAATTTCTTTTTATTGATCACGAACCGCTCATGCCGCCCCTTGGAAATCAGGTCTACGCCATCATGGGCTTCCACTGCAAAGACAAGCTTTTTTCCTTCGACCGCGATCAATTCAACGCTAACCGTGACCTCCAGGCCGGGCGGCGTTGCCGCTTCATGGCTGACATCGATGTGTATTCCAACGGTTTGCTCCTGCGGCCAATCGAGGTGCGGATTGATTGCCTTGATGCAGGCCCATTCAAGAAGACCAACCAGGAAACCCGTGGCGAAGACTTCCGGCATAGCCATGAACTCGTCCGACTCCGGATAGAGCGCCGGGACAGTTTTCGATTGGGGAACAGTGAACTTGTGCTCGTAGCTGATACCGGGTTTCAACGTTTCCTTCATTGACTTCTCCTAGCGCGTAACGAAAGAAAGGGGCCCTGAATTAAGCTGAACCGCTAATCGGCCCGGCTTGATAGAAGTACCTCGACACATAACTGCATTAAGCCGACCCGCGAAGCGAGTTCGGCTTGAATGAATTGTTATGCGCTAACTCAGCGATCATCGGTCTGCATTAGAGGCCTGATCTCAATGGCTCCCTTGGCTCGCGCACACGGCGTGCCGGCGACTAGCTGTACGACTTCATTGATATCAGCCGCCTCAATGATGGAAAAGCCGGCGAGAGGAACGCTTGATTTGGCGAAGCTGCCACTTGTGGTGGTGGGCGAACCGTCCCAGGCAGTGACTGTCGTGACGGTTGTCTCTACAGCCGACATAAAATTGCCTCTGCGACGCAGCACCTCATCCTGAGCGAGCAATTCCTCTCGCTCCTGCTGCGTCAACGCCAGCCAATCCTTCTCGCCACCGTAGGCCAAGCATAGAAACTTCATTTGCACCTCCAGGATACAAGTAATGCCGGAATGCGTTCTCTTATTCCGCTGGAATCTCTGCCTCAACGAGTTGAGCAAGCAGCGTGAGCGATTCTTGCCAGCCGAGATAGCAGGCCTCGGGCGGAATGGCTTCGGGTATTCCTTCTTGCACGATGTTCAACTCGGTTCCACAAGATACCGGCGTCAAGGATACCGTCGTCTGCATTTCTCCGGGCAAGTTCGGGTCGTCGAACTTGTCCGTGTGCCGGATGCGTTCGTACGGCACCAGCTCAAGATACTCTCCGCCAAAAGAGTGGCTTTGACCTATAGCAAAGTTCGTGAACGACATCTTGTAGGTGCCGCCAACTTTGGCATCCAGATGGTGAACCTTGCCGGTGAAGCCGTTCGGCGGAAGCCATTTGGCCATAGCGTCGGCATCAAGGAACGCCCGATAGACTCTTTCAGGTGTTGCACGCAGCACACGGTGAAGTCGGATGGTGTTTGTGGACATGATCATTGGCCTTTCAAAGGTGGTGTTTAATGACTGATAAAAACCTGCGGTCAAAAAAAGAGCTACTCCTCATCCGCCACGCGCGCCCCTTCCCGCCTGGCGTTTTGCAGCAGCCGCAGGCCGAAGCGCAGCGGCGTTGCATCCCACGGCGTAAAGCGCGGCAACTGGTAGGGATCGCCGGACGGATCGGCCGCCCCCCAGGCAGTGGAAACCGCCGCCGCAAAGCCGATGCGCTTCACCATGCCCACATGCTCGTGCCGATAGTCCTTCCCCGGCTTGCCGTTGGGGTAGGCAAACAGCCGCACCGCACCGCCGGTAATGTGTTCCAGCTGCTCCTTGCCGGCGGCGATTTCGGCATAAGCCTGCGCCGACGGGAGTCCGGCCAGGATGGGGTGGCTGGCCGTATGGCCGCCGATCTCCATGCCGGCGCTGTGCAGCGCGCGCACCTGAGCGGAACTCATCATCGGGCTGGCGGGAAGCTTTGCCGAGGCAAGCCGGCAAATCTGCGACACCGCTTTCTGCCGCTCATCCGGTTGCAGGTATTTCAGGCTCGCGACGATGGATGCCGCGGCTTCGCGCCGCAGCCGCAGTGTCGCCAACGAGTGGGCAAACAGCCCCAGCGGCGTCAAGTCCAGGACTTCTCCCCGCGCTTGGCGCAACGCCTCGGTCACGGCGTCGTTCCACATCCATCCGCCGTCCAGATACGCAGTCGCGATGAAGAATGTAGCCGGCAGCCGCCATTTTTGCAGGATCGGCAAAGCAGTGTCGTGGTTGTCGGCATAGCCGTCGTCGAAGGTCACGCAGGCGGCCCGCGCAGGCAGGGTGCCGCTACGCAGGCGATGCACCGCCTCGGACAGCGGCAGCACCTGGAAATATTCAGCCAGCAGCGCCATTTGCCAGTCGAAGGCGGCCGCCTCCACTTCACCCGCCAGCATCGCGTCGGAACGGGGCAGCACCCGGTGGTAAACCAGGATGGACAAACGCCCTCCGCCGCCGGATGCCGCCGTCAGCGCACCCGCGCCGCGTAGCGCGAGTGATGCCAGGCCGTGCCATTTATCCAGCATGATCAGCCCGCACCCCGCTCAATACCACCGCATGGCTGAACAATGCGCCGATTCCCGGCAAATAGCGGAAAATCCAGCGCCCCTGGCGGGTTTCCAGCAATCTTTGAAAGCGTTGCCAGCGCCGGGGCAAAATCGGCAGCCAATGCAGCCGGACATTCACCAGTCCGCAATCGCGCATCGCTCTTCTCAACGCGGCGGGAGACTGATAACGCACGTGAGGCGGACGTTGCCTCAACCAGAGGTAGAACCGCTCGGCCAGGTGCGGCAGGCACCAGCCGTTGAGAGCATCCACCCAGACTTGCCCGCCGGGTCTGACCGAGGCGGCGAGTTCGCGTAGCGCCGGTGCGGGACCGGCCAAGGCCTGCATCACGCCAAAGCAAAGGACGCCGTCGCAGCTGCCGGGTTTGACCGGCAGGCGGGTGACATCCGCCGCACCCCAACGACAGCCGGCGGAGTCCCGTTGCCGGGCCTTGATCACTGTGGGCAGGGAATAGTCCAGGCCGAGCACGGTCATCCCCCGTGCCGCCATATAGCGGGAATAGGTGCCGGCCCCGCAGCCCGCGTCCAGCCACAATGCGCCGGGCGCATCGCCTTTCCAGACCGTGGCAAAATGGCGCAGGCGCGCCTGCAGGCCGGTTTGGCTCCAGCCGGCGATTGCCGCATCGTCCTCGCCGGCGGCGAACGTCATGAACCGTCTCCGCCAGTGCTCCTCGAACGCCGGCCTGGCGCCCGCGCGCGATTCAGGCTCCACCGCCACTCCTCGCGACGCCCGCAAGCGCCTCCGGTTGGGTGCGCCGCCAACCGGGACGTTGCGCCCCAGCTTCCTGCCGCAAGGTTTTGCCGACCACTGCATCGGTGAGCACCAGCATCGCCACCAGCAGATAAAACAGGTCAAAATAGGCCAGCCCGAGAAAGGCCCCGCCCACCGCGAAGCCGACCAGGCTGACCTGGGTCATGGAAGCCAGTTCCCAAGCCCATAAAAGGTCTGACCGCCCCTTGCTCTGCCGGATGACCCGACTTCCGGCACGCCAGGCAGAAAAGGCAATACCCAGAAACAGGGCGAGCCCGACATAGCCGTGTTCCGCCAGCACGCTGAAATAAATGCTGTGCGGTCCGTGAAAATCCATCGGATTGGGCGCGTAGGCCCGGAACAACTCGGGGGTGAAGGTTTCAAATCCTCCCCCGACCACTGGCCGCTGATTCGCCAGATTGACGGCAAAGTGCCAGGCGTTGATGCGGCCCATGGCGGAGGCATCCTGCTGATAGGTTTCGATGGTCGACATTTTGGTGAACCACTTGTCCGGCATCATCGACAGCATGACTGGGACCGCCAGAACGAGCATGAAACCAAGCAGCGCCTTCTTGCGGCTCTTGTACAACAGGAATAGCCCCATTGCGATGCCCGCCAGCAAAGCCCCTCGAGAATGGGAGCCGATGATGGCCAGCCCGGTCAGCAGCATCGCCACAACCAGGCCGCGACGCACCCATTTGTTTTCGCTCGTCACCTGCAGATAGCGCATCAGGGGCAAAGCCATGGTGAGCGCCAGGGAAATTTCGGTATTGCCGGCGATGAACGTGCCCTCCGGCCCCAGCACCATGAACTGCCCGCCGGTCAGGATGGTAAAAATGCCACCCTTCACCCCATAGAAACCCAGGGAAACCACAATCGTCCACGCCAGACTATGCAGCCGTGCGCGGTCATACATCAGCATCAAGGTCAGCAGGATCATCAACTGGATTTTCATCACCTTCGACCATTGCGGCATGGCCTGATCCGGCACCAGGGCGAACAGGGTGGTGACGTTCATCCACAGGATAAACAAAACCAGAAAAACGGTGGCGGAAGCCCATGGGATGCGCTTGGGCTCCTTCGAAACCAGGAAACTGAGCATGGTGACCGCCCCGACGATGGCGGCAAAAGGGAAAATATTGGCGAATCCCCAACCCAGCCGGTGCGGGTTCATGATTCCGAGCCAGGTCCAGAGCAGCACGCCCAGATGGGGTCGGGTAAGAACGAAGGGCAGTACCCCGAAAACGATCAGTGCGACCAGATAATCACGCATAATCTATCGACCTCCTGTGCTTCCATCTTTTCCGGGCAGCCATCGTAAAAAACGGCATCCGCCCACCGACTGGCAGGGAACCTTGATCAGGCCCATTGCTTGCTCACCCACTTGAATCGCTGGCCGGCAACTTCGAGAACGAATTGCTCCCCGCCTCTGGGCCGTCCCGCCAGGTGCCACAGCAACAAGATAGCAGCACTGTACGTAACGGCTCCCACCACCACATCTCTCGCCAGAGAAATCGCGGAACCGGTCTCGGGGCCGGCGTGCAGACCAGTCACGGCCAGGACCATTGCCAGTCCGGCAAGCGCCGGTCTCCACAGGCAATCCCCAATCTCCATGGCGGAGATGGGCAGTACCCGGGTCAGGGCATAAAACAGGATGAGCGCGAAAAGCAGGGCGATAGAAACCTTGACCATGGCAACCCCCACGATCCCGATCGCGACGGCGGCCCAGGCGGCCAACGGGATCAGGAACAGGAGTTGCAGCCACATCAGCATGGACAGGGAGCGAACCCGCCCGAGCGCCGTCAGTACGCTACCGGACTGGCCGTAAATGGCCCGGATGACGCCGAACAGCGCCAGCCATTGTATGATCGGGACGGCATCGAGCCATTTCGGCCCCAGCACGACGACGGTCAGGTCGTGCGCCACGACCGCGATCCCGACCCCGACCCCGGTTGCGAAAAGGGCAACGAAGCTGAGGACATTCAGATAGGCGTAGACGAACCGCTGCGGTTCGGCTGCCAGCTTGGCATATCCCGGAAAAAGGGCGCGCGAAATGGGGAACACCAACTCGGTGGTCGGCATGTTCGAAATATCGGACGCCATGGTGTACACCCCTAGATGCTTGCTGCCCGCGATCCCGGCGACGATGAATTCGTCGGCCTTGCTGTAGAGATAATCCCCGATGTTGATGACCAGCATCCATTGCGAAAACGACCACACCTCGCCGATTGCCTCCAGACTGAATCGCGGACGATAGGGGTGCATCGCATAACTGAGGACGACGCCCAGCATCTGGCCGGCGATCACGCCCGTCACCAGCGCCCAGTAATTGCGCCAAATCAGGGCGACCGCCACAGTAACCACGAAACTGATCAGGCGCTTGATCACCATGAACCAGAACTCGCGGACGAAATTCAAGTCGCGGCGAAAGGCGACCACTCCGATATTGTTGAACCCCTGCGCGGCGACGCCCAGCGCCAGGATCTGCATCACCGGGACGATTCTCGGCTCATCGTAATAGCCGGCGGCAAAAGGCGCAGCAGCGACAAGGGCAACAGCCACCATCACCCCTTGCATGACCTGGATGGTCCAGGCGGTATCGAAATGCTTGCGCTGTGCATCGGCATTCCTGATCAGCGCAAGATCGACCCCGAACGAGGTCAGAATATCCAGCAGGCCGACCACCAGCATCGCCATGGCGATCAGGCCGAAATCTTCCGGCACCAGCAGGCGCGCCAGAACAATCGTGCCGACCAGGCCGATGCTGCGCATCACCCAGCGGGTCGCCACCATCCACAGCGAGCCCCTGATCATGTCGCCGCGCAGGGAAGGGGCGGCGACCGGCGGGTCCGGTTCGATGGCCTGGGGTTCGTCAGTGCGCATGATATCGACCATCACCCTATCGTTGCCGCATCGGGACGAGTGAGTCCCTGACGGCGCAGCCAGTCATTACGGATCAGCAAAAGCTTGCCGTTGCGGGTGAGTTCGGGCGGCGCCCAGTCGATGCTCCAATCGATCTCATCGGCGATGCGCTGCCGCAGAAAGACCCGCGCATCTTCCTCGCTCATCCTGAAATCACGATCCCGATCCAGGCGAGCGGTCACCGCGCTGGGCCCGGTCTGGATGAACTGGTACTGGCGCAGCCCATCCATCCAGCGCATCACCAGGGTAAGACCGGGCATGGCGATGCTGCGCCCAGCGGGGAGATAAATGACGTCCCCGGTGCGCCCGTCCACCGGGCCGATGCGGGGCCAGCCGATGCCGGATGGCGCGGCCTCCCTGGAGTGCCAGTGCACCTGGTCGCCGGTCTCGTAGCGCACAAAAGGCGTGGCGAGATTGGTGAAACAGGTCGCCACCGCCCGCCCCGGCTGCTTCAGGCCGGTAATCTGGCGGTTGTCGTCGCCCAGTATCTCCAGGATGCCGCGATGAAAAAAAAGATGCAGCCCGTCGTGCTCCGGCCCCTCGACAGCCAGGAGCCCGCCGTCGTTCAAGCCGTACTGGTCGAACACTTCAACCCCGCCGAAGGTTTCAGAAATGCGCTCGCGCACCTCGGGGCGCATCACCTCGGCGGTGCACACAATGCCTTTGAGGCGCGGCAAGCGCGCGCCCAACCGATCCAGCAATTCGCCCAGCTCGCGGATGGCGTTGGGATAGCCGTAGATCAGGCGGATGTGCTGGAAATGGGGCGACTGGGCCAGCGTTCTAGCCCGGTCGAGCGTCAAATTAGAGCCGCTGGTGGACCAGCGGTGCATGATCCGGTCACGCCATCCGCGGCGGTCGCCCAGCCCCACGCCGATGGACTCCCCGCCCACCGCCAGAAAAGGGTCGCCCACCCGGTACCCGGCCCATTGCCAACCGGTGTACATCTGGGCCCACATCGCCTCCTGGTCGTATTTGGTCATGCGAAAAATGGTCGGCCGCCCGGTACTGCCGCCAGTGCGCGCCGGCTCGCTCTTGATCCACTTGGCGGTAGTGGTGAGCCCTGCCAGCCCTTCCCTGAGTTCGTCCTTGGAGAGGATGGGAAGCCGCTCCATATCCTCGATGGTTCGGATATCCGCCGGCCCGTCGACATGCCCGCGCCAGCGCGAGCGGTAAAAAGGGATGTATTCCCAGCAGTAGCGGATCAACTCTCGCAAGCGCGTCTGCTGGTACGAGCGGATGCGCTCCTCGTCCCACCCTTCGCTTCGCCTGATCCCCCTCATCAGGCGAAGCCGGGCAGGAACAGCGGCGTTAATGAGCGCTTTATGTACCAGGTAATGCATTCTTTTCCTTTGCGATCAGATGCGCTCGCTGCAGAATCAGGCTTTATTGGATGATGCCGGCAGGACGGGCATGCTTCATTTCATGTTAGACCATAAAATTGCCGCCCGTTTTTCCAGCCACCCCGGGGCTCGGGATGCTTTCCAGGAATTTCTTGAGCAAATCCAATTCCTCATCGGCATTGCGTCCTTTTGAACCAAAGCTGCCCCGGACGTGAAGCCCGAACGGCGCATTCTTCCAGATGGACTCTTCCCAAAGTCGCGGCAGCGGGGCTGAGATAAGTTTCCGTTCGAGGAACCCTACACCGGTATATGCACCGCGCCGCTTGGGCAGATAACACAAAGCATCGGGCAAAAAGAACTCAACTGCGCGCCGCTTCAGATTCCGGATTTCATCGGGCGCGCCGGGAACATCTTCCCCCGGCCGGTACACCGGCGTGACGCATTCGGAATGTATGGATGGCTGGCGCGAGAAGCGTTCGTATACACGGGTGCCGGTATCCCATGATTGCCGCAGGCGATGCATTAGCGGAATTCGCGCCGCCCAGGCGGGCGGCGAGCGGTCGAGAATTGGAGAAAAATCGACATCTTCCAGGCACACAAACTTGCGGTCGATGAACATGCAGTGCACAGCAGGAAAATAGCGATAGTTCTCCGTATATCTCGGATGCCATGGAACCCCAAAAAAAGCCAATCCTTCATGACGCATATGGGTTTCGACCTCATGCAGCCAGCCCGGCCTGAGAATGTAGAAATCCGGGTCGAGCACCAGCAGAAAGCGGGTTTTTACATGGGGGAGCAGTCCATTGAGAGCGGATGCATGGTGGTGGCTGGCGCCCCTAGATCGCTCATTCGAACCGGGCATGACTAAAAAAGAGGCGGCGTCTACAACCCGGTCGAGTAGCCCTTCAACGGCATTTTCCGCGACCATCCAGTCGGCGCGTCGCCACTCGCGGGGATTTAACCGGGCCAGGAGATCATGATTCAGCGCGAGATGCCGGGCATGGCCGAACGAAACCGTGCAAATGGTAATGCGCGCTTCGTCATACATCGTGTTTTGCCTGATCCGGTTTCTTCCCCCGCAGGCAGACCTGGTAAGCCAGAAACTCGCGGACGGGGGAGAAGTTTTTCACCGGGCCGAGCACCTTGCCGGCCATTTTATTCAGCATGCCGCCGCCGCGGTCGCGGACACGCAAGTTGAAATCGTACTGCTCGACCTGCAGCCCCGCTTCGGAAAGCAGCGCCGTTGCGTCCCGTACCGTGAACCATCGGAAGTGCGTCTGATCGAAAATGCCGCGCGAATTTCGCGGAAATGTGCCGCGCACAAAAATGCTGTAGAACGCCGAAACGTGACGGATATTCGGCAAGCTGACCACCACCGATCCGCCCGGACGAAGGCAGGCGCAAGCCGAGGCAAGATGCCCCCACGGGTCGGCAAGGTGTTCGAGTACATCCGCGAAGATCAAGCAATCAAAGCGGTTTTTCGAAAAGGTTTTTTTCCAGTCAAGATGATTGATATCCGCGTGGATGAACTCATCCAGGCGAGTTTCCGCCTGTTCGCGAAAATCGCGATCGAAATCGATGCCAACGACCTTTCTGCCAGGGACGGCAGCGCGCAAGCTGGCGCCAAGCTCGCCATTGCTGCAGCCAACGTCAAGAATATCCATGGCCGCTTCAGGAACCATCTGGAAAATATCCGTCCGTAAGGTGGTGTATGCCAAATGGCGCGCGTTGTTCATTCCCGTAACCTATCGTGCTGTTGACCAACATGTGTCGATCCGGAGTGGCAGGACATGCCCCATTTCATGTTAGTACATAAATCGGTTTCGTCTTCCCCGCCGACCCGCGAGACCAACCTCCGAGGCCTGCCGGACGAGCGCCTAGCGGGTTGCGCCCGCCTTGCCTCCCACGGATAAGCTTTCGCGGCCCCGGCCCTCCCCGGCGATCAGCCTGAATTCCTCGACCAAGGCCGCCACCCGGTCGTCCCAGGAGTTCTCCCGTGCGTAGGCGATGATCTCCTCGAGATCCCAGCTTTTTCCGAGCGCGTCCGCAATCGCCCGGCCTAGCGCCGGGCCATCGCCGAACGGCACAAGCGTTCCCAGCTCCGGCCGGCACACCACTTCCGCGTTGCCGCCGACGCGGGTAGTGACGACCGGCAGGCCGCACGCCATCGCCTCAAGGAACACGTTGGCCCAGCCCTCCATGCGGGTGGCGAGCACAAACACGTCGGCGGACGACAAGATCGCGCTCAGCGCCTCGGGCGGCTGCGCCCCCAGGAACGTCACACTCTCGCCGAGCCCGAATGCTTCGACCTGTCGCCGCAGCCTTTGCTCCCAGTCGCCCTCGGCGCTCGTCCCGCCGACGATCAAATAGCGCAAATCCGGGAACGCGCGCCGCAACTCAGGCAAACAGTCAATGACCCGGTGAAAGCCCTTGCGCTCCACCAGGCCGCCCACCGACACCAGCACCGGCGCCTCCGGCGGCAAGCCGAGACGGCGGCGCGCCGAGGATTGCGGCAGATAAAGAAACTTATCCATATCGACGCCGTTTCCCACCACCCTGACCTTTCCGGTGTCGATCCCGAGCGACAGCGCATGACGCTTGAGCGAATCGGCGACGGCGAAAACCCGCGCCGCGCTCATCATGGCCTGGCGAATCAAATGGCGGTGCAAGCGGCGTCGCGACAGGCGCATCTCGGTGCCGCGCAGGGTGATGGTCACCGGCACGCCGAGCCATTTGCCGAGTAGCGTGGCGGCATAGCCGTCGGGATAGGCAAAGTGGGCGTCGATGATCTGGAAATCGAAGCGACGCCTGAGGCGCCAAAGAGTGGGCAGACACCCCAAGGCCATGAAAAGGCCGTCCAAGGACTTGAATAACCCCGGCACAGAAAAAAAACGCGGATGGAGGACCTCGAAGCCACCCTGGATTTCCGAACGCGGCGCCTCCGGCCTGAAGTGAGGGCGCAGCTTTCGTATCAACCCTTGAAAGGGAAACCAGGGCACCGGCGCAACCACCTTCAGGGGAAGCGTTTTACCCACGCGGAACATGCGCTCGCGGATGAACAGCCCCGCATTGGGTTGACCGGAATGGGGGAAAACGGTGGTGAAGACCAAAATCCCGGGTTCATCTCCGCTCATTTTCATCCTCCCGCCATGAGCCTCTCGTACCGATGCGGTGGCAGTCATCGATAAGTCCAGAAATTATGCAGCAGAAATGTCACGGGAGGGACGGTACAAACCACGAAGACAATGCCGTACCCGTAATGCAGCCCGTAATCCTGCGCAGCGCCGGAAATGCCCATGGCGAGAACAAGACCGATCAAGGAAACCAAACAAAAACGGAACAGATTTCGTCCATGCAATGGGCTCGAGAAGCTCCACGTGGTATTTATCAAGTATGAAAACAGGGTTGCCACCGCAAAGGCCACTCCATTCGCCAGAGAAGGTGCCGGCAGTATGATTTGAATGAAAGTAGTAGCGATGACCACATGCAATCCGGTTACCAGCAACCCCGAAATGGCAAAACGCAAGGCCGGTTTTGCGAATGCGGGTGGCAAGGTCTTAGCTTTCATCGCCAGCTTCGATAACACAAAGCAATGAGACGCCAAAAGGAAGGTTGAAGCGATTCAGCAAAAACCGCTCGGCGCCAAACAAAGTTCTTAAAAATTTATTGATGGGCGCTGGGGGGACATGCGTTCCGGTCGCTGAAGGGGCGCCGAGCAATTTATCCTTGAGTCGCACAATGGCTGCAAGTGGAAATAGAATGGTATTGAAATAGGAAATTTTTACGGGGCGCAGCCCCGTAGCGACTATTTTTTTTCGCAACTGAGCCGCTGAATAACGCCTCTTGTGGTAAAGAAATTCATCATGGGCGCTCCACAGCCACTGATAAGCCGGAACGGTTATCAAGATGCGGCCATTTTTCCTGAGCAATGGCTTTATCGCAATTAGCGTTTCCGTGTCTTGATCAATGTGCTCCAGAACATCGAACAGGCATAACAAGTCGAAACGCCGATCGTGAAACGGGATTTCATCCGGGCAGCGGCCAGCCCTGATGTCGTGAAGGTTGTTTGTTTTTTTTGAGGCAATTGCGCGTGCATTTGCATCCATCTCAAGGGCACTTACTTCTCCAAACCCGGACAACATTTGGAGGTTGCCACCCGTGCCGCAACCGACTTCGAGGATTCTGCATGGCTGTGGAAGATTCAGGCTCTCCATGATGCTTGAGAGAATCGCCCTCCGGCCCGAGAACCACCAATGCCTGGACTCGGTTTCCGCCATTTCCAGATACGCCGCCGGATTCATTGCGTTACTCCTGAGCCATCTCTTTTTGGACGCAAAGCGCCGCTGCCGATCCATGCAACATAGGCAATGACAAAGGGCATGACCGGAAAGTGATAGCGCGATTGCCCGGAGAAAACGAGGCTGATAAAAGTGAAGTAGATGGCGATCGCCAAGCCCAGGTACAGCTGGGGCATTGCCGGGATACGCAGGAGTCGCCAGATAGCCATCGCGAAACCCGTCAGCAGAAGGAAATAGTAGGCCTGATTGACGATACGCACCGACCTGAACCACTTTGCTTCCCGGTCGTACCACGGGGTGCCGCGCTGATAGCCCCACTCGCCCTCCCCATCCGGGCCCCAGAAGCGGAAGAATTTCTTGGGCATCAGACCGATAAAGCCCCCCGGGTTTTCCAGAATCCATTCCTTGGCGAGTTGGCGAGCACGCTTATCCGCCGCAACCTGATCGGCCGCACTAAATCCGGCTTGCTTGAACAGTGGATCATTTTCGGAATAGTCATGCCTGTAATCCCCGATAACGGAGGGATTGTTTCCGGAGAGAAGGGTTACGCCGCCATTGGTTGAAACCAGAATGAATTCGCCGAAAACAGAGTGATTTCGCAAGGTCCACGGGGCCACTACCATCAGCACCAGGACAAAAATGGCGGCCGCGCGAAAAATTGCGGGTTTGGCAGCGCCCATGGTCCAGTCTTTTGAATAGGCAATGGCTACGACAACCGGGGCAAGCAGCAATGTCTGGGTCTTGACCAATGTTGCAAAGCCCAGCGTTATGCCGACCAAAATCAATGCCGGTGCGGACCGGCGCGTCACCAGCAGCACGCTGGCGAACAGCAACAGGAAGGTGTAAAGCGTTTCAGACAGTACTTGGGGAACATAGGCCGCGTTGTTGGGATATAAAGTGAGCAGAAGAACGCTCAGGCGGGCAGCCAGATCGCTTTCGAAAACCGCCTGGACGAAACGAAAGAGCAGCCAGAAGGTAGCGGCGGCAAGGAACAGGTTGGCGAATTGCGCGACGGCAAGGTGCGTACCGGTGAAGGTAAACAACAAGGCAAGAAACGCGGGATAACCCACTGGCCAGAAAGCCGTCGGCAAACCGTTTTCGGAATAGGAGCCCTGTTCAGCAAGGGTAGCGGCCCGGTTGAAATACCACAACGCATCGGAACCGGGTTCCACCGGGACGAAAACGATCAGAGCGAGACGAACCCCGATAAACGCCAGAAAGCAGACCGGCGTGAACCACGGGTGCGTAAGCACCAACTCAAGCCGGGTAGCCAGGGGGGCGAAAATATTCATTGGCGATGGCGCACCTGATCGCCATCGGCGACCCTGTTCGGCAATTCCGCCGGCTGGTAACAGTTAAGCAGATAGAGCGGCCTGCCTTTGGCCTCGTCAAACATGCGGCCAAGGTATTCACCGATGATCCCGAGGGTCATCAGCTGAACCCCACCCAGAAACAGCATCACCACCATCAGCGAAGGGTAACCGGCAACGGGATTGCCGTAGAGCAGCGTATCTAAAACCAGAAACCCGCCATAGAAAAACGCCCCCAGAGCGGCGAGTAACCCAAGGTAGGTGGCCGCCTTGAGAGGCGCAATGGTGAAGGAAGTGATGCCCTCCAGCGCGAAATTCCAAAGCCGCCAGTAGTTAAACTTGGTTTCCCCCGCATGGCGCGGGTCTCTCCGATAGAGAACGGCTTTCTGCGGAAAACCGATCCAGGCAAACAGACCCTTCATGAAGCGATGCTGTTCAACTGTTTGAGCGCATCCACTGCCCGTCGGCTTAACAAACGAAAATCCCCGGTGTCCTCGGGTATCTTTACGCGGCTCACCCCCTGAATGATGCGGTAAAATCCATAGGCGGTGGCCTTCTTGAAAAAGCTCTCGCCATCTCTCCGGGTGCGTTTGGCATAGACCACATCATGCCCCTCTCGCCAGTGCTTGATAAAGTCGGCTATTAATTCTGGCGGGTCCTGTAGATCTGCGTCGATGATCACGACAGCGTCGCCATTTGCATGGTCCAGGCCCGCAGTCAGGGCGATTTCCTTGCCAAAATTGCGGCTTAGATCGACGATCGAAATACGCGGGTCTTTCTCCTTGAGGTTCTGGAGCACTTCCATCGTTCTGTCGGTGCTCCCGTCATTGACGTAAACAATCTCCCCATCCATATTCAGGGAGGCAAGCACGGCAGATAGGCGTTCGTGGAAGGCCGGAAGGACCTCCTCCTCGTTGTAAGCGGGCACCACCACTGACAACAGCGGGCTGGAAGCCATTATTTCTTTGGGGAAACCGATTTCATCGACGATCCGCATAGGGGTCCACCTGGTGAATCCAATATTCATTGAAAAAATTCAGGCATTGCCAGCCGATGCCGGCTGTCGCATTCCAAAAATGCAAGGCAGCGATTTAAAATATAGTTCACCTGCGCCCACTTGCACAAAGACTGCGCCTCACAGGCTCTTTCCCGCAGCCAGACGCTCGTAGACAGGCTGGTAGCGCGCCACCGAAGCAGTCCAGTTGCGCTCGTTCTCGACGAACCGACGAGCGGCGGCGCGAAGCCCGGGCCAACTGGCGGGCGCCGAGAGCAGGCTGGTTACCTTGGCGGTGAGATCGTGCAGGTCTCCGGCGCGGAACAGGACGCCGGTCTCGCCATCTCGGATCAGTTCACGGTGTCCACCCACGTCGGAGGCCGCCAGCAGCCGCCCTTGCGCCATGGCCTCAAGGGGCTTGAGCGGCGTGACCAGGTCGGTCAGGCGCATCTGCAGACGGGGGTAGACCAGCACGTCCACCAGATCGTAATAGCGCTGCACTGCGTCATGGGGCACTCGGCCGGTAAAGACCACATGGCCGGACAAGTTCAAATCCGCGGCCAACTCCCGCAACAGGGCTTCCTGGGGGCCGCCGCCGACCAGCAGCAGCCGGGCATGGGGTGCCTGCCGGAGGATGGCAGGCATCGCCGCCAGCAGCACGGCGAGCCCCTCGTAGGCATAGAACGAGCCGATGAATCCCAGCACCACCGCATTCTCCAGGCCCAGAGCGCGCCTCAGCGCAGGGTTGGCCTGGGTGCCGGCAGAAAACAGCTCGATGTCCACGGCGTTGGGAATGACCGTCACCTTGGCCGCCGGGATGCCCCGCGCCACGATGTCCCCGCGCAACCCTTCGCAGATGGTGGCGATCGCATCCACCCGCTTCAGCGCGTAGGTTTCCAGTCCGCGGGTAAGCCGGTAGCGCAGGTCGCCTTCGATGCAGGTGCCATGATCCACTGCGGCGTCTTCCCAGAACGCCCTGATTTCGTAGACGACAGGAATGCCCAGGCGGCGCCCCACGCGTAGCGCCGGAATCACATTCAGCACCGGAGAATGGGCATGCAGCACGTCGGGCTTGATGCGACGGGCCACCTGCTCGATCTGGCGGGTAAGGCTTCCCATCAGCCCGATTTCGGCCAGTCCGGGCACACTCGCCAGCAAATGCTTCGAGGCCGGGGTACGATAAAAATGCCAGCCGTCTACCGTCTCTTCCAGGGCGCCGCCATCTCCCTGCTTGGGGCCGGTGAGGTGGAAGGTTTCCCAGCCCAGCGCCCGCTGCTGCTGCAAAATCGACAGGGTGCGGAAGCTGTAGCCGCTGTGCAGCGGAATCGAGTGGTCGAGAATGTGGAGGATGCGCATACTAAATTATCCTAAAAATAAGTTCATTCACCGCAGAGGAAAAACAAGGCATTTCCAAGTTATGCTGAGTCACCCATTGGGTGAGTATGTTTCTTACGTCAAGTATTTGAATTTCTCCGCGTCCTCTGCGGTTCAAATGCGCTTACGGAATTATTCCTTGCTGCAAACCAGCCAAAAGCCGAGCCAGGATAAATCCTCGTCGGAAACGGCCTGGAACTGCGCCGCAAGGTAGGGGCGCACCTCCTCGATATGCTTGACGTCTGCCCGCTCAGTGGGCTGGAACATGAGCGTTTTCAGTTCGTTCTCCTCGACATAGCGGCGGTAGCGGTCAACTCGCCAACGGTTGGGCACGCCCTTGTGCCGATACATGCGGGACCAGAGGTCTGCCGGCCAAGTCAGGAAATCCAGGGGGTTATACCGGTGCAGGCCATGGCTTTTGAGATCCACCTGATGCACGGCGACCGCACCGGGGCGCAAAGTCCTGCGCATGTCGGCGAAAGTGGCCGAAAGATGATCGACATGCTCCAGCACCGCCCGCGAAATAATCAGGTCGGCCGAATCGGAAAGACCCGACAAACCGCCCGGACGCACCAGGTAGCGGATGCGCTCGCGGCGAAAGCCTGAAGCCGGATCGGCGTGCTTGTAAAAGCTTGCCTCAGCCCGCTCCTTTGCCTCTCCGTGGAGGCTCTCCACCAACAGATGCAACACCTGGTTATTTTTTTCCGATTGGGAAACAAGCGGAAACCGGTCAACGCAGGTAACCCGTTCGGCACCATGGGCGACCATCAGAAAAGCCACGCCTGGCACGTCGCCAGGTCCGTATTCGACCACGTGCTTGCCGGCAAGATAGGCTCCTATCCTGTCCGGGGCCACTTGCAGCACCTGGAAATACTCGTCGAAACATTTCAGGAAATAAGCGGCGATTTCCTGCGCGGACTCCTCGCCGCCACCGCGCCCGGTCTGCCCGGTCAGCCGGATATACAGGCGCGGCGAAAAGCGGGCCAACTGGTTCGTCAGTACCGCCCGTACCACCCGTTTTGCGTCGTCTACCGGATCTTGTCCGTACATTCCTTCCCCTTCTTGCTGCAAGCCCAATTCGGCGGGGTTAGGGCCGTTATGTGCCGGTCATTCTGCCGAATTCGCGTTCTTCGGCTTTGTCAGTCCGAACCGTCCACGCCCGCGCCGGCGCTTCCTCGCCCATGACATTGCGCAGGAAGGATTCGAACATCAGCAGCGACCACAGCGGCGCGCTGTAATCGCGCAGGCCGGACTGGTGCTGCTCCACCAGATGTTTCAGGAACGCCGGGTCGAACAGGCCGCTGCCTGCCAGTACCGGGCCGAGCACTGCATCCTTCAGCTTCTGGCGCAACGGCCCGCGGAACCAGCTCGCCAGCGGCACGGCAAACCCCATCTTCGGCCGGTACAGGATTTCGTCCGGCAGAAAGGGCCGCAACGCTTTTTTGAGCAGGTACTTGCCCTCGCCGCCATTCAGCTTCATCTGGTTCGGCAGGCCGGACAGCCATTCCACCAGCGGATGGTCCAGCAGCGGCTCGCGCACTTCCAGCGCGTGCGCCATGCTGGCGCGATCCACCTTGGTCAGGATATCCCCCGCGAGATAGGTTTTCAGATCCAGGTATTGGACCAGCGCCAGCGGATCTTCGGTCGGCGCACGGGCAGCGTGGCGGCGCAAAACCTCAATCGCGCCATAGCCCTGCAACTCGCGGCGCAGGGCGGGAGAAAAAAGCCGGTGCCGCATCGCATCGTTCATGACCGAGATGCCGTGGAAATACCCTTCCACCGAATTGCGGGCAAGCGCCTCGAAAGTGGACTTGGCCCGCAACACCTTGGGCGCCCAGTCGGCCTTCGGATAAATGCGGCCCAGCAGGCCGAACAGCGGCTTGCGCAACGGCAACGGCAGCAGCGAGCGCATCCGTTCCTCATGAAGGTGCCAGCGGTAGCGGCGGTAGCCGGCGAAATTCTCGTCGCCGCCGTCGCCGGACAGGGCCACCGTAACGGACTTCTTCGCCAGCTCGCACACCCGGTAGGTGGGCAACGCCGAGCTGTCCGCATAGGGTTCGTCGTAGATGGAGGCCAGCCGGTCCACCAGATCGAAATCATCCTGGTCCACTTGCTCCACCCGGTGGCGGGTCTGGTAACGGTCCGCCACCGACTGGGCATGGGCCGACTCGTTAAAGGCCGGATCGCCGAAGGAGATCGAGCAGGTGTTGACCGGGTCGTCGGACAGGCCTGCCATCATCGCCACCACCGCGCTGGAATCCACCCCGCCGGAAAGAAAGGCGCCCAGCGGGACTTCCGCGACCATGCGGATCTCCACCGCCTCGCGCAGGCGCACGATGAGCGCATCGGCGGCCTCCTGCTCGGTCATCGGCGCTCCGGGCTTGAACGGCAAATCCCAGTATTCTTGCGGCTCTGGAAACGCCGCCCCGCGCCGGACGGTGAGGGTGCAGCCGGGAGGCAGTTTCAGTGCGCGTTTGAAGATGGTGCGCGGCTCGGGGACATAGCCGTAGGCGAAATAATCTTCCACCGCGAAAGGATCGATCTCGCGGATAAAACCCGGATGAACGAGCAGCGCCTTGAGTTCGGAGCCGAACACCAGGCTGCCGTCCGGCAGCCGCACATAATGGAGCGGCTTCACGCCCAGCCGGTCGCGGGCCAGGAACAGCACCTCGCGGTTGCGATCCCACAGCCCGAACGCAAACATGCCGCGGAAGCGCTCGACGCACGCCTCGCCCCACTCCTCCCAGGCATGCACGATAACCTCGGTGTCGCAGCGGGTGCGGAAGACATGTCCCCGCTGAGTGAGCTCGCGCATCAGGTCGGGGAAGTTGTAGATTTCACCGTTGAACACCACGGCCACGCTACCGTCCTCGTTGAACAGCGGCTGCTGCCCGGATGACAGGTCGATGATCGACAGCCGCCGATGTCCCAGACCCAGCCCGGGTTCCAAGTGCAGCCCGCCCTCGTCCGGCCCGCGATGGAACTGGGACTGGTTCATCCTGTCCAGCAGCGCGCGGTCGATTTCCCGCTTCGCCAAAGTGTCAAATATGCCAACAATTCCGCACATGGTTGCCTTGTGTTTTGAATTTCAGGTTTAAAAATTCATTAATTATTTTCTGGGCATAACTCACTATAGTTCACCGTTGGGCTTGCAGCATGCGGTCGTAAACGTCCATGTAGCCCGCCACCATCGCTTCCATGCTGAACCGCCGTTCCACCGTGGCTCGCGCGCTACGGCCATGCTTCGCGCACATTTCGCGGTCATCGAGGTAAGCGCGAATCGCGTCCGCCATGCTTTCCGGATCGGCGGGCGGCACCAGCCGCCCGGTGCGCCCGCTTTCCACCAGTTCCGGGTTGCCGCCGACATCGGTCGCCACCACCGGCAGTCCGCTTGCCATGGCCTCGAGGATGGTATTGGAAATGCCTTCTGCCAGGGATGGCAGGACAAACAGGTCGAATCCCCGCATCAGGGCTGCAACATCTTCCCGCTCTCCCGGCAGCCAGGCGAGATCCAGCGCCTCCGCTTGCCGCAGCAAGGCCAGTGCCGGCTCCCGCAGGGGGCCGTCGCCGACTATCGCCAGGCGCAGAACCTGGCGCGCGCCAGGCACGATATTCAGCAACCGGATGAAGGCACGCACCAGGGTCAGCTGATCCTTGACCGCCTGCATCCTGCCCACAGTGCCGATGACGAAGCGGTCGGGGCTGTCGAAGCCGGGACACGGCAGGGGCAGGCGGTCGCCTTGCGCCGGACGGAACAGATCGGCATCCACCCCGTTGTAAATCTGCGCGATCCGATCCGGGGCAACGGCGACCTGCTCGCGCAGGTACGCCTCCAGATGGCGCGACAGGGCGATGTAGTGATGGGCCAACGGCTTTAACAGGCGCCGCAGCAAACGGTGGCGACGGTTGCCGCCGTCCAGGTTACCCATGTCCCAGCCGTGCTCGCTATGTATCCGCACCGCCACCCCGGCCAAGGCCGCAGGCAGCAAGCTTTCCATGGCGGCCAGGTTGCGGGTATGGACGATATCCGGCCGCAGCCGGTTCAGCAGGCGCCACAGGTGGACATGCACCCCGAAATTTTTGCCGGGCGGCTTGTTGAGGGCGAACAATTGCACATCGCTACGCCGGATGCGCAACCGGAAATCGGAGTAATCAGCCAGACAAATAACGACATGGCGAAAGCGATCCTCCGGAATATGGTTGATCAGGTTGACCACCCCGTTTTCCAGTCCGCCCATGCCCAGGCTGAAGATGACATGCGCAACCAGTGGCGGCTGCGCGGTCGGCCAGGGAGCAGGAAAATCAGCGCCGGTTTGCACTCTCCAGACTCCTTTCCAGCATCGGCAGCATCTGCATCAGGAAATCCTGCATCGGCGCTTCCGCCTCTTCCGGTCTTTCATCGTAGGGAGAGTAGAGAATGACGACCGCCGCGTCGCCACCCGCGCCGAACAGCTTGGACGCCACTTCCAGCAATTTGCCAAAGTAGGGGTTGACGGTGCGCCGCCCCTCGACCCAATACCAGTGCCAGGCCAGGAGGCGGGCGTGGGCGGCCCGCAACCGCGTCTGGACGGCCATGATTTCCTCCTCTCCGCGCAACAGCGTGCGTCCGCTCTCACCGGCCTTGGCCCAGCGTAGATCGGTAGTGGCGGCAAGGACGTTCTCGGAATTGATCAGCTCCGCCCCTTGGCGCTGATCATTGTAGTAACCGATGAAAAGACCGACACGGCGGCCATCCTTCAAATACACCTGATTGACCTGCGCCCGCGGGTTGAGGAAATGCGGCGTCCAGTCCGTCATTTTTCCCGGTTCCGCCTGCCACCCCCCGGTTGCGGATGGCGTTTCCAGCAACGGCGTCCTGACCGTATCGGGGTTTTCCAGGCGGGCGGCGTATAGCGGCCATAGCGCCACCACCACGCCGGCCGCCAGGGTGGCCAGCGCGATCCGCTTCAAGGGAACCGTCCGCCTGGCCACCCTGCCTGGCCGCTCATTTTCGTCCGCTTCCTCTCCAGCGGATTGCTCGCGCCAGAACGAACCAATCCAGAACAGCAGCAGCATGACAATGCCGAAAAACACCCAGCCGTAAATGAGGTGGTCGACCCCGATAGCGAGCGTCATGTCGCTCAGGTGGGCGATCATGACGATCATGTAGGCGCGCAGCCCGTTGGCGACCACCGGCACGACCATCGACAGCGCGATGAAGACCGCCCGCCGCCAAATGCTGCGATAGGTGAGATAGGCGTAGAGCCAGCCCAGCGTGACGGAGGCGATGAGGTAGCGCAAGCCGCTGCACGCCTCGACGACCGACCATTGTCCGCTGGGGATGGTGAAGAACAGCCCGTCCCGGTATACCGGGATGCCGGTCAGTTGCAGCGCAAGGACAGTGAAGTCGGCGGTGTACGCCATCAATGGCTGCAGGAGGAAATCCCCCACCGGCACGGCGAACAGCAGGAACGATAACGGGAAGGCCAGCAAGCCGGCCACCCGTTTCCCGAGAATCAGCCAGACCAGCAACGGGATCATGATCACCAGGCTGTATTGCTGCACCACGAGGACCCCGGCCAAATCGGCCAGCAGCCAACTGAAGCCGAACAAAGCCAGCAGCGGCAGAACCCGATAGTCCGGCTCGGGAGTGAATGCCGCCAGCTCGCGCCTTTTTCTCCAGATCAAATAAGCGCTGACGGGAAAGATCAGAAAACCGTGGGCAAAGGTCTCTGAACGTATCCAAATGGAGACTGTTGACCAGGTGGTTGCCCCGTACCAGGCGAGCAGCCAGACTATCGCGCCAACCACCAGCACCGTGGAAGGAAGCCAGTCGCGATTGGCGGCCGGCACCGAGTCCCGGCTTGCCGCCAGGGCATATCCTTCCCGCGTCATGGCCGCGCCTCCCCTGCGCCGGCCGCGAATGCAGGGGGAAATCCCGCCGCGGCAGACGTCGCACGAGGTTCCCTGATCAAGCGCTCGATCCGGCTCGCATTGCCGTACCAGCCATAGTCGGCCAGAATCCGCTCGCGTCCGGCGATGCCGACATTTCGGCCTTTTCCGCCCAGCAATACGCAGGCCGCGGCAACGAATTCGGCCGGACTCGATGCGACGAGCAGTTCTTCGCCAACACGCGCCTCGATCCCTTCCGCCGCTCCCGGCGAAGCGATGACCGTTTTGGCCATCGCCATCGCCTCCAGCACCTTGTTCTGCACCCCGCGGGCAAGGCGCAGCGGGGCTACCGCAATCTCCGCATGGGCGAGAAACGGACGGATATCCAGCACCGTGCCGGTAACCCGCACACCGGGCAATTCAGCGAGCTTTTGCACCCTCGGCGCGGGGCGCGCGCCCACGATGTAAAAACAGGCTGACGGAAATGCGTCCCGGATCGCGGGGAACGCCTCGCGGGCAAACCACTCCACCGCATCGACGTTGGGCCGATAGTCCATCGCCCCGGTAAAAGCCAGTACCCTCTCCCAGTCCGGGTAAGGATTGGGATAATCCCGCCGCGGGGAGAAATAGTCTCCGTCCACGCCATTGTCCACATGGCAAACCTTGCCGGCGCTCTCCGGTGCAAGCCGCCGGAACAACTCGGCTTCCGCCTTCGACACGAATACGGATGCATCGAATTCCGCAGCCACCTTGCGTTCGTAGCGCAGCAGACATCTCGCCTCGCGCCGGTAAATGACGCTCAGCGGCCAGGGTGCGGTGCGCGCATACTGGTGCCACTTGTCCGAATCGACATCGACGAAATCCGCAACCCGGTGTTTGTCCCGCGCCGGCATCACGTACTGCGCCATGGCTGCGGAGTACACCAGGATGTGCTCGACCGGACGAGTATCCAAAATCAGGTTGACCCATTTCTGCAGGGCGGCATCCCGGTAATAGGGCAGCGTCAGCGGCTGGCCGAAAAGCAGGCCGGACAGGCTCTTCAGCCTGGCAGACGAGGGCTGGAGCGGGGCAAAAAAGGACTCGCCGCACAGGTGCCGCAACTTGTCCACATGCTGCCAGTCCTGCTCGTCGTCCACGAAAGTGCCCAGATGCACCCGATAGCGTTGGGCCAAATGCTTGAGCCAGTGCCACGAGCGCACCTTGTCTCCCTTGTTGGGGGGAAAGGGAATGCGGTGGGAAAGAAAAAGTAAGTGTTCCATAATTTGCATCCTGATTAGTCCGTAAAAAGCTATTGAACCGCGGAGGACGCTGAGGACGCGGAGGAATTCAAAGGCTAGTTATCACCAAAGGAGAAGTCTGGCTAAGCTTTAAATTCTTTGCCTTTCCTCAGCGTCCTCTGCGTCCTCCGCGGTAAATTGTTTTTTGAATCGCTGTTAACCCAAATTCAGCAGTCCACAGCCAAGTCGAACTCCGTTCCTCACCCCAGGCTCTTCACGATATGCGGCCCGATCAGGTTGGCCACCGGCAGGGGCAGCCTTTGCCACAACTGGATGAACAGCCGGTATTTGGGATTGAGGGGGTTGTGATCGGGCACGCCCTTGGCGCGGTACAGTTTGTACTCGTAGTGCAGGGGCTGCGGCTCGAACCCCCAGTTCTTCTTGAAATCGAACGAACCGCTGCCGCGCTTGCTGCGGCCATAGTCGAACACCCGGCAGCCCCGTTCGCAGGCGCGCCGCATCAGCTCCCAGTACATGAAATCGTTGCCTGCCAGTTCGCGCGCCTCCCCGGTGCTGCCGCCGTAATAGGGCAGCACCTGGTCGCGAAAATAGAAACTCATTACACTGCTGACCAGCCTGCCTTCCTTGGTCACCGTCATCACCTCGCAGTCGGCGCCGAACACTTCCCGCAGAATCCGGAAATAATTTCGGGAGAAGACCGGCGTGCCAAGCCGGTGGACGCTATCCGCATAGACAGGGAAAAACCGCTCCACGCCCTCCCCGTCCAGCTCGCTTTGCAGGCCGGCCTTGATCCCCTTGCGCACCATGGCGCGCTGCTTGCGGGGGATGTTCAGGAGGTTTTGCTCGACTTCCGGGTCGATTTCCTTGCGGAAGGTCACATACAGTTCCTTGCCGTGCCAGTCCGGATGCCGGGGTTCGATATTGCGGTATTCCAGGTGGCCCACGGCTAGCTGCGCCGCCAAATCCTGGGCCGCCTGGTCGAGCATTTGCCGCGCCTGGCCGGACTCCGCCGCGATGCCGCCGTAGACGCAAAAGGGCAGCGATACCAGACCGTGGCCGAACAGGCGGCTGCGGACTTCGGCCAGCGGCAGGACGCCCTCGATGCGCCCGTCCGATTCGGCATAGAGAAAATGGACGCGGTGTCCGAACGATCGTTCGATGACGGTTTTCCAGCCCGCCCGATGGAAGAAGGTGGCCTCGGGGCAGGTGGAGACGAATTCGTCCCAGCGATGAAAATCCGCCGGCGCCAACTCGCGTACGATCAGGCGTGGCGCTGGCTTTTCCAGCCAGCCGAGCTCGGACATGACGGCGCTATTCATCGAGGCGCCTCCGTAAAAAGGGTGCGATCGATCCGGTCCCATTCAAAGTCCGCCAGCAACGACCGCAGGCGCGCCTCCATCCGCGTCAGGTTGAGATAATGGCGGAACCGGGTTTTCAAGCCGATACCCTTCTGACGCGGCTGCCCCGGATCGATTTCCCAGGGATGAAAGTAGAAAATACACGGCTGCCCGTCCATCCGGTTGACCCGCTTCAGGCTCCAGCGCGACAGCAGATAGGGCAACAGGCGGAAATAGCCCCCGCCGCCGGCCGGCAGATTGCGGTTGAAGAGATAAACGGTCGTGATGGGAATTTCCAGAATTCCGCCGGCGCCAGACGGAAGAAACGGGAACCGCGGGGCATCGGGCATGCCGTAATGGTCGTGCCGGATCGGGTAAACGCTGGAACTGTAGCGATAGCCCGCTTCGCGCAGGCATTCCAGCGCCCACAGGTTGCGATGGTTGATGGAAAAGCTGGGTGCACGGTAACCGTTCACCCGCACGCCCCCGATCTGTTCCAGAATCTCTTTCGCCCGACCGATGTCCGCCATGAATTCCTCCCGGCTCTGCTCAGACGCCCTCAGGTGGGCGTAGCCGTGGCTCGCCAGTTCATGCCCTTCGGCCACGATCCGACGCACCATGAACGGATATCTTTCCGCGATCCAGCCCAGGGTGAAGAAAGTGGCGTGCGCCCGGTGATCCGCCAGCATGGCAAGAACGACGTCCACGTTGCGCTCCACCCGGCATGGCCGGTGATCCCAGCTGTCGCGGGAGATGTGGGGCGCGAAGGCGGAGACCTGGAAATAGTCTTCGACATCGACGGTCATCGCGTTTCGGATCGGGGGTATTGTCATGTCGTTTCCCTGCTGGGCCGTTCACCAAAAGAAACGGCATTTCACTGCAGAGGACGCAGAGGAAGTCAAAAGATTGACTACCAATAAATGCTCCAAAAACAGGATGTTGGAGCGGTTTTTCAAGTTGTTGTTTTTCCTCTGCGTCCTCCGCGTCCTCTGCGGTTCAAGGGTTTTTTCAGTATTCATGCAACCATATATCGCTCGTCGCCCAGCCACACCCGCATGACCTCGGCGATCCGTTCCGATGCCTTGCCGTCCCACAGTTCCGGGATCCGCCCGGCCCGTCCGCCGTTGCGCAGGATCTCATCGCAAGCGGCAAGGATGCGAGCCGGATCGTTGCCGGCGAGGGTATTGGTGCCCTCCGCCACCGTAATCGGGCGCTCGGTGTTATGCCGCAGGGTAATGCAAGGCACCCCGAGTGCGGTGGTCTCCTCCTGGATGCCGCCAGAATCGGTGAGCACCATCCGCGCGTCCTTCATCAGCCCGAGCATCTCCAGATAACCCATCGGCGGGATCTGCCGCACGGAGGGAAGATCGAGAAGGCGCCCGAGTCCGTACTGATGCATCCGGGCCAGGGTGCGAGGGTGCACCGGAAAGATCACCGGCAAGCTGCGGCTGAGATCGGCGATGCCTTCGAGCAGGGCTTTGAAAGTGGCGGCGTCATCCACATTGGAGGGGCGGTGCAGGGTCAGCAGCGCATAGCCGCTGCCGCTGGGCCAATCCGCCGGTACCATCCCTTTCAGGATTCGAGCGGCGGGAACGGCTTTCTTCAGATTGTGATGCAAGGTATCGATCATCACGTTGCCGACGAAGTGGATGCGGTCATTGCCGATGCCCTCGCGCAACAGGTTGGCGCGGGCATCGCGCTCGGTAGTGAAAAGCAAATCGGAAATCTGGTCGGTCAGAATGCGGTTGATCTCTTCCGGCATGGTGCGGTCGCGACTGCGCAATCCGGCTTCCACATGGACCACGGGCACCCCTTTTTTCACCGCCACCAAGGCGCATGCCAAGGTCGAATTCACATCGCCCACCACCAACACAGCCGCGGGCTGCTCCTTGTCCAGAACCGGTTCGAAGCGGCGCATGATTTCCGCCGTCTGCACCGCGTGGCTGGCGGAGCCGACTTCCAGATTGACGTCCGGCTGCGGCAGGCCGAGGGCGTCGAAATGCTGGTGATTCATCGCCGTGTCGTAGTGCTGCCCGGTATGCACCAAACGCACCGGAAAATAGGGTATGGCGCGCTTCAAGGCCGCCATCACCGGCGCGATTTTCATGAAATTGGGGCGTGCGCCCACAACGCAGAGAATGCTGCGCGCGGAATCCATTATTCGGCCTCCCTTCTGAGCCGCCGTACGTGAGCGAGCGAAAGGATCTCCCGCATCAGCTTCAAAACATTGGAAATGGATTTCTCGGTTTGGGATATCCGCTCCTCCATCTTGGCCAGGTACAACTGGGTTTCCACGTCGCGCTCGTAGGGCACAGCATTTTCCCGAACGGTCACGACCCCGTCCGTCATCTCCGGAACCGTCATTTCCTTCTGCATGTCGCTGCTGACCTCTTCCACGGCAGCGCCGTCGAAGGCGTGCATTTCCTCCAGATAGCCCATCAGCAGCAGACGGTCGCACAGGACATTGATTTTTCGCGGAATGCCGCTGGTATAAGCATGGATGGCGGCAAAGGCGTCCTCGCTGAAAGCCGGGTCGCCCTCCCAGCCCGCAGTGTGCAAGCGGTGCTCGATATAGGCATGGGTTTCCTCGGCGTCCATCGGACCCAAATGGTAGGAGGCGATCACCCGCTGCCGCAGTTGCTGCATTCCTTCGCCTTGCATGGTATGGCGGAACTCCGGCTGGCCAAGCAGAAAGCTTTGCAGCAGGGATTTTTCCCCGCTCTGGAAATTGGACAGCATACGCAGCTCCTCCACCGCTCTGGGGGTGAGGTTCTGCGCCTCGTCCACCACCAGCAGGGCGCGTTTCCCCTGCTGGTGGCAGGATGTCAGGAATCCTTCCAGCTTCCGCAACAACACCGCTTTGCTGGCATCTTCAAGCGGCAAGCCGAAGGCCGCGACCACCATCCGCAGCGTGTCTTCCGCGTCGAGCTGGGTGCTGACCAACTGGGCGGCGACCAGATGCTCCGTCTCCAGCTTGTTGAACAGGTTGCGTACCAGGGTGGTTTTGCCAGCTCCGATTTCACCGGTGATCACGATAAATCCCTCGCCCTGATGCAATCCGTATTCCAGGTAGGACATGGCGCGCCGGTGACCCTTGCTGCCGAAAAAGAAACCCGGGTCGGGGCTGAGTTGGAACGGCTTGGCACGTAAATGGTAAAAGGTTTCGTACATGGTGGGTTCCCGTCAAAATGTCATGTACAACGCCGCCATGATGGCGTTCTCACGATAGTCGTTTCCGCTCAGGCTGGAGTCCCGCTGAAGCCTGCGGTAATCCAGGGAGGCGGTGATCTTGGGCTGTATTTGCCTGGTCACGCCGATCCTCAGGTATTTGTCGCGATCCTCGCGGTCGATGTCGCTGAACGTATTGCGGGAATAGCCCACGCTCACGTTCGAACTGGTGCGGGGCGCAAAACGGTAATTCCAGAATACGCTTCCGCCCCGCTGTTCGATGCGGGCGCTCGACGCGAAATCATTGCTGCCCAAGATAGGGCTGGTAACGGCTCCGATGGCCCGTGCATCCCGGATCTGGTCGAACAGGTTGAAGACGATCGTGTTCTTTGCTCCGTTCAATGCGACCGAGGCAAGCAGCTTTTTTTCCAGAAAAGTCTGGTTGGAAAGAAAATTGAGCGGATTAAACACTTGGTTGGGAATTCCGCGCTGGGTCATCAAATCCGCCACAAACCTTTGCCGCATGACCGGGTCGGGAATGGCCGAAGCAAACAGTTGACTGAGAAAGTTGGCGGTATCCAACGTTGAAGGAACAAAGAATTGCGATTGGACCGTCGTGATGTCCTGACTGTAGTTGACGCTCCACACCGTCCTCCGGTTTCTGTGATTGAAGCCGAAGGCATGGGTATTGCCGAAGAAACGCCGTCCAACAGAGGCATTGAGCTCGGTGCGGGGGGTAGCTGCCCAGGAAAAGCCCGCGCTCCAGAATGAACCTTCCGGCTTGGGGCCGGAATAAAGATAAGAGTTGCTTTCCCAGCCGCCATTGCCCACCAAAGTCAATCCGGGCCTCAGCAAATAGCTCAGACGGCCGGCATAGGTTTCCCGCTCGACTTCCTGAAAATGGGTAAAATCCAGCTTTTCCTTGTAGTAGCTCAACCCCCAGCCCAGCCGGTTGTAGGCCAGGCCGCTGTCGAGCCGCAAATTGATACGATCGGCTGTGCTGTTGAGCGCGCCGCCCGCTTCGGCTTCCACAATCTCATGGGTATAGCGGGCCTCGCCTGTGGCCAAGGTGCCGAAATTCTTGCGCAGGTAGGGACTGAGGGAAAGCGTCTTCACATCGGTGCGATTTCCGGTGGTATTGGTGTTGTCTACCGCCTGCGCACCCAACAAAGAAATATTCTGCTGGCTAATCCCGGCACGGGCATCGAGAAAGAACAGGTTTTCCACCAGTTCGGCGTTGCCGTTCGCGTCCAGCATATGGTTGATGGTGTTGTTGCCTTCATTCGCATAGAACAAGGTCTGCAAGCTGTAGTTGGCGCTCAGCTTCAGCCGCGGCCCCACCCCGCGAAGAGAAATACCGGGGGTTATCTGGGTAACGAAATCGCTCCTCTCCTGCCCGCGAGGGGCCAGGGCGACATTGTCGGTATAGGTCTCGCTCACACCCAAATGGGGAGTGAACGTCCATTCGACGGCACCCGTGTTTCCCGACATCAGCAACAGCGCGGTCGCCGCGGTGCAGGCTACCGCCGGAAACGGGGAGACAGGCCGGCCAATCGAGGATGGATCGACGATGCGGGCGGAAAAAGTCTTTGTGGAACGGGATTTTTTGTTGTTTTTCATGACATCCGAAAGATTCGCATCAATATCCGTAAAGGGGATAATCCGTGCCCAGCAGCGCCTTTCCCTTATTCAGCAGCAGACCGACCACATCGCAGGATTCAATCTGGGAAAGCGCTTCCTGTAGCTGGTCCTGAGTGGTTTTTTCCGCCTCCACCACCATCACGATCTGGCCCATGTGGGCGGCCAGAACGCGGGCCTCGGTAGTTGCCAGCAAAGGAGGGGAATCGAAAATAATCACCCGGTCGCGATAGCGATGAGCCATTTCCTGCAGCAGGCGGCTCATCGCCTCGCTCGCCAGCATCTCGGTGGCGTAACGGTTGCCGCGCCCGGCGGGGAGGATGGAAAGCTTCTCGACGTTGGTTCTGATCATGACATCGCTGAGTTGCAGCTTGTCATCGAGCAGGACGTCCATCAGCCCCTTGTCCGACTTCAGGCCGAGAAAACCGGGAAGCGAGGGTTTAGCCACATCGGCATCGACCAGCAAAACCGTGTGGTCCATTTCCATTGCAATGCTCATTGCCAGATTGATGGCGCAAAAGCTCTTGCCTTCCCCTGCCAGCGAACTGGTGACCATGATCAGGTTGGCGTTTTTAATCTGGGCGGCCCCCTGGTTGAACACGTTGGTGATCAAGGGGCGCTTGATTAGCCGGAATTCCTCGGCAATCTGCGTTTTCTCCCCGTCCGGCGTGATCATGCCCGCCTTGTGCAGCTTCGCAAGATTGATCTGCCCGACCGGAGAAGTCCTGCCGTCAGCAGAAACCTGTGCTTCCGGGGCGTGCTCCGCCAGGGGTGCGCTATCGACCCTTTTCTTGTTCTGACTTCTGGCCTCCTTCCCGGTCAGGATGTCGGAGACGGCGGCAGCTTCGTTTTCGACAGGAATCATCAATGCAATACCGCTTTGCTCCGACGGATCGCGCCTGTTCATCGCTTTTTCAATAATGCTCACTAGACCCCCCCTTCATCGCGTTAACCATTCACAGCAAGCGCGCTAAGCGGTCCGCGCGGTTAAAAACAGGATCGCCATCACGATGCCGTAAGATCCGAACAGGCCCAACGTAGAGATTGCCGAGGCAACCAAACCGCTCCGGCGCCTTTTCTTCTGGGCATCGGTCCAGATCAGGGATACCGACCCCAGCAGCGGCAGTCCGGTCACGTTCCGCAATGTCCACCTGTCGTTGAAAGTAGGCCTGAACTGACTTATCAGGAATGCGATGGCGATCCCTCCCACCAAAGCGCCCAGCAAAACCAGGGACATCAGCAATGGACGGTTCGGCGCACTCGGCATCAGCGGAACACGGGGCGGATCAACGATGCGGAAATTCATGATGCCGGTATTGGCATCCATGTCCCCAGACATCTGGGCAGAATCCCGCCGGACCAGCAACTGCTCGTAATTGGCCTTGTTGATGTCGTAATCCCGATTGAGCTGGGTAAAGTCGGCCTCCACCTGCGGAATCGCGTCCGCCGCCGCTTTCAACATGTTGTAACGGCGCGAATATTCCGCCACCCGGGCTCTCATGGAGGCCGCGTTGGCCTCAGCATCCGCCAGGGAAAGCTTGAGCTGCTGGGTTACCGGGTTTAGCGCCTGCATCGAGGGATTACCCTTCCTCAGCTTGGCTTCCTCCTTTTTCTGCGCCTCAAGCTGCTCGATGATGCGCTTCGCCGCAATAATGTCCGGATGCTGCTCGGTATAGTTGAGGTGCAGAGTGTCCAGGTTCTTCTTCAGTGCCTGAATGCGGGAATCGATCTCCGGGTTGGAGGACGAAGCATAGTCCTGATCGGTCAACATCACCGGTTCATCGCCGACAAGCTGCCTTTTGATAGCGTCGCGGGCGGTTTCGGCTTCGCGCAAAGCCAACCTTGCCTGACTCAGATTTTCGGACGTCTCCGACAGCCGGGCAAAATAGTCCTGGCCTTCATTCGGCATCATGTCCATGTGCTTGCGCTTGAACTCCTTCAGGGCATTTTCCGCGAAAACCAGTTTCTGCTCATACATCTTGATCTGCTCGTCGATGAAGCGCCGTGCGGAATCCGCGTCTTTTCTCTTGTCGCCCAGGCTACCCTCGACAAAAATCGTGAGCAGCGATTGCACCACGCGCTTGGCGACCTCCGGATTCTGGTCCCGGTATGCCAGGGTATAAAGATTGTCCTGGCCGGTGTTCTTGATCTCGATTTTTGAAATCAGATCATCGATCAGAAAGTCCTTGTCTTCCGTGGTCTTGGCATTGATGTCCAGATCCGCCATGCGCACCACCCTTTCCACATTCGGACGGCTGAGCAGGGTGCGGCTCATCATGGCGATTTTCTGATCCAGGTTGGGCTGCACCGCAAGGCCGGAGAGCAGCGGCTTGAGTATGCTCTGGGTATCGACGTAAACCCGCGCCGATGCTTCGTAGCGGTCGGGCAGAATAGCCACCGTGACCCAACCCGCTACCGCAATGACCCAAGCGGCGCCGATGGCATACCAGCGATGGCTCCAGACCGCTTTCAGATAAGACCAAAGCTGAGTCATTATTTCGTGCATTTCGCGTCTCCTCCATTAACACTATGCGCGATGGGTAAATTCAAAAGCGCGGCCGCCCTGGTTTTACCCATCACCCATCACCCATCACCCATCACCCATCACCAGTTACCCGTCACCGCCTCAAATCAGAACCAGCTCTCGGGAATGATCAGGACATCGCCCGGACGCATCCGCACGTTGGCTGAGATATCGCCATCCTTGACCAGATCGCTCAACCGGACATTGAACTGGTGATTTCCTCCCGCGATACGCAGGATGCTCGCTTTGTTCCCGTCGGCGAATTCAGTGATGCCGCCCACCATGATCAGCACATCCAGCAGGGTCATGTTCTCGCGGTAGGGCAAGGCTTGCGGTTTCGTGGCCTGACCGATGACGCGGATCTGCTCGCTGTATGGGCCGACGAAGCCGTTGACGATCACCGTGACCACCGGTTCCTGAATGTATTTCGACAACGCTTTCTCGACATCCCGCGCCAACTGGGTAGGTGTCTTCCCGCTGGCCGGCAAGTCTTCCACCAACGGCGTCGTGATCTTGCCGTCCGGGCGTACCGGAACCGTCATGGAAACCTCAGGATTACGCCAGACGACAACGTTGACGCTATCTCCCGGCCCGATAAGGTAATCATGGGAAAGCGGATTCACAGCGGATTCCGGTGGTGGAGGATATTGAGTAGCGCAACCATTGAAAAAAAGGATCGAGATGGCAAAGAGCAAACCCGACAGTCCCCGGGCAAAATGTCGCGATGTATTCACTTGGCATTACTCCCAATGTTATTAGTTCACAAAATCCAGCCACTCAAAACCTGCGGGTGCCATTCGTTAGAAATGCATATGGCTCAACCTGGAACACGCCACGCAAATCTTCTTTGTGTAAATTCAATCTAGTTCAAAGAAATGGATTGTCAACTTGGCCGTAAACACCAACCTGATTGCTTTTACCCTCTGAGCCAGCCATGCACGCCAGCTGAGGCGGTTAATTTTGCCTTCACCTTGCCTGGAACTCCGGACAGAAACAGGAATCAGACAAGTTGCCGATGCACAAGAGATCGGCGTAGCGCGGGGCGCCTCCTGAACGACGGCTTTTGAAGGCAGAACCGGGATGACGTTCCCTATCAACCTGCTAGTATTAAAAGGGAAGCCCGCGTCGCGACGAGTCCTGTTGCTACGGAGTAGCGCCGCTTTCAGACTGTGTTGCGGCGCATCGGAAATTAAGCGTTATTTGACAGCAGTTCTACTGTGGGCAGTGACCAAAGTGGCCAAGATTTCAGATCGGGACAAAGATCGGGCAGGCGAGACGATCATCGGGCTGCCGTTTGAATCCCCCCGCAGTCCGCGTTCGCTTTGCCTGGATCAGCCGGACCCGCCGGGCATTCGCGACGTTGCGGTGGACCACCAGTTTTTCAAAATTCGGCTGGCCGACGTGCACGGCAGGCGCAGTGCGGCCAGCATGCTGATCAACAAAATGTATTCCTGGCGCGGATATGACGCCACCGCGGCCCTGGACCCGCATCCCAACCGGATCACCCTGACCGCCTCCCACGGCGACCAGGTCATCGGCACCATCAGCCTGGGCTTCGATTCGCCCATCGGGCTTCTGGTCGACGAACTCTACAAAGCTGAAATAGATCCCCTGCGCGAGCAGGGTCACAAGCTCTGCGAATTCACCAAACTGGCCGTGGACAGCCACATTCGGTCGAAGCGGGTGCTCGCCGCGCTGTATCACATCTCTTACATCTACGCGCGAAACATTCAGGAACATACCGATCTGTTCATCGAGGTCAACCCGCGCCACGTCAAGTTCTACCAAAGAATGCTGGGCTTCAAGCAGCATGGGGAAGAAAAGATCAATCGGCGAGTCAATGCTCCGGCAGTGCTGCTTTGGCTGGAACTCGATTACGCCCATCGCCAGATCCAGAAATTAGGTGGGGCAGAAGCGCCCTCCGCCTCGGAAAAATCGCTCTACCCCTATTTTTTCTCCCAGGCGGAGGAGAACATCATCACCGAGCGGCTGCGCCAAATGACCTGACACCGACCATATTTACTCCGACTGCGACCCATTCGACCCGATATGTTTTCCTACCATGAAGCTTTCTCGCGCAACCTCGGCTGGCTGACCCGCGAGGAGCAGGAAATCCTGCGCTTCAAGCGGGTTGCCATTGCCGGGCTGGGCGGGGTCGGCGGCAGCCACTTGCTCACCTTGGCGCGGCTTGGCATTGGGGCATTCCACATCGCGGATTTCGACACCTTCGACATCGCCAATTTCAACCGGCAGGCGGGCGCCACTCTCTCCAGCCTGGGACGCCCCAAGGTGGAAGTCCTGGCGGAAATGGCACGGCAAATCAACCCGGAACTGGAGATCAAGGTTTTCCCGCAAGGGGTGGCCGACGACAACCTGTCCGATTTTTTTTCCGGCGTGGACGTGTATGTGGATGGCCTGGATTTTTTTGCCTTTGACGCCCGCCAGTCGGTGTTCGCCGCCTGCGCGGAAATAGGCATTCCGGCGATTACCGCGGCGCCCATCGGCATGGGCGCCGCGATCCTGAATTTTCTGCCGGGAAAAATGACATTCGAGGAATATTTTCGGGTGCGGGGGCAGCCCGAAGCCGAGCAAGCCATCCGCTTCCTGCTCGGACTTTCCCCCGCCATGCTACAAATGCCTTATCTGGTAGATAAAACCCGGGTAAACCTGGCCGAAAAACGCGGGCCTTCGACGGTGATCGCCTGTCAGCTGTGTGCGGGTCTGGCGGCAACCGAGGCGCTCAAGCTGCTACTGAATCGGGGCAAAATTCAAGCCGCACCGCGCGGGCTGCATTTCGACGCCTACCGCAACAAGTTGGCCCGCACTTGGCGCCCCTGGGGCAACAACAACCCGATCCAGCGCCTGGGGCTGTCCATCGCGCGGCGGCAACTGGCAGCCGGTAGTGCCACTGGCCCCACCGCAGAGCGGAAGCCGCTCACGGCCATCGAGCAGATTCTCGATCTCGCCCGCTGGGCGCCAAGCGGCGACAACACCCAGGTATGGCGTTTCGAAATTATCGACGAGCACCATGTGGCGGTGCATGGCTTCGACACGCGGGAACACTGCATTTACGACATGAATGGCCGCCCCAGCCAGATCGCGCTCGGCGCATTGCTCGAAAATATCGGCATCGCCGCCACCGGCCATAGCCTGCGCGCCAGCATGGTGCGCCGCGATAGCGAGCCGGACGACAAGCCGGTATTCGACGTGGCGTTCGCTCCCGACTCCACCGTCCAGCCCGATCCGCTCATTCCTTACATCCCGGTGCGCTCGGTGCAGCGCCGCCGGATGCGCACCCGGCCGCTGACTTCGCGCGAGAAAGCGATGCTTGAATCCGCGCTGGGAGAAGGCTGCGACGTTCTCTGGCTGGAAGGTTTTGCGAAAAAATGGAACGTTGCCAGGTTAATGTTCGACAACTCAAAACTTCGCCTCACCCTGCCCGAAGCCTACCGGGTGCATCGGGAGGTCATTCAGTGGAACGCCCGTTTCAGCGAAGATCGGGTACCGGATCAGGCAATCGGGCTCGACCCCCTGACCACGCGCCTGATGCGCTGGGTGCTGGGAAGCTGGAGGCGGGTCGAATTTTTTAACCGATATCTAGCCGGCACGCTGATGCCCCGTCTGCAACTGGATCTTGTACCGGGAATCGCCTGCGCCGCCCATTTCGTCATCCTTGCCCGGGAAAAACCGGCAACCATCGACGAGTATGTGAACGCCGGGCGCGCCGTGCAGCGGTTCTGGCTGACTGCCACCCGGCTCGGCCTGCAATTGCAGCCGGAGATGACGCCGCTGATTTTCTCCGCCTACGTCCGCGAAGGGAAGCAGTTTTCGGCAACGCCAGGCAGTTGGAAAACTGCGCGGCAACTGTCAGCCCGACTCACCCGGCTGGTCGGCGATGGCGAGGAAGCCGCCGTGTTCATGGGAAGGGTAGGCGCGGGCCGAGCGGCAGAGGCACGCTCCTTGCGGATTCCCCTTGACCGCCTATTCTTGAAGTAGCGCTTCGCCAGGATTCCCCACGGAAACAGCTTTATTCTGGAAAAATCTATTGAACCGCAGAGGACGCGGAGGACGCAGAGAAATTCAAATACTTAACATAAAAAGCGTCGCACTAACCTATTGGTGACTCATATTTTTGCGATACCTTGTTTTTCCTCAGCGTCCTCCGCGTCCTCTGCGGTGAATCGCCGTTTTGAGACGAGGAATACAGGGCACAGGAGCAACAGTGCATGAAGGAATCGGTGAACACTGCCGGGGAAGACAAGCTCCGCATTCTTTTCGTCGCCGAGGCGGTGTCGCTTGCCCATGTCGCCCGGCCACTCGCCTTGGCCATGGCATTGGATCCGGCACGGCATGCGGTGTTTTTTGCTTCCGATCCGCGTTTCAACGCGCTGCTCGGAGCCTTGCCTTTCCCCTCGCGCCCGCTCGAAAGCATCGACAGCAACCGCTTCTTCAACGCCCTTGCAAACGGCACTCCGATCTATGATCTGCCGATCCTGCGCCGCTATGTCATGGATGACCTTGAGCTTATCTCCACCGTGCGCCCTCATCTGGTGGTGGGCGACTTTCGCCTTTCCCTGTCGGTCAGCGCACGCCTCGCCGGCGTGCCTTATTTCTCCATCACCAACAGCTACTGGAGTCCCTACGCCCGCCAGCGGTTTCCCCTACCGGCCCACCCGCTGGCGCAGTTGCTGGGGGTTTCAATTGCCCAGGCGCTGTTTCGCCTGGTGCGGCCCATCGTGTTCGCCCTCCATGCGCGACCGCTGAACCGGCTGCGCCGCGAACATGGCCTACCCTCGCTGGGAACCGACCTGCGCCGCGTCTACACCGATGCCGACCATACCCTTTATGCGGATGTCCCCGAGTTCCTGGACTTGCCCGTCCTGCCCGCCCACCACCATTTCCTGGGGCCGCTGCTGTGGTCGCCGAAGGTTCCCTTGCCGGGCTGGTGGGAAGAACTTCCCGGCGACCGCCCCCTGATCTACGTCACTTTGGGCAGCTCCGGCCTGCACCGGGCGCTCCCCCCGATCATCGAAGCACTGGCCGGCCTTCCGGTGGCGGCGATGGTCGCGACGGCCGGCGTGGCGCTGAAAAATCACCCGGAAAACATCTTCATCACGAATTACCTTCCGGGCGAAGCCGCCGTAGCGCGGGCTCAACTGGTGATCTGCAACGGCGGCAGCCCTACCAGCCAGCAGGCGCTTGCCGCCGGCGTTCCGATACTCGGCATCGCCAGCAATCTGGATCAATTTCTCAACATGCAGGCAGTCGAAGCGCACGGCGCCGGGCTTTGCCTGAGGGCGGACCGCGCCATGCCTACCGACATCCGCCGCACGACGACGGCGCTTTTGGAAAACCCGGCATTCCGCGACTCCGCCCGAAAGCTGGCCGACATTTTTTCCCGCTACGATTCCGGGCAACGGTTTACCGAACTGGTGGCAGGCCTGAGCCCCAAGTAGGTTCGCGTGACGTACCTGCTGAATTTTTCAGGTTTAAAAAACAAAGGTGAAAAAATCATGAGCGACTACAAAGTTCTCGGCAAAAATCGCTTCTTCGAAGTGCTGGGCGGCCTGAATGTGGAAAATCACGGCGACAACAAGGTCGCGATGCTCTCCGAGATCGACATGTCTTCCGTGGAGCGCCTGCGCGTGGAGAATGCGCGCCTCGATAGCGTGAAACCTTCCTATACCGCCTTCGTGGCCAAGGCCGTTTCCCTGGCCCTGCGCGAGCAACCCCACGCCAACCGCATTGCCATCGAATTTCCGTTCTGGAAGCGGATCGTCCAGTTGAACGATGTCCACATGACCGTAGCGGTCGAGCGGGACCAGCCTGGCCTGGAACAGGCGGTCTATGCCGGCACCATCCGCCATACCGACAAATTGGGCTTGGCCGCCATCACCAAGGAGCTGCAGGCGCTCGCCCAAGCCACGCCGGAGACATCCGAGCGCTGGCGCAAGCTCAAGTGGATCGTCGAAAATCTGCCCTGCTGGCTGGCCAGGCGGGTGCTTTCCATACCCCGCTGGTCGCCCTCCTTATGGATCGAGCACCGCGGCGGCGCGGTGATGATTTCCTCGCCGGCCAAGTACGGCGTGGACATCATGGTGGGCGCCTGGCCGTGGCCGCTGGGTTTCTCTTTCGGCCTGGTCAAACCGCGCCCGCTTGCGGTCAACGGTGAAGTGGTGGTGCGCCAGACCATGATGCTGACCATGAGCTTCGACCGGCGGCTGATGGGAGGCGCCCCGGCGGCCCGCTTTTTCCGCACCGTCTGCGACCATCTGAAAAACGCCGAAAGGGATATGGGCGCCTAACCCAAGCCTGATTTATTCGCGGAAAACATTTTCAATCAATACCTCAAAAAAACGCCGGCTTGCGCCGGCGTTTTTCCTTGCTGCTTTTTCAGACTACGACTGCTTGCGGCGGCCAAACATACCCATTCCGATCAAACCGATGCCCAGCAGCGACAGCGTCGCAGGCTCCGGCACGGTAAAGTTCTGGGAAGTGTCCGTCTGCAGAACGAAGCTCGTCTCTGTGTCGTCACCGGTGGCTGCCCCGTCGAACGCTGCCGGCCGGGTGTAGGTCGGCGCGGTTTGACCTGGGAACTGTAGCGAGGCCTGAACCGTGGTGCCGATCAGGTCAGGGTTCACGTAAGTGTTGTTGGTCGTCGTGACAGTCCCGATCAGGAAGCCCCCACCAGTACCGAGGGTTCCCGGTCCAATGGGCCCCGTGGCAATAAAGGTGGACAGCCCGCCGGTGAAATCTCCCGCCAGAATCTGCACGCCGTTCAGGAAGCCGGTGCCGGCTGACTGATCCGCATCCGGGGCGATATCAAAAAATACCTGCCAACTCCCGCTGTCCAGCGCGATCGAGATGCTGGAGCACCCGACATTCAGGCAGGTGGCCGTTTCGGTCAACGTTGCATAGGTGGTGAGCTCATAGCTTCCCGTCATTGTGCCGGGGGAAGCCACATAAAGATTGGGGGTCGGACTGGTGGTGCCGATGGTTCCCGCAAATGCCTGGTAGGTAAACGTAAACTGATCCGTGTCTCCAGTGGTATTGGCGCCGGTCAGATCAAAGCCCTGAATCCAGCCGCCGCCGTTGGCATTCCAGTCGATACCGCTGAAGTTCTGCAGGATACCGTCATCCGGCGTGGCCGTGGTCGTGTCCAGAGTCGCTGCCTGAACTGCGCAGACCCCACCGAACATTAGCAAACCAGCTACTGTAGCGCTGGTCACTTTCTTCAAAGTTTTCATGTCGTACTCCTTCTCAAATATCTGGTTAAAAGAAAAAAAGATTTTTGAAATCTCTTTTGCTTGATTGGAACACAGCAAGCGCCATGCCAAACCAGGTCAATAAATATTATTCCTTTATTTATCATGTGCTTTTAATAAAAACAGCCACACCTACCTGGTCTTTACCATTGACACTCAAAGCAAACTGTAAAAATTTCCGACAGGGATTTTTACTTCGGCAACCGAAAGAGCCACATAAATCAACTTTACGGTCAATTGGACGAAGCGCCCTTAACGTTTTCCTCCTCTCCTGCTTATGGAATTGAGGAGAGGGTCATCATGGCTAATGAAAAATCAGGATCAATATTCAAGCATCGAAGGAAGTAACTTTGCTTGCTGTATCCATTTGGATACCTCGGCTTCAGAAGGAACTCGACGAGTGAGTTTTTTCTTCTCATTCACGTCGACCATCGCTTGCGCGAGATTTGCGACATTATGTTGAGTTAATTCCCTAACCCTATCGACACCCGCCACCTCAAGCAATTCGGCATACTCAGAGCCGACACCGCTAATCCGGTAGAGATCAGTCATATTCAAATTTAAGTATCAGGGATTCGGTGAGGCCAACTTTCTCGGCGAGAGCGCCTTTCTTTCCTTAGGTGTGCGGCAGTTTGCCAGTAGCGAGTCGGTATCTTTTACGCCTGCTGTACGGAGCTTTTCTCCTGTCACTGGCCAATGTGGTCAGACATGGTATGGCTCCTTAATTTATAAATGAAAAGGCCCTCAATCATCAAGGGCCTAAAACTAAAAACGGTGGAACGTTGTGGATCGCTCTTCTAACCGCGGCGGCGCACCGTCAATCGTGCCGATCCCCACATTTCGCATTTTTCTGATTAAACGTACAGCCGCCCACGATGCCGGCGATAGCCGAGCAAAACCAGCCCGACAGCCGCCAACGCTAGGCTGGACGGCTCGGGTACTCTACCGGGTGGATTCACCCTCAGATTGTCGATGCCGATCATAACCGGCCAGTCGACAAATTCAAGTTTGGTCACGCCGTTGGAGAAAAACCATTCGCCGCTTGTGCCCAGGTATTGGGGTGCGAGTTCGTTATGGTTCCATCCGCTGTTGGGCGAATGAAGGTAGGTACCCGACTGTCCCGGAATAATTCCCAACCTTTCAAACACCACCTGATCGTCTGCAATTAAGGTGAAGTCCGGCCAGTTCGAGCCGCTAGGCTGGCAGCCCGTTCCCTGCTTCGGGCAGGTTCCGTCGGGGAAAATCTCGTAGTCGAAGGAAAGCCCATAGATCGGGTTCGAGAACAACATGGTGATCCGGTCGGCACCCTTGTTGGCCAGAAACGCATCGAACCCTCCGTTATGATGCACCCCACCGTCGCTGGTACCCAAGGTTTCTGAAGTCACGGTGTGCCAGTTTGTCGGGCCCACCGCGTGATTGTCGCCATTGTAGCTCGTCAAAGCCGTGGCGCCGGTGACGGTCACTGTGCCAGCGCCGGCGGCGGCCAGAATGGCCCGAATGTAGCTCTGCACAGAGGCATTGCTCGCATGATTCGCCAGCGAGTTGAAATTGAAATCAATCGGAACAGCGCTAGCGCTGGCCGGTGTCGGCAGGGCCGCAAGAAATCCAAGTAACCCTAGGCACATTACTGCCCCGAATTTTGCCGGGTTTTTTTGTCCTGGCGCCCGTCCCAAAGGCCCACGGAATACCCTCCCTAGATAGGGAAACAGCATATTCACAATTCTTCGTGTTTTCATGATCATCTCCTTTACTGAAAGTTTCAGTATTGAAACAACACAGCAATGAGCATGCCATAAAACAAATAAATCGTTAAAACAATATGTTACAAGCGTACGCAGGCACCGTGCCTGGAAAACTGTAAAATTATTTGACAGTTTCCTTCAAGGAAAAACAGGCGTTTTTGCATTCCGGAAACAAAATAGGCTATTCCTAAGGAAGCCCTGAACAAGCCATCATTCAGAACTTCGGATTTCAAAGTATTACGGCATTCGGTATTTTTTCCACCGGAATTGGCTTAAAACAGCCCATTTCGTCTCGGAATCGCCCTGTTTCTGGGCAATTCCGTTCTCTGGTCGAACTATGCCCCTGATGCGAGCAACGTCCGTTTGGGACCGACGGACATTCCCCGCTTTGGGGTAGTGCGGTTCGATCACCGACAGCAACCGTAAGTATTCATCGGCGGTTAAATGCTTTTTCCAGGTTAAATTCAACAACCCGATTCCACCTTGGTACCCGTGGTCAGAGCTGCTTCAACAGTGCCTGCGCCGCTTCCCTCTGAGGGAATTTTTTATCACCGGACAACAGGGCTTCCAAAGCCTTGCGGGCGCCCGCCTTGTCGCCAGATTTCGCCATGGCCGCGGCGAGGTGGAAGCGCATCTCGGGGTTCTGGGGATTCAGGGTCACCGCCTTTTTCAAAAGTTCGAGGCCACGGGCTGTCTTGCCCTGCTCCACCAGTATCCAGCCCAATGTGTCGGCGATCGTGGCGCTGTCCGGCCGGAGATCGTAGGCCCGCTCGGCAAGTTCTGGTGCACGGGGATCCTTTTCCTGCTGGTACAGGCTGGCGAGATTATTCAGGGCCACCAGGTGGTTGGGGTCATTCTGCAAAACCTGCTGATACTGCTCCATCGCCGCCTTGTTTTGCCCCGCCGATTGATGGGCGCCTGCCAAGTAGATACGGGCACCCGAGTCAGCCGGATTTTCCCGCAGCCATTGCTGCAGGCGGGCATCGGGAGCCTTGGTATCACCGGCAAGGCTCAGCGCTTGGTGCAGCCTGATCGCCAGAAGAGTGCTCTTGGCGATGCTATAGGCCTTGTCATAAACCTTCGCGGCCTGTGCAAACTGCCTTTTCGCCATCAGCATGTCGCCCTCGAGCGCAAACCCTGTCGACTTGTCAGGGTACTGCCGCTGGACTCGCTGGGCGATCTTCAATGCGTCGGCATGCCTTCCGGCGCGCAGTTCAAGCGCGACCAACGCGGCTTCAGCATCCAAGTAGTCGGGCTTGATCTGGAGGGCCTTTTTCAGGCTCTCGGTAGCGGCCGGGTAATTTTCCATCGCGATCAGGAGGGTGGCCAGCTGGTAGTGGGCCAGCGGGGATTGCGGCTGCAAGCTCGCCAGGCTCTGATAGGTCACTACCGCGCTACTCCTTTCCCCGCTCGCGAATTGCGCTTGCCCCAGCAGGTTCAGTACGGCCGGATGTTTGGGATGGGACACCTTGGCTTCTGACATGAGGGCAAGTGCCTTTTGCGGTTCGCGGGACTGCAGGTAATGTTCAGCCAGCATCAGGCGGGGCGGCAGCACAGTGGAGTCCACCTTGATCGCCTTTTCCAGCCAGCCGACGGATTCACTGGCGTTGCCGCCGGCGCGTTCGAGTTGCGCGAGAGCGACCATGGCCCGGGTATTCTTGCCATCCCTGGCGACAATGCTTTGGAAGCGCTTCCGTGCGGTCTCGAAGTCTTTTTCCCGGACATCCATCTGGGCAAGGTTCATCACCGCCGGAAAATAATCGGGCTGCAAGACCAATGCCCGATCGAAACTCTTGCGGGCATTGGCGACGTCCTGCTTGCCGAGGTAGACCGCACCCAGCAGGTTAAAGGTAACCGGGTTGTCGGGCTGCTTCTTTTCCAGCCTGAGAGCGATTTGTAACGCCTGGTCGTATTCCTTGCGAGCGAGATGCGTCAGCACCAGCATGGTGTCCGCCCCGGTCTGCCCCGAATCGAGTTCCACCGCCGACTCCAGGTCTGAAATGCCGCGATCCGGCTCGCCCATGGCAAGGCGGCTTGTCCCCAGCTTGGTGCGCAATGAGGCATTTTTTGGATGCAATGCCGCCGCCTTCTCAAGATATTCAGTGCCCTTGGCGAACTGCTTGGCCTGCATATACACCTCTCCTGCCAGTGCCAGCATCTGGACGTCCTGCGGGGCCTGCTTCAACCCGGGCTGCAGCACCTCCATCGCACGCTGCACCTGCTTCCCTTTCAATAAAATGGAAACCAGCAGCTTGCGGGCATACAAATCGCCCGGATATTTGTCCAGATACTGCACAAGATGCTGCTCTGCCTGCTGCAGCGAGTCCATGGCGTATTCCACCGCGCCCGCCAGCAGCACGCTAGGCATATGCCCGGGGGCGACCTGCAGTACCTGCTGCAAGGTATCCCGCGCAGCCGCATGCCGATTACTGCGGAAATCCAGCAAAGCCTGCATGTACGCCCCGGTCAGGTTGCCCGGAGCGATTTTGCGCACCGCTCCGATGTCGGCCTGCGCCGCATCCAGTTTCCCCAGGTCCAAATGGGCGGAAGCCCGGCCGATGAGCGCATTGACGTTCTCCGGCTTGATCTTCAATGCCTGTGTGAAGGCCGCGACGGCCCCTTCGTTGTCCCGCCGCATCCGCTGCAGGCCACCTTTGAACTGCCAGGCCTCCGCGCTGTCCGGGGCCTTAGCCAGCGCCCGATCTATCAGGGTCGATGCCTGGTCGACATCATTCTCCGCAAGCGCGATCTGCATCTGGCCCAGCAGGGCGCCGACAAAATCTGGGCTGGATTCCAGCGCCTGCGCGAACGCGGCTTTGGCCTCCTGAAGCCGGCCCAGGGACAGGCTGGCGTTGCCGCGCAAGGTCAATATTTCCGCCTCGCTGCCTTCCTTGCCGCCCGTGACCGGTTTAATTTCGTCCAGCACTTTCTCGAATTCGCCTTGCAGCAGCAGGGAACGGCCCAAGGCAGGCATGACCTGGGCAGAATCCATGCGCAATTCCAGCGCCTTGCGCAGCTCTTTCTCCGCCGACTTGCCGTCGCCGGTTTCGGCGTAAATCACGCCAAGAAGGTAGCGCGCGTCGCGGTTATCCGGGTCCTTTTGCAGCGCATTCTTGAGCTGGATAACCGCCGCCTTGTTGTCACCATCCTGCTGATACTGCCTGGCTTCAGCCAAGTAGCCGGGGGCTCCCTTGCGGTCGCAACCGGCTGCCGCCAGCACCGCCAGAAAGATTGCCGAGGCCATAACCAGCCTGCCCATGTTGTTGCCGGATTTCATATTTTCCATGCCCGTCTCCTGTCTCAGCCCACTATTTCAATCCATATCGATTCATCAGGTCATACAGGGTCGGCCGGCTCACGCCCAGCAGTTCTGCCGCCCTGGCAATATTTCCGTCCATCCTGCCGAGCCCCCTGACCAGAGCCTTGCGCTCGGCCTCTTCCCGCACCTGTCGCAGGTTGATGGGCTCCAATTCCTTTGCGGGTCCGCGCAAACCCAGATCCTCCAGGCCGATTTGCGGACCATCCGCCATGATCACGGCACGCTTGATGAGATTTTCCATCTCCCGCACATTGCCCGGCCAACCGTAGCCTTCGATGGCGTTCAGCGCCTCCTGGCTGAATCCCCGCACCGGGCGCCCCTCCTGGCTGCTGAACTTGTTCAGGAAGGCATGGGCCAGGAGCGCCGCATCGCCTTCCCGGCGGCGCAGCGGCGGAATATCGACCACGATCTCGCTCAGCCGGTAGTACAAGTCTTCGCGGAACCGCCCCGCCTCCATCAGTTCCTTCAGGTTTTGATGGGTCGCGCAGACGATACGCACATCCACCGGAATTTCCTCCCGCCCGCCGAGACGCTCCACTACCCTTTCCTGCAAAAACCGCAGCAGCTTCGCCTGGAGCGCGGCGGGCAGGTCACCCACCTCATCCAGGAAAAAGGTGCCGCCGTCGGCGACTTCGATCTTGCCGCGGGTCTGCTTGGCGGCGCCGGTGAATGCCCCCCTCTCGTAGCCGAACAGCTCGCTCTCCAGGAGATTCTCCGGAATCGCCGCGCAGTTGATCGCCATGAGCCTTTTTTCGCTGCGCGATGAGAGCCGATGCAATGCCCGCGCCAGCAACTCCTTGCCGGTGCCTGACTCGCCAAGCAGCATCACGGTTGCATCGGATGACGCCACTTTCTCCACGTTGCGGCACACCTTCAGCATCCCCGGATCCCGGCTGATGATGCCGTGCATGGGGGGGTCCGTCTGGGCAAGCTGAAGCCGCCGGTTTTCCTGCTGCAAGGCATGGAAGCGGAAGGCCCGCTCCACCACCATCCCGAGAATTTCGGGGTCGAACGGTTTCTGGTGGAAATCGTAAGCGCCCATGCCGACGGCCTTCACCGCATTGGCACGCTCCTGGTTGCCGGTGACGACGATCACCTTGGTGTCGGGGGCCAGCGCGAGCACCTGCTCCAGGGTGGCCAGCCCTTCCGACGCACCATCCTGGTCAGGCGGCAAGCCCAGGTCTACGGTGACCACCGGGGGTTCGAACCGCCGCATCTGGGCGAGGGCGGCTTCCCGGTCGCCGGCCACCAGCACTTCATAGCCATCGAAGCTCCAGCGCATCTGTTTCTGCAGACCGGGATCGTCTTCCACGACCAGCAATATTCCCTTGTTCTGGCTCACCCTACCTCCCTCGCCGCAACCTCAACCAAATGGCCGGCAACGCACAGCGGCAGCAGCACGCGGAACGTCGTGCCCCGCGACTCGCGGCTCTCAACGTCAATCGATCCGCCTAATTCGCGCACGTATTCCCGGCTCTCGTAAGTACCGATCCCCATGCCCGTGGCCTTGGTCGATTCGAACGGCTTGAACAGCCCGTCGCGGATGAACTGCTCGCTCATGCCGTGCCCGCTGTCAACTACTTCCAGTATGGCAAAGTTTTCTCGTTTAGCCAGGCGAGCCACTACCTTACCGCCCGGCGGCGTGGCTTCGATGGCGTTCTGGATCAGGTGGCCGACGACGCGTTCCAAACGCTCGCGGTGCGCAAGAACGGCCAGCCCGGCATCGACTATTTCGAGCGCGGGCGCCGGTCTGGCGTCGCGCTTGGCCGCCACCGCCGCCCCCAGCAACTCGTCGAGAGCGAGCGGGGAGGGCTTATCCAGAGTCTGGCCGCCACGCAACTGCATCAGCAACCGCTTCATCTTTTCCACGGAAAATTCGATCGTGCTGATCATGTCCTGCTGAAATGCCGGGTTATGCCGGTGTTTTTCGGCGTTCGACAGCAACAGCGAGAGTTGGGAAACCAGGTTTTTCAGGTCATGCACCACGAAGGCGGACATGCGGTTGAAGGATTCGAACTGGCGCGCCACCAGCAATGCCTTGGCGGCCTCCAACTGAGCGAGATAGCTGGCCGCCTGCCGTCCGGCGGTCTTTAGCAGGTCGCTGACCTCCCAATTCAGGCTGATTTGGCCGCGCGAGCGCGCCAGAACCACAAAACCGAGCAGTTGTTCATGGTGAATCAACGGCACTACCAGCCATGCCCGGGGAATAACCGGCAGCCAGTCGGGAACCTCAAGGCCGGCATATATTTCAGGCTGGGCGCGGTACTCTTCCAAATCAATGACCCATTGCCGGTCTTCCAGGAACCGGCAAAAGCGGCTATCCGGCTGCTCGATTCCGCCCGCGGCCGGCATGTTCCAGTGCGCAGCCCACTCGAAAACGCCTGACTCCCGGCCCAGCCATAACGCACCTCCGGGGCTCTCGACCAGTTCCGCAATGGCCTGGATCGAGCGCTCCTGGAGCCTGACCCCGGGCTCCCCTTCGGAAAGGGTGCGGGTAAAGCGTAGCCACTCTTCCCGGTAATCGTACTTGTAACTGAAGAAATGCTTGCTCAGGAAAACCTTGAGGCGCGCGCGCAGGGTGCCGGAAAAGAGCATCCCCAGCAGAAGGATCAGGGCGCCGAACAAAAAAGCGGCCTGCAACACCCCGCCCCACTTTCCGCCGAAATAGCGGATGTAGTAACCGGCTGCGGCCATCACCACCAGGTAAATACCGGCGCCGAACAAGGCGCTGGAATGGAACAGGATGCGGCGGGACACCGAGATGTCGAGCGACCAGTTCGGGTTGCGTGCGGCGGAAACGGCGACCAGCGGAACAATCACGGCATTGACGAGGCCCCGCGCATTCCAGATGTCGCTGTCCACCCGCTTGAACAGCATGGCGTCCGAATACAGGAAAAAGTCATAGGCAAACATTCCGCCCAGGCCCAGGCACAAAAACTTGATGCCCCAGCGCTGCTCCATCTGCGCATTGCGGTAGAGTTGTTCCACCAGCACCATCCCGATTACCGCCAGCACTTCCCGGCCCATGATGCCGGTCAGGTAATCGGGCGCCAAGGCAGAGGAGAGGCCACCGGCTGGCGAATACAGGGAAGCGGCGATGAGGAATACGAGGAACACCACAAGGCCCGCCGCCGCCAGCCTCACATCCCGGGAAGGCCAGGCCGAATCCTGCCTGGAAACACCCAGCAGCGTCATCAGAAAAGCGAACCAGGCAGCGTTGCGCAGGATTTCCAGGACATCCGCCACAGCCTGCGCCGCATCGCCCCCCACCATCTGATAAACCACCGCCGCCGACCACAGCGCGGAGACCAGGCAAGCCAGCGCCAGCATGGCCCCCGCCACGCGCCCGCGCCAGCCGCTCAGCAGCAGCATGAAAAGAAAAAAATACGCTGCCGCTGCCGCGGCATAACTGATTGCCCCGATTTGCACTGTCATCGATGATTCCTGCGCCGATGCTTGCCGCGGGCCGCCGAAGATTGCGAGCCGGACTGCCGCCAGCGTCCACGGCCATGGTTTTTTTGAAGCCGTCTCATCGGGCTCCCTTGCCCCATAGCACCACCTGAACGGTGTCGATCAAGATCATGATGTCGAGGAAAAGACTGTGGTTTTTCACGTAATACAGGTCGTACTGCAATTTTTCAGTAGCATCCTGCACCGTGGCCCCATAGGCGTATCTGACCTGGGCCCAGCCGGTGATACCCGGCTTGATGCTGTGCCTGGCGGAATAATAGGGGATCTGTGAATTAAGCTGATTGACGAAATAGGGCCGTTCCGGGCGGGGTCCGACAAAGCTCATTTCCCCCTTTAACACGTTGAATACCTGCGGCAGTTCGTCGATCCGCAGCTTGCGGATGAACCGCCCCACCTTGGTAGTGCGGTCGTCATCCACCCCGGCCCAGCGCGGCTTTCCGTCGCCCTCCGCATCGATTCTCATGCTGCGAAACTTGTAAATGGTAAAAGTACGTCCGCCCTGCCCCACCCGCTCCTGGCGATAAAGCACCGGGGCGCCGTTTTCCAGATAAATGCAAAGCGCCGTAATCAGCATGACCGGCGATGCAACCACCAGCAGCGCCAGGCTCGCGCCGAGGTCGAATACGCGCTTGACGAAATCCCGGAAAAAACCCAGCCGGAACCCTTCCCCCATGATCATCCAGCTCGCGTTGAGGGATTCCAGCCGAACCTGTCCGCATTCCCGCTCGACGAAACTGGGCAGCTCGATCACCCTCACCCCTTTCAGCTTGCATTCCAGCAGTTCCTTCATCGGCAGGCCGCCGTGGCGACGGTCGCGAACTGCGACGACAATCTCATTGATGTCATAATTCTTCACCATGGACATCAACGAACCCTCCACCGGCAATATCCTGGAGGCATCCACGAAATGCTGGATAGAGCGCAGCGGCAGAAAGCCCACGACCTTCATGTCGCGTTTGGCGCTCACGGTGCTTGCGATGACATCCACCCATGCCGCCCGAGACCCGGTTCCCAGCACCAGGATGCGCGGCTTCAGAATGCTCGGGCCGTTCCACTTGAAAAACAGCAGTCGATCCAGGAGAACCCCGACGAACGCGGAAAAATAAGCAATGCCGAATACGCCACGGCCGAGATACATGGACGGCACCAGATAAAAGACCAGGCTCATGACGCCCAAGCCGAACACGAAGACCATCACCAGACGCAGCAATATGCCCCTGATGCCTTCCCTGATCTCGCTCTGATACAACCCAAGCGCAGCCATGACCATGATCATGCTGAAAGCAAAAATGACGGCCTTCGGCCACAATGGATCAAGCTCTCCGGGGACAGTGAATTGGCTGTCTGAAAAACGGACGGATACGCCGAGGTAAATCGAGGAGGTCAGCAGCAACGTCTCCACGCACAGCAGGAGCAGGATGATTTTTGAAATGTAATGATTAAAGATACGGATCATTTTTTCTTCTCCGTTCTATGCCGCCGACACGCCATGCCGGAAATGGCGCCGCCCGATTTGCGGTTTTTTCCGCAAGGCGCAGGCACGGCAAACAGCATGCCTGCGCCTTGCAGGGCGTCGCTTTCAGCCTGTTCTGCCGGGCTGAGCCTGTTCCGAAAATTCAGTATAGGTCATTCTTGATTTAATGCCGGAAGGACGCCGCGCCACTCCAAACCCCATTCGGCAACACCCAAAAAACCTAACCGACGCGTGCTGTGAAGGGTCAGAATTCCCGGCTGAATGAAATCCTGAAATAGGCGCGGTCGAATTCATACAAGGGAATATTCGAGTGATTGACTTGCCCGCCCAAAATCAGCCGTGGCGAAAATCCCTGCCACGACCAATCCCGCCGGAGAAAATCAACCTCGACAAGGCTTCTAGTGTCCTCGCGAGGGTAACCGAACCAGATGTCATCCCCGTTATGGTTCAGCCAGTACGATTCAAATCGCGCCCCAACCGTAAGGGCATCAGGCAGTTCATGGGAGATAGACGCCCTCAGCCCATGAAACCGGTATGAGTACGGCTTTTCTTGCGCCTCGGAATACCCGATGAAGCCCCCCAGCGAAGCGAGGGTATCGCCGCCGAAAGCATGGGCATAACTCAGGTTGAGGGTGCCTTGATGTCCGGACAGGTATTGAATATCCGCATAGTCGAGTTGTTTGTATTCATAACCGGCCGTAACCAGGCTGCCCGGATTGATGCGCCACCCGTCGGAAATCCGCGCCAGACCGCCCGTATATAGGGTTTTTCCGGCATGGCTGGAACCGTGCCCACCGATTTCCAGAGTGAACAGATGGTCTGCCAAACCGAATGTTTTTCCTAATGTTGCTTGAGTGAACAGACGATCGTTGGTCCGGTTGGAATAGTCGTATGACTCCAACTGAACCTGGACAAAACCGGATAAGTCGTCCCCCAACGCCTGCCTGCCGAACAGCGCCAGGTACCAGCCCGCTCCATGCTTGGCCATGGCTTCGTCGGATAGAGTGAAACGGTTGCCGAATATGGCAATGTCCCGGTTTTGAGTAGCATTGTTGATATTGGTGTCGGACATCAGGTCCAGCCTGACCTCCCATCGACTCAGCCGGAAACGGATGTCTCTCACGAATCGAAGCACATTTTTCTGTGCCGCTTCAGGCAGCGGCTCCGACAGGGCCAGCTCAAAATGGTAAATAGCGGCGGGATAATCCTTGATTTCGGACAGCGCCCGAGCGAGTTCAAGACGAACGCGAACGGCCTTGGGGTCGGCGATTAGAATTGCCCGATATTCTTCAATCGCCTCTCCCCAGTTTCCTCGCATCCCGGCGAGTTGTCCGGAGAGGAACCGAACTTGAAGAGAGGGCCTTGGCGCCGAGCGCAGCCGCTTCAGCAGCTTCTCGGCCTGGCCGGTCTTTCCCTGTTCCAACCAGATCGTGGCCAGTTCAGTGGCTTGCTCGACATTCAGTTCCAGAACTGCCCGGCTTTCCCCGGTTTCGCCGGAGCATGCGAAATTCAAGTGCAGGAACAGACCCAATGCGACAGCCAAACGGGAAGTGTTCATCCGGGATAAAAAAACAGGGGGCACGAGGCGATCCACCCATTTTTTCGGGACGGAAATTTACTGTTTTAGACCGAAACCACCCGCAAACATATTGGCGCCTCCAGGATCTGAAACCCTGAAGGTACCCCCTATTTCTGCAGCTTGCGGGCCATAGAACACGCCAGTGGCCGAACCGGTTTTTCCGACGGTGCTGATTGTGCCGCTCAGCGCGTTGCTGCCGGAGGAGTAAGTCATGGTGCCGCTCAGGTTGTAATTATTGTCGAAGGATGTCGCCAGCGTAGTGTGGCTTGTCTTGATCGACAAAGCGGAATTCAGCGTGACACTCCTTGCGCCGAAGTCTGCAACGGCAAAAGCCGGCGCCTTGATGGTGTAATTCGCACCGATCCCTTCCGTAGCGAAACCCAATATCGCTCCTGTATAGGTCGCCATGCCTGACGATGGAATGTCGCTGCCCACCGTCTTGCTGCCAGCGGAAATAAATGCCGTGTCTATGGTTGAGGTTGAAGTATCGGTTTGGACCCATATGCCCAGGGAGGAGTAGCGCAGGCTCGACGATACGGTCGGTTGGATATAAACCAACTCCCGAGTGACAGTGCCGCTTGTTTTGACTGAATCGACAATCGGGATGGTCGTGTTCCCGATGACGCCGGTGCTGACCACGTCCGCGGAAGTATAGGTATCGTTAACCCCCAATTCCGGAATGACAATGGTAATCGACGAATCGGATTTGAATATTTGCGGAGTCAGGATGGTTGCCGGGTAATTTGCGGTCGAATTATTAAAGGAGGTTACGGAGCCGATATCCAACCCGACCGGAGAGGGAAGATGGGTCAAGTCGTTATAGCTAGGCGTGGCAATACCATCAATCGTAATAGCGCCACCACCGCCGCCGCCACCGCCGCCACAGCCCGCGCTAATCAAACAAACCGCCAGCAGATTGAAAAGTGTTGTTGTTTTCATTTTCAATAACTCCTTAAGCATTCAAGCGGTTTTACTTATTCTTGCTTTCTTTATAGCAGAGAAAAAATCCGCCAATCCTGCTGAATGTATTGCGGAGAAATTTCACCTCCCATGGAAAATTCCGGTTTATTGGCTATAGTTAATCCAGCTTCCTGCCTGATCCGCATCCAGTGCAAAGGTTGACGATGATTACCGCGCGTTTTCTGCCCTTCCGTTTTCCGCACCTCTCGCCAAGCCTGGCGGGACTGGCATTACTACTCCTTTCCGCCACCCTGAACGGTGCCGAGCTCCCGCAGACCATCGCGCAAATCAAGCCGGCCATCGTCGGCGTGGGCACGTTCGAGATCACCCGCAGCCCGGCGGTAAACTTCATGGGCACCGGCTTCATCGTGGGCGACGGGCGCCATGTGATCACCAACGCACACGTGATTCCCACGGTGCTCGATGCCGAAAGAAAGGAGTCGCTCATCGTGATAGTGGGCCAGGGCAAGGCGACTCAGGTGCGCGATGCCAAGCTGGTGGCGATGGACAAGGATCACGACCTGGCGCTGCTCAGGATAAGCGGCTCAGCCCTGCCGACAATCAAGCTGGGAGATTCAAGCACGGTACACGAAGGCCAGATGCTCGCGTTTACCGGGTACCCGATCGGCATGGTCCTGGGACTGCACCCGGTCACGCACCGCGCCATGGTTTCCTCGATCACCCCGGTCGTCATGCCCGGACTCAACTCCAGGCAACTGGACGTCAAGATGATCAACCGGCTGCGCAGTTCCCCCTACGATGTATTCCAGCTTGACGGCACCGCCTATCCGGGAAACAGCGGCAGCCCCCTCTACGACCCGAATACCGGGCTGGTGTATGGCGTCGTCAACATGGTATTCGTGAAGGGAACCAAGGAAACCGCGCTGGCGCAACCGAGCGGCATCACCTACGCCATTCCCGGCAAATACATCCACGACCTGATGCGGCAGGAGCAACTGATCAAATAGCGGGCCTGGATATCGGGATGCGCTCAGGCCGGAGGTGAAGTTCGGAAACGAAGAACACCATGAAGAACAGCATGGCCAGCCGTGGCGATTCAAATACGCTGCCGAACAGGCCCACCGTCAACAAGCCGCAAAAGGAAGCCAGCATCCCCACGGCGAACACGTCGCCGCCCCTAACCTGCCTGGCCAGGCGGTAGCACTGCCGCACGATCAGCAGGGAAAACACCAGCATCCCCAGCCATCCTTGTTCAAACAGGAACTGGAGCCAGAGGTTCTCGACCCGCCAGGGCCAACCATCGTCAGTGGTGAAGAACCAGCGTGCGGCACCCTGCGAAAACTGCCCGTTCGCGATCAGGTCAACGCCGGGCGGGCCGATCAGACGGACATTGTCCACATCGATCGGCGATTCCGCTGCCGGAACTGCGAATCCCAACTCCACTGGCCGCCGCACGAAAAGGCCGCCCTTTCCCGTATCCCCACTATTAAAGACCAAATCGCGGCGCTCCCAGCCGGTTTGCCCGGGCGTTGTAACGAATTCCAGCCATTGACAGCGGAAAGAGTACAGCAGGTGCTTTTCGCACAGGTAAGCATGCAGCTTGGCCCGGCCAGGCGCCGCGCTGCGTATGTCCAGAGACAGCAGGTACCGGGTGTCGGCGGCAACGGCCGCCTTCTGACCGATGTAATACGAATCGCCGCCGCCCAGACGGAGAAAGGCGTTGCCCTCCTCTTGCTGGAAGCGGTAGTTGCCGGGACGGATGCCTTGGGAATTTTCCAGGTAGTAGGTGGCGGGAAAGGTCCCGAGGCCCATGCCGAAAATCCGGGAATAACCGTCATTGCCGATCATGCCGAGGGCCGATTTCCAGTGCGCCAGGCGAATTTCCAGGTCAGAGCGGGTTTGGGAGAAACGGGATTGGATATAGGTGCCGCTGACTACAGGCACCGCCACGGCGACGACCATCAAGGCCAGCACGACGGAAAACTGCCGGCGCCAGACCGGCGGACGCACTTTTGCGCTGCGCCCAAAAAATATTCCCGCGGAAAGCGTCAGCACCCCCACGACAAGCGCCAGATAGCCGCCACGGGCGAATGTCACCAGCACCGTATAGGCTGCGGCCGCAAACAACAACAGGACCGCGGCGAAGGCGAGCTTGCCGGGCCGAGCCAAAAACCACACCGCAACGAGCGGCAAGGTCAGGGCGACATAGGCTTCCACCTGCGGGCCGCCGGTCTGCATACCGGAAAACAGCGCGGTGACGCGGTATTCCGTGGAAAAATCGAACAAGCCGGGAAACAGCCAGCGTTCCAACAGCACCACCGCCGCCAGCAAGGCCACCCCGAGCGTCACCCCAACCGTAAACAGCCGCCGGTAATCGACGCCCGGTTGCAATGCGCTGTCCTTGAGCAGCGGCAGCAGCAGAAGCGCAAGAAAAAAACCCTTGGCCGTCCTCAGGCTGTTGTAATGGCTGAGATAGGAGGAAAAAGCGTTTTCGTCCAGCGGCTGCAGCGGCATCAACCCGATGAACAGGCTGACCGCGCAGGATGCCGCGAACAGGCCAACCAGAAGCCGTGTCGTTTTGCTGAAAGCCGGACGTTCGGCGGCACGAAGCGGCCGCCACAGGCCGACCGCGACCGTCGCGAGGACGACCAGATCCAGCTCATCCAGGAAAATCCAGCCGCTCCAGGGAGAAAAATCCAGCACTGGCACCAAAGCCGGGATGGCGATCAGCCAGAGGCGGGGAAAACGCCACAGCAGCAGGACATAAATCGCCAAACCCAGGCCGAGTCCGTAAGAGCCCAGGGGATAATTGAACACGGCCCAGCCGATCAGGGCACCGAGCACCAGGGCGAGCAGACGGGAACCCCGGCTGGCAGTAGCCGCCACCTCCGCCGGCGCGGCCATGGACATATCCGATGCGGCAGGGATGCCGGAAACCCGACGGGAAATCAGGGTGGCCAGAATGAAGGCCGCAGAGGCGGCGACTGCGGCGATCAGCAGGTCGGTGGGATCAGGACGCTTGGCTGCGATGAACAGCTTCCCCGCTTCCATGGCGAACGCCACGCCCGCCGCCAGCAGACCGGCGAACAGCGCTCCTCCCCGGTATCCGCCACTGCGTCCCGCCATCCAGGCCCAGGTTCCCAGGCCGACCGGCGCATACATGCCGGCATAGGCCACCAGGCTGAACATGGCCGCGGTCTCGGTGGTGTAATAATGATAATAGAAAGGGACGAAATGCAGTTCCGTCATCCTTTGCAGCCCCTCCTGAAAACCCAGCCAGGGTCGCGTGAACCAACCGTTCAGCGCCGCGAGCAGAACCAGATAGGGCGGAAAGCACAGCACCGCCGCCTTGCCGAGATAGGGGCGGAACCGGTCCAGGCGGCGATGTTTCATCAGGAAATACAACGCCAGCCCAAGCGCCATGCCCGTTGCCCGCGTAATCACTGAAATTCCCTGGCTATTTCCGGACGCCAGGAAAAATTGTCCGGCCTCGATGGCCAGCCCGAGCAACAGGCCATAAGACCAGGCCCTGGAATAGGTCGTGCGCCCCCCGCTCCGGCCCGTCATTCCCAGCAGGATGCCCAGCGGGGCGACGGCAGCGACCTCCGCCGCCAGCTTGACGCCGCACAGCAGCAAGCTGGCGCACGACGAAGCATCCATCAGAAGGTGATATTGGCCCGAGCCCAGCTTTTGCACCAGGTCTTGCGCGGAGAGCAGAAAATCGTAAGGAAACAGGCTGAAGGCGAGATAAGCCAAAGTGTAAAGAATGACCACGGCGCGCACGGTATGCGGCCCGCCTGGCCGCATCTCGGCCATCAGCCCCATGAACCGCAACCCGAAGAGGCGCCACAATGCGATCCCAGCCGCCGACCCGAGCAGTTCCGCGATAATGTCGTTCAGGGATACCGTGCGCGGCGGTGAAAATAGCTGTGCGAATTCAACGCTGACAGCAACCGCCGCGCAGGCAAGGAAGGCGGCGATGCCGTCCATGAAGCCGACCGCACGCCTACCGCCCAGCCACGCCGTGAAAAATGCGCCCAGCGGAATATACAGAATGAGGTTGGCGACCCAGTCGGCGCGGGAGGCGAGGTCGATCTCCAGATAGGGAATGCGCAGAAACGCTTGCCCAGCCTCGGCCAGCGACATGGGGTGAAAATCCAGCGGCACCAGGCTGCCGTAAACCACGAACAGCAGATAAAGCCATCCGGCGACAAGCAGGATTTCCCGGAGCGGATTCTCGTTGTATTTGTCGGTATTGTTCAACCCTGACCTGCAATTTTGACCAACCGGTGTGGCGCACTTGAACGCGTCCTTGGTGACATCCCGGCCGCTTCTCCCATTTTCCGCCAATAATTGCAGTATAGATTGCCACAGCCGGATGAGCGGGGAATATGGCGCGCTTCTCTACCTCCGCTGCGCTGCCCCGCTGATACAGGCGTTGCCGCAATATGGTCTATATTGAAGAAGCGTGTTTCTACCCGCCCGATCAATCTTGTCAAATGAGGTCTTGCTTGGCGCTTACTGTTGCGGTTGCCGACCATCCATTATTTTTTCAGCCTGGCCTGTCCACCACGGCCGGCTGGTTTCGTCTCTGGCTGGAGGCCTTCGGGGACGGCTGCGCGGGTATCTGGCAGGATCAATCGCCTGGCAGCCCAGGCATCCCCTACCAGCGGGCAACCCAGCGCATCGGGCCGCTCCATCTTGCCGCTGCGAGCGGAGCGGCGAACGACCACACTCCCCGCTACGACATCCTGGGTGAGCTGGCCGACCCCGCACCGGTCCTGACCCGCATGATGGCCGGGCTCGACGTTTCCTTCCTGTCGTTTCCCTACCTGTCGGCAGATTCGAAGCTGCTGCGGGCGGTGCGGGAAAAGCCCGGCGGGTTGCTGTATCAACTGGACGTCTGCGAAAGCGCACCTTACGTGGACTGCAGCGGCGGCTGGGACGAATACTGGGCGAGCCGAGGAAAAAGCCGCACCGAATGGGGACGCCGGGAGCGCCGGTTGATGAATGACCAGGGAGCCCGCCTTGCCTGCCTTACCCGGTGGGATGAAATTGCCCCGGTTTTCGACGCCATTCTGGCCATCGAAGCTTCCGGCTGGAAGGGCCTGCAGGGGTCGGCCATTGCCCAGTCCCCGCAGACCCTCGCCTTCTACTCCAGGGCCGCGCAATCCTGGGCCGGGGAAGACCGGCTGAGGCTGTTCGTCCTGTATTTGCAGGACCGCCCCATCGCCTTTGAGCTGAACGCCCTGTCCGGCGGCGTGCTCAACTGCGTCAAGCATGGCTACCTGGAAAGCTGCGCCAAGCTGGGTCCGGGCCAAGTGCTGAGAATCCAGGTATTGCGCTGGGCGTTCGCCCAGCCTGAAATCGCGCTGTTCGACATGTTCGGCCCGGCGACCGAGGCCAAGCTGAAGTGGGCGACCGGTGTCGAAGACCTTTACACCCTGCGGATATTCCGGCTCGCCCCCGGCGGACTGCTGGCATGGGCGAGGCTCGTGGCGGCGCCGCGCTTCAAGGCGAAGCTTGCGGCCCTGGCGGGGGTGAAATGACGCGCCCCGCGTCCGCATCCGAGCCCTGGCCGGTGGCGATCTTTGCCCACAACGAGGCGGAGCACATCCTGGCCTGCCTGGAAAGCCTGGCTCAGGCCGCACCGGATAAACGACTGGAATGCTTCGTCCTGGCGAATGCTTGCACCGACGAAACCGAGGCACTGGTGATGAAATACGCTGAAGGGCATCCCGGCAACCATCTGGTTTCGATCGAGGTGGGCGACAAGTCGAATGCCTGGAATGTCTATGTCCACGAGATCGCTCCCACTGCCGAGGTGCATTTTTTCATCGACGGCGATGTGGAAGCCTGCCCCGGCGCTCTGACCGAGCTTTACGCCATGCTGCAAGCGCATCCTCAAGCCAACGCGGCGGCGGCGCTGCCGGTCACGGGCCGCAGCCAGCGCCGGGGGCGGCGTGAAATGATGGAGGGCGGAGAACTGGCAGGCAATCTCTATGCCCTGCGAAACGATTTCGTCAACCGGGTGCGGCAAAGCGGAGTGCGCTTGCCGGTGGGGTTCATCGGGGAAGACAGCCTGGTCGGAGCCCTGGCCAACTGGGATCTGGACCCGAACGGAAGTTGGGATGAAAACCGGATTGTACCTGCCCCCGACGCCGGCTTCAGATTCAGGTCACTGTCCTGGCTGCGTCCCGACCATTGGCGGCTCTACTGGCGGCGGCGCATCCGCTACAGCCTGCGGCGCCATCAGATCAGGATGCTGCGGCCGGTACTAAAACGGGAGGGAATCGAAGGCATGCCGCCTCACGTCAGCGACCTCTACCGGCAACCGGGCAATAGCTCTCCGTTGCGATGGTCGGGAGCAAACACCGTGTTCGATTGGCTGGCGCTGCGCTGGATCAGGCGCGAAGCCTTACACGCGGAAGAAAACCAGAAGCACTGGAAGCAAATCTAAAAAGGAGCGAAATCATGGCAGGCTGGAGAATACGCTGGGCCGCCAGGCGGCTATTCAGCGTGGAGAACTTTAAAAATCAGAATCTCAATCTGGTCAATCCGTCCGCCTACTATGCGGCGCTCATGCTCAAACTGATTCCCGGACTGCACCGGTCTCCACTACAACTGCATCTGAAAAACGGCACCCGGCTTTTCATCCGGGATTTCATGTCCCTCTACATCTACCACGAGATTTTCCTGGATCAGGTTTACGATGCAGAATTGAAAAGTCCCGCGCCACTGGTGATTGATATTGGTGCAAACACGGGGTTCTTTGCGCTTTATGTCAAACAGCGCTGGCCGGATGCAAAATTGATGTGTTTCGAGCCTATGCCCGACAACTGCCACCAGTTGGAAAAAAACATCGGGGCCAACAAACTGGACGGTGTCGATCTGTACCAGCGGGGCGTGGCCGGAACCTGCGCCCGGGCCACCCTTCACGTCCACGCTAAAAACATTGGCGGGCACAGCATTTACGCCGAGCGGGCGGGCAGCGTCTCGATACCGATTACCGTGGTCGATATCGGCACGGTACTGAGCCTGGCGGGAGATGCACCTTGCGATTTGCTGAAAATAGATTGCGAAGGCTGTGAATACGACATTATCAACAGCCTCACCCAGGAGCAGGCGGACCGGATCAGCCAGATTTTTTATGAACCCACCCCCGCTCTTTACGACGCCAATGCGCTGAACGGTCGGCTGCGGCAGCTGGGATACACCGTTTCTTACCGCAAGGGGCTATATCACGCCGCGCGCCGGCAGCCCCTCATTTTTGTGCCAGAGCCCAAACCGACACCGGGAATTCGGGCTCGTTGCGTAGCGAGCCAAACCAGCCCCGTCGAGCCCATTTCTTGAAATTCGCCTTCACGCAGGCACGGTTTCCCCACGACCCGGTCTTGATTCCATCCAGCGGAAAGCCGCATTCGGCAAGAAAATGTTTCATGCCCAGCTCGGTCCAGCGGGTGCAGTCGACGGGGATGGCATGGACGCGGATCATGAAGGGCGTAGTGACCATGAAGTGGCCACCCGGCCTGAGCATCTCGTAGACGTTTCTCCCTGCCCGGTAAGGCCACAGCAAATGCTCGAACACCTGGTCGGCGATGACCAGGTCGAAGTCGCCGGGGACGCGCCCCGTGCAGATGTCGAAATCGGGGTAGTTGGCCTCGGTGAATGACTTGAAGCCCAATCGCTGCCACATGTGGCCGGCGGAAATCTCCAGCGCGTCGAGCTGCGCGGGATCAAGCTGCCGGACCAGCTCGAAGCATTCCCGATACATCACCGTTCGGGTCCAATGGCCGTAATCGTAGCGGACGGCATCCAGCATTTCCTTGACCGCCTCGCGATTCTGCTCATGGCCGAGTATCGACCCAAAGGTTTGCGCCAATGCGGCCAAGGGGTTCGTCATCATGTCATTGCCTCGCTTGTTCGGTTCACTGATTCGGCTCTGCCCGCCTGCCGCCTCGCGCTCAATTCACCCCGCGCAATTTCATCCAGGCTCTTGATCAGCAAAGAGCTGGCCAACTCGGCCAAGCGCGGGCGCAATATTTTTTCACTGGCCCGCGGCGGAACCGGCATGGCCTGCTGGATGACGATATCGCCGGTATCGATGCCCTCGTCCACCAGATGGATCGTGACCCCCGTCTGCTTCACGCGCTGCTGCAGCGCAAGGTTGATCGGATCGGCGCCGCGCAGCGCCGGCAGGAACGAGGGATGGACGTTCAGGGCGGCGATGCCGGCGGTCTCTATCGCCGGCTTCCTGAGTATGTTGTGAAACGTGGCGATGACGATCACATCCGGCGCGAGCGCCCGCAACCGGGCGAGCATTTCACCGCTGTTCACGTCGCGCGTGGTGTACACCGGCACCTGATGCACCCGGCAATAATCCTCGATCCGGCGGCAAGGCGCACCGCGCCAGGCATCGAGCTGCGCCTCAATCTGTCGGAACAAGCCGTTGGCGCGATATTCGGCGGCCAGCGCCAACTCTTTCCAAAGCCCGCGCAACCCATCCTCCGCAAGCAACCGGCGCCACCGCTTACCTGGCGACAAGGCGGCAGACTGGCTTAACCTAGGCAGCGACAGCACGGCCGCCGTGACTTGCCGCGCCAGATCCGGCCGCTTAGCCTGCACTGCTCGCATCATCTCGGCGCTGAACGGGGCACCGGCACAGCTCAGCAGGATGATCCGCAGCACCCTTATCTCCTGATTGCTCAATCGCCCTCCTGAAAACCCGTAAAAAACGGCCACCACCTATATTTCATTCTTTTGTCAGGACATTCAGCTCTTCGACCAGCCTCTTGGTCAAATTTTCGCGCGTGTAGCCCTCGACCAGCGCCGGCAAGGCCGGGGACGGCGCGATTTGGCGCTGATACAGCTCGCCCAGACTGCGGGCGATGCCCTCGATGTCGTCGGGCGCCACCACTACCCCGCCGTGGGTCTGACCCAGCAGTTCTGCCACCGCGCCGCCGGAAACAAGAGCCAGCATCGGCCGCCCCAGGCGCAAATACTCATAGACCTTGGCCGGCACCTGCAAATGCGACCAGCGCCGCTCAGCCTCGGCCGCCGCACCCTCGCCCACGGGCTCGCTCAGCACCACCAGCACATCCGCCCCCGCCATGCGCCGCAGGGCCTGATGATGCGGCATCCGATCTTCGATCAGGTTACTGGCTTCGCGCAGCTTGAACCGATCCAGATTTTCCTGGAATTCGGGATCGCGCCCGTTGGGTCCGCAGCCCAGAAAGGTGATCCGCAGGTCATCCTGGTTCAGCCAGCCCCGGTCGATGGCCATGCGGATGCCCGCCAGCAGCGGCCGGGGATTGCGGTTGCCAACGGCGATCATGCCCGGATAAAGGATCTCGAATTTGGCGATGGGCTCGGGCCGGAGTTCGGTGAAGTCCGCTTCGTCATAGCCGTTGGTGATGGTGACGAATTTTTCCGGCGCGACGCCTGGGTAACGTGCCAGAAATGATCGCCGCATGGCCGGCGTGTTGCAGATCACCCGATCCGCCCGCTCGACGACCCTGCGTTCGAGATGCCCCTCGAACCAGCGCCGAAAAGGCGGCATGGAATCCTCCACCCATGGGTCGCGGAAATCCGCCACCCAGGGAATCTTGCGAAACCGGGATTTCAGGCTTAATCCGATGAGATGGGCGGTCGCCACCGGATAGGTGGTATAGACGACATCGATCTTCCCCTCGCGCAGGAGCCGCCCGGCTTGCCTGACCGCCGGAAAAATCCACGGCCAGTAGCGGTCGGGGATTGCGGCGAAACCCGGATAAATGCCGCGCACCCCGAGCAACTCCTTGACGTCGGCGGCCCAAGTCCGGAACACCCTGGTTCCCGGCGGCACCTGCTGATTGAAAGCGGGGTCGGTGCTGACATAGAGGCTTTCCGGCACCGAAATCACGTCGGACTGCCAGCCGTATTTGACCAGGTACTGGGTAAACTTCAGGGTTCGCAGAACACCCGTGCTAGTGTGATCGGGCGGGTAATGGAATGCCACCGCCAGCATTCGCCGCCTCGCTCCTGAAAGAGCAGCGGCGCGCGGCGCGGACCTCTCCGTTTCCGGCTTGCCTGTCATCTCGATCTCGAGCCCGCTCATCGTCCCTCGTCATGTGCAAATTAACGACACCCATCAACCTAATTGAGTATAGCAGCGCAAATCGAACCGACGAGGGGGGATCCGGCACGATGGCGCCATAACATCCGGCCACGAAAAACCGGGATTCAAGACGCCAAATCGGGTATTCTTCAAATCCCCGGGCGTTGCGCCCGGCAGTTTAATTCAGATAGAAAAAATGCACGAAAAAGACCTGGAAAAACACACTCCGATGATGCAGCAATATCTGCGCATCAAGGCCGAGCACCCCGATATGTTGCTGTTCTACCGCATGGGGGACTTCTACGAGCTGTTCTTCGACGATGCTGAGAAGGCGGCGCAGCTGCTGGACATCACCCTCACCACCCGCGGCGCTACCGCAGGACAACCGATCAAGATGGCGGGCGTGCCTTACCATGCCGCCGAGCAGTATCTCGCCAAGCTGGTCAAGCTCGGAATGACGGTGGCGATCTGCGAACAGATCGGCGACCCGGCCACCTCCAAAGGCCCGGTGGAACGCAAGGTGATGCGCATCATCACTCCCGGCACCCTGACCGATGCGGCGCTGCTCGACGAAAAGCAGGACAAACTGTTGCTCGCCCTGGCTCCAGATGACAAGGCCCTGGGACTAGCCTGGCTCAACCTCGCCAGCGGGCGCTTCAGCGTCGCTGAAATTCGGCCGGACCGCCTCGACGCGACGCTGGAGCGACTCAAGCCGGCGGAAATCCTGCTCCCTGAAGGCTATGCCCATGCCGCACTGGAAAACCTGAAATGTACGCGCAGAGCCCTGCCCCCATGGCAGTTCGATTACGACTCGGCTTTGCAAAAGCTATGCCGACAATTCGGCACCCTGGATTTGCAGGGCTTCGGTTGCCATGATCTGCACTGCGCCATTGAGGCCGCGGGCGCCTTGCTGGAATATGCGAAAAGCACTCAGTGCGGTGCGTTGCCGCACATCCGCGGCTTGCAGGTCGAGCGCGAAGGCGGCTACGTGTTGCTCGACGCCGCCGCTCGGCGCAATCTGGAAATTTCCGAAACCCTGCGCGGCGAACCCGCTCCGACGCTCTATTCCCTGCTCGACACCACCGCCGGCAGCATGGGCAGCCGCCTGCTGCGCCACTGGCTGCACCATCCGTTGCGCGCCCCACATAATAGCGCCGAGCTGCACGACCGGCTCGCCGCCATTACCCGGCTGATCGGCGAATCCGGCGCGCCCGCTTACACGCACACCCACCAGGGACTGAAGCAAATCGCCGACATCGAGCGCATCACCGCACGCATCGCGCTCAGATCCGCGCGGCCCAGAGACCTTGCCGGTCTGCGCAACAGCCTGATGGCCTTGCCCCCAATCGCCGGAGAAACGGCACGGCTCGACAGCCCGCGCCTGACGCAGCTGGCAAACCGGCTGCATGCGCCGGAATCGCTGGTCACCGAGCTGACTCGGGCGATCCAGCCCGAGCCGGCGGCGGTGTTGCGCGAAGGCGGTGTTATCGCCACCGGCTACGATGCCGAACTTGACGAGCTGCGCGCGATCCAGAGCAACTGCGGCGAGTTCCTGCTGGCTCTCGAAGCCCGGGAACGAGAGCGCAGCGGCATCGGCAATCTCAAGGTCGAATACAACCGGGTGCACGGCTTTTACATCGAGGTCACGCGCAGCCAGGCCGATACGGTGCCGGACGACTACCGCCGGCGCCAGACGCTGAAGAATGCAGAGCGCTTTATCACGCCGGAACTGAAGGCTTTCGAGGACAAGGCCCTGTCGGCCTCTGAGCGGGCGCTAGCGCGCGAGAAAATGCTTTACGAATTGCTGCTGGACAATCTGGCGCCGCACATTCCGGCGCTTCAGGAGATCGCCGCCGCGGTGGCCGAGCTCGACGTGCTGGCTGCGCTGGCCGAACGGGCCGAAACCCTGGGCTGGATCGCGCCTGAATTCACCGACGACGCAGTGATTGAAATCACGGGTGGGCGCCATCCGGTGGTGGAAGCGCAGACCGCCAACTTCATCGCCAACGACACGCGGCTTTCCCGCACCCGCCAGATGCTGCTGATTACCGGCCCGAACATGGGCGGGAAATCCACCTACATGCGCCAGACCGCACTGATCGTTTTGCTCGCTCACTGCGGCAGCTTCGTACCGGCAGCCAGTGCCAGAATTGGCCCCGTTGACCAGATTTTCACCCGCATCGGCGCCTCCGACGACTTGGCCGGCGGCCGCTCCACCTTCATGGTGGAAATGACTGAAGCAGCCGACATCCTGAACAATGCCACCGAAAACAGCCTGGTGCTGCTGGACGAAATCGGGCGCGGCACGTCCACCTTCGACGGCCTCGCCCTGGCTTGGGCAATCGCCCGCCATCTGATCGAGAAAACCCGCTGCCACACCCTGTTCGCCACCCATTACTTCGAGCTGACCCGGCTGAACCAGGAATTCAGGCAAATCACCAATGTCCACCTCGATGCGCTGGAACACCGCGACCACATCGTGTTCCTGCACAGCGTACAGGAAGGCCCGGCGAGCCAGAGCTATGGCTTGCAGGTGGCTCAGCTGGCAGGCGTGCCCGCTCCGGTGATCCAGGCGGCGAAAAGGCACCTGCTGCAGTTGGAACAGCAAGGCATCAGTAACGGCATTCAGAGGGATTTGTTCGTCGATCCGCCGCAGGCTGCGGCGCCTTCGGCACTGGAAGAAGCGCTGTTCGAGGTTGAGCCCGACGAGCTCAGCCCGAAAGCCGCACTGGAACTGGTTTACCGGCTAAGAAAGCTGCTTTGATCCGGACAGGTAAGGAGTGATGCGTAATAACCATTACCCCTTACCGGTCACTGATCAATGATGGTGGCCGTGCTCGCCGTGTACGTGACCGTGGGCGAGTTCTTCTGCGGTGGCAGGACGGACACCCTCAACAGTGCCCTTGAATAGCAGGGTTTGCCCGGCCAGAGGATGGTTTCCATCGATCACCACGCTTTCTGCGGTGATTTCCGTCACCGTGAAAACCTCATCTTCATCCGAACCTTCCGCGCCAGCCTGAAACTGCATGCCGACCTCGATCCCGTCCATCGGGAAAGCATCGCGTGGCTCTACGCGTACCAGTTCGTCCTCGTATTCACCGAAGGCGTTATCCGGATCCAGCGTTACGGCAACGGTGCCGCCCTCGGCGAGGCCTTCCAGCGCCTCCTCTACGGCAGGGAATATCCCGTCATAGCCGCCATGCAGGTAACTGATGGGTTGATCACTTTTTTCCAGAAGCTTGCCGGTGCTATCGCTCAATTCGAAACTGAGAGTCACCACCGAATTTTTTGAAACCTGCATAAACTTACCCCATCACTTTGATTAAATTGATTACCTGTGAAACAACAATCCCTTCACAGCGTATTCATATTTTAAACGAATTCGCCCGTGTTGGAAGAGACATGCCATAATTTAACCGAGATGACTGCGGCGGATACCATGACAGAAAATCCGGGAAAACCCGTCTTGCTGCATAGGCAATTAAACAGCACGGGAGACTATGTTGAAGCGATCGACATCCTGATCGAGCACGCCCGGCATCGCTTGCGTATTTTCGATTACAACCTGGAAGATGGCGGTTACACCACGTTTCGCCGCTATGAACTGCTGCGCACCTTTCTGCTGAAAAGCCGCAGCAATCGGCTGGAAGTTATTCTGCATGACATCGACTATCTAACCCTCTTCTGCCCGCGCATACTCAGCCTGCTCAAGCAATTCAGCCACGCCATCACGGTCCAGCAAACCACTCCGCAAGCAAAAGGCATCTACGACCCTTTTGCCATCGCTGACAAAGCCTGCTTTTTGCATCGCTTTCATTATGACGATCCTCGCGCAATGCTGGCACTCCACGATCTTGAGGGCAGCCACGTGCTGATCAAGCGTTTCGAAGAAATCCGTGCAGTTTCTGTACCGGCAATTACCACAACGACGCTGGGACTATAAGTTCATCAGCCGGCAGTGCATTTGACTTGAAAACAGGCCAATCCGACAGGCAAAAGAAACAGCTAAATTAATAATTATAATAAGACACTAGAATTATTTAACAAACCTGCTAAAATCGCGCAGTCGGTTGGACATCGTTGATGTGAAAGCCGATTTGCATCAATGGCATTTAAATAGTATAAATAAATAGCTTGTAGTCAAATTTCAAAAAACCAGTTTTTATAAGGAAACAACAAATGAAACATTCCGTCCTGCTCGCCGCTCTGCTGGCCCTGTCCTTGTCCGCTTGCGGCCAAAAAGAAGAAGCTGCTCCTGCTCCTGCTGAAGCTCCTAAAGTCGAAGCGCCTGCTGCACCTGCCGCTCCTGCCGCTGACGCACCTGCTGCTCCTGCTGCTGACGCACCTGCTGCCCCTGCTGCTGACGCACCTGCTGCTCCTGCTGCTGACGCACCTGCTGCTCCTGCCAAGTAAGCTTCACGGTTCAGCAAAAAAAGCCGGCCTCGCGCCGGCTTTTTTCTTGCTCGGCCCCGCCTTAAAGTATCTGGCGCCAGCCAAACCCATCCTGTTGATCGGCCACCCCGATCCATTCCGGTTCACAATTCAAAACACCGCTTAATGCGGCACAGGCAAGTTCCGGCGTATTGTTCTTTTCGCTAAGATGCGCCGCAATCAAGTGCTGCAGCTTGCTGCTGTCCAGGCTCGCCAGCAACTTGGCCGCCATGGCGTTATCCAGATGCCCGAAACGGCCCGCAACCCGCTGCTTCAGCATCGGCGGGTAAGGCCCCTCGCGCAACATATCGGGATCATGATTACATTCCAGCACCAGCGCATCGCAGCCACTCAAAATGGCTTCGATGTGGGGCGTGGATCCTCCTGTGTCGGTCAGCACACCCAATCTCCGGCTGCCGCTGCTAAATGCGTACTGCACCGGTTCGCGGGCATCATGAGGAACGGGAAAAGGCTGCACCTCGATTTCGCCTGCCTGAAAAACGCTATGACCATCAATCAGACGAATATCGGGCAGCGTTTGTGCAAGGGCATGGTTTGTGAAGGTGCCGTGGGTCAGCCATACCGGCAACCCATACCGGCGCGCAAATCTGACTGCACCGCCAATATGATCGGTATGTTCGTGAGTGATGAGGATACCGGCAAGGCCTTCCGGCTGTAAGTCGAGCCTCGACAGGCGCGCCACCGTTTCCCGGATGCCGAAACCGCAGTCGAGAAGCAATCTGGTTTGCTCGACCTCAACCACCAGGGCATTGCCCCGGCTGCCACTGCCCAGAGAAGCGAAACGCATTGACGCGCTTCGTCGTTTATTTCAGCTGTTCAAACAATAGGTTAAGGATTCCGGTCGCGGTCTCTGAATTTTCGACCGCACCGTCCTTGTTCAAGACATTGACCGCACTACCCTCACTCGTGGCCATAACCTGAATACGATACTGCTCCAGCTTATCCTTGTCCTTACCATCGCCTTTCCAGAAGGCCAGCTTGGACATAAAACCCTTTTCTTCCTTTCTCTTGCCATCCATGTCGGGGTCAACATAGCGAACGAAATAGAGCCCCTTGGAGCGGTCGCGGTCTTCCACGGTAAAGCCGACCCGGTCTAGAGCCAGTCCGACACGCCTCCAGGCGCGATCGAATGTATCGTTTAGCGTAAGGCTGCCCGCACCTTCCTGAGTGCGCTTCACCCTGGCACGCTCGCGCTTGCCATCCGCCACCATCAGGGACTGGGAACGCACCTCCTCGACTCCGAAGCGCACCATCAAGCGACGCAACATATCGGCCTCGATCTCCGGGTCAGCCGGGCGCGGCTGCCACACTGTCCGGTTTCCGCCATCGCCGCCTTCGATCACTTCATACATACCGCGGTGGCTGATGTAAATTTCCGCGGTGCCCTGCTCCGCGCCACGTTCCAGCCGGGTGCGGAATTTATCGCGTTCGGCGGTAGAATATAGTCCATCCATGACTTTGCTCAACACGCTGCGAATCGCATCCTGGGGAATCTTGGCCCGGTTTTCAGCCCAGTCGGTTTCCATCACGCCGGATTCCGGCACTTCCAATTTTATGAGGAAACCATTTTCCTGCCAGAACTCCTTGATCACCGGCCATATCTGCTCCGGTGTGGCATTCACCACCAGCCAGCGTTGCGAGCCCGCACGCTCCACCCTGACCTTGTCCTGAGATGGCAGTAGATTGGATGATGCTGTCGCAGTCTGTGGCTGGCCCGCCCGTTCCTTGTTGTATACGGAGAACATGGCGCTGCCCTGCGGGTTGACATCGGGCACGGCAAAACGGTTGTCAGCCGTCGGCGAAGTCAGGTCGGGGGGGATTTCCAGCGGCGGCAGCTTGCCTGCCGACTTGTAGTCGATCTTTTTGCCTTCCAGCAAAGACGTAGAACCGCAACCCGCCATTAGCGCGAGCCCCATTATCACCACGAATGAAGCCAGGAACCTGTTATTCATAAATACCTTAAATAATTTATTGCCGTACGCCGGCCTGGCGCATAGCCTGTTTCAAAACTTCGTGCTGAATAGCGGAGAGCGGGGTCAGCGGCAGGCGTATGCCCTCACCAATCAATCCCATCTGCGCCACTACCCATTTAACCGGAATCGGATTAGCTTCGACAAACAGCTTCTGATGCAAGCCCAGCAATTTGTTATTGATGGCACGCGCCGCAGCCAGATCGCCTCTGAACGCCGCCTCACACATTTCGTGCATCAAACGAGGCGCCACGTTACTAGTCACCGAGATTACACCGTGGCCGCCGAGCAGCATCAATGCCAAGCCGCTGCCATCGTCACCGCTGTATACGGCGAAGTCCTGCGGCACACGCAGCAACAGGTCGCTGCCGCGCTCGATATTGCCGGTCGCATCCTTGATGCCGACGATATTGGGAATTTGCGCCAACCGCAACACCGTGTCGTTCACCAGGTCGCAAGCGGTGCGGCCGGGCACGTTGTAAAGAATCTGCGGGATATCCACCGCCTCGGCAATCGCCTTGAAGTGACGGTAAAGGCCTTCCTGGGTGGGCTTGTTGTAGTACGGCGTAACCGACAGACTGTAGCCCGCACCGGCTGCCTTGGCGCACTTCGTCAGCTCAATCGCCTCGCTGGTTGAGTTGGCGCCGGTTCCGGCAATCACCGGGATGCGCCCAGCCACCTGATCCACTACGGTGCGGATCAGCAGGCAATGCTCATCGAAATTAACCGTCGGAGATTCGCCCGTCGTGCCAACGACAACGATGCCATCGGTTCCTTCCGCCAGGTGAAAATCCACCAGCGCACGCAAACGATTCATATCCAGACTGCCATCATCGTTCATCGGGGTAACGATCGCGACCAGACTGCCTTTAAGCATGAAATTTTTCCACAAAAATTCGTAGTTTACCCGAATATCCGGTTGCGCGAAATGCTCAATCCGCTTCACGCTCAATCGAGCAGCACTGCTTCTCGACGGCACCGCCATCGGCAAGCAGAACCTGCCCGGTAACCGGGTTGGGGCGAAAAACGGTACACCCCTTCAGACCCATGTCATAGGCCTTTTCATAAATAGAGCGAAATCCGTCGAAGTCGAATTCGACCGGAACGTTAATGGTTTTGGAAATGGCGTTGTCGACATGGGCCTGTAGCGAAGCCTGCATCCGGATGTGTGCCTCCGGCGCAATTTCACCGGCACGAACGAAGGCGCTGGGTAATGGGACCTGATCGCCATGTTGCTGTCGAAACTGACGGTAAGCATAGTCGTCCACTCGCACTTCACTAAAGCCGCCATTGGCCATGCGGAAGCGCCGGGTGTAATCCCAGTCGAAAACCGGCTCGAGTCCGCTGGAAACATTGTTCGCCAGCAAGCTGATGGTTCCGGTCGGTGCGATAGCGGTCAGATGGCTGTTGCGCAAGCCATGGCGCTTGATCCCCCGCACGATGTCCTCGGGCAGGGCGCGAATGAATTCACTCGCCAGGTAGGGGTCGGCCTGGAATGCGGGAAACGCTCCTTTTTCTCGCGCCAACTCGATCGATACCCGGTACGCGCTGTGGCAGATCGTCTGCATCACCTTCTCGCCCAGCGCAAAGGATTCCGGACTGCCATATCGTATTCCGAGCATCGCCAGGGCATCGGCCAAGCCGGTAAGGCCGAGCCCGACCCGCCGCGATGCCCGCGCAGTGTTCGCCTGCTTTTGCAGCGGAAAATGGGAAAGGTCGTAAACATTGTCGAGCAGGCGTACAGCCGTCGCCACAGTCGCCGAGATTCCTTCCAGATCCATCTCTCCATCAGCCATAAAGGGACGCCGGACGAATTGCGTCAGGTTGATCGCGCCCAGATTGCAGGCACCATAGTGCGGCAAGGGGATTTCGCCGCAGGGATTGGTGGCGCTGATCCATTCGCAGTACCACAGGTTGTTCATGCGGTTGACGCGATCGATAAAGATTACGCCGGGTTCGGCGTAATCATAAGCTGCCCGCATGATCTGATCCCACAGCGCCCGCGCTCCGACACGGCGTAGCACCCTGCAACGGCGCGGCGTGCCGCTGCCTGACCATGCCCGTTCCACCACCTCTCCACCCGGTTCATCCCCGAAAAGCGGAAATACCAGCGGCCAGTCGGCATCCTCCCGCACCGCGCGCATGAAATCGTCTGTCACCAACACCGAAAGATTGAAATGGCGTAGCGCACTGGCATCGCGCTTGGCCGCGATGAATATCTCGATATCCGGGTGGTCGCAGCGCAGCGTCGCCATCATTGCGCCTCGGCGCGCACCGGTGGAAAGAATGGTGGCGCACATGCTATCCCAGATGTGCATGAACGAGACTGGCCCGGAAGCGGTGACTCCGACACCCCGGGCCGGTTCGCCGCTAGGTCGCAGGGTGGAAAAATCGTAACCGACCCCCCCACCTTGCTGCATGGTCAACGCACCTTCCTTGAGCGCCTCGAAAATTCCGTCGAGCGCATCTTCTACCTCGCCCATGACAAAACAGTTGAACAGCGTGACCCGGTGAGAAGTGCCCGCTCCAGCGAGAATGCGCCCGCCCGGCAGAAAGCGGAACCCCTCCAGAACCCGATAAAACCGCTGTGCCCAGCTTTCCTGGTCCTGATGTTCAACCCCGGCAAGCGCGCTGGCAACGCGATGCCAGGTGTCTTCAACGGCCAGATCGACGATCTTGCCCGACTCGCGGTAACGATAGCGAATATCCCAAATACGGGAAGAGATATCCGAGCTGAAGGGTCCATCACTCATTGCGGACTCCCAAAAAAGACAAAGGCGAGAGCCGCCCATGCGGTTCTCGCCGATTCCCTAGGGCTTAACGGACGTAAACTATCTCTGGGAAGCGTACATCCGTTCCAGAAAAGTCTCGATATCCCCCGTCGCCAAATCCGCCGGCATGCCGCCCGTGCGCTGGGATTGATAATGGATCAATTGGGTGGCAAGTTCCGCCGCCCTGCCTTGCAGCATCTCAACTTCTGGATTCCAGCCGGCGCACATCACCTCTGAAGTATAGTCACTGTCCGTTTCGACTGAGGACATATCCATAGTCACTAACATGATCCACCTCCGTTTTCCCGTTCATTTATTTTCCGACTTCTGTAATTGTTATATCGGGTCTTTCAGGGAAAAGTAAAGGCCCAATGAAAAATTACCTGGCGACCTTTACCGCGCAAATCCGCTGCACCACCACGGCAGAGTGATTTTGTAAAACGCACAATTCCTCATACGCGCCGACTTCCAGCCGCCCTTTCACCTGTTCAAGCAATTCACCTGACCTGAGGAGATAATCCGGGTTGCGTGGCCGGCCCAGCAGTTGATTGCCTTCGGAGAAGGTTTCATAAATCAGCACCCCACCCACCGCGAGGGCTTCGAACAGACGTGGAAATAAGGGGCGATGTAAATAATTGGTTACCACAATCCCATCGAAGCCCCCGACTGGATACGGCCAGGGTTCACTCTCAAGGTCAGCCTGGCGTGCCACGACTCCGGACAAAAAAGCCAGTACGGAAATATCACGGTCCACCGCTTCGACCTTGTATCCTGTCTGAATCAGGAAGCGAGTATGCCTTCCGGCACCACAAGCGACATCCAGCACTCGACCGCCAGCACGGATAAGGGGTGCACAGCGCACCACCCATTCGGAAGGTGCGGAAATCAACTGTCGATCCGAGGTCATCGGGGGGCGGCGGGATTAGCTAGGCGCAAGACCTGCATCGCCATCTGCAGCGCGTCGTGGAGCAGGCGCTCAAACAAGGGAACGAAGTAGGGCAAGGCAATCGCAAGCACGACAAACCCGGCTGCCAGCGTGATCGGGAATCCCACCGAGAACACATTCAACTGCGGTGCGGCGCGAGTCATAATGCCCAGCGCCAGGTTGGTGATCAACAGGGCGGCCATGATCGGCATGGAAAGCAGCAATCCGGCGAGGAATATCTCGCCTCCCCAGCCCGCCAGAGCTCGCCAGCCGGCAGCAGAAAAAGGTTGCGGCGTTACCGGAAGCACCTGGAAGCTTTGCGCCAACACCTCGATCATATGTAAATGACCATTAAAGGCCAGAAACAGCAAAGTAGCGAGCAGCCCGAGAAATTGTCCTACCACGGGTGTCTGTGCAGCATTTTGCGGGTCGAAGAAGGTCGCGAATCCCAGACCCATCTGCATACCGGCAATATTACCGGCCATTTCGACTGCTGTGAAGATGATACGCATGGTGAATCCGATTGCCACGCCGATCACGATTTGTTGCGCCAGAATCAGGAGACCGATTGCAGAGCCCGGCTCCACCGCTGGCATGCTACCGAGAATGGGCGCCAGAACCAGAGTAAGAACAACGGCCAGACCCACTTTCACCCGCGCAGGTACGCTGGGATTACCCAGAATAGGCGAGCTGCTGACCAGGGCAAGAATACGGAAAAAAGGCCAGATAAAAGCCCCCAGCCAGGCACTCAACTGGGCTGAAGTAATGCTGATCATCGCTGAACGAGCTAACCCACCAAACCGGGGATACTGGCAAACAGGCGGCGGGTATAATCCATCAGGAGATTTACCATCCAGGGACCCGCTGCTACCAGCACGAAAAACATCACTAACAGCTTGGGGATAAACGACAGGGTCATTTCATTGATCTGGGTCGCTGCCTGAAAGATGCTCACCAGCAGACCGACAACCAGTGCGGAAACAAGCAGAGGCGCCGATACCAGCAGGGTGATTTCAATCGCCTGCCGACCAATAGTCATTACACTTTCCGGCGTCATGTGTAGAAACTCTGCACCAGGGAACCGATGAGCAGGTTCCAGCCATCCACCAGCACGAATAGCATTAGCTTGAAGGGAAGGGAGATCACCATCGGTGAAAGCATCATCATACCCATGGACATCAATACGCTGGCCACCACCATATCAATGATCAAGAATGGAATGAACACCACGAAACCGATCTGGAATGCGGTTTTTAGCTCGCTGATCACATAGGCCGGAATCAGGATTGTCATCGGCACCGCTTCTGGTCCGGGCAAGGGCGCGCTGTTGGATAGCTTGACGAACAGGGCCAAATCATCCTGCCGCGTCTGCCTCAGCATGAAGGCTTTCAAGGGAGCGGCCCCCTTCTCCAGCGCCTGGTTGAAGTCTATTTTTTGCGCCGTGTAAGGTTGATAAGCTTCTGCATAGATTTTATCGAAAACCGGCGCCATGACAAAGAAAGTCAAAAACAGGGAAAGGCCAATCAGCACCTGGTTGGGAGGAGCCTGCATCGTGCCGATTGCCTGACGCAGCAGGGACAGCACGATGACGATACGGGTAAATGCCGTCATCATCAGCAGTACCGCGGGCAGAAATGTCAGCGCTGTCATCATCAGCAGCGCCTGAATACTGAGAGTATACGTCTGAGCACCAGACGGGCCTGGAGTGCTGGTGAAAGCAGGCAAACCCGGATCGGCCGCAATAGCGGTTAACGGCACAAGCATGCCCAGTAGCAAGAGCACGGCGCAAGACAATGATTGAAGCAGCCCCATTCTATTACCCAAGTTTTTTACGCCCCTGCATTGCCTGCTTGAGCCACACGGAAAAGCTGGGCGAATCCCCACCAGACGGCTTCTCGACGACAAATGTGCCACCTTCAGGTTTGGCCAAAGTATGCAGCGTGTTCACCTGTCCCGGCGCAACGCCAAGAACCAGCCAGGTTTCGCCGATCTCCACCAGCACCAGTCTCTCCTTGGGACCCAGCGCAACCCCGCTGATTACCTTGACCACTCCGCCCGCACCGACCTGTCCGGGAGAAAACCGTCTAAGCAGCCATGCTGAGCCGGCCACCGCCGCCAGCACCAGGCCAAGACCTAATAGGACCTGCAACATACCGCCTAAGGAAACAGGGGATGCAATCGGCGCGGGAACGACGGGCTGAGCGGCCAAGGCAGCGAAAGACAAAAAAAACAGAGGAAGCCCAGCGAAAAATCGCGTCACGGCGTCTTTCATCGAACTCATTTGTGCAGTCTGCGTATGCGTTCGGTAGGGGAAATAATATCGGTCAATCGAATCCCGAATTTGTCATTCACCACCACCACTTCCCCCTGAGCGATCAGGCAGCCGTTGACCAACACGTCCATTGGCTCGCCCGCCAAGCCATCCAACTCCACCACGGACCCCTGGGCCAGTTGCAACAGGCTGCGAATCGCCAGCTTGGTGCGCCCCAGTTCAACGGTGAGGTTGACTGGGATATCCAGGATCATGTCGATGTTGTTGGGCGCACCGGACGGAATGCCGGAGGGGGAAAGCTGCTCGAACTGGGCCTTCGCCGCAGATGGATTGCCTCCAGAAAACGCTGATGAAGCATCCTGCGTCGCAGTGGATGCCTGTTCAGCGAGTGCCGCACCCCAATCGTCTTCAGCCGGAGTACCGGACGCACTATCGGTAGTCGCCTGCTCGGCCATCGCAGCCGCCCAATCGTCCATGCCGGCTGAATCTCCCGTGTTTTCGTCAGCCATGTTGGCCTCCGTGGCCGGATTCATCATCCGCACCGGCAATGATTTTGTTCACCTTGAGCGCGTACTGACCATTGAGAATGCCATAATTGCATTCCAGCACAGGTACACCATCCACTTCAGCAACAATCGCTTCGGGAATATCCAGGGAAATCACATCCCCCACTTTCATGTTCAGAATTTGTCCAAAATTAACCGGGGTCTCTCCCAGGTTCGCGACCAGATTCACCTCTGCTGACTGAACCTGTTTCGTCATCAGTTTTGCCCAGCGATGATCCACCTCCATGCGCTCACCCTGCATGCTGCTATACAGGATATCGCGAATCGGCTCGATCATAGCATAGGGTATGCAGATGTGAAAATCACCGCCACCCGATCCCAACTCGATATTGAAGGTTGTCACCACCACCACTTCGCTGGGGGTGGCAATATTGGCAAACTGCGTGTTCATTTCGGAACGAATGTACTCAAAATCAACCTGGTAAACCGATTCCCAAGCTTTTTTGTACTCTGAAAAAACCACTTCCAGCATACGCTGAATGATGCGCTGTTCTGTCGGCGTAAAGTCACGACCTTCCACGCGCATATGGAAGCGCCCATCACCGCCAAACAAGTTGTCCACCACCAGAAACACCAGATTTGGATCGAAAATGAACAGCGAAGTGCCGCGTAGCGGCGTGATGTGCACCATGTTCAGGTTGGTCGGCACAACCAGGTTGCGTACGAATTCACTGTATTTGAGAACGCGCACCGGGCTGACGGAAATTTCAGCGGTACGGCGCATAAAATTGAACAAGGCGATTCGAAACAATCGCGCAAAACGCTCGTTGATAATCTCCAGGGTGGGCATGCGGCCCCGGACGATTCGCTCCTGCTTGGCCAGATTGTAGGGGCGAGCACCTTCCTCGCCCCCTTCGGCGACAGCCTCCTCCACCTCACCGGTTACCCCTTTGAGTAAGGCATCAACTTCGTCTTGAGACAGTATGTCGTCTGCCACGTGCGCCCTTTAGGAATTACTACTACTTAAACCTTATTACTGAATAACAAAGGATGTAAAAAACACCCCCATCACACCCTTGCCGGTAGCCTTGGCATTGAGCGGTTTGTTTACCTGTTCCTGAATTTCAGCACTCAGCTTCTGCTTTCCTTCCAGGCTGGCGATCTGCTCGGCACTCTTGCTCGAAAGCAGTAGCAGCACACCATTACGAATTTCCGGCATGTGCACCTTGACCAGATCAACCACAGTCGGATCAGCCACTTTCAAATCAATCCCGACCTGGAGATAATGTTCGCCGATCCCATCCGCCTGCAAATTAACGGTAAAGGTCTCCAGCGTCACGAAAACCGGCGGCTTCACTTTTTCTTCCTTGTGCTCGGCCGACTTTGCGCCTGGCTGGGTTAAGTACCATGCGGCGGCACCGCCCAACACCAACAGGATACCGAGAACCAGGAACAGCTTCCCCTTCTTCTTTTTGGGTGGCTCTTCCGCCACGATTTCCTCTTTTGCCTTGTCCCTTGCCATGCCTATCCTCTTGCGACTTCCGTCGTCCACCCCGATTAATTCCAAAAAAGGCGACTAAACAATATTAAAAACAACCAGTTTCAGATGATATTTTATGTTCTTTATAATATCAACTCAAATTTAATGCAAGAACTACCGCAATCCAAAACGATTTTCCACTGACCGCCCTGTCGCAGCAAACAAACAAAAAGCAGCTATCCCATTGAGATAGCTGCTTTATTTCACAGAATAATCGGGTATGGATTTCAGGCAAAAATATCAACCATGCCCTCGTGCGCCACTCCTGTATGCCGCCCTGGCACTGCTATCCGTGCTATAACGCCCTCTTCGCCCATCCCGCCACGCCCTCCATCCTTGCCATTCTTCTGATCAGACGCTTGCTGCTGAGCGAAAGATTCCGAGCCAACTGTTGCATTGCCCAGCATGATGCCGTTGTCCGCAAGCATTTCACGCAATCGCGGCATTGCCGTCTCAATTGCCTCACGCACAGCGGAATGATGGGTAACGAACATCGCGCTTGCCTGGTCGCCACTAATCGTCAATCGCACCTCAAGCGGCCCGAGATTGGGTGGATTAAGATGCAGTTCTGCCACTTGATGACTCTGGTTCGCCATCCACACAATTTTCTCGCCTACCGCTCCACCCCATTCAGCAGAGCTGACCCTAGGCGCAACCGGCAGGGCCGGCAACGTATCCGGGTTCCGGAACGCAACCGGCATAACAGACATAGCTGATGTCGTGGATGCAGCCGAAGGATTTATCGCGGCTGACAAGTCAGAATGAAGCTCCCCACCCGCACTACCGTCTGTTGCCCCTCCCAAAGCCACCAACTTATCGGCAAATCGCTGCTCAGCGGACGCTGCTTGCGGCAAGTTTTTGCCGTTGGCGGCAATTTCTGCCGCCAACGAGGCTCCGCCAGTATTGGGCAACTGCAGCAACGACCTTTCCGCGTCGGCTTCTACTGGAACGGCAGCCCCCCCCCTGGCTTGGACAGGAGATACCGGCGCTATTATTGATGCGGCAAAGGCAGACATATCGACGGGGAGTATAGCCGTCCCTGCATTTGCGGCAAGATCGGCGCTTTCTTCGGGCGCGGCCAAGGGAAGCCCCGCCCCCTCTTTTTGCTCCAGCAGTGAAGCGATCCCCTTCAACTGACCGGCAAGAACCGCCCCGAAATTAAGCACCGGGACGCCGCCCAACTCACCCGCGCCTTCCGTGGCAGAGACAGAAGACGCTGAAGTCGGATTTGCGCCAGCACCGGACTGTGGAGATACGGCAAGAGTAATAGGTAATTGTGGCATCAGCCATCCTTTCGCAATCGCTTTTAGGTTTAAGCGAATGCAAAGCAAGACGCGTACCACAATCAGGAGCGAGGAGGGTCCGTTGGCTCTTCTCGCTTGAATTTGTTGCCTGAAAGTTCATCCTGCTCACGCTGCTCAAGCTTGTCCTCACGCTTGCGCTCACTAGTCAGATGGCGTTGCGACAGCGTATCGAACGCCTTGAGTTTACGCTGCTTCGCCTGCCATTCATGGCGCCCGTCTTCCCAGCGCCTTTTGCAGCGTTCCACCTCTTCAGACTGCTGACGGATGGCGACCTCAAGCTTGCCGAGAAACAGTTGAAAATCTCTGAGCGAGCTCACCTGCATGCCGAGCTTCGTTGTCTGCAGCAACTTCACCCGATAATCTTCACGGTAAACAGTCAATTGCCTCAATTTTTCATCCGCCTCCTGCCATTTGACCTTAAGCGCGTGCAAATCGCGCGCGGCAGCATCCGTGTGATTCTGGGCAAGATCAAGAAGGGGCTGAAGGGGAAATCGCCGCGGCATATCTATTCAAGTTTCAGCTTAATGAGAGGCAAATCATTGTCGCTTAGGGCGCCATGGCCATCAGGCATTGAGCATTACAGCCAGGCGGTTACGACTGTCCGCATAGTTCTCGCACTGGTGCATGTCCTGTTGCAAGAAAGCCTCCAACTGCGGATAAAGCGCCATTGCCTCATCCAGCAATGGGTCACTGCCCTTAACGTAGGCCCCCACGCTGATGAGGTCCCGGCTACGCTGGAAGCGGGAATATAGCAGCTTGAACCGGCGCACCCGGGCCAAGTCCTCTGGAGCCAGCAGTTCGGTAATCGCCCGGCTGACCGAAGCTTCGATATCGATGGCAGGATAATGCCCCTGGTCGGAAAGGCTGCGCGACAACACGACGTGGCCATCAAGGATGGCGCGGGCGCTGTCCGCAATCGGGTCCTGCTGGTCATCCCCCTCCACCAGCACGGTATAAAATGCGGTAATGGATCCCCCTCCCGCCTGGCCGTTGCCGGCGCGCTCGACCAGTTGCGGCAGTTTGGCGAATACCGAAGGAGGATAACCTTTGGTAGCGGGCGGCTCGCCGATAGCAAGGGCGATTTCACGCTGCGCCATAGCATAACGCGTGAGTGAATCCATGATCAAAAGAACATGCTTGCCCTCATCACGGAAATACTCGGCGATCGACGTCGCATAAGCCGCCCCATGCAACCGCAGCAATGGCGGCGTGTCGGCCGGCGCGGCGACCACCACGGAGCGCGCCAATCCGGCGGGACCCAGGATATTTTCGATGAATTCCTTGACCTCGCGGCCACGCTCGCCGATCAGGCCGACCACGATCACATCTGCGCTGGTAAAACGCGCCATCATACCGAGCAAAATACTCTTGCCGATACCGCTGCCGGCAAAAAGACCCATACGCTGCCCACGGCCGACGGTCAGCAAGGCATTGATAGCACGCACACCGACATCCAGAACTTGACGGATAGGGGCTCGACTAAGGGGATTGCCGGGACGGCTGTGCAGCGGCACCTGATGAGCCAGATTCAGCGGCCCCAGAAGATCCAGCGGACGTCCGGCACCGTCAAGAATGCGCCCCAGCAACTCGTTGCCCACCTGGACCTGGCGAACGCGGTCTTCGGAACGACGCCGTAAGTGGGGTGAACCGCCCTGCGCGGAGACCCGTTGCACCGGGGTATCCATCGGCGTCACCCGTGCGCCCGGCACCAGTCCGTACACATCGGTGGAGGGCATAAGGAACAATTTTTCACCGGAGAAACCGACCACTTCGGCTTCTACATCATGTCCGTCAGGCAGGTGAACGGTACAGCTACCGCCCACCGCAAGCCGCAGCCCCACTGCCTCCATCACTAGTCCGGCCACCCGGGTCAGATGACCGGTCAAGAGCCAGGGGGTGACGGCGGAAACGTTTTCGCTGCAATTCCGCAGAAAAACATTCCAGCGTTCAGAAGGCTGCGTCACGGCCTCTGCCCGCGTGGCCCCATATGCCCCAGGACGTTATTCAAGCCATGCACCTTCTCTGCCGAGAGCGACGAGTATTCTTTCCCAGCGATTCTCCATAGTTGCGTCAATCTCGCTGCTCGTCGTTTCCACTCGGCACCCGCCCCGCGCCACGCGGCTGTCCTCAATCAGCTTCCAATGAAAGTGATTCAGCTCGTCCGCCATCAGCGTTCGCACCAAAGCCGCGTCTTCCGGATGCAATTTGAGGTGCGGATGTTGGCTGGCTTGGGGCAGGCTGTTCACCGCCTCGCGAACCACAGGGATAACCAGCTCCGGCCGCACTCGCAAAGCCTCATGCAACATTTTCCTGGAAATATCCAGCGCAAGGGAAAGCAGGCTCTGGGTCAGGGCGTCATCGAACTGGTTCAGAGACCCATCCAGCGCCGACATCAGTTGTGCCAGCCGCGCCAGTTCCGCGTCGACCTTGCCCTTGCCCTCCCGGTAACCGGCGGCGAATCCTTCCTGATGAGCCTGTCGATGGGTATTCTCAACCTCTTCGGCCGTCGGCAAAGGCACCGTCAGGACCGACGGACTTGCCGACTCATCCAGTGAATTCAACTCCCAGCGCTGATAAGCGCTCAATTGCTCCTTGGGGATGATATTGCTAGACAAAACTTTCCTCTCCCGCTCCGCCAATCACAATCTGGCCTTCGTCGGCCAGCTTGCGCACAATCTTGAGGATTTCCTTCTGCTCCGCCTCAACTTCACTGACGCGCACCGGCCCCTTGGCCTCGAGATCGTCCCGCAGCATTTCAGCGGCGCGCTGCGACATGTTCTTGAAGATTTTTTCGCGCAGCTCTTCGCTGGTACCCTTGAGGGCAATAATCAGAGATTCGGATTGCACCTCTCTCAGCAGCAACTGGATGGAGCGATCATCAATATCAAGCAGATTCTCGAAGACGAACATCTCATCCTGGATTTTCTGTGCCAGTTCGGGGTCGTAATCGCGCACACTGGCTATGATTGCGGTTTCATTAGCGGTACCGACGTAGTTCAAAATTTCTGCCGCGGCCCTGACGCCGCCCATCACACTCTTCTTGAGATTGCTGGCGCCTGACAACAACTTGGTCAGCACGTCATTCAATTCCTTCAGCGCAGAAGGCTGAATACCGTCCAGCGTGGCAATCCGCAGCACCACATCGTTGCGCAGTCGCTCGGCAAAAAGACTCAGTATCTCACTAGCCTGATCGCGCTCAAGATGAACCAGGATGGTGGCAATAATCTGCGGGTGCTCATTCTTGATCAGCTCAGCCACCGAAGCACCATCCATCCATTTCAGACCTTCGATGCCGCTGGTATCGCCGCCGTGCAGGATACGCTCAATCAGGTTAGCCGCCTTATCCGAACCCAGTGCCTTGGTCAGCACGCTACGGATATATTCGTCGGAATCAGCCAGGCCGGCCTTTTCTCCTGCCTGAAACATAAAGTCATGCATCACCCGCTCCACCTGAACGCGATTGACGCTATCCAACGCTGCCATGGCATGCCCTAATTTCTGAACCTCCTTAGGGCTTAGATGCTTGAATACCTCAGCAGCTTCCTCCTCACCCAAGGCCATCAGCAAAATGGCGCTTTTCTGGACCCCATCCTCACTCATGAAGTGCCAATCCAGTCTTTGACCACATTGGCCACCACTTTCGGTTCCTGACGCGCCAGTTCCTTGACTGACCGCAAGCGCTCCTCATACCCCAAAGTAGGCGCCAACGCGAAACCTTCGGCCTCTTCCTCCTTAGCCACTGGCGGCGGCGGGGGAGTCGAAAGTTCCTTCAGCAGGGGACGCAGCACTTTGAACACGATAAAGAACACAATCCCGGCAATGAGCAGGTTCTTGGCAATATCCTTAACCAGAGAAATCGTTGCCGGATCCTTCCAGATCGGTGCAGCCGGAATTTCCTCCGTTACCACACTGAATGAGGCATTCACCACATTGAGCGTATCGCCACGATCCTGCCTGTAGCCCATGGCTTCCTTGACGAGATTGCTGATCTGCGTAATTTCAGCTTTAGTTAAAGGTTTGGCGCTTACCTTCCCATCCTTATCCGTAGTTTTCTTGTGATTCACCACGACAGCCACAGACAGGCGCTTGATGGCCCCCACCGGCGATTTGATATGCTTGATCGTCTTATCCAGTTCGTAATTGACGGTCGATTCCTTGCGCGCGCCCCCGCCTGAAACCTGCGTGGCCGCTGCCGCCACGGCCGTGGCAGCAGGAGCCGAAAGCGGGGCAGCGGCCGTACCGGGAGGCTGGTTGGACAAGGCGCCAGGCACGCCGCTCGCGGCCTGTTCTCCTCCAGCGCCGCTTTCATTGCTTTGTTGGCTGCGGATTGCCGCCTCAGCAGGTGCGGGGTTTGGCCTGAAGGTTTCAGCGGTCTGCTCGGTCTGGGAGAAATCCAACTCAGCCGCAACCTGTGCCCGCACATTTTCGGTGCCGGTAATCGGGCTGAGAATGTTTTCAATACGTTTGATGAAACTCTGCTCCACCTGACGCAGGAATTCCAGCTGACTCGGATCGAGACCAGCGCCTTCCTTACCCTCGGCCGCAGAGCTTAACAGATTGCCGTTCTGATCAAGTACAGTCACATTCTTGACCTGCAAATCCGGCACGCTGCTCGAAATCAGGTGAACAATACCGTTGACCTGGGCCTTGTCCAGCGAACGTCCTGGATGGAGTCCAACAAGAACGGATGCGCTCGGGTTTTTCTGCTCGCGGGTAAACACTGAAGGGCGCGGAATTGCAAGATGTACACGGGCGCCCTGCACCGCGGAAAGAGACTGGATGGAACGGGTCAATTCTCCCTCCAGAGCGCGCTGGTAGTTAACCTGCTCGAGAAACTGACTGGTGCCCAGCTTTTGATTTTCCATCAGCTCGAAGCCAACCACACTACCCTTGGGAAGTCCCTGTGACGCCAGGCGCAGGCGCACGTCGTAAACCTGGCCGGAAGCGACCAGAATGGCGCCACCGCCCTCCGCCATCTTGTAGGGGACGTTCATTTGCTGCAGTGAATTGATGATCGCACCGCCATCCCGGTCGGAAAGGTTGCTGTAGAGGACGCGGTAGTCCGGCGTCTGCGACCACATCCAGGCGCCGGAAATCAGCGCGATGGCAGCGGCCAGCGCCAGCATCAGCCCAATTTTTTGGCCGCCGGATAAGCGGTTGAATTCTCTTAGACGGGCGAAAAGTGATTGCTGTGGTGCGACAGCCATATTATTTTACGCCTTGACTCCGAACTTGCGAGTGATTGAGCTTTGCCCACGAACGAGGGAATACAGAGATGACCTGCGTAGTACTTGGCATCCCTATCAAACTTGCATGCTCATGACTTCTTGGTAGGCCGACACCAGCTTGTTGCGCACCTGCACCATGGCCTGGAAAGAAATATTGGCTTGCTGTAGAGAAACCATCACTTCCTGAAGGTTCGCGTTGGGATCACCCTGCTCAAATGCCTTGGACAGATTGGCAGAATCCTGCTGCGTGGCATTCACCTGATCCAGCGAAGCTTTGAGCAGCGCCGCAAAATCAGTACCCCCGGTCGATGCAGAAGCAGGCTGCTGACCTGCAGCCGAAGCCGAGGCGGCACGCATCTGGCCGAGTAACTGGTCAATTCCCTGTGTTGTATTCATCGCCTTCAGGCCTCCAGCTCGAATTATAGCTGTTTATCCATTACGACGAACAATTTTTGCCCGTCACAGCATAAAAATAAAGCACATTTCATGCCCAATTTTGATCACCCCTGATCCGTTTCTTCATTTTCTTCGCGGTACTGCTGCAGCTTGTAACGCAATGTGCGCTCGCTCATGCCCAATTTTTCCGCTGCACGCTTACGCGAACCGCTGACTGAAGCCAGAGTTTCCAGAATATGCATCCGCTCCAGCGTTTTCATGTCCACAACCCCACCCACAGCGACCACTTTTCCTGGTTGCGACACAGTAAGTTCGGACTTAGGCAGAAGCAAAGACTCCGCCTCCAGCACATCGCCAGAAGACAAAATCATGGCGCGCTGCATGATGTTTTCAAGCTCCCTGATGTTACCCGGCCAGGCATATCGCGTCAATTGCTCGGCCGCCGCAGAAGACAAGCAGATTCCGGGCCGACCCAATGCCCCACCCAAGCGGCCTATCAGATGCCGAGCCAATGGCACGATATCCAGCGGACGCTCACGCAACGGCGGCAACTCCAAAGGAAACACGTTGAGGCGGTAATACAAATCCTCGCGGAAGTTACCGCGCGCCACCAGCTCGCCCATATCGCGGTTGGAGGTGGCGATGATCCTGATATCGAGTGGAACTGCCTTATTCCCGCCGACACGCTCCACCTCACGCTCCTGCAGCACCCGCAACAGCTTGGCCTGGAGCGGCATCGGCATTTCGGATACTTCATCCAGCAACAGGGTACCCCCCTGCGCTTGCTCGAACTTGCCCGCATGGGATTGGGCGGCTCCGGTGAAGGCGCCCTTTTCATAACCGAACAAAGTGGATTCGAGCAGGTTTTCCGGAATCGCCGCACAGTTTATAGCCACGAACGGTTTATCTGAACGCGGGCTGTGACGGTGGATGAAACGCGCCATCACTTCCTTGCCGCAACCGGACTCGCCCGTAACCATGATCGTCGCGCTGGTGCCGGCAACCTTGCGCGCCAACCCCAGCAATTCCACCATACGGGGGTCTTCACCCACCATTTCCGTGCCGTTCGCCGGTTGTGCAGAAAGCATATAGCGCGCCACCTCCGCCAACAGGCTGTCCGGCTCGAATGGCTTGGTCAAGTAAGTGCACGCCCCTGCGCGCATCGCCTCCACCGCCTTGTCGATCATGCCATAGGCGGTCATCAGCAATACCGGGACATAAGGATAGGCCGACTTGATTTCGCGCAAAAGAACATGGCCATCCATGGGGTGCATCTGCACATCCGTCACGACCAGGCCGACCTTGCGCTTCCCAAGCACCGCCAGCGCCGCCAGCCCATCAGAGGCATCCAGCGTCTCATAGCCGGCCAAACGTAGCGTGTCGCGCAAGGCTTCGCGCAGATCTTGGTCATCCTCAACGATCAGGATCGGTAATGTTTTCATGGTTCCGCGATTTAAAATTTCCCGGATTATAGCTTGGGTAACTGCAGAATGAATGTGCTCCCACTGCCTGGCGCAGATTTAACCTGAACAGAACCCCGATGCACCTCGGCCACACCGCGCACGATCGCCAGCCCCAAGCCTGTCCCGTCAGTGCGGGTCGTGTAGAAAGGCTCGAACAAGCGCTCCTGGGTCGCAGCCTCGATACCCTTGCCATTATCGACGACGGCAATCGACACCTGCCCATCGCTCTCTACCGCACTCCTCAGGCTGACCCGCCCGCCATCCGGGCAAGCTTGCATGGCATTTTCCAGCAGATTGAGCAAGGCGCCAGTCAAAGCCTTTCGGCTACCCAGCACGGCGGCGCCGCAGCTACCATCCTCAATACTGAAACTCAGCCCACGCTCAATCATTTGTGGCTCCATGACCTGCTGCAAGTCAACCAGCACGGAAGACATCCGAACTACATCCTGCCCCGCTCCCTCTCCTTTCACGAACGACAGCATGTCCTGGATCAGGTGTTCGAGGTGACGAAGACGTGCCAGCACTTTATCTGCAAAACGAATGCGCTCGTTTTCGGGCAAATCAAGTTTTTTCAAATTGGCGGCATAGAGCAAAGCGGTAGCAAGCGGCGTACGCAACTGATGCGCCAACCCCGCCGCCATCTCGCCCATCGCGGACAGCCTCTGGTGCCGCTGCAATTCGCGCTGTATGTCGTAGGCCTCGGTCATATCGTGGATCAGCAGCACCTGCCCACCAGCGGCGTCCAGCGGGCTACTGGATATACTGACCCGGCGCGGCACGGCACCATTGACCGGCGCAAGATCCCACTCATGCGGCACCACGGTCTGCACCAGCGTACGCGCCGCGATCTCTGCCCAAGCCAGCCCCATGAGAGATTCCCCAAGCAATTCCCGTGCAGCAGGATTCAGCTCGATAACAGCCCCTTTTTGATCCAGCACCACCACACCTGCCGGCATGGCAGAAAGCAAGTGGGACAGGCGTTGCGACAGCGCCTCCTTTTCCAGCAACTGACGTCGCAGCTCTACATTGGCAACGGCAAGTTCACCGGTTAAGCGCTCCACCTGCTGCTGCAACTCCTGGTAAGCGCCGGTAAGCTGAGCGGAAGCCTCGTTGAACAACGAAAATGCCTGCTCCAGCTCCTTCGGATCTACCTGCTTTGGGATATTCGACAATGCATTAAGCTCCATGACCAGTTCATGCTGAAATCATACCGTAATTGATCCAGTCATTGTTGAACGGTTAACCCCTGTGCCGCACCGAGAGCTCTTACCCAGCATCGCGCAAGATCGTCTTGCTTCCCGGCTCGACGCTCAATGGCCAAGAGGATAGACCGGCAAATTTGCTTTAAATTGCCGGCCAATTTAAATTATGTGCTGAAAACAGCGCATAACCGCCGGATTTACAGAATGCAATTCTGTCATATTGAGGTATGATACCGAAAAACATCCTGCCCGCCAGACCCGACTGAGGTTCGGGATCAGGACTTTTCACGGAGAGCAACGACATGTCACAACTCTTAAAAAACATTGACGGCCGCACCAAGCTGGCCGGCACCAACAAGCTGGAGATACTGCTCTTCACCCTGGGCACGGACAGCCGCACCGGTCGCAGGGAAACATTCGGCGTCAATGTTTTTAAAGTACGCGAAGTCATGCGCGTGCCGGCGATCACTCATGCCCCGGACATGCCATCCTCGGTTGAAGGCATGGTCAGTCTGCGCGGCGTTCTGGTACCGGTTGTCGATCTGGTTAAATATACCTGCGTAGAAACCGACAAAAAACCGGAAATCATGATCGTTACTGAGTACAACGGACACACCCAGGGTTTCCTAGTGGAAGCAGTCGATACCATCCTGCGGCTCGACTGGGCGGCCATGCGCGTCCCACCCGACATGCTCACTGCGCAGATGGGCGGGCTGGTCACCGCGGTCACCGAACTGGTGGACGGCCGTCTGGTCATGATGATGGACGTAGAAAAGGTGCTCTCTGAAACCAGCCGTTACGATGACGAATACCTGTTCAACAATATCAGCCCCATACAAGCGGAAAACCGCACCATCTTTTTTGCCGACGACTCGTCTGTCGCCCGTAACCAGATCGCGCGCACCCTGGACGCCATGAGCATCCGCTACATCAGCGCCAATAATGGCAAGCAGGCATGGGATGAGCTACAAAAGATCGCCGCTCAGGCTGATGCGGCCCACGTCCCCGTCACCAGCTTCATCCAGCTGATTCTCACCGACGTGGAGATGCCGGAAATGGACGGTTACGTGCTCACCAAACACATCAAGAGCGACGCTCGCTTCGCCGGAGTTCCCGTTATCATGCACTCTTCCTTGAGCAGCGACGCAAACCAACAACTTGGCCGATCGGTCGGCGTGGACGACTATGTTCCGAAATTTGAACCACACAAGCTGGCGGCCACGCTCACCCAGTTGCTAAGTGAACCTCTTAAATAATGGGGAATAGTATGGAAAAGCGCAACCAACTCATCGACGCGGTGGATGCCAGAACCAAACTGGCTGGCTCCAACAAGATGGAAATCCTGCTCTTCACATTGGGAAGCGGAGAAATTTTCGGCATTAACGTATTTAAGGTACGTGAAGTCTGCCAGACTCCCAAGGTCACGAAATCACCCAATATGCCGGATGGCGTCGAGGGAGTAATTTCTCTGCGCGGCAATATCATCCCGGTCATCGCGCTGGCCAAGATCATCCATCTGGATGAAGTACCAGAAGACACCGGGCAGACCATGATCGTCACCGAATTCAGCCGCCATACTCAAGGCTTCCTGGTGCATGATGTCGACCGCATTATTCGCGTCGACTGGGACAAGGTCAAACCCCCCCAAACCATGCTGACCGGCAATGATGGCCTGATCACTGCGATTACCGAACTGCCGGACGGCAAACTGGTTTCCATTCTCGACGTCGAACAGATTCTGGCCAACGCCATCGGAATCGAACCCGTGCCAGACCTCGCCCCGGTCGAAACGGAAACAGACCTGGCGATATTCTTTGCAGATGACTCCGCAATCGCACGCAAGGAAATCGTGATGGTACTGGACAAGCTGGGAGTCAAATACCAGCAGGCCACCAACGGCCTGGAGGCATGGGATAGATTGCAAAACATGGCCGCTCGTTCCCAACAGGACGGCTCCACGGTGTATGACCAGATCAAGGTCATTCTCGTAGATGCGGAAATGCCGGAAATGGACGGCTACGTCCTAACGAAAAACATTAAATCCGACCGGCGATTCGAAGGCATTCCGGTAGTCATGCACTCCTCGCTGTCTTCCGAGGCTAACCGCGATATGGGCAAGCGCGTAGGCGTAGATGCCTATGTAGCCAAGTTCGATCCTGGTGTTCTGGCCGATACCTTACGCCCCTTATTACTCAGATAGACTGCCGATGAAGCAAAACAGCATAGTTCAGGCTAATGCCCTAAACCGCGCCATGACATTGTACAATGGCGAGAAGAGCACGAAGCCTATTACCCGCGGAGTAGTCCATGGCCGATAAGAACATGAAATTCCTGATTGTCGATGATTTTTCGACAATGAGAAGGATCATACGCAATCTCCTGAAAGAGCTGGAATTCACCAACGCAGACGAAGCCGAGGATGGCGTAGTCGCACTCGCCAAACTGCGCGGCGGCAATTTCGAATTTGTGGTCAGCGACTGGAACATGCCCAACATGACCGGCATTGAACTACTCAGGGCGATCCGTGCAGATGACACACTGAAGCACTTACCCGTATTAATGGTAACCGCCGAAGCCAAGAAGGAAAACATCATCGAGGCGGCCAAAGCCGGCGCCAGCGGCTACGTCGTCAAGCCATTTACGGCTGCCGTACTGGAAGAGAAACTGAATAAAATTTTTGAAAAAATGGGCAAATGAGTAAGGAGACGCTCGGTGAGTAACGTTACTTCAGGCAGCGGGGATTCCGACGATCTGGAAGCCCTGTTCGATAGCATAGTCATGGCCAGCAGCACACAACCGGCCTTACCCGAAACCAAACAGGACACCGCTACGCCAACCGTAGCGACGGTCCCAACCATGGAGTCCGGCGACGGCGAAGAGAGCCTGTTCTCGCAAATCGGCCACTTGACGCGCAAGCTGCACGATACGCTTCGTGAACTGGGCTACGACAAAAAGTTGGCGGCAACGGTAGATGCCATACCCGACACCCGCGAACGCCTTGCCTACATTGCGACAATGACGCAACAAGCGGCGGAGCGGGCGCTGACCGCCACCGAAGTCGCCCAGCCGATTCAGGAAAAGCTCGAAGCGGGTGCGATGGGGCTCAGCGCAAAGTGGCAGAGCCTGTTTGACAATCGGCTCAGCCTGGAAGAATTCAAGCAACTGGCGGAAGAAACCCGCGGCTACCTGAAGGATGTCCCCCGCCAGACCAAGGCTACCAATGCCCAACTCATGGAAATCATGATGGCGCAGGACTTTCAGGATCTGACCGGCCAAGTGATCAAGAAGGTCACCGACATGGCCCAGCAAATGGAACGGGACATGCTGCAATTGCTGCTGGCGACGACACCGGCCGAGAAGAAAACCGAAATGGATACCAACTTGCTGAATGGCCCGGTGATCAATGCCGCGGGCCGGTCTGACGTGGTAACCAGCCAGGTTCAGGTCGACGATCTGCTCGAAAGCCTGGGCTTTTAATCCAACACTAAATAAACGCAGCAGCCGGGAGAAACCATGAGCCACTTCGCCGGAATGGAAGAATTACTACAGGACTTTCTGACAGAAGCGGGTGAACTCCTGTCTGATGTGGACAACAAATTGGTCGAACTGGAAAAGCGCCCCAGTGACAAGGCACTGCTAAACGATATTTTCCGCGGCTTCCACACCATCAAGGGCGGTGCTGGCTTCCTCAACGTCAACGATCTGGTCGGGCTGTGCCACCGCACCGAAAACCTGTTCGACAAGTTACGCACCGGCGAACTGGCACTGACCGCCGAAATCATGGATGTCATCATGAACGCGACCGGCGTAGTGCGCACCATGTTCGGCTCTCTCGCCCAATCTCAGCTGCCTGACGCGGCAGAGGCCACGCTTCTGAAGGCACTGGACTGCGTACTGGCTGGCGAGAAGATGGCACTAGCGGCTCTTGACACGCAGGCCAAAGCTGCCGACGCAGATCCGGCCGTACCCCAGGAAGCCAGCGGCCCGGATTGGCAGGCGCTGTACCACACCATCACCGATGCGCCTACAGAAAGCCCCGCATCCCAGGAAGCCGCCCTACCCGTAGTGATTGCACCGATTATGGCCGCGGCACGGACCGATCAGGCGCCCCGCGCCAAGGCACCGTCCGCTCAGCAGCCCGCCGCCAAGGAAACCACCATCCGCGTCGACACATCGAGACTGGACATGGTGCTCAACCTTTCTGGAGAAATCGGCCTAACCAAGAACCGCCTTACCTGTCTGCGCGCAAATATCCTTCAGGGCAAAACCGATGGAGACACCCTCAAGGCCTTGGACGAAGCCGTCAGCCACCTGGATCTATTGGTAGGTGACCTGCAAAACGCCGTGATGAAAACCCGGATGCAGCCAATCGGCAGGCTGTTCCAGAAGTATCCGCGCTTGGCGCGCGACCTTGCCCGGCAACTGGGAAAAGATGTTGAACTGCTGATCGAGGGCGAAGAAACCGAAATTGACAAGACCATGATCGAGGACCTCAACGATCCCATCGTCCACCTGGTGCGCAACGCAGTCGACCATGGCGTGGAAAGCACGCAAGACCGCATCGCCGCAGGCAAGCCGGCCAAGAGTTTGGTAAAGCTTTCCGCCATGCAGTCAGGCGATCACATCGTGATCGAAATCGCTGACGACGGCAAAGGCATGCGGCCCGACACCATACGCCGCAAGGCCGTCGAAAAAGGGCTGATCGACATTGAAGCGGCAAACTCGCTGGATGACAAGCAGTCTCTCAACCTGATCTTCCTGCCCGGCTTTTCGATGAAGGAAGAGATTTCCGATGTTTCTGGGCGGGGTGTGGGCATGGATGTCGTGCGCACCAACATCCAGAAACTGAATGGTCGGATTGACATCAATTCAGTCATCGGCCACGGCACGACCATTACCATCTCCCTGCCGCTGACCTTGGCCATTCTCCCTGTACTGGTGGTGCGCTTGGGCGAACAACCTTTTGCCGTGCCTCTTTCCATGGTGCGCGAGATCATCCCGATCCGTTCCGAGGAAATCCAGCGTGTTTCCGGCCGCGCAACCATGGTGGTGCGCGACGAGGTTCTGCCAGTGCGATCCCTGGCCAGCCTGATCGGCTGGCCGCAGGATGGCATGCCATCCTTCGGCGTCCTGATGCAAACCACCGCCACCAACTTCATCCTGGCTATCGACGGCTTCATCGGCCGGGACGACGTAGTCATCAAGCCACTGCATGACATCAAGCCCAAGGGCATCGCAGGCGCCACCTTGTCCGGCGATGGACTGGTGGTACTGGTGCTGGATATCGAGGAATTACTGGAAATGAGCACCGAGGCCACTCATGCATCGATGTTTACCGTGTAAGAACTAGGGTTCCAATGCAAGATAACGCCTATCTCGCCCGCCAACCGATCGTTGACAACCAGCAAAAGATCATTGGCTATGAACTTCTATTCCGTCGCAGCGCGGAAGCCACTCGTGCCAGCCTCACCGATGACCACCTAGCCACCTCCAAGGTGATGGCCAGCATCCTCGGCAGCATGGAAGCAGAATGGCAGCTGGGTGACAAACTGGTCTTCATCAATGCTTCCACCTCCATGTTGATGAGCGATTTCCTCGAACTGCTGCCTGTCAACCAGGCTGTGCTGGAAATCCCGGAAACCGCCCCTGCAACCCCGGAACTGCTGGCGCGCTGCCATGAGCTGCGCACGCTGGGATACCGCCTGGCTCTGGACGACTTTGATCTGACGCCGGAAAGCACCCCGCTGCTAGCAATCGCAAATTTCATCAAACTGGATGTCCAGAAGCTGAATGCCAACGGCCAGCTTGAAAACCATGTTCGCGCCCTGGAAAAGCACCCGGCCCAGCTGATTGCAAATAAGGTCGAAACAACAAATGAACACACCATTTGCAATAAACTGGGATTCACCTATTATCAAGGCTACCATTTTGCCCACCCGGAAACACTCAGCGCAAAAGTCATCAACCCCGCCTATGCCGTCGTGCTGGAACTGCTCAACAAGGTGCGCAACAATGCGGAAGTCAAGGAGATCGAATCTTCCTTCAAGCGCGACGTAGCCCTTTCTTTCAAGCTACTACGCTACATCAATTCCGTCGGTTTTGGCCTGTCCTGCGAAATCCAGTCATTGCGCCACGCCTTGGCGATTCTCGGTTATCAGCAACTGTACCGCTGGCTAACCCTGCTGCTAGTTACCGCAGGGGAAGGCACTGCCTCGCCTGCCCTGATGAAAACGGCCGTCACCCGGGGACGCCTGACCGAACTCTTAGGCAAGGATATGCTGGAGGCCGCCGATCGCGACAATCTGTTTATTGTCGGCGTGTTCTCCCTGCTCGACGCCATGCTGGAAATGCCGATGAGCGAGGCACTGGACAAGCTCTCTCTGCCGGAAGCGATTTCTGATGCGCTACTATCCCGGCAAGGCCTCTATGGCCCCTTCCTTGACCTCACAGTCGCCTGCGAGGCAGGCGATTTCAACCACATCGAGAAGCTGGCGTTTTCCCTACAACTGGAACCGGACAAAATCAACCAGTCTCATCTTGACGCACTGGCTTGGGTAGAAACCCTGGGGATATAACCATACGTTGCAGGGAGGCTTTGCCCCCGCTGCAAATTCAAAACTCAGAGTGCAGCCGATTCACGGCTGGCCCCCGCCTCGTTCATGCGCTCCAGATATTGCGTCCAAAGCGCTTCCTGATTGACGCCCAAGTCATGCAGGTAATCCCAAGAGTAAAGTCCGCTATCATGACCATCCGAGAAAACCAGCTGAATGGCATAGCTCCCCACCGGCTGAACATCGGTAATTTCCACATTCTTCTTTCCCACCTGCAATACCTCCTGCCCCGGACCATGGCCGCGCACCTCGGCAGAAGGCGAGTAAACCCGCAGAAACTCGCAAGGCAGATCAAAACGCTGTCCATCGGAAAACGCAATCTCCAGCATGCGCGATTTCTGATGAAGCTTGATTTCCGTCGGCATCGGCGTTTTATTATCCAATCCTGCCATATTTATTCCTTTCGGTGATTCAATTCAATTGTAACGACAAGCGAGAAAGCTGGATTCTACATGGGGGGAAACAAACAGATTTCAAGCCTTCGGATCGCAAAGAAAAACCTTCCCTCAGCCCAGCCGCCTATTTACTGCCATCCCCTCCTACCCCGGCAAGCAACCTGTCCATCCAGCCATCGGGCAAAATCCGCTTTAGCGTGGCGAACAGGTAAGTGGGTACGGTCACGTAGTACCGAATTTTTGGGTACCGGCTCTCCAAAGCATGAATAACCTTGCCCAGTACCGCATCCGGCGGGAGTGTAAATGGCACAGCCGCACCCTGCTTGAGCAGACGGCGCTCCATGGCCAGGTACTTTTCGCGGTGGGCGCTGTGTTCCACATCGATATTGCGCTTGTAGGCCTCAAATGAGTTCGCCCGGAAACGGCTCTCGATCGGCCCCGGCTCGATCAGGGAAACATGAATGCCGCTGCCGCAAAGCTCCAGCCGTAGCGTATCGGCGATCCCTTCCAGCGCATATTTGCTGGCGGTATAAGCGCCTCGGTAAGGCAAGGCGACCAGCCCCAGCACCGAGCTATTCATGATGATGCGACCATAGCCTTGGGCGCGCATCACCGGTATCACCCGGTTGGTCAGCTCAACCGCACCGAACAGATTGGCTTCGAACTGCTTGCGCAATACCTCACGCCGCAGATCCTCCACCGCGCCGGGCTGGCCATAAGCGCCGTTGTTGAACAGGGCATAGAGTTGCCCGCCCCCGCGATCCAAAACCTCGTCCATTGCACGATGAATGGAAACTGAATCAGCCAGGTCGAGCTGCACGCTTTCCAGGCCGCCAGCCTCAAGCGCCCGCACATCCTCCGCCTTGCGGGCCGAGGTAAAGACACGATAGCCGCGCTTGGCCAGTCCAGAAGCAACGCAATGCCCGATTCCGCTAGAACAGCCGGTAATCAGGATATTTCGAGGAAGCATCATCAATCCTATTCGTTACCATTTAAAAGGAATATATTGGCACCATAAGCCGATACGCGGGTCAGGGATACCCATCCAGGCACAGTAATATCAATACTTCATGACCCGGATGGTTCCTACACTAATCAATCATTGATACAATGTCGCACTGAAAATAATAATCGGATACTGTAAAAATGCGTGAAATCTTTTTCAAGCTCCCGGCCGTGATGCTCTTAAGCCTCAGCCTGCTCGGCTGCGCCACCAACGGTGACCCTCGCGATCCTTTGGAACCGCTCAACCGCGGCATCTACAAATTCAATGACGCGGTGGACAAAGCGGTGCTCAAACCGGTTGCCACAGGGTACAAGGATGCCATGCCCGATCCGGTGCGCACCGCCGTCGGCAACTTCTTTTCCAATCTGGATGACGTGCTGGTACTGCTCAACGATCTGCTCCAGTTCAAGCTCGAACAGGCCGCCTCGGATTTCAGCCGTCTGGTCTGGAACACTTCTGTCGGCATTGCCGGCCTGATCGACGTCGCCACTCCGATGGATCTGCCCAAGCACAATGAAGATTTCGGACAAACCCTGGGATATTGGGGCGTCGGCAACGGCCCCTATCTGGTGTTGCCATTCTTTGGCCCCAGCACCCTGAGAGACACTGTTGGAACAGTCGTAGACGTCCAATTCGACCCGGTGGCGCAGCATACACCGGTTGCCGAGCGCAACTCGGCGATTGCCGTCCACGCTGTGGATAACCGTTCGCGCCTGCTTGACGCGGAGGAAGTGTTTGACGAGGCAGCCATCGACCGCTATGTTTTTCTGCGGGACGCCTATTTGCAGCGGCGGCGCGGTTTGGTTTACGATGGCAATCCCCCGCGTGAAAAGTTCGAGGATGATGACGACCCCGCTCCTGCCGTTCCAGCCGCACCCCGCCCCTGAACTCCGATTGCTCCGCGCATAGCGGAGCAGTCAACTACCACCCCTAGAAATTCGCCGCCTCAACCTCGAGGTAGGCGCGGTTGATATTCCCCCCCATGTTTGTTTCGAATTCATGGAGATTTATCCATTCGCTCAAATCGAGCGTGCCGCGAATCTCACTGTCGCTCAGCCCTTTCTTGTATCCCGCCTCAACGCCAGCATAGAAGCCCGCCATCAAGCTGTGCAGCTTGGCTACATCCGACTTGTTCATGAGCGGACCGTGCCCGGGCACGATCATGGTTGCGTCAAACTCCCGCGCCTGGGCCAGAGCGCCGACCCAATTGCGGATATGGCCATCACGCATGGCCGGGGTGGTCGTATTGACCAGGATATCGCCGCCGATCAGCACCCTGTCGTCCGGCAGATAAACCATCATATCGCCCGGCGTATGGGAGCCGCGCGGCACCCAAAGCACCATTTTTACCCCCTGAATACTGCGGCTATTGCTGCTTTCCTCCTTGAAAGTCAACATTGCCGAAACCGGGCGGGTATTGGGAAACTTGCGCCCGACCATATTTTCCATGATCTGCACCCACTCCATGCCGGTTTTCTCGACCAGCATCTTGCACTGCTCCGAGCTGATGATTTCCGCGCCCTTGAACGCCACATTGCCCAGCACATGGTCGCCATGGTGATGCGTGTTGATGATGTGGGTAACCGGCTTCGGCGTAATTCCGGCAATCGCTTTCGCCAAATGTTTGCCGACCTCGTCGGTTCCGCCGCTATCCACCAGGATCACGCCATGGTCGCCGATGATTACTGTGCTGTTGGCCATGTAACCCTGATTATGCGGACTAGGCAGCCCCAGCGGCCCAAGCAGGGCATACACACGGTCATTGATCTTTACGACCTGGGGATCGGGGATTTGCGCTTCGGCCCATGCCGCCTTAACAAAAATCAGGATCAACAAAGTCAGGATAACGCGGCTCATGATTTCTCCTTGTCCCGATAAGAATCAGGCAATAGTCTGATAATACAAATTCTGCGGATGGTTGGCCTGGGCGAAGAAAAACCAGCGCTCGGCAAGCAGACCAAGATACTGCACCAAAAAAGCGACAGCCAGCAATCCACCAAGTGAAGAGGAAAGACCGCCCGCCAGTAGCAGCAAAGGAAACGCGAACACCAGCATCAGGAAAACCCATTTGACTGAGCGCAGCAGGCCGGCTCCCTTGCCATGAAAAAACTCACGGGTGTTGAATGAACCGCCCATGAAGCCCTGGGATTTCTGCGCAATCTGGCCATGACGCACACCGATAGCCGTTTGCAGTGTGGATTTCGGCTTCAGGCGCGCATTGCGAATCAGCGATGCGGCACGTGCCACCAGCGCCAGCAGAGTAATCACCATTGCCCATTTGCCGTAGAATCCGACCAGATCAGGTGAAGCGTATGCCGAATAAGCCGTTGCCAAGGTGAAACCCGAAGCGCTGCCGAGGAGCAGGTAATTCACGACCGTCAGCGGGCTATGCCATTCCTGCAGAAATTTCAGGCAGGCGTAAATCATTGCCGTACAAATGAACAACGCAAAGCACAGCAACGTACCGAGCACGCCGAGCACCATCGTCGCATCCAGAGTCAGCGTACCGAGGGTGATAAGCGGGGCGTGCCAGCCAAAGCTATGCGCCACGCCATAGAGAAATACCACGCCCATGAACGCCGGCAACACGATCACCTCGCGCGACAGCCAGGAAGTGCGCCATTTCGCCGCTGAGCGCCAAGCCCGCTCGGGATGGCCCAGATGGAAGAAGGAGGCCACCAATCCGCCGAACAGAAGCAGCAATACGATCAGACTTCCTACCACATAAAAACGGCCATCGGCCTGCGCCGGCAACAAATGAAAAAAAGCATAAACCTGACCCGTATAAAGAGCCAGGAACAATCCCTGGCCGGCACCGATCAGGGTGGTGAGGAAAATCACTGAAAACGCGGGATGCATGAATAATTCTCCAAATTCTTTACCGCAAAAAATGTAGGATGGGTTAGCGGCAGATCAGAACAAGCGCCCTTCACGTTTGCCCCCTCTCCCGCTTGCGGGAGAGGGTTGGGGTGAGGGCTGGCGCAACTCAACAAACCCAAACATTCACCAAAAGTAGGCTCCTCTAAGCGAAACCAACATTTAGAAGGAAGATTGAGTTTGTTGGGTTACGGCGCAAAAAACTGCGCCTAACCCAACCTACATAATATGCGCCTCTGCGGTTCAACAAGTCTTACCATGAAGTCACGTCGTCCAGAGACGGCTCGCTCTTGTCCGGCTGCGGCAGTTGACGCTCTTTCTTGAGCGGGTTGTCGGCGCGCATCAGTTCGTCGGTATGTATCCTGATTTGCGTCTTGCGCCTTGGCAGGTAGTGGTTGGACGGTTTGGTACCCCACTCCGGCATCAACGCATAACCCCCGCTTTCCCGGATCGCCACCGAAACCGCCGACTCCGAGTCGTGCACGTCGCCGAACAGGCGTGCGCTGGTCGGGCAGGCCAGCACGCACGCTGGCTTGCGCTCCGCTTCCGGCAAGGACTGGTCGTATATCCGGTCGACGCAGAGGGTGCACTTCTTCATCACCTTCTGGTGCTCGTCAATTTCGCGCACGCCATAAGGGCAGGCCCAGGAGCAATACTTGCAGCCGATGCACTTGTCGTAGTCCACCAGCACGATACCGTCTTCCTTACGCTTGTACGAAGCGCCGGTCGGGCATACCGGCACGCAAGGCGGCTCCTCGCAATGCAGGCAGGATTTGGGGAAATGCACCGTCTCGGTATTGGGGAAGCTGCCAACCTCGAAAGTCTGCACCCGGTTGAAGAAGGTGCCAGTCGGGTCTGCGCCATAGGGGCGGTCGTCCGACATGGCGCCCGCCGGGCCGGAGGTATTCCACTCCTTGCAGCTGGTGACGCAGGCATGGCAGCCGACGCAAACATTGAGGTCGATGACCAGCGCGAGCTGGGTCATTTCCACTCTCCTTTCCCGGCAAAAAATGCCTGCCAGGCGCGCCGGACCTTGCCGGTGCCGGGCGCGGCAGGCACCGCTGCGAATTGCGGCGAAGTCTGTTCCAGCTCGCCCTCCGCCGCCTTGTAGATCTTCACCTTGACGTCGTACCACGCCGCCTGCCCGGTGACCGGGTCTGAGTTGGAGAGGTGGTCGCCATCGCGGTGGGCCGGCAACTCCTCGGAAATCAGGTGGTTCAACAGGAAACCCTTTTCCGACTCGTTCGCTTCCGGCGCCAGGTTCCACGCCCCCTTGGCCTTGCCGATGGCGTTCCAGGTCCACACCGTGCCGGGTTCGAGCGCCTCGGTGTAACGGCACATGCAGCGCACCTTGCCGTGCATCGATTCGACCCAGATCCAGTCGCCGTCGGCGACCCCCTGGGCCTGTGCGGTTACGGGGTTCACGTACAGGTAGTTATGGGCATGAATCTGACGCAACCAGGCATTCTGCGAATCCCACGAGTGATACATCGCCATCGGGCGCTGAGTCACCGCGTTGAGCGGGTATTTGGCGTTGTCGCTGAGCTGCACCTCCAGCGGTTCGTAGTAGAACGGCAGCGGGTCGAAATAGGTTTCGATACGCTGCCTCAGGCGCGCTGGCGGCTGGCGGCCATCGGTCTTGCCCTGGGCGGCGAGACGGAATTTCTGCAGCACCTCGGAATAGATATGGATATTGATCGGTTCGGCATAGCGCGTAATGCGGTTGCGCTGCGCCCATTCCAGATAGCCCTGATTCCAGTTGCGCATGTACTGGTAGGAACGCGGCAGGTGGTATTGATAGACGCAGTTGTTCTTGGCGTACATCTCCCACTGCCGCGGATTGGGCTCGCCGCGCATGAATTTCTCGCCGCCCTTGCCGCGCCAGCCGGCGAGGAAGCCGATGCCGGAGCCCGGCTCGGTTTCATAGTTGGTGATGAAATCGGGGTAATCGCGGTACTTGCGCGAGCCGTCCGAATTGACGAACACCGGCAGTTTGAGGCGCGAACCCAGCTCGATCAGCACCTCCTGGAACGGCTTGCACTCGCCTGTAGGTGGCACCACCGGAATACGCACCGAATCCACGGGACCGTCGAATTCCGAGATCGGACGGTCGAGCATGGACATCACGTCATGGCGTTCGAGATAAGTCGTGTCCGGCAGCACCAGATCGGCAAAGGCGGTCATCTCGGACTGGAAGGCATCGCACACGATCAGGAAGGGAATTTTGTACTCGCCATCCTCGCGCTTGCCCTTCAGCATGTCGCGCACCTGCACCGTATTCATTGACGAATTCCACGCCATGTTGGCCATGAAGATCAGCATGGTGTCGATCGAATAGGGATCGCCGCGCCAGGCGTTGGTAATGGCGTTGTGCATCAACCCGTGGACAGCCAGCGGGTATTCCCAGGAAAACGCCTTGTCGAGCCGCACCGGCTCGCCGTTCTCGTCGACGAACAGGTCGTCCGGCTCGGCCGGCCAGCCCAGCGCCATGCCGCCCAGCGGCGTGTTGGCTTGCACCCCTTCCGGCCCCTTCGGCGTCTTGGCGCAGGGGGGAATCGGGCGCGGGAACGGCGCCTTGTGGCGGAACCCGCCGGGGCGGTCGATGGTGCCGAGCAGACTCATCAAAATGGACAGGGCACGGATGGTATGAAAACCGTTGGAATGGGCGGCCAGGCCGCGCATGGCGTGGAAGGCGACCGGATTACCGGTCACGGTTTCGTGCTCCTTGCCCCAAGTGTCGGTCCAGGCGATCGGCAGTTCGATTTTCTGGTCGCGCGCGGTGACGCCCATCTCGTGGGCGAGGCGGCGGATGGTCTCGGCCGAAATGCCGGTAATCCCCTCCGCCCATTCCGGCGTGTAATCCTTGACCCGCTCCTGCAGGAGCTGGAAGGAAGGCTTTACCGGGGTACCGTCATGGAGCTTGAATTCGCCGAGCAGGAAAGGATCGGCGCCCTCGGCGTGGGTCACCACCGGCTTGTTGGAAACACGATCCCACCACAGCTTGTTCTGCGGGTCGAAGCAGCCCTCCTCCGCCGGCACCTCGGTGCGCACGAACATGCCGAACTCGCTGCTTTTTTCGTCGAGGTTCACCAGTTCGGCTGAGTTCGAGTACTGCACCAGAAAATCGCGGTCGTAGAGTCCGAGGCGGATGATTTCATGGTTCAGCGCCAACAGCAGAGCGCCGTCCGTACCGGGGCGGATCGGTACCCACTCGTCGGCGATGGCGGAATAGCCGGTGCGCACCGGATTAATCGAAACGAAACGGCCGCCATTGCGCTTGAACTTTGACAAGGCAATCTTCATCGGGTTGGAATGATGATCCTCGGCGGTGCCTATCATCACGAACAACTTGGCACGATCCAGATCAGGGCCGCCGAATTCCCAGAACGAGCCGCCGATGGTGTAGATCATGCCGGCAGCCATATTCACCGAGCAGAAGCCACCGTGGGCGGCATAGTTAGGCGTACCGAACTGCTTGGCGAACAGGCCGGTGAGCGCCTGCATCTGGTCGCGTCCGGTGAAGAGCGCAAATTTTTTCGGATCGGTCGCGCGTATCTTGGCAAGCCGCTCCGCCATCAGGGCAAACGCCTCCTCCCAGGAAATCGGCTCAAACTCTCCGGCTCCCCTCTCGGAGCCCGGCTTACGCCGCAACGGTTGGGTCAGGCGCGCCGGGGAATACTGCTTCATGATGCCGGAAGAGCCCTTGGCGCAAATCACGCCCTGGTTCAAGGGATGCTCGGGATTGCCCTCAATGTAGCGCACCTCTCCGTTCTTCACCGTGACGCGAATACCGCAGCGGCAGGCGCACATATAGCATGTCGTATTCTTGACCTCGACACGGTCCTTTGAATTTTCTGACTGACTGACTGATTGTTGCATGATCATTTTCTCGCCAAGCCGGTGGGTCCCGGTAATGTTGGGTTAGGCCAACCCTCACCCCAACTCTCTCCCGCCCACGGGAGAGGGGCAAACGTGAAAAGCGCTTGTTTCGATTCGAGACTGATTTTACAGATATTATGAACACAAATTGTTCATAATTTGTTTATATGCGTATAAGTATTTTGATGCAGTCTAATATAAATACCGTATCAAAATCTCAATGGCACCCGAGCGGGCAAAGAGAAGGGCGTTATTCTTCGTTAATCGCCGTTTTTTAGCTGACCCCCAGCTTCATGATCACCCTCACCGTCGTGCCCTTGCCAGGCGCACTGATGATTTCGGCCTTGCCGTTCATCAGGACGGCGCGCTCCCTGATTCCAGCCAAGCCGAAGGATTGGGCTTTCACTTGCTGGATATCGAAGCCCTTGCCGTTGTCCTTGATCGTCAAAAACAATGAATCGTCCCAATCGCTCAGCACGATGCTGACCTCGCTCGCTTCGGCATATTTCGTCACGTTGGTCAGCGCTTCCTGAATGATGCGGAATAAGGCGGCGGAGAGGGGCTGATCCAGCTTTAGCTCTGCTTCCGGCAGGCGAAGCTGACATTGAATTCCGGTATTTTTTCGGAACTCATCGACATGCTGTTCGATCGCCCCCTTGAGCCCGACCTCATCCAGCAGGTAAGGCCTTAAGCGGGCCACAATATGGCTCACTATCTGGACGGCGCTCACCACCAGCTTGGCCAAGGCATCTGTCTTGGCCCTGAGCCGATCCATTTCGTCCGGGATTTCCTGTGCCAGCAGAAAAACATGAATGTTGAGCGCAGTCAGAATGGAACCCATTTCATCATGAAGTTCGCGCGCTATCCGCTTCTGCTCATCTTCCTTGACCTCCTCCAGGCGGGTGTTGACCCTTTCCAGTTCCCGGTAAGATTCACTGAGCTTTTCCTCCGCCAGCTTGCTGGCGGTGACATCGACCACAACACCCAGCACATTCACCGAGCCGTCGCTCTGCTTCATCGGGACTTTGGTGACATGGAACCAATGCTCTTTGCCGCCCATAAAATTGTTTGCGACAAACGTCACCGGCAGCCCGGTCTCGATAGCCTTGCGATCGGCCTGGAGATGAGGTTCGGCCTCTTCCCTGCTCCGGAACAATTCGGCACTGTCCATCCCGATAATCTCCTGCGCGGTCTTGCCATGCAGCGTCGTCATGGCTTGATTGACCAGCAGGAATTTGCCCCTGGCATCCTTGACGAAAATCAGGTTCGGATCGGCATCGATCACTTGCAGGATAAAGTTCTTTTGCTGCCGCAACGCCTCTTCCGACCGCTTGCGCTCAGTGATATCGTGAAAAAACCACACCCGGCCATAGTATTGACCGCCATGGCCGACCACCGGCCCGGAATTGCGCTCGAAAACCCGTCCGTCCCTGAGGCTGATCTCGTCCTGGCTGATTTCCTGCTTATGGGCGTAGAGGTGGGCAATCTTGTCGAGAAACTGCTGCGGCGCGGCCACCTTGTCGATAACCGATCTGATTGCCTCTTCGTCGGAAGCGCTTGCCATCATTATCGGGGGAATGCCCCACATATCGACGAAACGCTGGTTGAAGATCAGAATTTTGCCGCCTTCATCCACCACCAGAATGCCGTCGGGAGAAGTCTCCTTCAATGCGGCGAGAAGTGCATGGCGGAATTTGAGATCTTTCTCAACCTGCTTGCGTTCGCTGATGTCGCGCACAATGGCTTGGTAAAATGCCTTGCCTCCGATAAGTATCTGCCGCACGCTGCTCTCGACGGGAAACTCGGTTCCATCCTTGCGCAAGTGAACCGACTCATACATCAAACTCCCTCGCCGCTTGATTTCCTCCCAAATCTCCGCAATTTTCTGCTCTCTATCGGCGGGCATCCCGGCTTGTATCGGCATGCCCTTGAGCTTCTCGGTCGAGTAGCCATAAGCTGCGGCAGCCCGGTCATTTGCTTCCACGATCCGGCCCTCATCGTCGGCCAGCACCACAATGTCATTACCGAACCGGGTGAGATACTCGAAATGCTTGAGCAGGGCCATGCGCTCCAGTTCTGCATCCTGTTGCTCCTTGAGACGCTGGCCCTGCACCTGTTTCCGCTGGTGCCAGACCACGATCAAAAGTCCGCCGGTTGCGACCAATATCGCCGCCACGAAAATGACCCAGTTCTTCAGTATGCGGATCGGGGCCAGCAATTCGTCCTGGTCGATTTTCGAGACCATTATCCAGGGCGTACCCGGCACCTGGCGAATGGCGGTAAATACCGGGACGCCACGGTAATCGACCCCTTTCATGGCATTTAACTCACCGCGCAGCCACATGGCGGGCGGCACCTTCGATGTTGCGAGCGGGAAGCGCAAGGTTAGCGCAGAACCTTTTTGGTGGCGCAGCTCGTTGAGGTACAGGATATCGTCGCCATCTCGCCGCGCCAGCAGCGTTTCTGCGCTTTGGCTGGGAGTGGGCCAAGCCTGGATCACCGGGTATAAAAACGAATCCGGATCGACGGCCATCAGCACTGCGCCCACGGTGCGAAAATCGCCTTTCCCGGTGGGGACCAAGAGCGGAGCGGCATAATCGATCCTAATCGCGCCACCCTTGACGGACGTGTCACGATGCAGATCGACAAACATCACCTTCTGCTTCAGCATCGCGTCCCGAACGAGTTTCACAGCCGCAGCATCCGGCGTCTCGACCTCATTGGCGCGAATCCTGACCTTGCCTTGCGCGTCGAACACCGTAATCCCTGCAAGGCTGTGCGCCGACTGTATCCCCAGCAGCAAACCCAGAATTTGACGTTTCCTCAGGTCTGGCATGCCTTCCTTCAACCATCCGTCGAATTCGACCGCCAGCATGGAACCGTTCATGAAGAGATTCGCCCGGCGGTGAAGGCTTGCGCTCCAGGCGGTAATCTGAGCCACTTTCAGGTCGGCAATGGCGCCCAGGTTCTGGATTTCATTCTGGGCGATGAATTTACTATTTTCCCTGAATACGAAATCACCTGCGGCACCGACCAGAACGGCCAGCAGGGCGAATATCAGTAGCGGAATCCTTGGGGATGGACGGGCAACAACAGAGGACGGCGACCTGGGTTCAGGCACATCCTTGACGTAGTCGTAAAGATAGCGCGGGATAAAAATAGGCTCCCCTTTATTATCACCATAATAGGCAATGAAATTGCTGCCAACAGTTAACCTTTTGTAATCTTTTAACTTATTGGTTATTCGAAACTATAGTTGGCGCTTTGCATCTTTTCAAACTGGATCGAACCGGCTGAAATCACTGCTTGACGTGGAAGGGATGCCGCGACTCAACAAAGCTGACGCTCCCCGTATGTCACGATTAGTGCGTGGGCAATAAGTATACATTGACGCACAGTTCGAGGGATAATGACATTATCCCTCAGAAAACGATTTGGGCAGCGTGTCCGGGAATTACGACTGGTTTCTGGACTATCGCAGGAAGCATTCGCCGATAAGTGCGGCTTTGCTCGATCATATATGAGCCGGATTGAGAGGGGCGGGGCCAATCCATCGCTTGATGCGATTCAGGCGCTTGCCAACGCGCTGAAAATTACGGTCAAGCAGTTATTCGAGGACAGCTAGAAAATCGATTTGTGCTGATGGCACAGATCAAGCTTCTTCTCTTCGCGGCGGATCAACTCCCGAACCAGGTCAAATCTTCCGATTATTTCAATGCGGCGGACAGTCGCCTTTTCTGGGTGAGGCCATGAGCCCCAGTCTGATTGTGCAGTGTTGTGTGCAATCCCGGCTACAGTCGGCAACCAGGCCTTTCAGAGTGACCCGGATTTCTTCCAGTTCCACAAGCTGGCTCTCGATTGTCTTTAACTTCTTTTCAGCCAATATTCTGGCCGCCTTGCAATTCGCGGTGTCCACATGCGGCGCCAGCTCCGCAATCTCCGCCAGGGTAAACCCCAATTGCTGGGCGCGCTTGATAAGATGAACCCGCCCCACATCCCTGTCGGAATAGCAGCGAAAGCCCCCCATCAGGGGCTTGGCTGGCCGATCCAGCAAGCCGCGCTTTTGATAATAGCGGATGGTCTCAACGCCCACTCCCGTCTCACGGGCTAATGTACCAATGGTAAGAGAACATTTCTTCGCCATGGCAATCCTTCGTTTCTTTAATAAGAATAGCTCCTGATGTTGGGTTGGTTCCAGAGACGCCCCCATGCGCCACGGCGCCTGCCGATTTAAACTCTGGACCACGGAGCAGCATAAGTGCCACCCGCTCCCAGACAAGCGCCCATCCCAACTCAATAGTGGACAATTATTGTCGGTTATAGTTGCACCCCCTGCTTGCTCGCCCCCCATCCATCGATTTGAATACATCGTCATATCCTTGACTCAGTACCATGGTACTGAGTTTAGGCTTCGCCATTACATAAAAATAACTTGGAGCATGTGGAACCAAGATGAGTGAGGATGCGCCATGGCAACGAAGGTTACGCTTACCATCGGTAAGCTGGCCCGTGAGGTGGGAGTGAGTGTTGAGACCCTCCGCTATTATCAAAAGCGCGGCCTGCTGGATCGGCCTGCCAAACCCCTGATGGGGGGCTTTCGCTGCTATTCCGACAGGGATGTGGGGCGGGTTCGTTTCATCAAACGCGCCCAGCAGATGGGGTTTACCCTGGCCGAAATCGCGGAGCTGATCACTCATACGGACGACAAGAACTGCAAGGCAGCCAAGATACTGGCCGAAAAGAAATTAAAGACCATCGAGAACCAGCTTGTGGTGCTGGAGGAAATCCGGACCACCCTGAAAAGCCTGGTTGTCGATTGCCGCTGGGATTGCCCGCGCTCCTGCCCGGTTCTCCGAAAATTTCATGGTGTGCCGCTATTTCAAGAATAACGCATCCTTCGGCGAAGGATAGATCAGCTTTGCAGATAAACAATTACCGGCCCAAATCTTGAGGCCACTAACCTGGAGTGGAAATGAGCTCGTTTTTATCCAACCGTTCGATCAGAACCAAACTGGCCTTGATGCTGCTGCCGCCAATTATTGGACTGCTTTACTTTTCCGGTGCGGCGGTGCTGGAAAAATCCAGCGTCGTGAACAACCTCCATACCCTGCAATCGCTGACTCACCTCGCCATCAGGACCAGCGCGGTAATCCATGAACTACAGAAAGAACGGGGGTTATCCGCCGGGTTCATCGGTTCCGGGGGAGAAAAATTTGCCGGCGAATTGAACAACCAGCGTGCGGTTACCGACCAGAAGGCCGCCGAACTCCGCTCATTCCTGAGCACTTTAGATACCGCCCGGTTCGACGAAAAGTTCGGGAGCACCCTGGACGCCGCCCGATTCCAGGTGGAAAAACTCGGCGAAATACGCGGTTCGGTCACGGGACTCAAGGTAAGCGGCAAGGGTTCGTTCGACACTTACACGGCAATCATCGCTTCGCTGCTGGATGTCACGCTCAACATCACCAATGCTGGCAAACAAGCCGACATGGTCCGGCTCACAACATCGTATTACATGCTCCTGAATGGCAAGGAACGCGCCGGTCGGGAACGTGCAACTTTGAACGCGGTCTTCGCCGCCAACCGCTTCGAACCGGAGTCGTTGCAGCGCTTCGTCAGCTCGGTCGCGCAGGAGGACACCTACTTCGACCTGTTTGCCGCCAATGCGCCGGCCAGGGTGGCCGCCTTCTACCTGGACAGAATGGCTGGAGGTTACAGCATGGAAGTCGACGCTATGCGGAAAGTCGCGCTCGACAGGGTTGCGGAAGGCAATTTCGGCGTCGAACCGAAACGCTGGTTTGACGCAATAACCCTGAAAATCAACGCCATGAAAGAGGTGGAAGACAAGTTCTCCGCCGAACTTGACGACACGGTCACCCAAAAATCAAGACAGGCCGCCAGGCAATTGTGGTTCGCGTCCGGGCTCACCCTGGCCTCCCTGATGGCGGCCTTGCTGCTGTCCTGGCTCGTCGCCACCAGTATCCTGCGCCCCGTGCGCAGCCTGCATGCCACCATGCTGCGCCTGCGCGAATCGGACGACCTCACGCTGCGCGCCGAGACCGGAGGCCACGATGAAATCGGCCAGATGGCGACCGTTTTTAACGGGATGATTGCCGGGTTCCAGGAGATTGTCTCGTCAATCAATCAGAATGCCCAGCAGGTAGCCTGCGCAGCCACCCAACTGGCTGCGGCTGCCAAGCAGGTGAACGAGGGATCCCACGCCCAAAGCGAAGCCGCCGCCGCCTCGGCAGCCGCCATCGAACAGGTCAGCGTCAGCGCCGACATGGTAACGGCGAGTGCAAACGAAGTGTCCGACATTTCCCGGGACAGCCTGTCGCGCGCCCAGGATGGCAACCAGAGCCTGTCCCAGTTGTTCGGGGCGATCGATGTGACAGAAAACGCAGTGAGTTGCATTGCAGATTCAGTGGAAGAGTTCATCAAGGACGCAAACAACATCTCCAGGCTCACCCAGGAAGTGCGGGATATCGCCGAGCAGACCAACCTGCTGGCGCTCAACGCCGCCATTGAAGCTGCGCGGGCTGGCGAACAAGGAAGAGGCTTTGCGGTCGTGGCCGACGAAGTACGCAAACTTGCGGAGAAATCCGCCCTGTCCGCCAATGAAATCGACGTGGTCACCCGCGCCGTCAACCAGCAGTCCGAGGCGTTGCAAACGGCGGTAAAGGATGGGGTGGATTCGCTGCACACCAGCCAGAACGCAGCGGAAGACGTCGCTATGGTGATGGCCGAGGCGACCAAGTCGGTTGGAAACACCAGCGCCGGCATCAACAACATCGCCGACTCCGTCAAGGAGCAGAATGCCGCCATGAACGACCTCGCCCGCAACGTGGAACACATTGCCCAGATGACCGAGGAAAACAGTTTTGCGGTGGATACGGTGTCGGACGCTGCCGCGAATCTGCAGAATCTTGCCGTGGGGCTACAGGAAAAGGTCGGCAAGTTCCGCTACTGACCCCTCGGAAAAAGCCAGTGGCAATACCTGAAGGGCCTGACAACGCAGAAGGATCTCGATGAAATTGCTGATAATTGATAAATCCGAAGAAGTTCGTGGCTGGGTAAACGAAATAATTGCCGGCGGGCATCGCCTGCAAACCGTAGAACTGGCAAAGACCCTGAAAAAAGCAGCGACGATTCTCCAGGCAATCAATCCGGACATCGTCATTATGGACGTGCATTTACCGGACGGATGCGGGACTGACTTCCTGTCGGACATCAGGAGCATGCAGCCGCAGGCCAGAACCATCGTCCTGACCAATCACTCACATGTGTATTACCAGTTAAAGGCCCAGCGTGCGGGCGCGGACTATTTTTTTGATAAATCGATAGGCCCCAAGATGTTGAAAACCGTTCTGGAAAATCTGGGCAGGCAGCATGCTCAAAGAGCCTCCCGGGAAATGGCGCGCCTGACTGGAGGTCATAAATGCGGCCAGTGAAATTATATTGGCTGCATCCCCTGCCGCTCGGGGTGCTTGCGGCCGTTTTCCTGCTGGTCAGCGGCGGCATCGCGTGGGCCAACATGGTCTTGGCGGGCACCATGATTGTCCTGGGGTTGCTCTCGGGGCGCCGATTGTCCATGCGACAACAACGGGCAATAGCCATCGCCATCGAGGAAGAAAAACACAAAATAGAGAACGCGCAGCACGCATCGGCAACCGATTTCATTGCCAGCCTTGAACGCTTTTGCGGCAGCGTCATCCCCGTTTGGATCGAGCAAATCGAAGATGCGCGAAAACAAATGGAGAACACGATTTTCTCGCTTGTCGAGCGTTTCCTGGAAATGACCGCGAAGATCGAGAATGCCCTTGCCGTTTCCAGTCAGGCCGCGGGCGGCGCGATGGCTGAAAGCGGCGAGACCGGATTGGTTGCCGTGTTTGCCCAAAGCGAAACCGACCTGAAGGCCGTGGTCCATTTCCTGAAAACCGCGACGTGCGACCGGGAGTCGATGCTCGGCGAAATAAAGCGCCTGTCTCAATTCATCGACGAACTCGACAGCATGGCGACCGATGTAGCCAAGGTCGCGGGCCAGACCAATCTGTTGGCGCTTAATGCCGCAATCGAGGCCGCCCGTGCCGGCGAGGCGGGCCGAGGGTTCGCCGTAGTGGCGGATGAAGTTAGAAAATTATCCACGCTTTCCGGCACGACCGGCAAGCGGATCAGCGACAAGGTCGGCGCGGTCAGCGCGGCCATATCCTCGGCGTGCCAGGCGGCGGAACAGACTGCGGCACACGATGGTGAGTCGGTTGCCAAATCTGAATCCATCGTGCATGGGGCGCTGGATGGCCTGAGAAGCTTCGCGCATGGGCTGGTCGACTCGGACGATATCCTGCGGCGCGAAAGCGACGGCATCAAGACGGAAATCTCGGCATTGGTGGTCGAACTGCAATCCTATGACAGGTTCAACCAAATGTTGGCCCATGTGCGGGACAGCATTAGCAGCCTGCCGGTCCATTTTGCGAAAAATCGGCAGCAACTGCTGGGCGGCGGCAAGCTGGCGCCGATTGACATCGAGGGCCTGCTGGCAGGATTGCAAACCGTCATTCATGACGACGGGCTTGAGCAAAGGCGTTTTCAAGGTCGTAGCCAGTGCTGTGAAGATTCCGGCATTACGCTTTTCTGACGGGGCAAAGAATGGGCGACATGGACATCACCATCACCGATTTGCTGCGCAAGGATCTGCTCAAAGCCCTGCTGGAAATACATTCCATCCTGATGACCCGCGATACGAATGAAGCGGTGCTGTTTCAAAGAATTTGCGACAAGCTGGTTGAATTGCGCCCCTATCGCAGGGCGTGGGTGAAAAAACAAGCTGCCGAAGGCGAAACAACAATCGTAGCGGCGGGCGAAGCCACACCGCAACAAAAAGATAGCGCCTGGGGGGGCGGACCGGGACTGCCGGTGATTTCGGCGGAGATTCCCCGCAGCCTGAATCTGGCGCCTGGCGAAAAGCCAGCCGGGGAATTCCAGGCCGGCTCGGTCCTGTCGAAACAGCTCATAGTTGGGACGCAATGCATAGGGGTGATTTCAGTCCACACCAAGGACATGGATGCCGATAGCCAGGAACAGGCGCTGCTTCACCTGCTGGCACGGGACACCGGCTTCGCCATAGCGATGCTGCGGGGGTTTGCCGCAATAGAAACGGCCCAAAAAGAGTTAAAACTCGCGGGTGCAGTATTTGATAATGCCCTGGAGGGCATCATCATCACGGATGATCGCGGAAAGATTTTAGCTGCCAATCCCAGCGTCTGCCTTATTAGCGGATACGACATGATGGAACTGGTCGGGCAGACGCCAGCCATTTTCAAATCCGGCCGCCACGACCTGGACTTTTATACGGGAATGTGGGGACTCCTCAAACAGACCGGCCGCTGGCAAGGAGAAATCTGGAACAAGCGAAAAAACGGCAACGTCTACCCGCAATGGCTGAGCATTTCGGTCGTGCGAAACGAATCGCAGGAAGAAAATCACTATATTGCGGTTCTAACCGACATCTCGAAAATTAAGCAAGCGGAAGAACGCCTCCACCACCTGGCGTTTCACGATGAATTGACCGGCCTGCCCAACCGGACACTATTCAAGAAACACCTCAACCAGGCCATTGCGCACTCACATCGCAACGGTGAAAGATTGGCCGTGCTGTTCCTGGACATCGACAATTTCAAATTCATCAACGATTCACTCGGTCACTCCGAGGGAGACGCTCTGCTACAGGCCGTGGCCGAGCGGCTTACTCGCAGCATTCGCGAAGATGACATCGTGTCGCGCCTGGGCGGCGACGAATTCACCCTACTACTCAAGGGCATAAACGACGAGCATGGCGCCGCCGCGATCGCGCAGAAGATCATGAATGCGACGTCCCACCCTGTCGCCCTGGGAGCGCAGGATCTGTGCATTACAAGCAGCATAGGCATCTGCCTTTACCCGGATGACGGAGCCACGCCAGAGGTGCTGATGAAGCATGCCGATACGGCCATGTATCACGCCAAGAGCCAGGGCAAGAACAACTTCCAGTTTTACGCGGACAAGATGAACATCCATGCGACGGAGCGCCTGGCGCTGGAGCGCGATTTGCGCGCCGCCTTGACTCGCGGCGAGTTTTTGATGCACTACCAGCCCCAGGTGACGCTCGATGATGGAAAAATCTGTGGCGCCGAAGCCTTGTTGAGATGGCAGCGCAACAATCAAATGATATCGCCGGCGCAATTTATTCCGGCCGCGGAGGAAAGCGGGCTGATCATCCCTGTCGGAGAATGGGTGCTGCAAACGGTCTGCATGCAAAACAAGGTGTGGCAAACGCGGGGTTTCCCGCCGCTACGCGTGGCGGTCAACCTCTCCACCCGGCAGTTCCGCCAGAAAGGGTTGGCAGAATTGATCGGGAGCCTGCTGCAAGACATTGGCCTTGATCCTCGTTGCCTTGAATTGGAGTTAACCGAGGGGGCGGCCATGCAGAACCCGGAAGAAGCCGCTGCGATATTGAAGGCGTTAAAAAAAACAGGAATTCACATCTCGATCGATGACTTCGGCACCGGGTACTCGTCTCTCAGCTATCTGAAGAAATTTCCCCTCGACACGCTAAAAATAGACCAATCATTCGTCCGGGACATCACCACCGATCCGAACGATGCCGCCATCGTGCAGGCGGTGATCGCAATGGCTCACGGCCTCGGCCTCAAAGTGCTGGCCGAAGGAGTTGAAACGCAGGAGCAAGCGGCATTCCTTCATTTGCACAAGTGCGACATGGCGCAGGGTTATTACTTCGGGCGTCCAATGCCGGCAGAGGCATTTTACGAATTGATCACTGGATCGACGGAAGCAAAAGCCCTGAAAAACCTGGAAGTCGCATAATCAAGGAGGAGAGGACATGTTCGGCGCAAAGCACAAACAAATGGCACAGACGCTGGAACTGGAAAAACAGCAGATCGAGCACACGCTTTCCGGCTTGCGGACGGAACTGGCAGAAGAGCAACTCAAGACCTTGGCCGCGAACGGCCAGATCGCCGAGATGCAAGGGAAACTGGAAAAATGCCAGCACATTTACCAGACCATGCAGAAATTCGGCGATTCGTTCGATTTCAACCAGTGGGCCGAGCTCGCCAAGAGGGACCCAGAAGCCTTCTCCAACCAACGGTGCCGGTTCATCGAGGAATACATCGCAAACATGGCCCCCCTCAACCAACCGATGCTAAAAAGGGTCCAATTCCGCATCGACATGGAGCGCAGACGTGCCCGTGCGCCTCTCAAGGCGTGTCTGCGGCTTTCCTCCATGATGTGGGATTCGTTCTACGAGTTGAAATCCGTGCTGGATGCCGTTATGGGGCGCAATATGCCGGACAGGAAACCGCCCGCCAGAACCACCCAGGTTCTTGCCTTCAGGAGGAGATGAGCCGATTTCGGAAATTCGGGCTCTTAATTCGGAGATCATCTTGAAGATAATGCTACTTGAAGTGTGTGGCGGCGTTGGTTTTGGTGTGCGGCCGATTGATGGGCTTTTTGACGGCATATTTGTTTAATAGCCATGAAACGCCACGAATACCATGTAGATGGCGGCATGTAGATGGCGGAGAGGGTGGGATTCGAACCCACGGTAGGTTTGAACCTACGCCTGATTTCGAGTCAGGTACATTCGACCACTCTGCCACCTCTCCGCAAGGCCTGCATTCTATCAGTTCAAGGAAGATAGTTGAACCTCAAACATGGACAAAGTTGTCAAAGCAGGTCAAACTTTTGCCATGCGCCTGTTTATTCCGCTCATCCTCGTGCTGGGAATGGGGTCGTGCAGCATTCCAGAGACTCCCATCCCGCCGGTGCAGGAAAGCCACGAATTAGTGGTCCTGACCCGCAACAGCCCCACCACCTATTACGAGGATGCGTATGGCAATTATGTCGGGCTCGAGTACGACCTGGTCAGCCTGTTCGCCAAAGAACTTGGTGTCAATGTCCGGTTTGTCGTCGCCACCGAGTTCGGCAAAATCATCCCCACCCTGACCAAGAAACAGGCACATCTGGTTGCTGCGGGATTGACCATCACCCCGGAACGAAAAAAAATCATCCGCTTCGGCCCCGCCTATCAAACCGTTCAGCAGCAGATCGTTTACAACAGCCTCAACTTGAAACCCCGCAATTTCGGGGATCTGACCGGGAAAAGAATCGAGGTCATCGCCAGCAGCAGTTATGTGGAAAGACTCAAACAGGCCAAGAAAAAAAATCCTAAGCTGGAGTGGCACGAAGTCACCACCATGGAAATCGAGGAATTGCTGGAAAAAGTGGCCAATGGCGAGACGGATTATTCCATTGCAGACTCCCATTTCGTTTCCATGACACAGAACCTCTTTCCGGATCTGGGCATTGCCTTCAACCTGGGCCAGTCGGAGCAATTGGCCTGGGCATTTCCGAAGGATGGCGATCCCGACCTGTTAGACAAAGCCGAAAAATTCTTTGACCGCATCCAGAAAGACGGCACGCTACGGCGCCTGCTTGATCGCTACTACGGCCACATCGATCGGCTGAATCGTATTGACGTGGTGACTTTCCTGAAAAAAATCAATTCGGATCTGCCAACCTACCGGAAACTGTTCCAGCAGGCGCAAGAAATCACCGATATCGATTGGCGGCTGATTGCCGCCCTGGGCTATCAGGAATCCCACTGGGACCCCCTGGCCACCTCGCCGACCGGGGTGCGCGGCCTGATGATGCTGACCTCGGACACTGCCGACCACCTGGGAGTCAATGACCGGCTCGACCCGAAAGAAAATATTCCGGCAGGGGCGAGCTACCTTCTCACGCTGAAGGAGGCCCTGCCGGAGCGCATTCCCGAGCCCGACAAGACCTGGATAGCCCTGGCCGCCTACAATGCGGGGATGGGCCACCTGGAGGACGCGCGGGTTCTGGCGCAACGAAACAAGCTCAATCCTGACTCATGGGCCGATCTGAAAAAAGCCCTGCCGCTACTGAGCAAGGCCGCCCACTACACGGGCCTCAAACACGGCTATGCGCGCGGCGGCGAATCGGTGATTTTCGTGGAAAATATCCGCAACTATTACAACATCATGGCGAAATTCGAGCCCGCCTACAAATCCCCCTACCCCGCACTGACTACCACAAAAAAAGGGGGGATCAAGCTTGCAACTTCTCCATCCCTCCCAAATAAGGACGCAAGGCCGAAGGCACGGTAACACTGCCGTCCGCGTTCTGGTAGTTCTCCAGGATCGCCACCAGCGTCCGGCCAACCGCCAGGCCGGAACCGTTGATGGTATGCACCAACTCCGGCTTGCCTTTCTCGTTGCGGTAGCGCGCCTGCATGCGCCGCGCCTGAAAAGCCTCGAAATTGCTGCAGGAAGAAATTTCCCGGTAAGCATTCTGCGCCGGCAGCCACACTTCCAGGTCGTAGGTCTTGGCCGAAGAAAACCCGATATCACCGCTGCACAGCGCCATCACCCGGTAAGGCAGCTCCAGTTTTTTCAGGATGGCTTCAGCCTGGCTCGTCAGTTCCTCCAGTACCTCGTAAGATTTCGACGGATGAGCGATCTGCACCAACTCCACCTTGTCGAACTGGTGCTGGCGGATCATGCCGCGCGTATCCCTGCCGTAGGAACCTGCCTCGGAGCGGAAGCACGGCGTATGCGCGACGAATTTCAGCGGCAGGCTTTCCAGCGCCACGATCTCGTCGCGCACCATGTTGGTCACCGGCACTTCGGCGGTCGGAATCAGGTAAAGCTTCTCGGTTTCGTTCTTCTGCACCGCGAACAGATCGGCCTCGAACTTGGGTAACTGCCCGGTACCGCGCATTGAATCGGCATTCACCAGATAAGGGACGTAAACCTCGGTATAGCCGTGCTCCTGGGTATGCACATCGAGCATGAACTGGGCCAGTGCCCGGTGCAGCCGTGCAAGCTGTCCGCGCATTACCGAGAACCGCGCCCCGCTGATTTTCGCAGCCGTACCAAAATCCAGCTGGTGCAGCCCCTCGCCCACATCCACATGGTCCTTGACCGGAAAATCGAAACTGCGCGGCGTGCCTACCCTGCGCACTTCCACATTGTCATTCTCGGATTTGCCGGTGGGCGTGGTTTCGTGAGGCAGATTGGGAATGGTGAGGAGAATCTCGTTCATCCGGCCCTGGATGTCTTCCAAATTCACTTCGGCCGCTTTCAGCTCTTCACCCAGAGTGGCCACTTCGGCCATGATGGCGCTGACATCCTCACCCTTGGACTTGGCTTGGCCAATCTGCTTGGAAGTGGCATTGCGTTTCGCCTGCAACTCCTGGGTGCGGGTCTGGATGGTCTTGCGCTCCATTTCCAGCACCTGGAAGGCCGCCGCGTCAAACACGAAACCGCGTGCCGACAAACTATTCGTTACTCCATCCAGATCGTTGCGCAGCAATTGTATGTCTAGCATGAAAACTCCCTGTTATTTCCTGTTCTTTGTTTTCTCGTCCAGTTCCTGCAGATGCGCCAGCCGTTCGCCGATCTTGCCTTCCAGTCCGCGCGGCGTGGGCCGGTAGAATTCGACTCGCGGCATTTCTTCCGGGAAATAATCCTCTCCCGCCGCATATGCCTCCGGCTCGTCGTGAGCGTAGCGGTAGGCATGGCCGTAGCCCAGCTCCTTCATCAATTTAGTCGGCGCATTGCGCAGATGCAAAGGTACCCCGCGGCTTTTGTCATTCTTCACGAAGGCGCGGGCATTATTATACGCCACGTAGGCGGCATTGCTCTTGGGCGCGCAGGCCAGATACAGCACGGCCTGCGCCAGCGTCAGCTCCCCTTCCGGGCTGCCCAGCCGCTCGTAGGTCTCCACCGCGTCCAGCGCCAGCCTGAGCGCACGGGGATCGGCCAGGCCGATATCCTCGGTCGCCATGCGGATGATGCGGCGACCGAGATATAAAGGGTCGGCGCCCCCATCCAGCATGCGCACCAGCCAGTACAGCGCGGCATCGGGATTGGAGCCGCGCACCGATTTGTGCAGGGCGGAAATCTGATCGTAAAACTCCTCGCCGCCCTTGTCGAAGCGCCTGCCGCTCCGGGCCAGGGCGTTTCTGACCAGGGCTTCATCGATGTGCTCGACGTGGCCGGTTTCCGCCGCCGTTTTCATCTGCTCCAGCAAATTCAGCAGGCGTCGCGCGTCGCCGTCCGCATAGCCGATCAGCAGCGATTTCGCCGCATCGTCGAAAGCCAGGCCATGCAAGGCGATACCCGCCGCTCGGTCAAAGAGCTGCGCCAGTTCCTGCTCGGTCAATGCCTGCAGCACATACACTTGCGCGCGCGACAGCAACGCGCTGTTGACTTCGAATGAGGGGTTTTCGGTGGTGGCGCCGATGAAGGTCACCAACCCCTGCTCCACGAATGGCAGGAACGCATCCTGCTGCGCCTTGTTGAAGCGATGCACCTCATCCACGAACAGGATGGTGTGACGGCCGTATTGCTGCAGGTTGAGCTGCGCCCGGTCGATCGCCTCGCGGATGTCCTTCACCCCGGACAGCACCGCCGACAGGGCGATGAAATCGGCATCGAAGGCCTGGGCAGTAAGCCGGGCAATGGTGGTCTTGCCCACGCCGGGCGGACCCCACAGGATCATGGAATGGAGCTTCTTCGACTCGAATGCCAGGCGCAACGGTTTACCGGAGCCCAGCAGGTGGGACTGGCCGATCACCTCGTCCAGAGTCTGGGGACGCAACCGCTCGGCCAGTGGGGCGCCGGGCGGAGCGGCGGAAAACAAATCAGTCACCGATCACGTCCACGCCCTTGGGCGGCACGAATTTGAACACCTCGGGAGCAAGCTTCGGATTGCGCTCCAGGCCGGAAAAGCGAATCACCGTGGTCTGGCCGAAATGGTCGCGCAATTCCATCACTTCGAGCCCCTTCTCGGAAAAGCCCATGCGCATATTCTCGAAGGTGCTCTCCTTGTCCTTCGGCGTCGCCTCCAGCCATTCCATGCTGCCGCGCTTGCCGATATCCTTCAGGTCGAAGTGTTTCTCGATCTCGTTGTTACCTGCCAGCAGCGCGGCGGGACTGGAACCGAGCGCCCGGTCCATCTGCTTCACCGTGACCTGCTTGAGATCGACATCGTACATCCACAGCTTGGCACCGTCACCGACGATCAGCTGCTCGTAAGGCTTTTCGTAAACCCAGCGAAACTTGCCGGGGCGGGAAAACAACATGGTGCCGCTCGCCTCCTGCACCGTGGTCAGTTTTTTGTCGAGAACCAACTGCTTGAAATGCGCCTTGGCGGATTTGACTTCGGACAGAAAGGTTTTGAGGCTGTCCAGGGAAGTAGCGCCGACCTGGCCAGCCAGCGCCAAGCCGAGCAACAGAGCAAAGATACGATATTGGGTTTTCAATTTTCCCTCAAACGAGAAAATCTGCGCCGGAAAAAATCCGCGGAGAATGAATTAAAGGAATCAAATGGGCACGAACCGACCGCGAAGGCAAATTATAGCTTGATTAGCCAGTGCACACTATGCGTTGTCACTATGCGTTGTCATTGCTCCGCGGCAGATGCGCAACCGCCAAGGGCACGCGACCACGGCGGACGGATCAGAGCTCGACCTGGTATTTTTTGTAGAAGGCCAGCACCCTGGGTACATAGCGGGTCGTTTCGCGGAATGGCGGTATGCGCCTGCCGTGCTTCAGGACCGCGCGCTCTCCGGCATTGTAGGCGGCCAGCGCCAAGCCGACATCGCTATTGAACAGCTTCAGCAGATCTCGCAGGTATTGGGTGCCACCGTGTAAGTTCTGCACCGGGTTGAAGGGATCTGCCACGCCATAGCGACGGGCAGTAGCGGGCATGAGTTGCATCAAGCCGCTGGCGCCCTTGCGAGAAACCGCATTGGGGCTGTATCCCGACTCGACCGTGATTACCGCATGCAGAAGCGCCTGATCCACACCGTAGATGCTCGCCACTTCGCTGATGATTTTCTCGAACCGGGCCTTGTTGGCGAAGTTTCCTTCCGCATTGCCGGACCGGCTCTTCTCAGAATCCCCGCCGGTAATTTCCATCAGCTTCTTGTAACGACTGTCCACCGGCACATTACTCAGGCTGACCGTGCCAGCGTCGTCGGTAAAAACATAGATATCCGCCCAGGCCGGATTGGGCAGGCAAAGGGCGCATAAAAGCAATATCGCAACACCACCTATCGATTTCACGTTAGCTCCCGAATGAACAAGGCTTACCACAGGCTAGGAAAAACCGGATTTCCTTTCAATAAAGCGAAGACAGCTCGTCGGGCGTTAAAAACCACAGCAGGTCAGGCTTAGGGCCTATCCCTTCACTCCTCCATATGCAGCGCACTATCCCGAGGTGGAAACCAGGCCCTTCTCGATGGCATAGGCCGTCAGCATCGAAGCATTGTGCAGATCGAGTTTCTTCATCAGGTTGGAACGGTGCTTTTCGACGGTCTTGACGCTCAGGTTGAGATAGTCGGCGATGAATTTGTTGGGGTTGCCCTCCCCGACCAGCTTGAGAACCTCCCGTTCGCGATGGGTCAAGGCATCATCCCAAGCGCAAGCTGCGCTGGAATGATTGTCTGAGCCGAGATAGCCGTTGATCACCTTCTCCGAAATATCGGGACTCAGATAGGTTTTTCCCTTGAGCACGCTGTGTATGGCGATGCGCAGCTCGTCCAGGGTCGCATCCTTGAGGATATAGCCGCTGGCCCCGGCCCGGAGGCTTTCGTGGATGTACTCTTCGGCCTTGTGAATGGTCAGCACCAGCACGCGGGTATCCGGATAACGCCGCTTGATATCGAGGATGGCCTCGAACCCGTTCATGCCTGGCATCGACAGGTCCATCAGCACCAGATTCGGGTTCAGCAGACCGACGGTCCGGATGGCATCGCGGCCGTTATCCGCCTCGCCGACGATCTCGATATCCTCATCCTGGGATAGCAGAGACCGAAGTCCCGCCCGCAACAGGGCATGATCCTCGACGATCAGAATACGCTGTTTAGTGCTCATGATTTTTCACTCCTCAAACCAGGGTTATGGCTTCCTGACCGGCACGACCAGCTGACCGGGTGCGGCCATGAACACCCACTCCGAATACTTTTTCCTGCCCTCGAAATTCTTGTCCGCCAAGCTGAAATTGCTTTTTTTCACCGGTTCCTCCTCGGAAAGGCTGTGCACTCCGAGGATTATCCCGCCCGGCCCCTTGACCAGCCCCCACTCGGAGCTGCCAGTGATCGGATCGGGAAAAATCTTCCGCAAGTAGCGCTGGGTCCCCGGATAACGCGGATCCTTGAGCAATTCCTCCAGGCTTAGCGGGTAGCGTATTGCCATGCCCGGGGTGTGCGCGTAGTAAAGGGTCAGCGCGCGGCGCATCTGGTGGCCGGCGAACAGCAGCTCCTGCTCCTTTTCCCGTTTCTGCGCAAAGTGCCAGACCTCACCGGCGGAAGCGAGCAGGACACCCATGATCGCGACCAGCACCATCGCCCCGACATAGGTAAATCCCTTTTCCCTGCGCATGGCGTCACCAGTCGGCATAAGCCGAGCCATCCACGGCATTGCCCGCCGCACCGCTTTTCACGTCGAACACCCCGCCCTTTTCCGGCACATCCGGCGGGATGATGACCCAGGTTGCCGAACTGTCGGTGATCGGGTCCATGGGCAGGCTGCGCAGGTATTTTTTGCTGACCAGCATGTCCAGCCCGTCCGGGTACTTGCCGTTGTCGCCGTAGTAGCGATCCAGCGCCTGGCGCGTCAAGGTAAGGTTTTCGCGCAGCACCGCCTCCCTGGATTTCAGCACGCTATGGAAATAGCGCGGCGTGGCGATGCTCAGCAGCAGCGCGATCACCGCCATGACCACCAGCAGTTCGATCAGGGTAAAACCCGATTTAGCCGAAGATTGCTCCATAGTCTGCAAGACTCCTACCAGTTGCGGTACGCAATGCCATTCAAGCCCACTCCGGCCGACAGCGAATACACGTCGAACACATCCTCGCCCGCCTCCGGCGAGTCGGCGCTGCTCGCATAGCTGCGCCTGCCCCAGGTTTCCTCATCCGTCTTGTCGGGGTCGAGGAACAGGGGGTCGCGCGGAATGCGCCGCAGAAAATAGATCCTGCGCTTCGAATCCGGGCTGCCGGCATCCGGCACCCCTTCCACCAGCACTTTCAGGGACGGCGGGTAGCCCGACGTCCCCAGCGACTGGATGATGCGCCCTTCGTCCACGGCCTGCCTGTAGGCATCCAGGCCGGTGCGGATCTCGCGCAAGGCCAACCTGAGTTCGTGCTCTTTGTCGCGCTGCACCGCCAGTTCCGCCATCGGCATCGCGACCGCCGCGAGCAGGCCGACGATCGCCACCGTGATCACTAGCTCGATCAGGGTAAAACCGCGAGGTGGCCGAGACCTGTCCATGATTATTGAACGACCGCAATGGAGTACGGCGCCGGAGCAGTAAACGCCAGCGCTTCCCCGCCAGCCCCTGCCGGCACGATCCGGCTGACCGCGATCTCGGATTGGGGTTTTGCGCCAACCACTTCGAACATCAGGGTAACGACGCTGCCAGAGCCGCTTGCGCCTTCCTGGCTGGCGCCCGACAGATCGACCAGAATCTGCCCACTGGCCTGATCGATGGTTTTGGTGAGGTTCGACTGCGCATTGCCCTGTTTCAGGAAATCACCCTCGACCACATCGGTCGCCTTCAACACCGACGGGTCATACCCCACCAGAAAACCCAGGCTGCTTACCCCCTGGGTAGCCTGGGTGTTAAGCGTCAGGCTGATCTTGTCGCCGACCTTGGCCTGGTTGGGGCCTTGCCAGGAAAGCACCATCGGCTTGGCTTCTGCCGCCGGGGCTGCCGCTTCCTTATCGGGCGTAGCTCCCGGCAGCGGGCGTGCCGCCGCCGACTGACGCGGGCGCGCTGCCGCTGCCGGGACGCCGCCGCCCGAGCTGCTCACCGCCACCGAACCGAGCGGTTTCAGCGCCAAGGGGGCGCTGCGCAAGTTGGCCTCGGTGCCAGCCCAGTATTCCATCTCGCGCGCGTCAGGCAGCTTGGCATGGCCGACGATCCGCGGCGTAATCGACAGCACGATCTCGGTCTTCCTGGTATCGCCCTTGTGGCTGGAGAACAGGCGCCCCAGCACCGGCAACTGACCAAGGCCCGGCACCTTGCTGGCGGTATTGCGGTCTTCGTCGTTGATCAGGCCGGCCAGGATCTGGGTTTCGCCGTCCTTCAGGCGCAGCACGGTGGTGGCATTGCGCGTGCCGACCTGGTAGGCCAGCGTGCCGGATATGGCATTCGGCACTTCCTTGATGATCGAGCTGACCTCCAGGCTGATCTTGATAGCCACCTCGTTATCAAGATGGATGTCCGGCTCGACCTCGAGCTTCAGGCCCACGTCCAGATACTGGACGCTGCCAGTCACCACCGGGGTCCCGGTCGACACCGGCGTCACGGCATTGGTGATGACCGGCACGCGGTCGCCGATCATGATCTTCGCCTTCTCCCGGTTGCGCACGCGGATGCGCGGGCTGGCCAGAACATTGGTGTCGCCGTCCTCAAGTTTGAGGTTGAGGGTGAGGCCAAGCGCCGGGCTGGTCGAGATGCGGCTGCCATTCAGGTTGCGCAGATCGTCTACCGTGGGCAGCCCATCCGCGCCGATAGAGCCCAGCGCCGTGAACGAAATCTGGCTGGGAAACTTGAGGCCGATTTCCGACAAGCGCGTCCGGCTGATCTCCAGCACTTCGACTTCCAGCATTACCTCCGGCTCGGCAATATCCTGGTCCGCCACCATCTTTTCCGCCAGGCGGATGGCATCCGGCGTATCGCGCATGACGATCGAGCCGGTTTTTTCATGCACGAAGATGTCCTTGGTTTTCAGCAGGGTCTTGATCATCGTCAGCATCTGCTTGGGGTCGGCATTAACCAGGTGGAAGCTCCTGATCTTGAGATCCTGGTAATCCTTCATTTTTGCCGGCGTACTCGGATAAACGAAGACCGTATTGTCGCTGATGATTTTCTTTTCCAGCTGGCTCTGCAGCAGGATCAGGTCGATGGTGTCCTCGACCGAAACGTCCTTAACGAAGATCGACACCTTGATGTCTGGCTTCACATCCTTGTCCAGCAGGATATTGATACCGCTGGTGCGCGACAGCGCCTCGAACATCATCTTGAGGTTGGCATCGCGGAACTGCAGGGAAACTGCCTTCTTGTATTTCGGCCCGAGCTCGGGTCCGGCCATCTGCGCTTTCACCTCCTGCTCCTCGATCTGGCGCTTGAGGAGAATCGCCTTGCCGTGCTTCGAATTCTCCATCAGCACCGGTTTCAGGGCATTCCGGGCGGCGTCCCGGTCGCCCTTCCTGAGGAGCTTTTCCGCCTTATCGACCAGCTCTTCGTGGCGCTTGTCCATGGACAGGGCTGCGAGCCCTTCCTTGGCACGGCTATTGTCCGGGTCCAGCTTGAGAATACGCGCGTAGATCGCCTGCGCCGAATCGGCACGATCGCCGGCCCGCTCGCTGTTGGCCGCGGCCAGCCAGCGGTTGATGGCCTGCTCACGGTTGCGCACCATGACCGTGCGATAGCTCAAATTATCCGGCTCGGCCCTGGAGGCTTCATCCAGTTTCGCCAGGCCCTCCTCGACGCGCCCTTCGCCCAGCAGGGTCAACCCCTCCCGGTGCAAGCGCTCTCCCATACAGCCCGCCAGCATGGCTGCAATCAGCAACATCGACATGGCTCCGCGCGCAAATCGACTCTCCACTCTATGCATGGCTCTCTCCTCCGGATTCGCCGATAGCGATAAGACCTGCCCTCATAACGCCCCGCCGGTAGCAATGGACTGCCTGATATTCAGCGGCAGGTAAACAAACTCGATCATGCCGGCCTTCGCACTCTCGATGCGGTAAGTGTTTTCGATCACGTCGCCCACCGCAACGGTATAGACCCGGTCACCCTTGGCCAGGATCAGGGTCTGCAACGACGTATCGTCATAGCGGCCCAGATAGGCAAACGGCAGAGGCGGCGCCGTCGGCTTGGGAGGCGGCTGAGGCGGCTGGGGCGGCTGGGGCGGCGGCGGAGGGGGCGGCACGTACCAGGAGCTCGCTGCAAACACATTGCCGATCTCGGGCTGCGCCTCCGCTTCCTGCTTCGCCCGCTTCAGGCGTTCCATTTCGACATGGGCCTCGTTCGGCGGCTGCGGCGCTTCCCTGGACCGGGCTGCGGCCTGATCGGCAGGTTGCGGACGGCTACGGGCGGCTGCCACCGGCTGCGTTGCCCCGCTGCCGTCGAGCGCAGCAGCCATGACGATGGCCGTGGCCATCACGCCGAGGACGGCCCATTTGCCTTTCTGCCGCCACGACACGGGCTTCATGCTTCCAGCCCCAGATAAAGAACCAGCCTGATCTTGGCCTCGACCACCGGGTCTGCGATTTTCTGGCGCTGAAACTGCACGTTTTCCAGCGCGACGATGGGCAATACTGTCGGCAAGGCCGCCAGGAATTTCCGGATTTTCAGGTATTCGCCTTTCACCGGCAGGGTGATCTGGAAACGCACCAGCTTCGCCGTCTTGTCCGGCGCGGCGACATACTCCCCCTGATCCAGGCTGAGGCCCTGGTTTTCGGCCTCGGCCAGCAGCTTTTCCAGCCACTCGGGAGAACTCTTCTCGCCGGGAAATATCCGGTAAAACTCGGTCAGCTGTTCCTCCGCCGTGCGCTGATTCTTGCCCATGACCGTCACGGAACGGGCGATCCGCTCATGCAGCGTTCTGGCGTTGGCCTGTGCGGATTGCAGCCTTTCCTGAGCGGGTATCAGGACGGAAAAATACAAAGCCGGGCACGCGGCCAGCACGCCGAGCGCCAGCATTCCCGACCGGCCCAGCCGCCGCAGGCTGCGCCGCGCCTGCCAGCGCAGCCGCCCCCAGAACGGCGCTTCAGGCGACGGCTCATACCGGGCCAGAAACCTGTCCAGCCCTGCCAGAGGGAGATGCAGAAAGCGCCTCATGACTTCCTCCGCAACATGCCGAGCAGGGAAAACCTGACCGGTTTCTCCGGGTCCTGCAGCTGAATCTGGTGACTTTGCAGGTAAACGGTGCCGAACATCTCCTGCTCTTCCAGCTTCTGGATATACGCCAGCGCCGCCACCATGTTCTTGGCCTCGCCGCTGATCTTCACCACGCCCTTCTCCATGTCCGGGTCGATCGTCAGCAGCGCCACCTCCTTGCCGCTGGAGGATTCCACCGCCTGGAACAGCCGCTCCCATGGCAGGGTGAGGCGGCGCAGCACCTCGTTGGCGCGCTTGACCTCCTGTGCCCTGTCGCGCATCTCCGCCACGCTGAGCTTTTCCTTCCGCAGCTTGGGGTGGGCCTGCGCGATCTGCACTGCCTTGGCTTCCAGCTTGGCAGCCTGCCCGGTCAGGCTGAGGTAATCGCTGCCGATCCAGGCCAGCAGCGCCAGGGCCAACGCCAGCAAGGCCAGCCCTGCCCACGGAAAACCGCCCGGGGCGCGCTGATAATCGAGATGGACGGCGCGGCTCATGAGATCGTCTCCAAGGCGAAGCGGCCGTCGCATTCCGGCCCGCTGCCGCTGCCCGTTCCCGGCCACGGGTTGAGAACCTGCCATCGCGAGTGCTCCGGCAAGGCCTCCGCGCCGAACTCCGGCGCCCACAGGTAGACTTCGCTCGCCGGTTCCGCGCAGTCCGCCAGGATCGCCTCGCGCTCCAGAATCTGCGGCAGCTCAGCCTGCCAGTCCTCGCCGATCCGCAGGGTCCGCAAGCTCGACCAGCGATCCCGCTGGAGCAGGGCGAGGCACAGGTTTCCCCGTTCTACCACGACGAACCAGGCGCCATCGCCGCGGATGCGCCCGCGGCAAGCGTTGTACGCGGCCATCAGGTGCGGCTGGATCGACTTGAGCGCCACGCCGGCCTGGCCGAACGTCGCGCGCAGGGCATCCGGCAGCCTCCTGTCGACCGCGCTGGCCAGCATGGGAGCGCCGGCCTTACCTGGGCTCAGCCGAATATCCCACTGTTCGGCCGCCTCGCCGTAGACATTTCTGAAGCAATGGCGCGCCATGGCCTGCTCTTCGTCTTCCCCGCCCAGATCAGGGCTCCATGGCACCAGGGCATAGCGCATGAAGTGGTTGGACAGGATCACCGTCCCTTGAACCTTGCGGCCGGCCGCGCCGGATAGCGCCTCGCCGAGCGCTTGCAGCGTACCGCCCCAGGGCGGTTCGCCCGCCGCCACCGTTACGTCGGAAACCGCCGTCCTGGTTTTCACCCAGAACCGGATTCCCTGGCGGGTGATCCCCCTCTCGACGCGGGCCAGAGCCAGATGGCCCGGATACAGGACGATCCTTAATTCGTCAGGCAACAAAGGTGACACGGTTGATCTCCTGTAATGTGGTCTCGCCCCGGCCCACCAGATCGACGGCGATCTCCCGCAGGAAGCGCGTGCCGTTCCTGCGCGCCTCTTCGCGGATGAGCCGGATGGGCTGCTGGGCGATGATGAGTTCGCGGATCGGGTCGTTAAGGACGAGAATCTCGCCGATCGCCTTGCGGCCCTTGAATCCGGTGCCACGGCAATGGCCGCAGCCTGACCCGGAGCGAAATTTCATGCCTGCCGCAGCCGCCGGGTCGATACCGGAATAGGCCAGCAATTCCTCGTCCGGATGATCCTCGACCGTGCACTCCAGGCAGTTCACCCTGACCAGCCGCTGGGCCAGGATGCCGTTGAGAGCGGAAACGAAGCTGTAAGGATCGACTCCCATGTGCATGAAGCGGCCGATGACATCGAACACGTTGTTGGCATGCACGGTGGTGAACACCAGGTGGCCTGTCAGGGCGGACTGGACCGCGATCTGCGCGGTTTCCGGGTCGCGGATCTCGCCCACCATGATCTTGTCCGGGTCGTGGCGCAGGATCGAACGCAACCCGCGGGCGAAGGTCAGCCCTTTCTTCTCGTTTACCGGGATTTGCAGCACCCCCGGCAGCTGGTACTCGACCGGGTCCTCGATGGTGATGATCTTGTCCTGTCCGTGATTGATCTCCGTGATCGAGGCATACAGGGTGGTGGTCTTGCCGCTGCCGGTCGGTCCGGTGACCAGCATCATGCCGTAGGGTTCGCTGGAAAGGCGGCGCAGGGTAGCGATCGCGCCGTCGTCGAAACCGAGAAAACTCAGGCGCAAGCCCTTGACCTGGTCGGACAGGGCCTGCTTGTCGAGGATGCGCAGCACCGCATCCTCGCCGAAAATGCTGGGCATGATGGAGACGCGGAAATCCACCTCGCGGCCGCGCACCGAAACCTTGAAGCGCCCGTCCTGCGGCACGCGGCGCTCGGCGATGTCGAGTTCCGACATCACCTTGATGCGCGAAATCACCTGTTCCGCCATTTCCATCCCGGCCATCGAGCCGACGGTCGTCAGCACGCCGTCGATACGGTACTTGATGACCAGCCCGGTCGGCCCGGTTTCCAGATGGATGTCGCTGGCCGCGATCTTGAGCGCGTCGTAGACCGTCGAATGCACCAGCTTGACCACCGGGCTGGTGTCCTCGCTGATGGTTTTTAAGGACAGATCCTCAACCCTCTCGCCGCCGGCAGACAGCACATCGCCTTGGGACAGCAGGCTGTCCATGGCATGCAGCGTTTCCTCGTAGCGCGTCAGATAGACGGCCACATCGGAAGGGTGCGCCAGGCCCCAAGCAAAACGGTCAGGGATGCGCCGCTCCGCCCAGCTCTGCAGGCCGGAGTCAAAAGGGTTGCCCATGATCAGCAGCAGGGTTCCGTCCGCATCCCGTAGCGGGATGCACTCATGCCCCATCGCCTCGGCAAAGGGCAGGACATCGAAAGCCGGCGTCAGCCGGTACAGCTCCTCCATGGCGTATGCCGGATAGTGGAGCGTGGCGGCTACGGCCCTGACGAAATCCTGCGCCGCCATGCCGGACTGCTCCTCCAGCACCGCAGCCATCGGGCGCCGTTCCGCACTGGCCACGGCCTTGGCCGCGCGCACCTGCTCGCGGGTAAAGGCCGGCGGGCAGGAATGCCCGGAATTTTCGGCCGGGTTCACTGTATGCTCTCCGCCAGTTCAAAGATGGGAAAATACATCAGCACCACAATGCCGCCGATGACCAGCCCCATGAACACCATCAACAGCGGTTCGAACAGCTTGGTGAAGCGCTCGACCCAGCGCGCCGTCTCTTCCTCGTGAAAGGCCGCGATGCGTTCCATCATTTCCCCCATGCGGCCAGTTCTCTCGCCCACCCGAAGCATGCGTAGCGCCACCGGCGTGGTCAGGTCGTGGCTCTCCATCGCTTGGGAGATCGGCCGTCCTTCCCTGATGCCCTCGGTCGCCAGCGCCAGCTGGCCGCGCATGGAGTGCTGCAGCAGGTTGGCGACCATTTGCAGGGCCGTGATAATCGGCATCCCGCCGCGCAGCAGCATGCCCAGCGAACGGTAGAAACGGGCCAGCTGGTACAGGTGCATGCGCGCGCCGATTGCGGGCATCTGCCACAGCTTGCGGATGAGCCACTGCTTGCTCGCCGGCCGGGTCAGCGCATAGGCCAGCAGCCCCAGGCTCAGCGCGGCACCACCCAGGACTTGGAGGCTGTTGGTGCCGAGGAATTTCCCCCACTGGATCAGGAGGCGGGACAGCAGAGGCAGGTCGCCGCCGATATCGGCATAGATATGGCTGAACCGCGGCACCACGTACATCAGCATGAACAGCGTCACCACCCCCCCCACAGCTGCCAGCAAAATCGGGTAGATCGAGGCGCTGACCACTTGGCGCCTGACCCCGTCCACCTGGGATTGGTAGGCGACATAGCGCGCCAGGGCTTCCGGCAGGGCGCCGCTGGTTTCGCTGGCGCGCACCGTCGCCACATAAAGCGGCGGGAAGCGGGTCGAAGACTGCGACAAGGCCGTCGAGAGCGAATGGCCCTCGTACAGGGAAGTGATGATCTGGGTCAGGGTCTGCTTGACGTCGGGTCTATCCTCCTTCTCCGCCAGGGTTTCCAGCGACTCCACCAGAGACAGCCCGGCATCCAGCAGGGCAAGCAATTCCTGGCTGAACAGGATCAAGGGGAACTCCGCCCTCCACCAGGGGCTCCATGAAGGCCAGGCCTGTCTGGCCTTCATGGCGATGACGGTATAGCCTTGGGCGCTGGCCTGGGCCGTGGCATCATGGGCATCGACGGCATCCAGCAGCAAGGCCGTCAGCCCTTCGTCTCCACGCATCGCCTTGACTTCGTAGCGCATCATGCCTCCCGTTGCAACACTACACTGAGTCCACAGGATCACCAGTTGGTGATATCAGCCGTTTCCCCTTCGCCGCCCGGCTGGCCATCCTTGCCATAGGAATAGAGATCGTACTCGTGGTGATCGCCGGGAATCTTGAAAACATAGGCGCGCCCCCATGGGTCGAGCGGCACGTCTTTCTGCAAGTAAGGGCCGTCCCACTTCGGCTCGTTCGACGGCCGGGCGACCAGCGCGGCGAGGCCTTCTTCCATGCTTGGGTAATGCCCGGTGTCCAGCCAGAACTGGTCGATCGCCTTGCCCAAGGCGTCGATCTGGGCCTTGGTTGCTTTGACTTCCGACTTGCCGACTTGGGAGAAATATTTCGGCCCGACATAACCGGCAAGCAGGCCGATGATCACCATCACCACCAGCAGTTCTAGCAGAGTGAAACCGGGCATTTTCCGGCTGAACGCCCGCTCCATAGCATCCCGGTAGCCATTCATCATGCTTTCTCCCATCGAGTTAAGCCCGCCTGAGCGGGGTATCGCCAAGTGGATTTGCACATCCCGCTCTTGCTTATAACCATATCTTTATCGCCATGAATTTTCTGTACGTGGATGGCTGTATTCGTCTGTACAAGGTTTGCCGTATTTGGCCTTGGGTAAATTGGGGTGTGCGGTATCCGGAAGCCTCAGGCCGAGCTGAAAATGGCGCTGGCACTGGGCAAGCGCGATCCGGTCAAAGTCGGATGAAGCGCGGCCGGCTAAAAAGCGGTAGCCTGACCTGCGCAAGAATTGCGGTGAAATACGGTCAACCGAACAGCCGCGACAGCAGTATCCTGTAGAAATAACCTCCGGTTTTTCACGGCGGCCTTTTACGTTGAAAAAATCGGGGTGTCCGTAGTATGGGGTTGATTTCTGGCTGGCGCATGGAGAGGGTTGTTCGATGGCTATCTTCATCGGCTGGCTCAGGATGGCGAGTACATTGAGCCGAGAACAACCGCGTATTGTGATTTTCGCCATCGAGTGAATTTTCACTCGAAAACCCAAAGCCAACCGCACATTACGGATACCCAATAGCGCTCAAGGAATGATCCAGCCGCTCAGCGGATAAACCGCCTTCCCCTCCTCCCGCGAAAAACCGACCACATAGCTGCCCTTGGAGGCAAAGCGCTGGTCGGGGCCGAGGCTCAGGCGAGGGTAGACCGAGAAGAACGAGGCGCTCTCCGTCATCCGCTCGAGACCTTCGATGAAGTATTCCCGCGAGTAAATGCCCAGCATATGGCTGACCACATCGCCCACCGTGGTCAGGGTGAAATAGGTGTCGCCCTGGATGCGCTCGTCGACCAGGGGGATTTTTTTGGCGCCCAGCCATGCCCGCATCTTCCGCAGGTTCTGCTCGCGCCCGGCCGGCAAGGCGAAAGGGTAAATCAGGCGCGCTTTGGCCAACCAGGGTTCAGGCAGCGGTGGCTTCTCCAGCCCCAGCAGGCTCGCCGAAAAATACACGCCATCCGGCGGATTTCGAATGCTTTCATTTCCAGCCAGTTCCTTGCTGTCTTCTCCGCTCAGCCAGACCACCAGCAGGTCGGGCCGGTCTTCACCCAGCAGGTGCGCCCAGAACTCCCCAGAAATCGGTGGCGGCCCGCTTGCCGGACGGTCCACCAACCCTTCGATGCCGTGGCGCTGCAGGGCGCGGCGCAGGGCCTGCGCCGGCATGCGTCCGTGGTCGTCGTCACGAAACACCTGCACGACCGAAGCCGGGCGGCGCGGCGACTGGCCTGCCAGGTATTGGGCCAGCGCCTCGGCCTCCAGCGTCACGCCCTGCGAAAAATAAAGCGAATAATGGCCGGCGCCGGAAACCACCGGGAAATCGACCTCCGGGAACACGCAGGGAATCGCCTGCTCCTCGCAGAAAGCATGCACCGGCCGCCATTCGCCGCCGCCCACCCCGCCAATCACCGCAAACACCGGCTGCCTGCGATAATGTTCCTCGAGCTGCCCGCGCCAGCCCTCCGGCGGCCCGCTCAGCGTCCAGACGTGCAGCGCCCAGGAGCGGAAAGTGCGGTACATCTGCTCGCTGCCTAGCGCCCGGCGGCGTTCCTCCTGACGGGTTCCCGCATTCTTGTCGCGAAAATAGGCCTGCATCATTTCCAGCATGGCTTCGCGCTTTTGCGGCGAGGCATCTGCCGCCACGATGGTGGCGAAGTGGATATCCGTGGTGGTCACGCCGGGGTCTGCCGTCGCGGAAAGGGTTTTCAGATAGGCCGCCAGCGGCGCAATTTCCTCATCGCCCAGGTTATAACGCGGCATCAGCGCATCCAGAGGCTTGCCGCCCGAACCGACCCCTTCGCGCAAGGCCCTGGCCAGAGTGGCGGGAGCATAGGGTGGCCGGGCTTCGACCACCCTGCGGTTCCGGTTACCCGGAGAAACCGAGGCTTCGAACAGCAGCCGGCCGCTGATCGGCCGCACCACAACCTTGCCTTCGCCGCCGCCCAGCCCGCTACGCCGGTGGCACTTCACGCAGGCGGCATCCGGCCCTTGCAGCGCGACCCCATTACTCAAGCTGGCGCGGAGCGGCGCGCCGGACGGCAGTACGCCGTCGCGATAGATGCGCTGCCCCACCCCATTCGGCGCCTCTGCCGCACTGCTGGCCCCGGCCGGAAACAGCCCAATCAGCGCAAGGCCGGCAACGATCAGCCCACCGGCTTGCCAGCCTGAGTTCACCGTATCGCCACGATCTGGTGGTATTCGCGCAGCAGCTGGTCGGCGCTGGCAAAACCCTGGATCCTCACCCAGGACTTGCCGTTCGCGTTGCGCAGGAAGGTCGCCGGCTCATGATTCATCTTGTCGCCGCGATAACTATCGAAGGCGCGCTGCACGGCCAGGCTTTCTTCCACACTGCCGGTCAACATCTGCCATTTAGGTCCGGCGCCGAATTTCTTGCCATAAGCTTTAAGCCTTGCGGGTGTGTCCTGTTCCGGATCAATCGAGATCGAGACCATGCGAACCTTGTCCCGCTCCGCCCCGAGCTTGGTCTGAACCTCGGCGAAGGTCGCGCTCATGACCGGGCAGACCGCCGTGCAGCTGGTGTAGATGAAGTTCAGCATGACCGGCTTGCCGCCGGCCAGGACCTCGCGCAGTGATACCTTGTTGCCGCTGGTGTCGGTCAGCTGCACGTCCGGCACCGTGTATGAAGCGACCGAACGCATCACCGCCATATTCGCCGGCGCCATGGAATGATGATGGTGATGCTCCTCGGCATTAGCCCTGCTTTCATCTGGAGCAACCACACTGCCCATCGACATGGCCAGAATGACCAGAATGAGTTTCTGAGATTTCATGACATCCTCCTTGATCGTTTGAAAGCTCTCGCCAATTACCCACCGGACTCCTCCACTGCTGCCGCCTGCTGCACATGGACATGTTGGTATTCAGCCTCAGACTCACTGCACGTTCACCCGCACCGTGGCGGCATTGGATTGCGCATTCAGATTGTCTCTCACCCGATACCTGAACACTTCAGTGCCACGGAAGTTGAGTCTGGGTGTGTAGGAAAGCGTACCGCCAGGGTTCACCACCACTGTTCCGCCATTTTTGGGCGCACTCGTAATCGTCACTGTGGCCGGATTGATGATATTGGTCGGATCCGCTGCAGTGTCGGGGTCGCTGTCGTTGGCCAGCACTGTCAAGGTCCGCGCTACATAGGGCAGCGTTAATCTGCGTACCGGCGCACTGTAGGTGTCATCTCTGGCAATCGGCGCCTTGTTGGCATTGACGGCAATCGAAACCGTGGCGACGTTGCTGGTAGAGCCGCTGCTGTCTTGAGCCTGATAGGTGAAGGTCTTGGTACCGGTCGTTGCGGCCGTGAAGCTGAAGCCGCCGTTGGCATTGGGAGCCAGCGTAACGTTCGAAGCCGCTCTGAAATTCACCGCCGTAAGCGTATCGCCGGCATCCGGGTCGCTGTCGTTGGCGAGCACGCCCGGGGCCGAAACGGTAAGGGTGCCGCCCTTGGTCATGGCGTAGGCGTCGTTGTTCGCGGTCGGGGCGTGATTCACCGGCAGCGCCACCGCCACCGAGAAGGATTGCGTGGCGAACTTGCCAAGGGTATTGGTCGCCCGCGCCGTCACGGCGTTGGCGCCGGCCTGGGCGGTGAACGGGGTCCAGCCGATCTTGCCGCTGGCCGCATCGATCGTCATGCCGGCCGGTGCTACATCGAGCGAATAGGCCATCGCATTGCCAGCCGGATCGCTGGCTACGACGGTGTAGATGTATGGGCTGTTGGCCGTGGCGCTGGTCACCGGCATCGAGGTGATCGTCGGCGTGCTGCCGGTGGCCGCCAGGAGATTCTGGTACGCTGCCATGGCGTTGGTCAGGCCGTAACCGTAGCTATTGTCCGGCCCGGCCACGCCCAGGTCATGGGCAGTCTGCGTCAGTGCGCCTTCAAGTTCGGCGACGGTGGCCTGGGGAAAGGCGTTTTCCAGCAGTGCAATCACTCCGGCGGCATGGGGCGAAGCATAAGAAGTTCCGGAAACCACCCTGTACAGGGGCAAGCCGCCAAAGGACAAGTCGGCGGTATTGACGTTCACGCCTGGCGCCGCCATTTTCGGGTAAACCGTGCCGTCGCAGGCGGACTGGCCGCGGCTGCTAAAGCTGGCGATGGTCAGCGTCGAATCGACCGCTCCGGTGGAAAAGCCGGGGGTATTGTTGGCCGGACTGAGGCTGGTCAGGGGTGCCGGACCATCATTGCCGGCGGCGAACACCACGGCGGTGCCGGACATCTTGAGAATATCAATATCCAGGCTGAATTCGTTGGTGCACTGGCCGGCGGTGCCAACCAGCCCCCAGGAGGCATTCACCACATCCGGTGAATCCAGGGTATTCGGATTGCCATCAGGGTCGAGCAGCCACTGAAAAGCCAGATGGATATCGCTGTAGCTGGCTTGCCCGGCATCGTTATAGATCTTGGTGGCAATCCATCTGGCATCCGGCGCCACGCCGATGGCCGTGCCACCGCCTGAACCTCCCACCATGATGCCCATGGTCTGGGTGCCGTGGCCGGTCGGGTCATAAGGGGTGGCGTGTTCGCCATGGGGATCGAACCAGCTGTCGGTGCCGCCGCGCCATTTTGCGCTCAGGTCCGGGTGATTCGGGTCCACCCCGGTATCCATTCCGGCGACGACCACTCCGACGCCGGTAAATCCCAGCGCCCACAAGTCCGGCGCATGCAGCGCATTCAGGTTCCACTCGGGAAGCGCGGTCGTGCCGCTGCTCACCGGCGGTGCCTGCAGGGTCGAATCCAGGCGGATACTCTCGATGCCGCGGCGCGTGGCTAACTCTCTGACGACTTCGGCCCGGACCTTGACGGCAATGCCGTTGATCGACCACAGTTCGCGCAGCTTGCGGCCGCCGCGATTCAGCAGGAATGCCTTGTGCGTTACCTGGCTCACTGCAGCTTTGTCCTTCAGTGCTTTGGCAAGGCGACCGTCACGATGCTTGCGGTCACGGACTTCGAACAGCCGATGATTGACTTTGTCGGACAGGGTCAGGATCACCGACACCTCCTCGTTCGGCGCCCGCGCCGCCAGTTCCGCAGCCAGCTCGGGGGTTATGACCGCGCCCTGCGCGCCGGCGCTGGACAGGATCGCCAGGACCGCAGCCAGTGCGGCATGGGGATATATTTTCTTGTTAGTGGCCGGCATGATTCACCCCACGAGGTTATTCGACGGTGATGTTCTCGATTTTGTGTTCGCCAATGACCAGCGTGATCTTGCTCCCCTGCTGCAGGTAACGGCCCGGGTTGCCAAACAGCATGGAGTAATCCCGGTCCAGGCGGATCGCGCCGCGCTGGGTCGATCGCAACTGGCCGATCTTGGGCGATGACGCCACGCCGAGCCGGGCACCGGCGCTGTCCAGCAGGTAGGGCGCAAACTTGCGGTCGAGGAAAAACGCCGCCTTGTCCGTATCGAGGATGCGGTAGCGCAGGTCCAGCATGAATCCGGCCGCTGACAGCCGGATTCCACGAATGTGCACGCCCAGCCTGTCCTCCACGCTCTGACTCTGTGCTTTTTTTCCGGCTGCCGGTGTGGCTTTCGCTGCCGCCCTGGCCTGGGTTGTCGCGCCGGCAGCCGAGCCCGGCAAAGCGAGCGCCAAAGCGAGGACCATCAATCCGGCCACCCTCGCAGGCGCTGACCGGCGGGGCCAGCTCGGGCATCCGCCCCAACCCTCCCCCGTATCGTTGTTGTCATGCTTTTTCATGATTGCGCTCCTCCAGAGTTTCAGGGCTGGCTGATGGCGTCCATCGAACCTGTTGGCAGGGCAGGCAAGATCAGGACACTGCTCAAGCCGCCGCAGGCCGTGGCAGTTCCGGTGGAGGGCGCAGTGCACGCGAACACCTGATTGCCGTTACCTGTCAGGCTGTTTGCCCCCGAAGCAGCCGAGAAGTTGCCCGTGGTGCTGAGACGGATATCTCCGCTGGGGGTGACCCTGACGAAGTCCACGTTCTCGCTGCCACTGCTCAGGGCGATATCCGAGCCTTCAAAGTACAGGCTCCAGCTACAGGTGGTCGTCGGCCCGAAAGTCCCGACGCAACGCAGCAGGTCTTCGTCGGCCAGGCCCGGCGTTCCAGCCGGGAGACCCGGGACAGAAGGATTGCCGCTGGTGGACACCAGCAGGCTGCCATCGGGATGGAACGCAAAGGCATCCACGTTCTCGGCACCTGCGGTCAAGCCGACATCCGAGCCATCAAAGTACAGGCTCCAGGCAGCCCCGTTCCAGTGCACGATATCCGCGCCCTGCACCGTCCTTGGCCCGTTTGGCCCGCCGACTACCCCATCGAGGTTAGGCAGCACGACGCTACCGTTGAAGGACAGGTAGATGTCGTTGGGTCCGTTGTAGACGAAGGCATCGACGTCAGCCCCGCCGGGGACCCCGAACACGCTGGCATCGAACACCCGGGTGTAGGTGCCGTTGGAATTCCGGGCATAGATGTCGGCATCGTCATTTGGTCCGGCCACGCCCGGCACCGCCGTGTTGCCCGCGGTCGAGAAATACGCCTGCACTACGACCGGGGGTGGCGTGATGGTGTCGGTATCGGTCGCGCTGTTGTCGGCCGGGCTGGTGTCGTTCACGCCCGCTGGAGCGACCACCGTGGCAGTGTTGACCAGGCTGCCGGTGGCGGCCAGGGCAACCGTGCCGCTCACGGTGAAGGTCGCCGACCCGCCCGCCGGCAGGTTCACCGCCGTGTTGAGGTTGCCGGTGCCGCTCGCCGCGCAGGTTGCACCGCCTGCAGCGGTACAGGTCCAGCTGGCGCCCGTGATGGCGGCAGGCAGGGTATCGGTCACCATTGCGCCCGTTACCGGGTCAGGTCCCGCATTGCTTGCCACAATGGTGTAGGAGACAGGGTTGCCCGCCGCGATGCTGGTCACGCCGTCGGTCTTGGTGACGGACAGGTTCGCTAGCAGGACGATGGCATCGGTGTCGTTCGCGCTGTTGTTGCCCGGGTTGGGGTCGGTCACACCCGCCGGCGTGACCACGCTGGCGATGTTAACCATGCTGCCGGCCGCAAGCGGGTCAACCGTGCCGCTCACCGCAAAGGTCACCGAGTCGCCAACGGCGAGGTCCACCGTGGTGCTGATGTTGCCGGCGCCACTGGCCAGACCGCAAACCGCCGTTCCCGCAGGCGTGCAGGTCCAGGCAGCCGTAGCGGCAAGGGCGGCAGGCACGTTGTCGGTCACCGTCGCACCTGTCACCGCGGTCGGCCCGGCATTGCTCACCACGATGTTATAGGTGACTGCCGCGCCCGGACTGACGCTGGTCACACCGTCGCTCTTGGTGATCGACAAATCAGTGCAGGTGCCCGCGTTGCAGGCGGCGTTCAGCGAAACGAACATGCCGCCGTTCTGGGCCAGGTTGTTGACCAGGTGCAGCCTGCGGTCATAGATCGCGGTGCTCTGCAGAGTCGCGGGCGTGATGACGGCGTCCGTGGTCTTGAGCGAGGCCAGCAGCGTCGAGTACTGGAACTGGTCGCGCGGCGACACGCCTAACAGGTCGCGATACTGGTAGCGGTTGCCGTCCTCGGCGATCATCTTCATGTGCGTGCCCTGGATGGTGGGCACATAAGACCTCAGGCCGGCGTTGAGCATGCGCAGCAAGGTGTCCTGCCCCAAAGACAGCGCCGGCATGGCGGCATTACTGTCCGGGTAGGGCTTGCCGTTGATCAGGAAGTACTTCGGCTTGTAGCACAGGGTGCTGGTCATCGGCATGGACGCGCCGCCGCTATCATTGCAAGGTGTGGCTGGGGCACTCCCGGTGCCGAAGGTGCCGGCGACGATGGCTGCGTGCTGCGCCGGGTCGATCTCGCTGAACAGCAGCGCCAGCTCCGCGCCGAAGGGCACGCCGTCATAGGCCTGGCCGGGCACTGCTGGAACGGCAGGATTTGGGGGCGCAGCGGGCACGGCAGGGACGCCGTCGAGGAAGTTGCTGGTCAGCGCACCATAGAGGCCCATCTGCACCTGCACCTGCGGGTGGGAGCCGCTGTGGTACAAATAGGTACCGGGCTTGATGTCGGCCCAGGTGTAGATTGCCGTGCCGCCATTCGCGGCAGCCTCGTGGGTGAAGGAGCGCACCCGTGGGCGGCCCTGCGGGTCGTTAATCTTGACCGGTGTCATCGTGGCGGTCTGCCCCGGAATGACCAATGAAGTCGGCTCGGCAGTCAGGTCATTGCGCAGGTGCACGGTCAGGCCGGCAAGATCCCCCGCCGGCACTGTCAAGGCCGGCATGGCCACCGTCCAGGTAGTCGCATTGAGCGCCGGACAACCGTCCGCCAGGTTGGCATTGTCATCCTGCACATACCCCCAGATCGGCACAACTACGCCACCCGGCATGGTGACGGTGCCAGCCTTGGCGCACAGGTAGTATACGGCGCTCATTGCCGGGCCGGCGGAGAGGAGCAGGCCGATCCCCAGCAAGCTGCCGGCGAGGGGCATAAGGCTTTTAGATGTGATGTTCATGGCACCCCCCAATCAAGGTAGCGAATAGGAGGGAGGCACGACGACGAACATGGTCATCATGCCACCCGGGAAAATATCGTTGTTGGTGAGTTCCTTTTCCGTGTGGGAGTGCCACATGAAGTAGTAACCCGCGTAGGGGTTGTAGCCGCCCTGGCCGGGCGGCAGGGCGCCGGCCGCACCCAGATAGGGGCTGCCGCTGTAGGACATGCCGACGGTGACATCCTGCACGCTGGGCAGCGTCACCGGAATCGCCTTGTTGTGGTCGTCGCACCACTCCCTGGTCGTGGTGTCGAAGCCGTTCACATCCGGGGTGCAGGTGTGCGGATTGATCGCAGTGGTGCCGTAGATGTCCCAGCCCAGATTCTTGCCAGTCCATTCGAAGATGGCGTCGTAAGTGGCGCCCGGCACTGCCGTGATGGTGAAGTCGGACCAGGCGAGATCGGGGCCGCTGACGCCGGGCTGGCTCTCCAGCAACCGTCCGTCGCGCGCGATGACCGTCACGTTGTTGCCGTGAAAGTGGAAGGGATGCAGGTCGCGGCCGGCGCTGATCAGCCTGACCAGCACCTTCTCGCTTGGATGGGCGAGCACCACGGAGCCGTAGGGCTGATGTGGCATCAGGGGAATGTTGTCGCCAAGTAGGGTATCCATCCCGTTGCGTCCGTTGATGAACCACTGCACCGAAAAATAATTGGTCAGGTCCGGGCTGAGGTTGCCCTGCGCCACCTGGTTGTGGATATTGGGGTCCATCTCGGTGAGCAGGAGCAGGTATTCGCGGTCATAGGCGGTGCCGGCATGGCCATAGGCCTGGTTGGCCGCGGCTGGCCGCACGATGAGCGCCCCCACCAAGCCCATTTCCACCTGCAGCGACGCTTGCGTGCCGCTGTGATAAAGATAGGTGCCAGGCTGGGATGCGGTAAAGGTGTAAGTCACCGTCCCTGCCGCTGGGAGCGCCTCGCAGGTCATCAGGCCGGGAGCGCTGCCGGTAACGCCGCAGTTCGTGCTCACCCCGGTCTGGCCGGGAAAGACCAGCGAGGTGGGCACCGTCAGGGTATTGGTGAGGGTGATGTTGACGGTTTCCCCCTGATTCACGATCAAGGTCGGGCCGGGGTACTGCATGACGCCCGTCCCATTGTCGTAACCCCATGTGAGCACGCTGTTGCCGTCAGCAGTGCTGATGTAGTCGGCTCTCGCAGTGAGGTTGAAGGTCGGCCCGGGGATGCCGGCAATGGCCGCGATGGCCTGCCCGGCTGCAGCCAGCCACAGGGCAAGGGCGATTCCCCCCTGGGCGGCCAGTCTGTTGAGCGCTTGAGTCATGGCGAGTCTCCTTCTTTCTTGTGAATGTCAGGCTGGTCACTAATTGGTGAGGACAATCTCGGTCATCAGGCCGCCGTTATCCTCGGCCCCGTTGCTGAGAAAGTTCAGATTGGTGGTGTAGAGGAAATAAGTCCCCGCCGGCAGGCCGGCGGTGTCGATCAGGATATCGTTGGTTTCCCCCCCGCCGAGCGTGACCACGCTGGTGTTGTAGGACAGGTCCTTGCCGGCCACCTCGCCTCCCCCATGCAGGATGCGGGCGCCCTGGCCGACCACGCGCATCGGCAGGCCCAGCGCCGTCACGGAAAAGAAGTTGACGATGCTCAGGTTGGAGAGCCGCAGCAGCAGGGTCGTGCCTTCGGTGGCCCGGTCGAGCTCCACCAGCGCGCTGAGCGGCTGCCCCGTCGCGATCGCGCCGCCGCTTACAACGGAACGCGGGTTGTCAGCTGCCGAGGGCAGCGGGTTGGGATTGGCCGAGTCAGGATAGCCGCGCCCGTTGATAAAGGTGTAAGGACTGGTCAGGGCGGCGAAAGGCAAGGGCTGGACCGCGATGTGTTCCTCGTGGAAGACATGGTCGAAGGAACCCAGCTGCAGGGCGTAGGATTTGTGATAACCGGTGGATCCGTCGCCGTCGTTGTAGACGAACTTGGTGTAGACCTTGCCGGAGCCGACCGGATACTCAAAGCTCTGCCCGTCTTGCATGGGGGTGACGAACAACTGGCCGAGCATGCCCATCTCCATGTGCTCGGTGGCCTCCACGTGGCAGTGGTAGATGAAGGTGCCGGGCTCGACGATATTGTAGAAATAGGTCAGGCTGCCGCCCATGTTGATGACGATGGACGCTTCTGGCAGGCCGTCGAAGATAGCCGCGGCATTGGGGAAGCCGTGAAAATGTACCGAGTGCGGGTCGAACAGGTCCGGACGCAACACCATGCCCACGTTGGAGAGGGTGAGATACACCTTCTGGCCCTGCTTCAGCTCGATGGTCGGTGCCGGCTGGGTTGCAGCCAGGATGCCCTTGTCCAGCCGGGCATCGACGGTGCCGGTGCCGGGCAAAGTCCCGGTCAGGTCGGAGAAGCCAAAGGTATAGAGCTGCTTGCCGTCGGCCATGACGGAATAACCGTCACCAGCGGAGAGGTGAATGCATTTGACATTGGGATCGTAGCCCGGGGCGCCGACCTCCGGGACGGCATCGCCGTCGGTGTCGCCCGGACACTGGACGTAGACCCTTGCCATCGCCAGCTGCGGCGCGGTGAGCGCCGTTGCCACTGCCAGTGGAAGCAGCAATTTGCGTAGCTTCAGTGCGATCATGATTGCTCTCCTTGTCGACTCCCCGGCCCGCCAGGCACCTGCCTGGCGGATGGGGCGAATTACATCGTTTGGTACTCACCCGCACCAATGGCGGAACTGTTCCTGCTGTTACCCTTCCATCTCACGGCGCGATGCTGATGGCGTCCATCGAACCTGTTGGCAGGGCGGGCAAGATCAGGACGCTGCTCAAGCCACCGCAGGCCGTGGCAGTTCCAGTGGTGGGCGCAGTGCACGCGAACACCTGATTGCCGTTGCCTGTCAGGCTGTTTGCCCCCGAAGCAGCCGAGAAGTTGCCCGTGGTGCTGAGACGGATATCTCCGCTGGGGGTGACCCTGACGAAGTCCACGTTCTCGCTGCCACTGCTCAGGGCGATATCCGAGCCTTCAAAGTACAGGCTCCAGCTACAGGTGGTCGTCGGCCCGAAAGTCCCGACGCAACGCAGCAGGTCTTCGTCGGCCAGGCCCGGCGTTCCAGCCGGGAGACCCGGGACAGAAGGATTGCCGCTGGTGGACACCAGCAGGCTGCCATCGGGATGGAACGCAAAGGCATCCACGTTCTCGGCACCTGCGGTCAAGCCGACATCCGAGCCATCAAAGTACAGGCTCCAGGCAGCCCCGTTCCAGTGCACGATATCCGCGCCCTGCACCGTCCTTGGCCCGTTTGGCCCGCCGACTACCCCATCGAGGTTAGGCAGCACGACGCTACCGTTGAAGGACAGGTAGATGTCGTTGGGTCCGTTGTAGACGAAGGCATCGACGTCAGCCCCGCCGGGGACCCCGAACACGCTGGCATCGAACACCCGGGTGTAGGTGCCGTTGGAATTCCGGGCATAGATGTCGGCATTGTCATACGGTCCGGCTACGCCCGGCACCGCCGTGTTGCCCGCGGTCGAGAAATATCCCTGCACGGTCCCTGGCACTGGACCTGGACCTGGCTCCGGTGGCGGCACTGGAGCAGCGGAGCTCACCTCGTCGGCCCCGATGTCGACATTGTTACGCGGCTGGTAGTCGAAGTCCGTTGCCGGCGCGCCCGCATTCCTGCCCCGGTTCACCGCGGGCGAGCCCGCCGTGATGTGGTAGTTGCCGGCAGCCGGGTTCAGCGGCGTGAAGGTCACGTTGATATTGTTGCCGCCTTCGTCGGTGACCGTCGCCGTTTGCAGGGTATTGATGTAGTCGAGGACGAAGCGCGGGGTGGCGGTGGCGAAGTTGCCGCTGCCGCCGTAGGTCGCGCCGTGACTGTTCAGGACCGAGAGCAGGGTCTCCTCTGGATTGAACTCTGGCGGCACGCCCACGGCATTGACCACTCCCAGGTCCCAGTACGGCCCGGCCGGGTCGGGCGCAAGGCCGCCCGCGCCGCCGCTCAGGCTGGCGTTGTTGTAGAACGAGCGGTTGTGCCAGACGATGTTGTTCAGCAACTCCGGGTTGGAGAAGGTCGGCTCGTTCGGACGCTGGATCAGTGCCTGCAAGACGGTGCTGTGCGGGGCCGAGACGACCCCGGCCGGTTGCGGCGTCGAGTTGGCCGCACCTGCCTGGAAGGCCAGGATGCCCGTAGCCGTGCTGTCGTTGTTGGCGATGGTGTTGTTGATGATGCGTGCCCGCAACACATCCTGCAGGGAGATGCCGCCGCCCGCGACACCGGCGACGTTGTTGACGATGATGTTGTTGATGATGTTCAGCCGGTTCCAGCTCGCATCGTCGGTGGGAGCTAGCCGCACGTCGTTGGCGTTCACCGCGAAGGCCCGGATGCCCGCCCCGGAGCCGGCACCGGTCAGGTTGCCCTGGATCAGGTTGGCTTCGATGGTAACGCTGCCGGTTCCTTCCACGCCAGCCACGTTGTCGCCGACGAAGATGCCGCCGCCGTCGCCGGCCGTGTTCAACAGGGCGCCGAAGAACACCTCGTTGAACAGTATCCGGTTTCTGCGGATGACGTTGTTGCCCAGGCTGGGCCCGTTATGGGCGATGCCGCCGCCATTGAAACGGCTGAAGTTGCCGGTGACCAGGTTGGCATCCACCAGGTAATTCTCCGAGCCCTCGTTCATGGCGATGCCGCCGCTGCCGTCGACGCCGCCGTTGGAGTGGATCTTGTTGTTGCGGATGATCACTTTGTCGTTCTGGGAATCGAAGCCCACATCCGGCGTGCCAACACCGATGCCGCCGGCGTAATTACCCTGGTTACTGGCGATGTTGTTGTTGCTGATGATCAGGTTACCTGCCCCGGCGACCACGAAGATCCCGCCGCCGGCCTTGCTGCCGGAGATGGTGAAGCCGTCGATCATGCTGGGCATGCTGAACGGGTTACCCGGGTTCAGAGCCTGAGTGCCAGGCAACGGATTCTGGAGTGTGCCGGCCGGGTAGGTGAGCTCGCCGATGACGAAGATCCCCGGCGCCTCGGCGGCGGAGAAGGGGTCCTTCAGCAGGAAGGCGGCAAATTCCCGAGCGCCCAGTCCGTCGACCTTGGCGTGGAAGGCCTGCAACCGGTCGAGGGGGTTGGGGTTGGCGTTGATGAACGTGGAGCCTGCGCCGGCGCCCTGGAGGCGCACCGGCTTGTACATCACCACGTTCTCGTTGTAATTCCCCGGTGCGACCAGGATCAAATCGCCGGCACTGGCCGCATCGATGGCCGACTGGATGGTCGGATAGGTCGCGCTGGGAACATTGAGTACCGTGGTGGTCGCGCAGTTCGCGATGGTCAGGTTCACGCCGATCTGGGTGGACAGGCCGCCGGCACCTCCTCGGGTCGCCATGAGCGTGCCGCTGGCAGCCCCGGAAGGCACGGTGACGCTAATCGCGGCATCGGTCCAGCTCTGGATAGCCAGGGCGACACCATTGAGGGTCACGGTGCCTTGGGTCGTGCCAAAACCGTAGTCAAGGGTAACGTTGGTGCCGGTGGCCGGGTCGATGACCACGGTCGGTCCGAGCGAAGTCAGAGTGACGTTGGTCGGCAGCGGCGTGACGTCGGTGCAGATCTGCGGCGCGACGCCGGCTCCGGGATCGCCATCGACGGCCTTGATCACCGGTGTTCCGGTAGCCGGGGCGGTGGAGAAGCCGATGCCCGCGGCCGCAAAGGCCCGAATCGGGACGATCGGCGTATCCGCGTAGGTGGTCTTGCCCGGACTGTAATTGAGGGTCCACGGACTCACGGCAAAGGTCGGGTCATAGTAGGGATCCGGGCTCCCGTCCGGCAGGACCGGGTCATTCAGGACCAGGGTGATCATGCTGGGGGAAACACCGCTGGGAGACGGCACATTGATCGAGTAGGTGGACGGCAACAGGGCGTTATAGGTTCCGAATTCGTCCGCATAAACCCGGGTGATCTCCCTGCCGGTCCAGTCCTTGAAGGAAACCGGGATCCACTTGGCGGCGAGCTTCTCGCCGAACACCGGGCTGCCCGCGTTGAACTCCGCCGTCAGGTCGTTGAGCACGAAGCCCACCACCCTGGCCGCCTTGGGAACGTCGGTCACGAACTGGAAATCCGCGGCAGAGTTTTGCCCCTGATTCAGGACGACCTGCTTCATGTTGCACAGGGGGGTGATGGAACCGGCCAAGGGCGGGTCGATGGGCACGCCCGGGAAGAGCGCGAGCGCATTCGGCACCACGTGTTCGGGTTGGCCGTTGGCAACCGTGCCGACGCAGACCGGCGGCAGCAGCAGCGGGCTTGGGCTCCAAGGCTCGCCGAAATCGACGTTCTTGTCCTCTTCCTTCACGATCCTGTAGTGGCTAGACGAGGGTACCGATTCCACGACGTACGTTCCCGGGACCAGGTCGGGATTGCCGGCGGCAGAGCCGAAGGCGTAGCCGCCGTCGAACACGCCGGGACGCACCTGGTTCCAGGTGCCGAAGGCGTCGGCGCATTCCGGCGCAGTGATGCCGTGGATCACCGGCAGGCCCTGGATGCAGCCGCTGGGCTTGTTGTCGTCCCAGCTGTCGGTGGCGGCCACCTGCAGGGCATCGCCCAGGCTGAAGGTGGTGCCGTTGCCGCTGCGGACTACGTCCTCTGGACCTTTTTGGGCGGTGCCGTCAGACCAGCCGAAGGGGGAGTTGTCCACGTCGCAGAGCTGGACCCCGGCGGTACCGTTGGTTTCGTCGATGACCCCGTCCGGCCCCGGCAATCCGGTGGCGTTGTTCAGGTTGTCCTGGTACAGGCAGACCTGCACCCGCGGAATGCCCGGTTCCCAGGTCTCGGCCGTACCGTAGCGGGGGTTGTTCTCGGCGCGGGTCACGGAATACCAGACGACGCCGCTGATGCCGCCGTTTTCCCCGCTCGCATAGGTCGTCTTGCCCCAGTCAATCAGGTTGGTCTGTCCGAGAAAGAGATGCATCGCTTGCAGCAGGACCGGGCCGGTTTCGGTGCGGAAGTCGACGGTGGAGTTGGGGTTGGCTGGATCTTCACTAAAAGGTCTTTGCGGCTGCAGCGCCTTGTTGCCGTTGGCCGGCCACGCCTGGGAAGTGATCTGCCCGCCGTAGTCGATCGCGGTAGTCATGCCCGTGGCCTTGAAGCGGGCAAAGTCCACTTCGGTCACCAGCCAGTTGAAGAAAGGGAATACCTCGCCGAATTCGTACTTGCCGCTCGGGTCAGTCGGCGATGCTTGGTAGATCGAGCCGTCCCTGAAGCGGATGTTGATATTCTGGTTCTCCACACCGACCTCGCCGGCATCGCGAATGCCGTTCTGGTTGGCGTCAAAGAATACCGATCCTTCCAGGGAACCAAACCAGCGGAAAGCCAGTACATCGCCCAGATTCACGGCAGCCCCGGTGCCGGTCCCGGCCGGGACGGTGACCGTGCTGAAACCGAACAGGTAATCGAGGGGCTTGTCCCAGTAGACCAGCTGATAGGTTCCGGGCGGCACGTTGTTGATCACAAAATGGCCATTGGCATCGCAGGGCGCGGCATACAGGCCGGATGGCTGCAGGCCTGGCGTCGCCACGGGATTGTTCAGGCCGACCCAGCATTCGCCCACTGCCGGGCCGGGAAAATACCCCTGGAGAGTTGGCGGACGGGAGAAGTGGTTCAGGCGCACGGTGCCCTGAATGGAGCCGGTGAAAGCCGAGCGGTTGACGTAGTCGGGGTCTCCGGAGGGAAGATTCCAGAGCAGCACCTTTACCGACTGGCCCTTGATGGGCGATGACGATGCCGGGCTCAGTTTGACGAAGCCGAACTCCGCATGATTGACCCCCTGGCCGAAGCCTTCGATGAAGATCTTGGGCTCGTTCGCCTTGACCCAGGCGTCTATGGTGGGGGTACCCTCGATGGTCGAGGTCTGGATCCAGCTGATTGGGTTGCCGTTGTCGTCGAACTGCGGGGGCACGACCGTGATGCCGTATTTACCGGGGGTGAGATTCTTGATCACCGCCTCGCCGACCTTCAGCTTGTACGGGTTCTTGGCCGGGTTGTTGACGTCGTTCACCGTCATGGTGGTGATGACGCCGCTACCGATCTGGGTGACATTGCCTGCGGCGTCGTACATGGTCCCCAGTGGGTTGCCGAAAGCATCCGTCAGCATCTGGCCCGCAGCTTCGGCGATCCTGACGCTGGCGCCGCCGAGGCCGCCGTTGATCGGAGGCGGGTTGGTGACGGCCTCGCCGCTCAGGCCGCCGTCGTATTCATCCCAGGTGTTGTTGATCGGGTTATGGTCGACGTGGGCGAAAATCGTGATCTGCGCGGTGGGCAGCGGATGCTGGGCCACCTTTACGGTTACCGTGCTCTTGGGAAAGACCTGCGCCCCTGCTGCCCCTGGCGCGACCGTATAACTGGCGGCGCCGCCCAGGGCATACCCTGAGTCGGGGAGCACGGTGACGAAGTAACGTCCGTCGGGGAGTACGACCTCCAGGCCCGACGCGCCCGAGCCCGATGCAACCACCGGCGCATGGCTCTTGTGAATGTCGAGAGTGCTGCTCGGACCGTTCGGCGGAACGACCTGCACCGTCTGCGGCAGGTTCAGAGTAGTGTTGTCCTCCTCCACCAGGTAGCGGAAATTGCCCGGCAGGGGGGCGCACACGTTATTTGTATCACAGCCTTCCACGTTAAGGATGAAATTGGCACGGGCCGGGGTCTGCGAGGCGAGTCCGATCAGCAGGCTTAAACAGGCAACTGCATATCCGCCGGACCGGGCGCTTCGGAATCCTTTACCCTGGATCCCCATCACCCGCCTACTCGCCTGCATGAGGAGTCCGAACTTGCTCTTCAGAACGGTTTTCAGATCGGTTTTCATAACGCCTCCCACCTCGTTGCATCAAGTCAACTCGTTTGCTCCAATTCATCGACGAAACTTGCCAACCACCTGTCGGACGAATCCTTGTTGTGAAGTATTGGACAAAGGCGAAACAAAAACACGGAGGAAAAGTCTGCATTTCGCTAAAATTGAAACCGCATACACTAGGGAGGGTTACACAGTAGGGATACGTGCAGACAAAGCCGTAAATGGCGTAGCCGCATGGAGCGCAGAGAGCTTGCAAGCACAGGACAGACGCTGCAGGAGAGCACCGCCCGCATCAGGCGGGATAATGCGGGAGGCAGAAAGCAAAAAACGGCCAGAGAGGCCGTTTTCCGAATTTCATTTTGGTGGGCGGTGCGGGGTTCGAACCTGCGACCCCTGCCGTGTGAAGGCAGTGCTCTACCACTGAGCTAACCGCCCAAAAAGAGGCGCAATTAGATCATACCGCCCGAAAAAGGTCAATAAATCAGCCCGCTCAATTTCTACGAAGTTTATTCACGATTGTCGTAAAATAAGCGCTTTTATCCCCTGTAAAAGAATATGGTCCGCACTCGCTTCGCACCCAGCCCTACCGGCTACCTGCACATCGGCGGCGCCCGAACCGCCCTTTATTCATGGGCCTACGCGCGCAAGCACAAAGGCACTTTCATCCTCCGCGTCGAAGACACCGACCTGGAACGCTCCACCGAAGAATCGGTGCAGGCCATTCTGGACGGAATGAACTGGCTCGGCCTCGGCTACGACGAAGGCCCGTTCTACCAGATGCAACGCATGGAGCGCTACAAAGCCGTGCTCCAGCAACTTCTGGACGAGGGCAAAGCCTATCATTGCTACGCCAGCCGGGAAGAGCTGGACAAGCTGCGCGAGGAGCAGCAGGCAGCCGGCCTGAAGCCGCGCTACGACCGCCGCTGGCGCGATTCCAAGGCCACTCCGCCCGCCGGCGTCCCGCCGGTGATCCGCTTCAAGACCCCGCTCGACGGCGCGGTGGTAATCGACGATCTGGTCAAGGGCCGCGTCGTAGTCAGTAATGTCGAACTCGACGACCTGATCATCGCGCGCAGCGATGGCACGCCGACCTACAATTTCTGCGTGGTGGTCGATGACTGGGACATGAACATCACCCACGTCATCCGCGGCGATGACCACCTCAACAACACCCCGCGCCAGATCAACATCCTCAAGGCGCTGAACGCGCCGCTGCCGCAGTATGCCCATGTGCCGATGATCCTGGGTCACGACGGCGAGCGCCTGTCGAAGCGCCATGGCGCAGTCAGCGTGATGCAGTACCTGGAAGACGGCTACCTGCCGGAGGCGCTGCTGAATTACCTGGCGCGCCTGGGCTGGGCGCACGGCGATGAGGAAGTCTTCGACCTCGACCAGTTCGTCGAATGGTTCGACCTCGATGCCATCTCGAAATCTCCGGCCAAGTTCAATCCGGAAAAGCTGCTGTGGCTCAACCAGCAATATCTCAAGAAGACCGACAGCAAGCGCCTGTCCGAGCTGGTCCTGCCGTTTCTGGAAACCGATCTCTGCAACCCCGAAACCGGGCCGCGCATGGAAGAGGTCATCGACCTGCTCAAGGAGCGGGTGAACACCGTCGAAGAGCTGGCCGACGCCGCGGTGTATTTCTACCGGCCGTTGACGCCCTCACCCGAACTGATGGCCGAGCACCTTACGCCGGAAATCCTTCCGGTAGTGCGTGAATTGCAGGAAAAACTGGGGCTGGTGGAGTGGAACAAGCCGTCCATCAACAACCTGATGAAATCGGTCGTGGCCGAGCACGGCCTGAAATTCCCCAAGCTGGCGATGCCGCTACGCCTGCTCGTGACAGGAGAAACGCAAACACCCGCGGTCGATGCTGTGTTAGAATTGCTGGGTCGCGAGGAAACCCTGAAACGGATTTCAGCGCACATGAAAAACTTTGCATAGGTGCACAATCCTGTTGACAAGCAACCCCAGCGCCAAGTATAGTGGCGGCCTTTCGGGGGTATAGCTCAGCTGGGAGAGCGCTTGCATGGCATGCAAGAGGTCAGCGGTTCGATCCCGCTTACCTCCACCAAGTTTAGGTCCCCATCGTCTAGAGGCCTAGGACACCGCCCTTTCACGGCGATAACACCGGTTCGAATCCGGTTGGGGACGCCAGTTTAAGAAGGCTTGGAACCCCCAAGCCTTTTTATTGCACCGAGATTAATCAGTGCATGGTAGTAAAAGTTGTAGAAGTTGCACCACGGAGCGGTAGTTCAGTCGGTTAGAATACCGGCCTGTCACGCCGGGGGTCGCGGGTTCGAG